>NZ_JAQMUB010000086.1 GCF_028330965.1 Oscillatoria sp. CS-180 | reverse complement strand
TTCAACAACTCTCGTTCCTTGCACTTCTTCTTGGGTGCATGGCCAGTGATTGGCATCTGGTTCACCGCTCTCGGCATCAGCACGATGGCGTTCAACCTGAACGGTTTCAACTTCAACCAGTCTGTACTGGATTCCCAAGGCCGAGTTATTGCAACTTGGGCTGACGTCATCAACCGTGCGAACTTGGGTATGGAAGTGATGCACGAGCGCAACGCTCACAACTTCCCGCTCGACTTAGCAACCACTGAGGCTCCCGAAATCATCGGCTAGTTCTCTCTGACTTTGCTTTGACCTGAGTGCTCTCCGTGCTTAAGCGCGGGGGGCCTTTTCTTTGTCTACGTGAGGGATTAAATGGTGAGGAATGTTAGGTCTCTGCAGGATAGTCAATGGGAAAGGTCACTGTGAAGGTTGATCCTTGACCGACTTCAGAGGAGACAAGAATCTTGCCCTGCATCAGCTCTACGAGCTGAGCCACGATGGCCAACCCTAGCCCTGTGCCTTGCTCATCTTTGGGGAGGGTCGCATTTCGTGTCCGAAAGTAGGGTTCGAAGATGTGTTTTTGATCGTCCGGGTGGATGCCGATACCACTGTCACGAATGACGATTGACCAGTGCTGAGGTTCTGAGGTGTTAGCGATGATTGTGATGTAGCCGCTATCGGTGTAGCGGATAGCATTGCTGAGGAGATTCGTCAAAATTTGCTGTAGCCGCAGCGGGTCAGTTTGAATTTGCTGGGGAGCACGATCGCACTCCACGTTCAGCTCCAAGCCCTTTTTTCGAACCAAGGGTTCAATAATTTCAATGACTGACTGGATCGTCTGCTTAGGATCAGCAGAGGTGATATTCAGCCTAACCCGTCTGTCTCCTTGCTGAAGTTCCAGGGTATTGTTGATCAGCTGTAGCAGTAAGCGTCCGCTTCGTAAAACCCGCTCAATGCTTTCGGTGTGGATATCGGAAGTTTCAGAGCTTTGCTGTTTTTGTCGCTTTAGAAAGAAATCAGCATAACCAATAATCGAAGTGAGGGGGGTCTTTAGCTCGTGAGTCAATTGCGCAATGTCGTTTTGGCTTGCTCTGACCAAGCGAGTCAGTTCTTGATTGGTCAGCTGAAGTTGGGTTTTTAGGCTTTTAAATTCTTCGATACGGCTTTGGGTATAGCTATCGAAGCAGTGAGCGATCGCTTCATCAATTACCGTATCAATCAGCCGGGTTGCTCGCAGAATGTCTTTAGGAGGTGCATGGACTAAATCAGTTTCCAGTTCAGAAAAAATGACTGATCGTAATAAGCGATATTCTCGGGCAATTTCCGTTGGCTCAAAGCCCTGTTCAGCGCGAATAATGCCATGCTTTAAGCTAGCTTGGTCAATCGTTTGGAATGTTTCTTGCTGATCGTCCGCCAGCATCGCAGCAAGGGACTCCAGCACCTCAGGTAAACTATTGCGCACTGCCTTAAACGTCAATTCTTGAGTTGCCTCAATCTGGTTATCCTTAAAGACTTCCTTGATCCATTTTTCGATAATCAGCTCGCGCTTTTGATTCAAAATAGTGCTGAAATCCATCTTTGTCCATGTAGAGTAGGCTGGTTCTTGTTGAAGGGAGCGATCGCATCTCACTAGTTCACTACGGTGGAAATAGGCTCACCATTCAAAACATTGGGAAAGCTTGTCCGCCTTAGTTTTGTAGAGCTTTGCTCTTCTCGCAGAGTATTTTAAACTTTGAATTCCGCGTAGCGGTACTAATACACTAAGACGGGAAGAGGCTCACCGTCTAAAACACTGGGAAAGCTTATCTGCCCTAGTTTTTTGAATTCTGTAGAGCTTTGCTCTTCTCGTTCGCCTTTGGCATTCTCGAAGAGTAGAGTATTTTGCATTTTGAATTCCGCGTCGCGGTACTAGAGTCCGAAAATTTTGAGCTGCGATCGCCTCAAAAAGTACCGTTTAAGAGGGCTGCCACGAGAAATTGCTGGCTGCAGTTGCGATCGCCTCGATATCGTCAGGGTCTTCCATATACGGCATATGGCCCAGAACCGGGAGCTGAGTCAGCCGTTCAATCAAATCAACAGGTGCCCAGTTTTGCTGTTGCTCAGGCGTCAGAGGTGATGTGCAATTGAGAATAATGCCTCGGATAGTGAGCTGATGCTGTCTGGCAAGCGCTGCGTTGGCAACTGATTGAGCGATCGCCCCTAGCTTTATGGGTACTACGATAACAATGGGCAGTCGCCATGCTGCTGCCACGTCAGCCACGGTCCATTCATCGGTCACTGGTGAGCCAAGACCGCCCAACGCTTCAATGAATACGAACTGCCGCTCTTCTAAAAGCTGACTAAGGGCATTCCAGACAATGGTGAGATCGACCGTCTTGCCTTCTTGAGCGGCTGCCAAAGGCGGGGCTAGGGGAGCTGTGAAACGTTGAGGGGCGATCGCTTCAGGGGCCTGATTGAGGTCAAATAGCCGAGTGTACTGCTCGAAATCCCCTACTCCCGACTGCACGAGTTTCATCAACCCCAAAGCCTGTTTAGCATAATGACGCTGCCAATAAGCAACCAGCGCTGTTGTTATCACAGTCTTGCCAATCTCTGTATCGCTACCCGTAATGAACAGAGCATTTTTGACACAGTGGACCATGCTTACTGAACTCCAAATCTCAACGTGAATTCAGAATCTTCAGAAGCGATCACATCAATGGCATAGTCTCCGCCAACAGGGACGGCTTCTTCCCAAAGCTGAACGGACGACGCTAGCGGATCGTCAGTGGGGAGCAAAACGCTGAAAGTGGTGGGTCCAGTTGAGTTTGAGATTTCTACCGAGAGAACCTGCCCTGCTTGCAGATTGACGACGTACCGACGTACCCGTCCGGGGCCAGCACTGTTGGCAACCAGAATGCTGTCTTGCCCCTCTGGGAAGCGAACTCTCTGTTCAGAAACAATCGAGGGTTCTATAGGTTCATCCGGAGTTTCATCCGGCTGTTCCGGTTCGGTTGGGGTTTCCGGTTCGTCTTCGTCTGGGATTGCGGATTCATCCGGTTCATCTGAGGCTTCATCTGGGGCAAGAGCCACTTCCAGGGAATAATTGCTCTGCTCAACACCTTCTACAGGACTGAGTTGAAGCGTGTATTGCCCAGTGAATTCTAGGGGTCCAGTCCACCCTAAAACTCGTCTGGAGCGAGCATCAGGCGGATTGCCATTGGGGGCTAAAACAGTCATCAAAACGCCTTCACCCTCTAGCTGAGCCGTGAGCGTTTCGCCTTCGCGACCCTCCAATACATAATTGACCGTCTCGTTGTCCTGCAAGGTGCCTTCAACTGTGGTCGATTCTCCAGCCCGAATGCCCAGTGTCTGATTGTATTCAACGGGTTCCGGCTCGACAGGTTCAGGCGTTGTTTCCGGTTCAGGCGAGGGTGTGATGACCGGTCGTTCTGGCTCAATCTCAATCGTGGGTGTCTCAGCTGCTGGATCGCGAGCCGGACCACGATTCAGGGCATTCACAATGCCCCATCCGCCTAGTCCAGCAACTAGGGCTAGTATCAGTGCCAATGCGCCTATAGCAAACGGATTTTCCCAAACGGAGCTGTCATTGTCGTCTAATACGGAGGGAGTCGGCAAGCGGGACGTTCTGGGAGCCTCGGGTCCGACCATTGTGGTCGACTGAGGGGGGCGCCCAACGGCAACTGTGCGCATTTGCGAGGACGGTGGCGCAGGTTGTGGAGAGGGCTGCTGAGGATAGGCAATGGGGGGCATCACGGGAGAAGCAAGGTTGCCTGCTGCGCCTAACGCCTGTGCCATTTCGCTGACAGACTGATAGCGATCGCCGGGTCGATAGTTAGTGGCTTTACTTAATACCTGTGCCAAACCGGGGCTAATGCTGGTGTACTGTTGCCAAGACCACGTTAGGTTCACATCATCAAAAATGTCCTGGGGTTCTCGGCCTGTTAGCAGCACGATCGCGGTCACCGCCAAGGAATATAGATCACTACTGGGATAGGCCCGTCCTGACTGCATTTGTTCGCTAGGAGCGTACCCTGGTTTGCCGACGGTTGTCGCGTGATAGGTGGTCTCTGCCATCTGCACGCGCGTGACAACTTCTTTGACAACGCCGAAATCAATCAGAACAGGCAGGCGATCGCGATTTCGTAGCAGAATGTTGTCGGGACTGATGTCTCGGTGGATAATGCCTTTCGCATGGATGTGAGCTAGCACAGGCAGTATCTGCCGCAAAAACTGGCGAACTTCGGCTTCGGAAAACGTCGTGTTTTGCGATCGACGCTGATTCAGTAAATCTCGATAGGACGGTCCTTCAACATAATCCTGCACCAGAAAAAGCCGACGTTCAATCTCGAAGGTGGCCCTGAACTTCGGAATTTGAGGATGCTGAATTTGATAGAGAATGGCGGCTTCTCGTTGAAACAACTCCGTCGCTTTGCTTGAAAAAACGTCTTCCCCATGGGGCGGCGAAAACTCCTTCACCGCGCAGTGCTCTTGATATCGGCCCTGGTCTTCTGCCAGGTAAGTCCGCCCAAAGCCGCCTTGTCCAAGGGACTTAAGAATTCGGTAGCGAGACTGAAGTACTGTGCCGGGAGGAAGCGGAGGATACATAGCCAATTCTTCTGGATATAACCACGGGCAAGCATAACTCAATAACCATAGCCTGCCGCCTCGATTTTAATGATTGTAGAGTGTCCGGACGGAAGATTGGGAGAGGGGGGATAAAGGAATAGGGCTATCGAAAGCTGAAAGTAGGGAATCAGCAATAGAGGTTAATGACTTTATGTAACCTTGCGTAATTTCTCTAGGGGAGACTGGTTTTCCGTAATGAGTGAGCTGGGTTAAGCCCTTAGAATATAAGTGTTTCGATTCGATTTGTATTGGGGTGAGTGTGGTGGCATTTGCGGGGGTTGGCCGTGGTTCGAAAACTGCTATCTGAGCGCCCAATTCTAGTGGGTGGGTTGGGGTTAGCAGCAAGTCTAGGTCTGGTTGGCGGTCTGGAAAGCATCGCCACCGATGGTACGACCCTAGCGAGTTTGATTGCTGCTGGAGTCGGTGTTTGGTGGTGGCGGCGTCAAAGTCCAGTCACTAAGCTGCCAGATCTGAAGCCGGCCATGCCCGTTGAGCGAGAAACGGTGGAGACAGCGATCGCTGCACTTCAGCCTGATTTAGACGTTCTTCAGCAGGAGCTAGAAGCGCTGGGTTCTGATTCTGCAGAAGAAATAATTACCGCTCTTGACAGTCAGCGGCAAGCTTTGCAACAGGACTTGTCTCGCGCTCAGTTGAAAATTGCGATCGCGGGATATCCTCGCTCGGGTAAGTCATCCTTAGCCCATCACCTGAAGCCTTCCACCACTTCGGAGAACGATTCACACAGTACGCTAACGGAAATCGCCCTCACGGCTGAGACGGCTCATCCTGAGCTGATGCAGGAATTGTTGCTCAATCAAGATGCCGTCATTTATTTAATTACAGAAGACCTAACGGAATCTGCCTTGGCTGATCTGCGACTGCTAACAGCGGCAGGGCAGCGGGTGATAGTAGCGCTTAATAAACAGGACAACTTTCTGCCGGAAGACCGGGAAGCTATTTTCGAACAGATTCAGTCGAGGCTGCGATCGCTGCCCCAAGCTGTGACAGGCGTGGTGATCGCTACGGCTCCTAAACCGATTAAGGTGCGAACCTATGACGCTGACGGTCAGATGTCCGAGCGGATTGAAGCGGGGACAGTTGAGGTTGCGCCTATTGTTTCAACGGTTGATCGTTGGCTGGAAACCGAGGTGCCTCATTTAGTGGCTCAAACGGTGATGCGGCAGGTGCAGCAACTGCGGCAGGATATTCAGGCCAATTTGAACCAGGCGCGTCATCAGAAGGCACTGCCAGTTGTGGAGCAGTTGCAGTGGACGGCAGCGGCAACGGCGTTTGCAAGTCCAGTTCCCTCGCTAGATTTATTGGCTGCGATCGCTATCAATGGACAGCTCGTGATGGATTTGGGTCGGGTTTATCAACAACCCTTAGCGTTGGACCAGGCCAAGACAATCGCGTCGGAGTTGGCGGCGATCGTGGTCAAACTTGGGATTGTCGAAGTGTCTAGCCAATTGCTGACGACTGCTCTGAAGAGCCACACAGCAACCTTTGTGGTGGGGGGAAGCGTACAGGCATTCAGTGCTGCCTATCTAACGCGACTCTGTGGCGAAAGCCTGATGGCCTATTTTGAAGAGCGGGCTTTATCGGGTCAGGCCGAGATGGCTTTATCAGCCGATGCCATTAGTCAAAAACTTCAGGCACTCTTGCCTCGCACTCAGCGTATGGAGTTTTTGCAAACGCTGGTTGTGCAGGGTATTCAAAAACTGACGCCGACCTCATCACCGGTCTTATCGTCCAGTGAAGCACCAGCGGTTAAACTGCCTCAGGATCCCCCGAAGACGATTACGATTCAATCTGAGACTGTTCAATCTGAGACGGTGCCTTCTGGAGAACCCCTTTGAGATTTGCCGATAGTCCTTTGCTGTTTTGAGATTTCCCTACCGTGCCAACCCCCGCAAAAATTCGGTTTCAGCGTGTGCGTCAAGTCTTGCAGCAGACTGTGCATCGCTATACGCCCACGCTCCAGAAGCCTTTGCAGAATGAGAATAAACACGGTCAGAAGGTTGCAGTTCAGGACGGTGTCAATGCGTTAAGTGCCCTTGATGCTCGTTTGGCCAAACCGGTTTTAAGAATGGCTGTCTTTGGCCTGGTGAGTCGGGGCAAGTCGGCGGTTATCAATGCGCTGTTGGGGGAAAATGTGCTGCCGACGGGACCGCTTCATGGTGTTACTCGCTGGCCGCGATCAGTGTACTGGCAACCCTCTATTGATGCCGTACATGACCTCGACGAACTGCCCCAAATTGAGCTAATTGATACTCCTGGTCTGGACGAAGTGGATGGTGAAGTTCGGAGTTCAATGGCGCAGGAGGTGGCTCACCAAGCCGACTTGATCCTGTTTGTCGTGGCCGGAGACATCACTCGAACGGAGTACGATGCGCTCACCACATTGCAGGAGGCCCGGAAACCCTTGCTGCTGGTGTTCAACAAAATTGACCTCTATCCCGACACCGATCAGCAGGCAATTTACGATGTGCTAACCCAGCTGTGGCGTGCTTCTGGTAGCCGTCAACCCAATGCTGCTTTGGCTGTGGACGATATTGTGATGATCGCGGCGGATCCGATGCCCATGCAGGTGCGGGTGGAATGGCCTGATGGCCGGATTACCCATGAATGGGAGAAGCTGCCGCCGCAAATTGATGATTTGAAACACGCTTTATTGACTATTGCCCGCCAGGATGGAACGGCTCTCATTGCTTTGAATGCGCTGCGAGAAGCGGATACGCTGGAGACCGACATTGCTCGAAGAGCGATCGCGCTCCATCGCGAAGAGGCCGAAGAGCTGATCTGGAAATTCGCTAAATACAAGGCTCTCGCTGTCGCGCTGAATCCCATTGCGGTGCTCGATTTAGCGGGGGGCTTCTTGACAGACCTGGTGATGATTCGTTCCCTAGCGAAGCTTTATGGCTTACCGATTACCCAGCATGAAGCCCGGAAACTGTGGCAGGCGATCGCTAAAAGTTCTGGTACCCTCCTCCTTAGTGAAGTGGGTACCGGTCTGCTTCTGGGCACCGGTAAAGGCGCTGCCGCAATTTGGAGCGCCTTCGATAGTGCGGGAGGCTTTTCTGCTTTGATCAGCGTCATGGCGGCTCAGGCAGGTGCATCTGGTTATGGTACCTATGCTGTGGGTAAAGCCGCGCAAGTCTACTTAGAACAGGGCTGCACCTGGGGACCTAATGGCGTTAAAGCCGTCATGAAGGACATTTTGAAGCAAATCGACTCCGAATCTACTGTTTCCCGTCTCCGTCAGGAACTTGAGAGTCAACTCATGGCGAGCAGCTCTCGTTAAAAGGTTTCCTCAGTCGAAGCACTCTCAAGTACAATAGAACCACTTCTGTCCCATCGGAGGGCTGTCATGGTTGACCGGGTTGCCGTTCAAGAAGAAGTTGAAGTTACGGCTCCAGACGTGAGTCAGCTAGTCACTGAGGACGACACCCCAGTGGATAATTTTGCATCTGCTAAACAGCAACGCCTCTTAGTCAGTTCTCTTTACAGCGGATTGTCAGGCTCAATATTTCTTGGGGAGGCCAATGTTGGTATTTACCATTCGCCCAACCTGCCCCCAATCGTGCCGGATGTGTTTGTCAGTTTCGATGTTCAAGTGCCTGAGAACTGGTGGGATAAGCAGAATCGCTGCTATATGGTCTGGAACTTTGGCAAGGCACCGGAAATCGCGATTGAAATTGTTTCCAATAAAGCTGGTAACGAACTAACCGATAAACGTGCTATCTATGAACAAATTCGGGTTAGCTATTACGTCGTCTATGATCCCAGTTTGCAGCTGAGCGATCGCCCTTTGCGCCTGTTTGAACTACGCGGTAGGCAATACAGCGAACTGTCGGACGCTTGGCTAGAGCAGGTGAATCTAGGGCTTGTTATCTGGGAAGGCGACTTTGAGGGGCGCCAAACAACTTGGTTACGTTGGCGAGATGCCGAAGGCAACATTTTGCTAACAGGAGACGAACACGCTTCTCAAGCACAAGAACGAGCGGAGCGGGAGCAAGAACGAGCGGAGCGGGAGCAAGAACGGGCAGAGCGGGAGCAGGAACGAGCGGAGCAAGAACGAGCACGCGCTGATCGTTTGGCAGAATATCTGCGATCGCAAGGTATTGACCCCGACCAACTTCCTGAATAAGCTTCAAAAGTGTTTCTCAACAATCCTCTTGTGGCTTTCGGAATGGCTTTTGCATGGGTTATAAAAACAAGCGCTCTATGTCACAGGCAAAATTGGGTAGCAACGGCGAAGTCAATGTATCGCCGGGGAACAGAGTACTCACAAGTTGAAGCAGTCCTGCCTGACGTCGATAAACTTCAAGCTGCTGCAAACGCCAATCCAGAATCCAATATTCCTGGACGCCTCGATTGGCATAGAGCTTTGGTTTAGTTGTGCGATCGCGCTGCTCATTGTCGTTTCCCGGAGACAGGACTTCCACCACCAGTTCTGGGGCAGCTGTCAAATGTCCAGCGTCATCCAAAGAGGCTATAAGACGCTTTTTGCTAATCCACACGACATCAGGAATGACATTATCTGCGTCACTAAAAATGATGCCAGGAGTCGCGACCGCCTCACCCAAATCTGTTGTGATTGACCAGTTTCTTAGTTCTGCATAGGTATTGCCACAGGCTTTTTGATGACCCCAGTGCGGCGCTCTGGTCACGAGCAGGTCTCCGTCAATAATTTCATAGCGATTACTGCTCTCAGGGAGCAGAGCGAGGTCAGCTGTTGTCCATCGCACACGTAGATCAGCACGTTGGGTCATGATGTATTTCGATTGACAATTTTGGATTGAAACTGCGAGTTGCAGTGTCCCTATTAGTAGAGCTAACAATCAAAGCGGTATAGTCTTTACCGAATTGTGCTCCTATTGTATCGGGGTCGGCAACCGTTGAGTTTTTCTGAAGCCATATAGGACGATGCTAAAGGCTTTCTGATCCACAAATCTAAAATTGCTTAGGTTAGTGTATCCAGTAGCATCCGGGTGCTGAGCGCATAGCCAGATAGCTCGCCGTCTTGTCCTAACGGAATTTGTGACGGCTATACAATAGGCTAAATAGACTGCGCGATCGCGCTCCACCTTCTAAGAATTGAGAACCACCTGTGGCTGACCAAATTCCCCTACTGATGCTCGTTGATGGGCACTCTCTGGCCTTCCGTTCCTACTATGCTCATACCAAAGGAGCTGAAGGTGGTCTGCGAACCTCGACGGGGATTCCCACCAGCGTTTGCTACGGCTTTTTGAAATCACTGCTAGATACCATGGAGGCCGAGAAGCCGCAGTATGCCGCCGTTGCCTTTGATCTTGATCAGCCGACCTTTCGCCATGAGGAAGCAGATGATTACAAAGCGGGTCGTCCCGAGGCCCCTGAAGATTTTCGAGAAGACGTAGAGAATTTGAAAGACCTACTCTGCGCCATGGGGCTTTGCGTGGTGACGGCGCCAGGATACGAGGCTGATGACGTCATCGGCACGCTGGCAACTTTGGGTAAGGCGGAGGGCTATCGGGTCAAAATCCTGAGTGGTGACCAAGATCTCTTTCAGCTGATTGATGAAGATAAGGAGTTGGTGTCAGTCCTTTATCTCAGCAGTATTTTTGCTAAAGGACCAGGTAAGTCTGGAGCACGAGAATTTCAGGCAGAGCAGGTCAAAGACAAGCTCGATATTTTGCCGTCCCAAGTCGTGGATTACAAAGCATTGTGTGGCGACACCTCGGACAACATCCCTGGTGTGAAAGGCATTGGTGCCAAAACGGCAGCGAAATTATTGAACCAGTATGGCAACTTGGATGCTATTTACGCCGACTTGGCCAACATTAAGGGAGCCACTCAGAAAAAGCTGACGGAAGGCAAAGAGAACGCCTATCATTCTCGTTTCATGGCTCAAATTGTTACCGATGTGGAATTAGAGGCTCATCTGGGAACTTGTCAGCTTAAAGGCTTTGATGATGAGGCTGTGACTGAGAAGCTGAAGCGATTGGAGTTTCAGCAGTTCATTAACCGCTTGCCCTACATCAAAGGATCATTGGGGGGAGAAGCACCCGTTGCGAAAGAGGCCAAAGCGTCCAAAGAGGCGTTTTTCGAAGATCCAGACCTGGCCTTTTTCTCAGCCGAGGAAACGGATCAGGCGCAGCGGATGAAGCCTGTCGAAATTGTTCCTCGGATCATCACCCAAGAAGCTGATTTGTACGAACTGTTGGATCTGCTGGGGGAAAAGACCGACCCGGCCAATCCTGTTGCCTGGGATACCGAGACGACCTCTCTCACGCCTCGGGATGCAGAATTGGTTGGCATTGGCTGCTGTTGGGGAGAGGGACTGTCTGATCTGGCTTATATTCCTATGGGGCACAAGGCAGGGGATCAGCTGGGGACTCAGATGGTGCTAGATGCCCTGCGGCCAATTTTGGAGAGCGCTGACTATCCTAAGGTGCTGCAAAATGCTAAATACGATCGCCTCGTGTTGCGATCTCAGGGCATCACCCTCGCTGGCGTCGTTTTTGACACGATGTTGGCAAGCTATGTCCTCAATCCTGAAACTAACCATAATCTTAGCGACTTGGCGTTGCGCTACCTCAATGTCACTGCCCAGAGCTACACCGACTTGGTGCCTAAGGGTAAGAGTATTGCTGACCTGCCGATTGCTGATGTGGCAGACTACTGCGGTGGTGATGTCCATACCACTTATCGCCTCACACCTCTTCTGAAATCAGAATTGGCCGACTATCCCGATCTAGAAAGGCTTTTCACGGATGTTGAGCTGCCTCTGGAACCGGTGCTTGCCGAAATGGAGTATGAAGGGGTCCGCATTGACTCTGACTACCTTGCCAACTTTTCGCGGCAACTGGAAACTGACCTTAAAAAAATTGAGGAGCAGGCCTATGAGTTGGCAGGTGAAACCTTTAATCTCGGATCACCCAAGCAGTTAAGCACGCTGCTGTTTGAAAAGCTGGGCTTGGACAAACGAAAATCGCGTAAGAACAAGTCCGGGGGCTATTCTACCGATGCGGCTACGCTGGAGAAGCTACAAGGCGATCATCCGGTAGTGGACCTCATTGTCGAAAACCGCACTCTGTCCAAACTCAAGTCCACTTACGTGGATGCCCTACCAGAATTGGTGCGGCAGGACAGCCATCGGGTTCACACGGATTTCAACCAGGCCATCACTGCGACGGGGCGTCTTTCTTCATCCAACCCCAATTTGCAAAATATTCCTATTCGCACCGCATTCAGCCGCCAGATTCGCGCTGCCTTTGTGCCGGAATTGGGTTGGAAGCTGGTTTCTGCCGACTATTCTCAGATTGAGCTAAGAATTTTAGCGCACTTAAGTGGGGAACCTGTTCTCGTTGAGGCCTACAATAACCGCGAAGACGTTCATGCCCTGACGGCTCGCCTGCTCTTTGAAAAGGATGAGATTTCATCGGAAGAACGGCAGTTAGGTAAGGTTATCAACTTCGGCGTCATTTATGGGATGGGTGCGACTCGATTTGCGCGGGAGGCCAACGTCAGCCGTAGTGAGGCCAAGACTTTTATTGATCGCTACTACGATCGCTACCCTAATGTCTTTGAATACCTGCAACAAATGCAGCGAGAGGCGATCGCCCACGGCTATGTAAAGACCTTGATGGGCCGCCGCCGTTATTTCAACTTTACCAGCAGTCAGCTACGGGGACTTCAGGATAGCGACCCCGAAGCGATCGAACTCGATAAGCTGAAGCGCATTAATGGCTACGATGCGGGACTGCTTCGGGCGGCAGCCAACGCCCCCATTCAAGGCTCCAGCGCCGATATTATTAAGGTCGCCATGATTCACCTGCATGAACTGCTGCAGGACTATCAGACTCGATTACTGTTGCAGGTCCACGATGAACTTGTCTTTGAAGTGCCGCCGGACGAATGGGACGAGTTAAACACAAAAATTACTGACACGATGGAGTCAGCTGTTCAGCTGAAAGTGCCCTTAGTGGTCGAAGCCAGTGCAGGCCCCAACTGGATGGAAGCGAAATAAACAAAAAACCCCTCACCATGCGGCAAGGGGAACGGAGATTGCTGTTTTACCTGAAATCTAAGAGGAAAGGATGCCGAACTTTATCGGTTGTAGTGAATACCGCGATAGGTTAGTTCTATCGCTGACTGCTGCCGTTGGCTTATGTTGAACTGCTTGCGGGCATAGCGCTGACCCAGAAAGGTCGCGGTTTCGCTGGTTTCAGTCGCTTCAACAGTGGGCAAAGAAGCTTCATAAGGTTGGCCGAGAAAAGAGAGTTGCATGATGGGACTCCTGTGTAAGTGATTAGGTGTCGGGTGCGATGATCTCAAGTGACTTGATTGGACTTTCTAAGCCGCCAAGAAAACGTGAGCCATCGAATTCAACTGATGATTGGAGAATAGAAAGCAAACGGGAAGAACCGGAGAAAACAAAGCGTGAGCGCGCTCACACTTTGCGGTTTTGCAGTAATTCAACAACATTTACAGTGATAACCGCATAGGGTAGGACGATCTGAAAGCAAGATCAGCACACTTTACAGGGAGTTTACTGAAGTTGAGGAGTTTTCTAGTGTTCGATAAATCTAGTAGCTTTTCGCTTTCCTTTCTCGGATATCTCAGGCATCTTAGTAATGTCCACATAGGACGCTTTCACTTGTTCGGTTATGCCTTACTCCCTATGAAAAACCGCCCCCCGTACCTTAGGTACGGGGGGCTTATTCGTTTTTGTGTACGAGGATGTATAGCCGTTGCCAATTCCGTTGAGTCTTCTCAAGCTTTGGGCTTGTCTGTCGGTTCAACTCCTTTACTCTTCTACACCCGGTTTGTGAAACCTTTGATATGTCATCCGTAGAGCAATTTGTGTGGAACGATAGCCCTGGAGGAGAAAGTAACGGGTTGACCCGAACTGGCGCTACGTTACGATGAGGTTGCGTTTTCTGCAGGCTCGGCTCGCCAGTCTGGACAGGATAAGTTTGTGTGCCAGCCGTAAGGATGAATTCCGCAAACTAGCGTGACGCGCTGCTCTCGCTGTAAGCCATAGGCGTGGCCATGATAGTTCGCGCAGCCGATGCACGCTGCTGGGCGCGAGCTAGACAAGGCTGTAAATCCAATTTGCGATCGCAAAATCTGTTGTTTGCGTTGACCTCGATGCCAACGTTGGTAAGCCTTTTGACGGCAGCGATCGTTTGCCCGAAAAAAAATATCTCCAAGACCAGTCATTTCTATTCACCTGCTAGCCACCCATTCTTAGGCTAGCCCTAAGTCGATTGCATCCGCTCGTTCATTAAGCCGTTACTCAAGAAAATGCGATTATAGTCGTCGCCAATTCGGTTAGAACAAGACGGCGAGCCATCTGGCTATGGGCCAAGCACCCGGATGCTTTTGGTGCATAAGACTGGGTGACTAAAGCTTTAATGTTACGAATCACGGCTCTTGTGTCCTTTGATCTGTCGACCTCCTCCTTTCACCAGTTTTCCCGATCGCTTCCCCATTGCTGCACGGCTTTTTCTCTTTTGCTGCTTAGGGTAATGCTCATGGACGTCAGGCGTATTTGCTTCTGGCGTTATCCAATGACCTCTGACAGATAAAAGGAGACTCTTATGAAAGGTTTGGTAATTTCATTACTCACTACAGCGACCTTAATGGTAAGTACAACCCTGCCCTCCCAAGCAGCTGAAGACGGCAAGATTGACTTTGACCGTCTCCGCCGCGAAAACTTGGACAAGGATGCTGTGAACCGTGACCAGCTTCGCAACGAGAATCTAGAGAAGGAAGACGGCAAGATTGACTTTGACCGTCTCCGCCGCGAAAACTTGGACAAGGATGCCGTAAACCGTGACCAGCTTCGCAACGAGAATCTGGAGAAGGAAGATGGCAAGATTGACTTTGACCGTCTCCGCCGCGAAAACCTGGACAAAGATGCTATCGAAACGGCGGAACAGTTTTAGTAGCTCGTAGATGAATATCCAGACGGTCGACTCCCCAAGTCTAAGCCAGCCTATGGGTAGACCCCCTTTCAAGGGGCAATGGGGAATCTGCCGCCTGGAATCAGACCATACACCCCCTAGTCCACTACGGCAGAAATGGCTCGTCATTCAAAACATTGGGAAAGCCTATCTGCCTTAGTTTTGTAGAGCTTTGCTCTTCTCGCAGAGTATTCTGAATTTTGAATTTTGAATTCTGCGTAGCGGTGTTAGTGGTCTGCCAGGCTTGGTTTTGTAAGTTGGATGATAAAAACTATATTTCTAGCTTCGACAAAGCGTTAGCAGCATTCAGAGCGGTAAGCGTTAAGAGACATCATGTCTCTTAAATTACTTGTTCTTATCAGATTTAACGAACTGTTCTACGATCGCTTCTGCATCTTTTGTGGAGATCTGAAAGCTGATGGTAGACTCATTCTCTTCTTTCGAGGAGGAAGAGTTCTGCTGGGTACTGCTCTTTGAATCGGATGAGGAGCCTGCGATCATCAGAAGAACCAGCATGAATAGCGGGGCAATCAGGAAATCCATAGTTAAACCTGAGGTAGAGCTTTGCAATGAGGCTAGCTTGATTAAAGCCAACGGCACTCTTTACCTGCCATAGGGAAAAAATCAGGAAATTTCAGGTATTTCTCTGATGGCGATTGAATTTTGAGGCAGTCCTATCGATAAAATCCCAATAGCAATTCATCTGTTGCTGTTGCGCTAGGCCGGATCACAGCGAATTTCTAATAAAAATCCGTCAGGGTCATAG
Source organism: Oscillatoria sp. CS-180 (assembly GCF_028330965.1). Classification (GTDB taxonomy): domain Bacteria; phylum Cyanobacteriota; class Cyanobacteriia; order Phormidesmidales; family Phormidesmidaceae; genus Halomicronema. The sequence goes on along the minus strand of NZ_JAQMUB010000086.1, from coordinate 36,516 downwards.
AAGTAGATTCCTCGGCCTGTCGGACGACTGACAGGACCGTGATCAATCTGGATGCCTGATTGCTTAAGTGTGGTAACAGCCTGATCGAAGAGATCTGCAGCAATATCAAAGGCAAAATGATTGGCGCGAGTAAATTGCTGGGTCGGGTCATCGCTGGGGGGATATAAGTCCGGTTCTCCAAACAGATCTAGAATCGTGCCGTCAGGGGTCCGAAAATTTGCAACTTTGCCGTCAGCGACTAATTGTTTGAGTGTTTCAGGAACCTCTTCACCACGCAGTTCATGCAGTCCAAGAACGTTGCCATAGAAATGGCGAGACGCTGCCATATCTTTTACGTTCAAGGCAATGTGATGAATTCCCCGCAGGACGCCACTAGGAATAGTGATGCATTGATGGAGCGGTGTTTTTGTCATGGCGGTTTGGCCGTATTTTGTCTAACAGCTTACGACATTTGCCAAAGGAACATAAAAGGGCAGGGAAGATGGTTTGGGGCTATCGCTCAAATCATTCTACTGTCTGCGAAGAGCTTGTTCTTCAGCCAAATATCTTCGCGAGCATGAAGATAGTGGGGTTCTGGTTTAAGGGCGATCGCCTGCTCATAGGCTGCCAGCGCATTGCCATAGGCACCCATTTCAGCAAGGAGTTTGCCACGGTTGAAATGAGCTTGATGATAGTGAGGATTAAGTGCGATGGCTTTGTCGTAGGCAGAAAGTGCTTCGGCAGAGCGGCCTAAACCACACAAAGCATTTCCTTTATTGTTCCAGGCCGTGCAGTAATCAGGAGCTAGGTTCAGAGCTTGTTCGAAGGCAGAGAGTGCGGCGTTAAACTGGCTTTGCTCACAGAGCGCACAGCCTTTGCCGTTAAAGGATTCAGCAGTTTGAGGAAAATCTGTTACGGGCATTCGCAAAATCTCAGTTATCAGAGGTGATATTTTAATTGTGAGCGATTGTTGGTCAATTGCCAGGAATGGAAATCCGTCATAGACAGTAGGGATGGCACAAAAAAGAGGGGGCGATCGCCCCCTCCCAAATCATTGAATTGACTGTTCGATTACTCTAGTAGCGATAAGTGTTAGCACCGGGTTTGTGAACGATGAAGCTCAGAATCTGACACTGCTTAACGTTGTCAAAACCAACAACTCGAATAAAGCAGTTGGGATATTCAGAGCGACAAGCTTGGATTTCGCTCAGCACTTCCTGAGTGGAGTTCGCATTAAACAGAGGCAACTTCCACATAGTCCAGTAATAAGCTTCAGGATTAGAGTCCTCGTTGAACTCAATCGCAGGAATGAAGCCCATTTTCAAGATGTATGCGATCTGCTTTTCAATCTGCGCGTCCGTGAGAGGGGGCAGATAAGACATCGTTTCATAACGACGCTCTTTAGGTAAAGTCTTCATGATTTCCTCAACAGAATTTCTAGTGATTATTAGAGAACTTTGAGCTGGAAGGTCACAATTAAGTCAGTGCGGTTTGACACTGCTCAACTCGACTGATCGCCTTTTGACTCAAGGTCTTGAGAAGATTCCGATTCACCAACAAGATCGGTACTCGAAATTTGGGTGATTCGTTCGAGATGGGTCCGTCGGTGCTCCATGTTCGCCTGTTGCATACCCGTAGTCAGCATTTCAGGGAGATATTCAGCAATTTCATCCGCCAAATGCTGTCGCACTGTCATGACTCGAATCGCTAGATCAGATCTCTCCTCCAGAAGCGCAGCAATGAAGGCTTCTCCATTCTGCAAGTCATGGCTCGTGGCAAATGCGTTGAACCAGTAGCCACACGGAGGGTCAAGTTCTCGGAGTTGGTGCATAACTACCCGCACAGCCTGATACGTCAAATAGCTAGTCAGCGTTTTGCCCGTATCTTTGGCTATCTGCTTGATGTCCATTACGTACAATGTGCCGCGAGTTGAGTACTTCCCTGACGGAAATACCTAAATTTGCTCCATTGAACCCGATACCCTAAAACCAATTGGTGTTCTTGGTTGCAGATTCTTCAGGCAACTAAAGCACCCAGGCATCGGGAGAAGCCGTAACCCCTCCCGAAAAATAGCCTTAGAGCTTGTCCATCGTCTCGAATTCGAACTTGATTTCCTTCCAAAGTTCGCAAGCTGCGGCCAATTCAGGAGACCATTTCGCGGCTTCACGAATGATGTCTCCGCCTTCGCGAGCCAAGTTGCGACCTTCGTTACGAGCTTGAACGCACGCTTCCAAAGCAACCCGGTTCGCGGTGGCGCCAGGTGCGTTACCCCAGGGGTGACCCAATGTACCACCACCAAACTGGAGTACGGAGTCATCACCAAAGATTTCCACCAGAGCGGGCATGTGCCAAACGTGGATACCGCCGGAAGCCACAGCCATAACGCCGCCCATGGAAGCCCAGTCTTGAGTGAAGTAAACACCGCGAGACTTGTCTTGCTCGATGTAATTTTCACGCAGCAAGTCGATAAAGCCGAGGGTACTTTCGCGATCGCCTTCTAGCTTACCTACAACGGTGCCGGTGTGAATGTGGTCACCACCCGACAGCCGCAAACACTTCGCCAATACGCGGAAGTGCATACCGTGGTTGCGTTGACGGTCGATAACTGCGTGCATTGCTCGGTGAATGTGCAGCAATACGCCATTGTCGCGGCACCAGTGAGCCAACGTCGTATTAGCAGTAAAGCCACCGGTGAGGAAGTCATGCATGACAATAGGCATGTCGAGCTCTTTAGCGTACTCGGCCCGCTTCAGCATTTCTTCGCAGGTAGCAGCTGTCACATTCAAGTAGTGACCTTTGATTTCACCTGTCTCTGCCTGAGACTTGTGAATCGCGTCAGCGACGAACAAGAAGCGATCGCGCCAGCGCTGGAAAGGCTGAGAGTTAATGTTCTCGTCATCCTTCGTGAAGTCCAAACCACCGCGCAGACACTCATAGACTGCACGACCATAGTTCTTCGCAGATAGGCCAAGCTTAGGCTTAATCGTACAGCCCAGTAGTGGACGACCGTATTTGTTGAGGCGATCGCGCTCAACGGTAATGCCGTGAGGTGGTCCTTGGAAGGTCTTTAGATAAGCAACGGGAATCCGTAAGTCTTCCAAACGCAGTGCGCGTAGTGCCTTAAAGCCAAATACGTTACCGACGATAGACGTCAGCATATTGGTGACGGAGCCTTCCTCAAACAAATCCAGAGGATAAGCGACGTAAGCAATGTACTGGTTATCCTCACCAGGAACAGGCTCAAGGTCGTAGCAGCGGCCCTTGTAGCGATCCAGATCGGTCAACAAGTCCGTCCATACCGTTGTCCAAGTACCAGTAGAGGATTCTGCGGCAACTGCGGCGGCACATTCCTCAGGAGGCACACCGGGCTGCGGTGTCATCCGGAACGCTGCCAAGATATCGGTATCCTTTGGAGTGTAGTCCGGAGTGTAATAGGTCAGTTTGTAATCTTTGACCCCGGCCTGATATCCAGATTTTGACTGAGTCGTCGTCTGCGAGTAAGACATATCTCCCTTCCTGTGAGGTTTCGTAACGACACCACATTATCCCCGTTGCGCTGCAACGCGGATAATCCATCGGCTGCTTGTGTCGAAGACTGTTATCTAGCCCCGAAGCAGGTGGCACTTCAATTAAGCATTCCAGCGACCCACAGACATCGTGTGCCTCAAACGGGTTCCAGAACTGGATTGTGGGTATCCTGCATTACCCTATGCCTTAAGAATACTATCAGCGATCCAATAAGTTTAGTTTTGGAAGTTCTGTTTAGAAACATAAATAAAAATTATGTAAAGACATCACACAGCTTTGCGTGATGTCTCACTATGTAAATCCACTGATTGATGAGGCGGTAAAAGCGGTAGAGAACCTATTTTTGTCTCCGAGATAATAATGGCAAGGGTTTTGGCGGGTTCTTGCTTTTCACACAAAGTCTTAAGCATAAGTGAGCTGGCAGAAGGCAGCATCCATCTTCAAAGCAGTGAGTTCGATGCGCCTAAGTCTTATAGATAGGGGAGGCGATTGTCTGCGTTGCTCGATCGCTAGACGTTATAGCCGTCACTACTTTTCCCTTGCTAAAGTTGGACTACTCTGCCAGAAGGCAAACCGACCTTAATTTTGAATTCTAAAATTTTGCATTTTGAATTCCGCGTAGCGGCACTAGTCTTGTTGTCGGGAGTTGATTGGCAGTCGGATAGTAAATGTGGTTCCCTTGCCCACCTTGCTGCTCACGTCAATGGTGCCACGCTGAAGCTCTACGAACTGCTTGACAATACTCAGACCCAGCCCTGTCCCCGGAATGTTGCTGACATTTCGCCCTCGATGAAACGGTTCAAAGAGATAACGCTTGTCTTCCCTAGGAATGCCCATCCCTTCGTCTTGAACTTGAATGATGATCTGCTGCTGGCGTTTTGCTAGCTTCAGCCGAATGGCATTGTGGGTGGGCGTATATCGAATTGCGTTAGACAATAAATTGCTGATGATGGAGCGCAGTAGTCGTTCGTCGCAGCTTACGATCATCTGGCGACTACGACAGAGGAGTTGAATCGGGGCAGAGGCCCTTTGATACTCTCGTTCCGTCAGCAGTACTTGGCAAAAATGAAGGAGGTCGAGCGATCTCGGGTTGATTTCCAAAACTTTAGCCTCGATTTTGCCGATGACTAAAATGTCGTCAATCATCTGAGCCATGCGTTCGACATTCTCTTTAATGGCAATCAGATAATCGACTTTCTCTTCGAGACTGAGCTTAGTATCGTAGCGATTCAGCGAGGTGACTGATAGAGCAATGTTGTTGAGGGGATTGCGGAATTCGTGGCAGACCATCGAAACAAAGCGCGATCGCATGTCATTCAACTTCTGCAACTGTTGGTTGGCCTCGCGAAGTTTTGCGGTGCGCTCTTGAACTTTTTGCTCTAGTTCTTCATTCGTTCGCTGCAAGACCTCCTCTGCCCATCGTCGCTTCGTGATGTCCTGAAACGTAACCACTGCGCCGATGAGATTGCCGTCTTCATCTCGCATTGGGGTGCTGATGTATTCAACTGGAAAGCTGCTGCCGTCTTTGCGCCAGAAGACTTCATTGGTGACCCGTCGGGTACTGCCATCCTGAAATGCTGCATAGATTGGACAATCTTCTCGACGGTAGAGACTGCCGTCAGCATGGGAATGGTGCAGCACTACGTGCATCGATTTGCCAATTAGTTCTTCAATCGGCCAGTCAATCATGGCGGCGGCGGCTGGATTCACAAATGTGACCTTGCCTTCTAAATCCAGCCCATAAACGCCTTCTCCCACAGCGTTCAGAATGAGTTGCTGCTGTCGGCGTAGCTGTTCCAGAGCTTGGGCTACAGGCTGCTGAGAAGACGGAACTAGCGCGTCGTCAGAACTTGACACCCAGTAAAAATGGGTCATGGCAAAACCGTAACTAATAGGTCGAATTTAAAGAAAGCTATCAGCAAAATGCCAACAAGAAGAACCGGATTCACGCCAGTATTCTTCTGAAAAATGTAATTTACGACACTCCATAACTGTCTCTTAAGGCTTACTAAAAATAAATATTGGCAGCAGTTATTCATCAGTTCGTGTTTTCATCGCGCAGCGAACGACTCAAAGTAAGCCAGTAGCAGCTTGTTGCAATGCAAATTGTTTTGATAATACAGCGTTTTGTTGAATAGTCTTAAGCCAGAGGAATAAAGGTTGCTTTGCTTTTTTCGAAAGTCAAATTAGCCTGCTCTGGAAGAGGGGTTTGAAAATTCATCATGAGGACAGTGCTTGTCATTGAGGATGAGACCCAAACTCGCAACGTTTTTTTGAAATGTTTGGAGTTTGAAGGATTCTATGCAAGAGGAGCTAGCAATGGTTTAGAAGGCATAGAACTTGCTAAGACATGTCGACCTGACTTAGTTGTCTGCGACATCATGATGCCAGATATGGATGGATATTCGGTACTTTCAATTTTGCGCCGTTGTCAGGAAACGATGTCTATTCCACTCATCTTTTTGACAGCAAAAATCACCATGGACGACCTTCGACGAGGGATGGAGTTGGGGGCTGATGACTATTTGACTAAGCCCTGTACGGTGGAACAGTTTTTGACTGCGATCGCGGCCCGTCTCAAGCGTCATGATGAACTGTTGGGGCGCTCAAGCCAAAGGTTACAGTCAACTTCAGGGAACCCTTCAGAAATTGTCAACACCGGAACAATATTTCCCGAACATTCAAAACTTTCAGCTGTTTTTGAGTTTATCGAAGCCCATTTTGACGAAGCAATCAATCTAAAAGATGTTGCTCAAGCAGCAGGCTATTCTCCTGCCTATTTGACTAATTTAGTTCAAGAACAAACCGGACAAAGTATTAAGCGTTGGATTATTGAGCGGCGCATGGTTGAGGCCAGAAAGTTACTGAAATCTACCCTTAAACCGATCAAACAAATTGCTGAGTTGTCGGGTTACGTCGATGCTGGTTACTTCACCCGACAATTTCGCCAACTCCACGGTGCATCACCTCAAATTTGGCGGCAGCAGTCCAAATCCCGATATGGGAATTAAGCTTTCGCAACATGATTTGAGCGTGAGTAATCGGTTGGTCTCTAAGGTTCTGTATCAAGATTGACCAGTTTTTGGCTGGGATTTTTTGAATGGTTAATTCCTAAAAAAAATCCTACTTTTTCCCAAAAATGATCCAATGACCTGAACAAAGAGGATTGATAAAGTTCTCATCAACACGACGGTTGACTCAATGGTTTTGAGGCTGTGTTGGAGTTTTATCAGTTTGTTTCAGGTGGATGAGAGCTATGGTTTTGACTTCGGCAGCAGAGATGTTCCAGAACCTAAAAAGTTCTGGTTACGAGTCTAGAAAACTGTCTAACTTCCAGCCCCTATGCAATGTTTGCGGGCAGCAGCATTCCAGTATGGTTCACTGGGAATTCATGCAGACGATGCCGCAAGATCCAGTAGAACTGGTTGATGACATGGTCAAGATGGGGCTTTACCAAGAGAATCAGCTCAAGGCAGCTGACTCTGTGAATGCCTATGAATTGCGAAAAGCACTGTTTCTGAAGCGTGTAGGCCGTAACAATCCAAAACGGGAAAAGCTGATCTTGGCCCTGTGTGAGCAGGCCGGTGGTTTGGATAATGCGTTTGCGGCTGCTTTTGGTCCCCAAGCGGGGCGCTTCTTTGGGGATGCTGTACGGAGCAGTCAGACAGGGCGTCGAGAATTTCTCCGCAATATGGCGGTTGGTGCCGCTCTGGTGACCCTGGCGGGTTGTGCTAGTGGTGGTAATGAACCTGCTGCCACGGAAGACATATCCGATGAACCTGTTTCGGCAGAGGGTCTGGAGAAGACAGAACTCCAAATTGGGTTTATTCCGATTACCTGCGCGACGCCCATCATTATGTCGGAGCCACTCGGGTTTTATGAGAAATACGGCTTTACGGCCAAAGTGGTGAAGATGCCGAGTTGGGGTGCGGTCAGAGATTCGGCGATCGCGGGCGAACTCGACGCTTATCACATGTTGGCCCCCATGCCGATTGCGATGACGCTTGGATTAGGGTCAGCGCCCTTCGGCGTTAAGCTTGCCAGCATTGAAAACATCAACGGTCAGGCGATTACCGTGGCCGAGCGGTACAAAGGCCAGATCAACGGTCCTGCCGATTTCAAAGGCTTCACAATGGGCGTGCCGTTCCCCTATTCGATGCATAATCTGCTGCTGCGCTACTACCTCGCAACGGGGGGCATTGACCCCGATGTCGATGTGCAGATTCGTCCTGTTCCCCCGCCCGACAGCATTGCTCAGCTTGTGGCTGGCGATATTGACGCCTATCTCATGCCTGATCCGTTCAATCAACGAGCGGTTTATGAAGGCGCTGGCTTTATTCACATGCTGACGAAGGATCTTTGGCCGGGGCATCCCTGCTGTGCTTTTGCGGCTAGCGACCAGTGGATCAACGAGAACCCCAATACCTTCCGAGCCCTCAACAAGTCCATTATTGAGGCCGCAGGTTACGCCAGCGATCCAGCTAACCGAGTTGAAATTGCCGAAGCTATCTCTGAGCGGGCGTTTTTGAATCAGCCTGTGGAGGTGGTTGAGGCCGTGCTGACAGGCAACTTTGAGGATGGCAACGGCAATACCCTGAGCATTCCCGATCGCATCGATTTCGATCCGTATCCCTGGCAGAGTTTCGCCAACTGGATTTCCTCTCAGCTCGTGCGATGGGACTTGCAGGGAGATGGCTTAGCGCCTAAAGCCATTCCTGAGGAGGGGTATGACACGGTTGGCAAAGACGTGTTCCTAACTGACTTGGCTCGTGAGTTGGCCGAAGAACTCGGTCAAGATCCGCCTGAAGAAATTTACCGCGTTGAAGAACTGATGTTCGATACGTTTGACCCGGCAGATCCGCAGGCGTATGTCCAACAGCAAATCGATGAATATGGCGTCTAGTCATATCGCGAGGAGGTTTCTACATGGCAGTGAGTAAATCGACAGGGACTCGGTTCTATGGTGGAGAGCGCGAATCCCTTTATTTCAACGAAAACGTTCGGGCCTTTTTGTTATTTGTGGGCTCTTTGGTTGCTTTTCTCCTGCTATGGGAGTTGGGGGCAAAAGCTGGCATCTTTGCCAAAGGGTTTCCCACAGCCTCTAAAACCATTGAGGAACTGTGGTGGTGGCTAACCCATCCGTTTTTCAACAATGGCCCCAATGATTTGGGCATCGGCTGGAATCTGTTGATTAGTTTGCGGCGGGTGGCGATCGGCTATACCTTGGCGTCCCTGATAGCTGTGCCACTGGGCATCTTGATTGGCATTTCTCCCATTGCCAAACGGGGTTTCAATCCTTATATCCAGCTTCTTAAGCCCATTTCTCCCTTGGCTTGGTTGCCTCTCGGTCTCTATGTGTTCAGGGATTCAGAAAAAACGGGCGTTTTTATCATCTTTATTTCCAGCATTTGGCCCACCTTGATTAACACTGCTTTTGGAGTGGCAAATGTAAATCGAGACTATCTTGACGTTGCTAAAACGCTGGGAGCGTCTCGCTTGAGGACCATTTTTAAGGTGATCATTCCGGCGGCACTGCCCAATATTGTCTCGGGATTGCGAATCAGTATGGGGATTGCGTGGCTGGTGATTGTGGCGGCAGAAATGCTGCTGGGAACTGGGTTGGGCTATTTCATCTGGAATGAGTGGAACAACCTTTATATCCCGAATATTTTGGTTGCTATCTTCATCATCGGTCTCGTTGGGCTGATTCTAGACAGCTTGTTTGCTGCGTTAGAAAAATTTGTCGCGTTTGGTCGCAAGTCGTGAGTGTTGCTCCTGTGAATCAAGGTATTCCGAAGGATACGTTTTCTCCCTCGGCTCAGCTATCGGTCCGCAACGTCACTAAGGTTTTCCACGGCAAGAAGGATGTCTTTAGCCGCCTCTCGGGTAAAGCGTCTACCGACTTTATTGCGATCGAGGACATTAGTTTGGATATCGAGCCGAACACCTTTGTCAGCATCATTGGTCCTTCTGGCTGTGGCAAATCGACGCTGCTGAACATGATTGCTGGGCTTGCTCCCACCACCGCTGGAGAGATCTTGCTCAATGATGTGCCCATCAAAGGGCCTGGACCCGATCGCGGCATGGTGTTTCAGAACTATGCGCTGATGCCGTGGATGACGGTTGAAGAGAATTTGCAGTTCGCGGTGCAAACGGTGCATCCCAGGCTGACTGCTAAGCATATTCAGCGCACCATTAAGGAGCACATTCAGCTGGTTGGGCTAACGGGAGCCGAAAAGAAGCATCCCCATGAGTTATCAGGCGGGATGCGGCAGCGGGTGGGCATTGCCAGAGCCTTGGCCATTGATCCCCAAATTCTGCTTATGGATGAGCCGTTTGGTGCCCTGGATGCCCTGACTCGTGGCTTTCTACAGGACGAAATTGAGCGCATTTGGGAGCAGCAGCGCAAGACCGTCATCATGATTACTCACAGCATTGAAGAGGCCCTGCTGCTGTCTGATCGCATCGTCATGATGACCCGTGGCCCTGCCGCCCACATTGACGAAATTCTGGAGGTGCCCTTCTCTCGTCCCCGCAACCGCGAGACCTTGGATCAGCATCCGGCCTATCACGACCTCAAGGCTGAGATGGAAAGTCATCTCTTTAGGGAGACCCGAGCCGTGGAAGCCGCCAGAATTAGCGGTCGCTAGGCAGCCGTTGTTTGAATTTCAGATTTTCTGCACGTTTTTGAAGTTTCAAGAGGATCATAATATGTCACTTCTAGCAATTACCGAAAAGCTTTTGGCGGCCAAGAAAGCGGCAGGTCTTACGTTTGCTGACTTGGAGGCCAAAGTGGGATGTGATGAAGTTTGGATTGCGTCCGTGTTCTACCGTCAGGCCAGTGCTTCCAAAGAAGAGGCGACCAAAATGATCGAGGCGATTGGTGGCGATCCTTCACTCATTGAACCGTTGACAGAATGCCCCATGAAGGGATCCCTGGACCCGGTTGTCCCAACCGATCCCTTAATCTACCGTTTCTACGAGATCATGCAGGTTTACGGTCTGCCTGTGAAAACGGTGGTTCACGAAAAATTTGGCGACGGCATCATGAGCGCTATCGATTTCACTATCGACGTTGAAAAGGAGGAGGACCCCAAAGGCGATCGCGTCAAGGTGATCATGTGTGGCAAGTTCCTGCCCTACAAAAAGTGGTAGCCCAAAACGCCTAAAACACCTTACTCATCACAACTGTTCGGTTAAGTAAGTGAATCAAGTATGGCTGCTGGCGGTCGGGCCGGTAGCCTTTTTTCTGGAGTAGGACTTATGACTGCATCGGTAAAGAAATTAGTGCCTCCTTTTACGCGAGAGAATGCGATCGCAAAAGTGCGTATGGCAGAAGACGCCTGGAACAGCCGCGACCCGGATCGGGTGTCAATGGCTTATACCGAAAATAGCTTCTGGCGCAACCGATCTGAGATTTTTCAGGGCCGGGACGCCATTCGCGCGTTTCTTCGCCGCAAGTGGGATAAAGAATTGGACTACCGCCTCATTAAAGAAATGTGGGCCTTTGGCGAAAATCGCATCTCTGTTCGATTCCAATACGAATGGCGCGACGATGCGGGGCAGTGGTATCGAGCTTATGGCAACGAGAATTGGGAATTCGACGGCAACGGTCTGATGCAGCGACGGGAAGCCAGCATCAACGATCGCCCCATTACTGAAAGCGATCGTCGCTTCTTTTGGCCCCACGATGCCCCCCGCCCCCAAGACCACCCAGGACTGATCGATTCACCCGAGTAGGATGCCGCGCATTGGCAAGGAGCGGTCCACATGCTCGAAGGCCGATTGACGCGAAAACAAATTGCGATACGCCGATAGGCCTTGGTGAATCCTGCTGGCAATGCCGATCATGGGAAACATCATGTCTTTAGCCTCCGCTACCCTTAGCATTCATCATCGCTCTGGAGACTCAGTTGAGTAAATGACCTAACTTTTTCTCTAATCAAAGTTTGCCAAGTCGTATCAAACAACCGACTCAGCCAGCCAGTGGAATTGACTATGTGATCGTGAATGGTGCGATCGCATGGGCAAAGAACGCCACTACGAGTACCCAGACTGGGCACGCATTAAAGCGTAAACCAATAGTTTGATCAATCTCTTTGATCAACATAACTTTCGGTAATTTCTAGCGCGATGGCCGATCCGGCACCCCGGTCTGCGCTAAGACCTGATCGTTCTGCTCAATCAGGTCAGCCCGTTGCAAATCTTGAGCACAAAGATTGATGCTGATTTAAGGTTAACGGCCTCAGTAAATCGATATGCCATTCGGCTGGCTGCTGACAAGCTTGCTGTAGCACCCACCGACCAATAGATGCGGTGGCATTTGGGTTTGGATAATGTGTTGCATTCCTTGCCCACTCCTGATACGGAAGGATCAAAAAGGATGAACACACTCTGCGCACTCAACTTCGCAAAGTTCGCCCTTAAATACATTTGTTTTTTAACCTCATCTTCATGTCTACTCGGTATATTCCAGGGGAGAACTGCGGAACATTGAATATCCGCTGAGAGGGAGGTTTTTAGATGATGTCGGCCAAACGATTTGCCCATTCTTTTTCACTGGTGGTCTTGCTGGGTGGTCTGGTGGCCTGCGGCTCGGCTACTGACACCGCTGATACGACCCCCACTGAAGGTGAGGAAGTGGCAACTGACACCGAATCTGGCTCTGAACTGGAAGGGACCATCACCGTCGATGGCTCCAGTACTGTGTTCCCAATTTCCGAAGCAATGGCTGAGGAATTCCAAATCGCCAACCCCGGTGTCCGCATCACTGTGGGCGCTTCCGGTACAGGCGGTGGCTTTGAGAAGTTTTGCAATGGGGAATCTCAGATTTCCAATGCTTCCCGTGGCGTTTCCGAAGAGGAACTCGCCGCCTGTGCCGAAGCAGGCATCGAAATGATTGAAGTGCCCGTTGCCACGGATGCCCTGACAGTCGTGGTAAACAACGACAACGACTGGGCAGCCTGTATGACCATTGACCAGCTCAGTACCATCTGGAGCCCAGAGTCTGAAGGGACTGTATCGAACTGGAATCAGGTTGATCCCAGTTTTCCTGATGCAGAATTGGTGCTCTATGGTCCGGGTACTGACTCCGGTACGTTCGACTACTTCACCGAGGTGGTCAATGGTGAAGAGGGGGCCAGCCGAGGCGATTACACCGCCAGTGAAGACGACAACGTGCTGGTGCAAGGGGTTGAGGGCGACGCCAATTCTACGGGCTACTTCGGCTATGCCTACTACTTCGAGAACCAAGACCGGATGAAGTCAGTCGAGATCGATGACGGCTCAGGCAACTGTGTTGCTCCTACCCAAGAAGCGGTGTTAGCCGGAGAATATACGCCCTTCTCACGACCGCTCTTCATCTATGTCAATGCGGCGGCGTACGAAGAAGATCCTGCTGTGCAGGCCTTCGTTGACTTCTACTTAGACCCGGCTAATGAGGATTTCGTAGCGGCCACCGGCTATGTGCCTCTGTCTGACGAAAAGTACGATGAGTCTCTGGCTGCGGTCAAGGGTGGCGAAATCAAGTCTGCCGAATAGGCTTGTTGACTGAGGCTTAGTGTGCAGGTGGGGTGATGCTTTCAAGCAAAGCCCCGCTTCACGATATGAGCCTTTTAGAAACGCTGAGCAGACTCGAATTTCTGATGCGGCGTACGGCTAAGCGATCGCGAGTTGCTTTGAGACTCGCCTGTCTGAGAGTATCTACCAAGCGCGTATCTGTCTGGGTAATTGAGCCTTCAGCCCCATTGCACGATACTGCCTGACTTTTCTATGAGCCCATTGCAAAAACTGTTGCTATGACTGAAAGCGTCTATAAAGATTCAGCGTCTGAGGGCGCTAACCGAAGTAGCCTTTGGCAACCCAATCGCTCGGCGAGTAAACTTTCGCAAAAAGCGATCGTCATTCTGTTTGGGGCGTTTGCGATGGTATCGGTGTTCACCACCTTTGGTATCATTTTCACGCTGCTGTTCGAGACTATCGAGTTTTTTCGCGAAGTTTCTCCCATTGAGTTTTTTACCGCAACTCGCTGGACGGCTCTATTTGCCAACCCTGAGTTTGGCGTCATGGTGTTAATGTGCGGCACCTTTTTGACCTCTGTCATTGGGTTGTTAATTGCTATTCCACTCGGGCTACTCTCAGCCATTTGCTTAAGCGAGTATGCGCCCAGATCGCTCAGAAAGATCCTGAAACCAGCGCTAGAACTGCTAGCGGGTGTCCCAACAGTGGTGTTTGGCTATTTTGCGTTGCTGTTGGTAACGCCATTTCTGCGGTCATTCATCCCAGATATGTCTATTTTTAATGCGCTCAGTGCCGGCATTGTGTTGGGGTTTGCCATTCTGCCGACGATCGCCTCTTTGAGCGAAGACGCCATTTTTGCAGTGCCGAGTAGTCTGCGACAGGGTTCCTACGCATTGGGGTCGACTAAGCGCGAGACGATTACGGGCGTCGTTTTACCCGCTGCCCTGTCAGGCATTGTGGCCTCCATCATTTTGGGGGTGGCGCGGGCCGTGGGCGAGACGATGATTGTCACGCTGGCAGCCGGACAAAGTCCCACTCTGACCCTAGACCCGCGGGTCTCTGTTCAGACCATGACGTCTTTCATTGTGCAAGTGACGAAAGGGGACGCCCCCTATGGCACTATCGAGTTCAAAACGCTCTTTGCCGTGGGCATGACGCTGTTTGTAATCACTTTGATTTTGAATATCTTTAGTTTTTGGTTTGTGCGCAAGTATCAGGAGAAGTACGAATGAAGTCTGAAGTTCAAACCTTGCCGCCATCAAGTGACGAACAGTTCAAAACTCAGCTGGGTAAGCGCTACAACATCGACAGAATTTTCCAGGCGATTAGTTGGGTCGCAACTTTCTCTGGAATTCTTGTTCTAGCCATTTTGATTATTGGGATACTCTCTCAGGGGCTGCCCACGCTCAGCTTTGATTTTTTGACATCTCCGCCGTCTCGGCAACCTGAGCGAGCCGGAGTTTGGCCAGCATTTCTAGGCTCGATTTTTCTGGTCCTCATTACTGGGGCAGTCTCTTTTCCCATCGGGGTTGGCTCAGGCATCTTTTTGCAAGAGTTTGCCCGCGAAAACAAATTGGCTAAAGTCATCGAGGTCAACATCAGCAACCTGGCGGCAGTACCCTCCATTATCTATGGTTTGTTAGGGCTGTTTGTATTTGCCCGCTTGCTGAGTGCTATCACGGGTGGACGCAGCGTTTTGTCTGGCGGACTCACTTTGGCGCTACTCATTTTGCCAGTGATTATTGTTGCCACCCGTGAGTCTCTAAAGGCTGTGCCTGACAGCATCCGACAAGCGGGTATGGCACTCGGGGCCACTGAGTGGCAGACCGTGCGGAATCATGTGTTACCCCAGGCCATTCCTGGCATTATGACCGGTACGATTTTGGCGCTGTCTCGGGCGATTGGTGAGACCGCACCGATTATTGCGGTTGGTGCGGCGGCGTTTGTCCCCTTTGCCCCTGAGTTCTCGATTGAGGGGCTGCAGGAACCCGCGTTTACAGCAATGCCGATTCAAATCTTTAACTGGGTGAGTCGCCCCCAAGAAGAATTCCACACGATCGCGGCCTCGGCCATTATCATTCTGATGATGGTGCTGCTAGCGATGAACGCGACGGCGATTTTCGTGCGCAACCGTTTTCAGAATTCTCGCTAGTTTTTCTTCAGTCTCAGCTCAACCCTACAGCATCGGTCTATGCAACCTGAAACATCTGCTTCAACAGCAAATACTAAAACTGACTCTGTCTTTACGGTCGAGGATACGAGCTACTACTATGGCTCGTTTAAGGCGGTGCGCGGTGTCACTCTAGATATTGCTAGTCACGAGATTACGGCCTTGATTGGGCCGTCGGGTTGCGGAAAGAGCACCGTTTTACGCTGCTTTAATCGTCTCAATGATTTAATTCCAGGGGCGCACATCGAAGGTCGCATTGCTTACCGAGGGGTAGACATTTACGGCAAGGGGGTAGACCCGACAGAACTCCGCCGCCGCATTGGCATGGTGTTCCAAAAGCCCAATCCTTTTCCTAAGCCGATTTATGACAACGTTGCCTATGGGGCCCGCATTAACGGCTATCAAGGCGATATGGATGAGCTAGTCGAAAAGTCACTGCGACGAGCGGCCCTTTGGGAAGAGGTCAAGGATAAGCTGAAAGACAGTGGGCTTTCCCTCTCGGGGGGACAACAGCAGCGTCTTTGCATTGCCCGTGCGATCGCGATCGCGCCTGAGGTGATTTTGATGGATGAACCCTGCTCAGCCCTAGACCCGATCTCTACCCTGAAGATTGAGGAGCTAATGCATCAGCTGAAAGAGAACTACACCATCATCATCGTGACCCACAACATGCAGCAGGCGACGCGAGTATCGGATAAAACCGCCTTTTTTAACGCTGAACAGACGGATTCTGCTGGCAAAGTTGGCTACTTGGTAGAATACGACACAACCGAAAACATCTTCAATCATCCTCAAAGTCACGCTACTCGGGATTATGTATCGGGACGCTTCGGTTAGTTTGAGCGTGGCATCGCTCCGTCTGTACAATCTAATTCCACTTATCACCAACTGCGTCGTGAGAGCTTGGATATCGTGAAAACTAGATAAAGACGAGATCGCTCCTGCCACCACTGCCTAAACGTTCGGCCAACGACGTCCCAGATATATTCCACTCACTGCCCCCTCGATGTTACTCACGTTGAGGGGGCTTTATTGAAGCTTGGTGCTGAACTCCGTTTGAGCGTCGATCATCTCCAGGAAGCTCTGGGTTGGGCCTTAAGAGCCCTGAAAGGGCTATATATAGAGCCCATTCGAGATCTTTTGAGTGATGCGAGAACCTATAGAAGCCAGCTAAACAACTCTGCAACAGTCAAATTGAAATCTTTCGCAAATTCGGGGACTGGCAACCGCGTTTCTGGTTCGTCGTAGATGGCAATGGGCTGATCCGGCAGATAGATCAACACTGTTCGTTCAGCAGGGTCAATGAGCCATCCCATTTGAGTGCCGTATTTAAGGCAGTGCAAGATATTTTTGGTAACCCTAGTTTGACTCTGATCGGGTGAGAGGATTTCAAGGGTCCAGTCAGGAGCAAGATTAAACACATTAGCAATACTGCCGTTCTCTTTGCGTGGAATTCGATGCCAGAGAAAGACTGCAATATCTGGGACTGTTGAGCGTTCGCCAAATGTACAGCGAAGTTCAGTAAACGCCCGTGCCGTTTGACTGGGCCGTACGACTTGATTGATCGCAGGGGCCAGTTCGGTTTGGATGGCGCTGTGCTCTCCTTGTGGCATCGGTTTTTGAAAAATGCGCCCATCAATATATTCGCTAGCAGGCTCTGTTTCGGGCAATTGCAAAAAGGCTTCCAGCGTGAGGGGGGTGGCAGGGGTTTGAACCATCTTCAAGGCCCTCAGAAAGAACGTTTGCGATCGCTGTGGCGGGTTTCCAATCCAAAATCGCAAATCTACACTCTAAAATCAAGCAACGGTTCCCGTTTGAAACACGCGCCCGATGACTTCCTCGATAGGGGGATCGGTGACGGTTAAGTCTTGGACTTTCAGGTCTGCCAGGATGCGGGACACCGTTGTCGTTAGCTCCGATCGCTGCACGATGAGGCTGGCAGAACAGCCGTCTAGGCTTTCGATATCTCCGTAGAGGGATAGCTTACTGGCATCAGCGTGGCTTGACAGTTCCACTTTGACCTCTCGATAGGGCGCGAACCGATTTAGCAGTCCGTCCAAGCTGCCGTCATAGATCAGCGATCCTTGGTAAATCAGCAGCACGCGATCGCAAAGCGCTGTGATGTCCGCCATGTAGTGGCTGGTGAGCAAAATTGTGGCCTGATAGCGATGGTTGTATTCGCGCAAAAATTCCCGCACCGCGACTTGGGCATTAACGTCTAGTCCCAGAGTGGGCTCGTCTAAAAAAAGGACCTTGGGACGGTGAATTAGGGCGGCCAGCATTTCTGCTTTCATGCGTTCACCCAATGACAGTTTGCGGACGGGTTGGGTCAACTTATCGGTGATATCGAGCATCGAAGCTAGCTCAGAAACGCGATCGCGAAAGGTGCGATCGTCTAACCCATAAATGGCTCCGTTAATTCGTAAGGAATCTAGCGCGGGCAGATCCCACAGCAGCTGCTGCTTTTGCCCCATCACTAGCGTAATTTGCCTCAAGAAGGTGGGCGATCGCTTGAAAGGGGTTTGCCCAGCGACGCCCACTTGCCCACTCGATGGATGAATAAGACCCGTGAGCATTTTCAAAGTCGTGGTCTTGCCTGCTCCATTCGGCCCTAAAAAGCCGACCACTTCTCCCGGTTCAATCTGAAAGGAGATATCACGCACGGCTTCAACATTGCGATAAGTGCGTTTAAAGAAGTGGCGCAGTGTGCCTTTTAGTCCCGGTTCTTTAATTGCCACGGGATAAATTTTTTTGAGTGCGTGAACGTCAATAATGGGCATGTTGAAGAAGAAAGCCTCTTACTCCAAAAATAAATCTGTTCAAGGTGGTATCTATGCAACAGCATAGACCGTATACCCTTTTCTATGATGTTGGATGGTGCGGTCAGGGAGCCATAATGTAATGTCTCAGGAACTTGCAGATACGGAAAGAGATGCGATTCGTCAAGTAATTACTGCTCAAATTGAAGCCTTTCAGTGTGATGACGGTATTCAGGCCTTTCTTTATGCAGCACCGGCTATTCGACAGCAATTTAAAAGCGTTGGCAATTTTATGCGGATGGTCCGCAGTTCATACCCCGCAGTTTATCGTCCCAGAGGGGTGATATTTGGTGAGCTAACTGAGATGCAGGGATTTCCGGCTCAATCCGTTTTTCTGATGGCGCAAGAGGGCGAGATCGTCAAGGCTATCTACTTAATGCAGCAACAACCCTCCAAGGACTGGCGTATTGCCGGATGCTTTTTAGTGCCCGTCGAGGAAATTTAGGGTATTAAATCGATGAGGGAAAGGCAAATTTTTTGTCTGATCGAAAGACTGAGTTACTGCTTCAAAATCGCAGGCTATTTTTAGCATCCAACATTCATGCGATAACCGTTATTAGATTTTTTCAAGGAATAATTAAACTACGTTTTTACTTTTCGTTGGGGCACCAAACAAGGCACCAACCAATACAGACTCGCCTTTCAACCTCCACCATACAGCCGCGCCAAATCAGACTTCATAGGTTCAGGTAACCGTCGCAGAACCCTGCGCGACGCGCGATCAATGGGCGCTAGCGTTACTGTGCCGATCACACAAGACTCACGAGTGGTCTGCTCTTGAATGTCGTATTGCCAAACGATGCGCACGCTCTTTTGTGGAACAGCCCAAGCCTTCACGATCGCATCTACACCCATCACCAATGAACGCCGATAGCGCACAGACAGATCCACCACAGGCAAATCGACACCTGCCTCGATCCAATCGGCAAAGTTGACGCCCTGAGATTGCAGACAGGCGACCCGCGCTTCCTCCATCCAGTTAATATATGTGCCGTGCCATACGATTCCGGCATAGTCCGTGTGATGGGGGTAGACATGAATCGGATATTCAAAAGCAGATTCGGGAGCGATCGCAGGTTCACTCATGGATAGACACACATCGACAGATCTCGACTACATTAACAGGCTCTCTGCCTCCCTCAGCAGCAGTTGACTTACTACGAATTATGAAACCGTGAAAACCTGTGTGAAATCCGGTGTCTATTATTGAAATAAAGCGTAAAACCTCGTCATATAAGGCTTTCCTTTAAAGCTTTATTGACAGGGACGACCTGTGTTGGATGCTTGCCGATAGGCATACCTTGTCTCAATCCTCAGCGTCTAAACAGCTCGTTTGCATTGGTCCTATGGACTTATTCAACTCATCTTTAAGCCAGTTGACTGAATACGGTGCAAAAGTGAGCCGTGTTGTCTCCAGACCCAGATCATTCAGATTTACTGCGTCTTTTGAGCCAGGCAGCTGCAACTTTTAATTAACGAGGTCACTATGATCGAAAAAATTCTTCTTGCGGATTCTGGTACAGGTAATACCAGAGCCATGATGAAGGTTTTGATGGATATTCCTTTAATTCAACGCGCTTCGATTACCGTGCTACATGTTGTGCCTTCTCAGATTTCTGCAGAAGAGATGACAGCCAAGTGGGAAGAAGGGGGGCGAACTTTAGCAGAAGCTATCAGCTCCCTCTCGCTGGATCCCGCGAATGTTACGGCGATGCTGAGAGAGGGAGATCCTAAAGACGTTGTCATCAACGTTGCCAATGAAATTGATGCTGATCTTGTCATTATGGGTTCAAGAGGGCTACAGGGACTGAAAGCCATCTTGGAAAATTCTGTGAGTCAATATGTCTTTCAGCTGTCTTCGCGACCGATGCTGCTGGTAAAAGATGATCTGTACAGCATCCGGCCTATCAAGCGAGTCATGGTTGCTATGGATAAATCAGACTCAGCTCAAGAGGGATTGAAGGTTGCCATCAATCTGCTGCGGGACATCAAAGATAGTGAACTCCTGTTAGTTCACACTATCGCCAATTTGAAAAAGAGTCCTTTCGATGAAACGGCACCTGATCCCAATCAAGACCCTATCTTGACTGAGGCAGCAGCAAAGGCTAAACAGTACGGCATCAAGACTATTCTCTCGGCTCCTGAAGGCAAACCTGGCCGACGCATTTGTCAGCTAGCGGAAGACAAAAACGTCGATTTGATGATTTTGGGCTCTCCTGATCGCCGTCCGTCGATCGCCAAAGGGATGCCCGACTTAGATCGACTCCTGGGAGAATCCCTATCGGATTATGTGCGTGTCTACACGCCCTGTCCCGTCCTGCTGACGCGCATGGCGGTGAATTAGGCACTCGCGATTGATCGGTGAAATCGCTTTACTGCTGCGATTCCTGCTCGGTAACCCCTTCCCCTGCGATCGCCTGTTCTAGGGCCTCTGGATTAAGTGTTTGAATTAGACTCAGAGGCTCTAGAGGGGCGCGTTCCACCTGTTCCTCAATAAACCAAGCTGTCAGACCACTGTCATAGCGTGTATCCTGACGCAGATGCCGCTGAAAAAACATCAGGCTCAAAATTTCTAGATAGTCTTGGGCAATTTCGGGGCTATCTCCCCACATCGATACGGGTACTGGAATTGACGGCATGGTGCCATTGCCAAGCTTGATGACGGAGAAGTGAGTTGTGCCCTGAGCTACCGCCAGATAGCGATATTCGGTTTGTAACCAGGTAAAGGGTTCGATTTGTTCGGGTAGCGCGGGCGCAACCGTGTCTGCCGTAGCTGCGACAATCATGACCGGAACATCAACATCGCCAAAACCTGATGGTCCAAAAATCTGACTGCCAATAGGATTAACCGTCAAGATTGCCTGAACGCGATCGTCCTTGAGCGCTGAGGGATCGGCAGCTTCAAAGTCTGCTTCACATTGGAGCAGCAGCGATAGATTAAAGTAAATCTCCCGGGGTCCGCAGGCTGCTTGAAGTGTTTCAGTATTGTAAGTCGCGCCTGCCAGTGCCAGTGCGGTATAGCCGCCAAACGATTGCCCAATTAGGCCAACGTTGCGTGTGTCGACACGCCATCGCAGCTCCCGGTCATTTAGGATGTAGTCCTCTATTTCATCCAGCAGTGCAGAAACATCTTCTGGACGATTGAGAAATTCACGCTCATCAACAATGTTGTCTGAAAGCCCTGCAAAGAGACGAGAAACTTGCTCGCCATCGCTGCCAGGATGATCCAGGGTGGCCACCGCAAATCCCCGTTCAGCTAAGAATTCTGCCAAGTAGAGATAACTCCGTCCTTCATCGCCTAAACCGTGAGAAATAACGATGACCGGGATTTCGTTGGGCAACTGCAAGGCTCTTGATTTCGGTTCAGGCAGGTAAAGGGCTGCATCCACATCGCGAAATGGAAGCCTTAAAGTAATCCTGGAGGCCTCATAGGCGGGAATCTCGTAGACCAGTTGACGTACGGCTTGCAGCCTCCCTTGCGGTTGCTGTGCAGCCTCGGCGGACAGGGTTTCTATAAAGGCGATCGCTCGTTCTGATGCTCTTAAGGTTTCGGCCACGGTAGCAGCAATGTCTAGTCCAGCGCCGACGTCAATCCGAATGGCGGGAGTCGGATATTGCTTCAAAAAGTTGAGCAGGGTCAGGCCTTCGTCATCCGCCGCTGCCAAGATCAGTCCACTGCGAATGGCAACAATTCCGGGTTGACGCGAGGGGGTCTGCACGATGTCTTTGATAGATCGCAGCAGCCGTGTCCCTTGAGTCGTGTAGAGAAATCGGGCCACATCAACTTCATCAAAATCAGCTTTCTGGACCAAAATTTCTCGAATGGATTCTAAGTCTGTGTCACTGAGGCCAAAGCTATTCGCGTACTTAGAGAGCTGTTCACTCAACTCTTCCCCTTGGGCAAAAGCTTCGAGGTCTGCAATGTCGACTGTGCGTTCGAAGAAGCCGTAGGTAATGATAATTTGCTCGGCACTGCGAGAGGATGGCGCTGTTGCTGATAGACCCAACAGTGCGAGCGCGATCGCAGTGCCTACCTGACCGAACCGCCAACGCCTCAACATCTGCGACACAACTCTTAGGTTAATCATAGAGGTTTTGATAGACCGGTCGGTCTTTCAGTCTTAGAACTGCTGTTTCGCGACCAGCTTAAGTCCGCTTAAGTTTTGTTCAACCGGTTGGCCATAACTAGTGAAATATTACGTAAGCCCTACTTGTTCTGAACTGCACTTTCATGCCAATAATTTGTCCCAAAGAAGTATGCTCAACCCTGACGCACCTTTAGAAACCTTGTTATGTCACCAATTAAGAGCAAGCCTATTCATTTTTGAATGTAGCCAAGATCCAGAAAACGTTTCCTGGCATCTCTCGAAAAATAGAGTGATTTGTAACTACACACTGCTAGAAGCAGATTCTTGCAGCAAAAACTCCAAAAACCCTTCACAAGCATCCAATAACAGGTCAATGACGTATTTAAAGCCAGCCTCACCCCCATAATACGGATCCGGAACCTCTTTGTCGGTATGGTGACGACAAAAATCACAAATTTTGCGAACTTTATGATGAAAACGTCCGTCAGGATCTAAGCGCAGAATGTCTCGATAATTGTCGTCATCCATGGCCAAAATCCAGTCAAAGTTTTCCAGATCGGCTGCCTGAAGCTGACGTGCTTGACCCGCAAGCGTAATTCCTTCTGCCCGCGCTGCCTGCGCCATGCGTCGATCAGGAGCACTACCGATGTGATAGCTGGAAGTACCTGCTGAGTCGCAGGTGATTTGGTCAGCTAACTGACGCGACTGGAGTAAGTGGTTCATGATGTTTTCTGCGGAGGGCGATCGACAAATGTTACCTAAGCAGACAAACAGCAGTTGAATCGTCATAGTACTCCATCAGCATCAGCAAAGAAGGGCTTAACAGGTTAAGGGATAGAAGCCGAGTTCCCAACAAAAATACTGCCCTATTGCTAGGGCACATCATGGGGTCAGTACAGATGCTTTAAGCATCAGCATTATTGCGCCTGGTCTACCCACTTATCAAGGGGCTGAAGCGGTTTATTTTCCAACCCCAAAAAATTATCCCAGATTAGGTAAGTTCAAGCCACCCGTCAAGTCTTCCATGCGCTCGCGCATAGTCTCAGTCGATTTTTGGTAAGCATCTTTCATTGCAGTGCTAACTAAGTCTGATAAAACTTCCGCACCTTCATTCAGCGCTTCAGGAGAAATTTCAACTCGTCGAGGCTCCTGATTGCCAGTCAAAATCACTTTGACCAGACCGCCTCCGGCTTGTCCTTCAATTTCCATACTCTCCAGGTCTTCCTGAAGTTGCTTGGCCCCTTCTTGAATTTGCTGAGCCTTCTTAACGGCATCGGCTAGCTCTCTCATCTTGCCGAGACCAAATCCAAATCCTTGCCCTTGTGACATTTGGGTATTTCTCTCCTACGGTGAGTAAACGGTAAAGCTACCTGATCTTACAGTGCTTTGCAGGGTTTCATGGAATAGGGAAATCCGATGCCGCTAAAAGACATCGAACAAAGTCGACAGGTCTATACCAGCATGGGCTTAGGGATTGAAGGTCCCTAGCAAACGAACCTCTGGATGCAGATGAACATCCCATTGCTCGTGGACTTGGTCTTGTACAGAGCGAATCAGACGTAAAACATCCTGGGCCGTGGCTCCACCAACGTTGACGATAAAGTTGGCATGCATAGGGGAGACTTGGGCCTGGCCAATTTTGTATGCCTTGAGACCCGTTTGTTCGATCAGCCACCCTGCTGTGTAAGGCGGGGGATTGCGAAAAACGCTACCGCAACTGGGAAGATGATACGGCTGAGTAGAACGCCTTTTTTCTAAGGCGTTTTGGGTGTCGGTCGTAACTTGTTTGGGATCGTGGTCTGGCTCAAGCTGAAAGGTGGCTTCAGTGATTAAACGAAGATCTGACTGCAAGCTGGATGTGCGATAGGCGAACTGGAGCGCTTCAGGAGAGAGGGTAATATGCTCTCCTGAAAGCGTTACGCCTTGGGCCTCTAAGAGTGTTTCCGCAGTACAAGAGCCGTGAGCACCCGCGTTCATAAAGATTGCACCGCCCACTGTGCCCGGAATCCCGATCGCCCATTCCATTCCTCGCCAGCCCCGACGAGCTGCCTTCGAGGCTAAGTTGGGTAAGGGTTCTCCAGCCGCCACAGTTAAGCGTCCAGTTGCATCATCAAAGTGAGCGCCCCGCAAATGACGAGTGCAGATAACCAAACCCCGAACACCGCGATCGCTGATCAACAGATTTGACCCCGCTCCCAACAGCGTAATAGGAAGCCCCTTTTGCTGTGCCCACTGCAAACTAGCCAGAATGTCAATGGGTGTTTTTGGCAAGCTAAACCAGTCGGCTACACCACCAACTCGATAGGAGGTAAACGCTGATAGAGACACCTGCTGCTGCAATGGGAACGCCCCAGCTTCAGCATCGCCATCAGCTTTGAGAGAGAAAGCGCTATTCGATCTCGACTGAGTCATAGAACCACTGGCTATGCCTGCTGAACAGCCTGGATTTCTGCATTTACAAACGGTTCCATCACCTCTGGGATAATGCGATTGAGATTGCCAGCTCCCAAAAAGAGGGCCATGTCACCGGGTTGCAAGCGCTCGGTCAAAACAGCGCTTACGGCTTCCAAAGTCGAACAATATTGGACGTGGGGATGATATTCGGCGATCGCCCGTGCCACCACCTGAGCAGAAAAGCCTTTTGGTTTTTCCTCTCCTGCTCCATAGACATCTGTGATGATGACCTCGTCGGCATCATTGAAAGCCTGAGCAAAATCATCTAAAAAGGCTGCCGTTCTGCTGTAGCGGTGGGGTTGAAAGATCGCAAAGATGCGCTTCACACCGTGACCCAATCGCACGTCTGCTTCTTTCAGCAACCGGGCTGTTGATAGCGTTGCCTTGATCTCACTGGGATGATGAGCATAGTCATCAACGAACTGAATGCCACTGTAGAACCCACGACGCTCAAATCTTCGACGTGCTCCCTCAAACTGAGCCAATCCAGCTGCCAAGGCATCAAAATCAACGCCCACACATCGACCAGCCGCAATCACGGCCAGTGCGTTGCTAAGATTGTGTTTGCCAGGAACTGCTAATCTCAAAACGCCTAAATGATTACCCCGTTCCCAAACGGCTGCACGTGTACCCGTAGCACTGTAGACAACATCAGTCACGGTATAGTCGGCTGGGTTGCCCACCTCTACACTGTAGGTAATATCAGGGTTCAAAAAAGACCGTACAGTTGCACAATCGATGGACGCAATTACCGTTTTCGTTTGCTGAGAAAACTGTCGGAAGATGTCAACCACATCTTCAAGAGAGTTGTAGTGATCAGGGTGATCTAACTCAATGTTGGTAATGATGCCTATTTCAGGCGTCAGCTTGACGAGCGATCCATCCGATTCGTCTGCTTCGGCCACAAACCAATTGCTCATGCCAAGACGGGCATTGCCTTCCCAAGCGGAAACCTCGCCTCCAACCACCATAGTTGGATCAATGCCACCTTCTAGCAGGGCATAGCCCATCATGCTGCTGGTGGTTGTTTTGCCATGGGTCCCTGCTACGGCAATGCTTTTGTACTGCTTCATCAGCGCGGCTAAAAGATCTGAGCGATGAAAGATGGGACAACCCATCTTTAAAGCTGCTCGGTATTCATCATTGCTCTCGTTGATAGCAGTCGAACAAACAACTTGAGGAAGATTGACGGTTTGTCGTGCTGCAAGCTTGACGGGAGAATGGTCACTGTAGTTGGCAGTTAAGCCTTGTTCAAATCCTTGTTCAAAGAAACTTAGATTGTCAGCCTCCTGTCGCCAGAAGATATGCGCTCCAGCCTCTTGCAATCGCTGAGTTATATGACTCAATCTTAAATCTGACCCTGAAACCGGTAGTCTTTGCTGCGTCAGAACATAGGCCAACGCAGACATGCCTATCCCTCCAATTCCAATGAAATGGAAGGGCCTACCGCTGAAATCGACAGAATTCAGCATCTTATACTCCTCAACGTGCCACACCACACCAATATCAGGCGTATCATACCAGGTATCCTTAAAATGGCCTAAAAACCGACTACGGTGCTTTTTAGATAGGCCTTCTGCTGATTCAGTGACCATTCCATAGTTCGGGTCACCCTCTTGGTATCAAAGAAAACTTGTCAGTAATTCGTCGTCCCTCGGATAAGTAAGTTGATTTTGAGACCGCAACTGCTGACCAGTTATCGAAAGCTTTTAACACTCTTGATAATTTTTCCCTAGCGCTCTTTAAACCTTGAAGGTTAATTATGTTTATGCATACAGCGCTGTATTTATGGTTTCCGAATATAACAGCCAGTTTGTGTTTTAGAACGTCTCTCATGCATGAAATTTACAGGATTTTTTAGAGGTTAAGTTTTTCATCAGCTTATTCTGCTTCAAATAAGTTGGCGATATATTAGTGAGCTCAAAATTGGTTGTTGAATCACAAATTGCACGATCAGCTTTTCTCTGGGAGGCGATCGCTAATATTGATTGCCGCTTCTTAGAAGCTCATACTTTATCTAAGAAAAGCTCTAGATTGTGGCAACAGTAATGGCTTCAGATTTTGCCAATGCGATTTCATTAAGACCTTAAAGGAACGTCCTTCGCTGTTTAAAAACAAGGCCTGTTTTTTAGAGAGCTATGGATGGGTAATAAGAGATTTTGCGGTTGAAACTGTTGCCGCTCCCTATCAAGCTTGCTCAAGAGTGTTTGAACTTGAACGGCAAAAAACGAACCAAAACTTTATGACTTTTTCTTAGGATGGGCAACTCATAGATTTGAAAGGTGCTGCTGCCCGCATCCTGTGGAATTAAATTATCTATGAACCTAGTGCCTGAAATCTGACGTCCGAAAATGGCGAGACAGGCACAGGGGGATCTTTTATGCTGAGGCTGTCTCGCTGAAACCAATCAGAACGGAATCATGTTGACAGATGATCAGCGCTATCAAGCCCTCCTCAGCAAAGATCCGCGCTTTGACGGTATCTTTTTTGTTGGCGTTTCGAGCACAGGCATCTACTGTCGCACGATATGCAAGGCTAAATCTCCTCATCGAAAGAACTGTACATTCTACCCAAGTGCAGCGGCGGCGGAACGAGCTGGCTATCGTCCGTGTTTACTCTGTCGTCCTGAGCTAGCTCCTGGACGAGCCAAAACGGATGCTATTGGTCGGCTGGCAGCAGCAGCAGCAAATCAAATTGAGAGCGGAGTACTGACCCAGTATTCCGTCAGTGAGCTGGCGAATCGTTTGGGAATTAGCGATCGCCATTTGCGCCGAGTGCTCCAGCAAGAATTTGGTGTGTCGCCAATTCAGCTGGCGCAAACGCAACGCTTGCTGCTGGCGAAGCGTCTACTCACCGATAGTCATTTATCTATCGCCGATATTGCTTTTGCGAGCGGCTTTTCCAGCGTGCGACGGCTGAATACCTTGTTCAAAGACCGCTATCACCTCAGCCCAACAGCTTTACGACGCAAAGCTGCTAAAACACCTCAAGGGATGACCCAAGATAGTTTGTATTGTGAGCTAGCCTATCGTCCCCCGTTTGATTGGCAGAGACTTCTGAGCTTCTTACGCCAGCGAGCGGTTACGGGTGTTGAAGTGATTGACGACGATCGCTACCAACGGACGGTGCAAATAGGCCCTCATCGGGGTTGGATAGCTGTCTCTCCTGCCCGATCCCACAACAAATTGCGGGTTCAAATTTCGACTTCCCTGATTGCTGTTATTTTGCCTATTTTGACGCGAGTGAAGTCTCTGTTTGATTTAGGAGCCGATCCAACCCTGATTGCTGATTGCTTAGGCGAATTGATGATGCCATTTGCAGGGATTAGAGTACCCGGAGCGTTTGACGGATTTGAGGTCTCAATGCGGGCCATTTTAGGTCAGCAGGTCAGCGTTAAGGCAGCTACGACGCTAATGGGCCGAGTCGTAGAAGCGTTTGGTACGCCGATGTCGCCGAGCACAGGGCCAAGCACAGGACTCAATTATCTAACGCCGACGTCCGCTCAAATTGCCCAAGCCTCACCGGAGCAGCTAGCGTCGTTGGGCATTATCAAGCGGCGTGCTCGCTCGATTATCGCGCTCGCTCAAGCCGTAGAAAATAGAGAACTCCAGCTTGTTCCCTACTCCAACACTGCGGTCACAATCGCTCAGCTCACAGCACTGCCCGGCATTGGCGACTGGACCGCACACTATATTGCGCTGCGCGTCCTAGCCTATCCTGATGCTTTCCCCCATGGCGATTTAGCTCTTCGTAGGGCGCTACAGATTGATAAACCTACGGATGTGCTGCAGGCGGCTGAACGCTGGCGACCGTGGCGAGCTTACGCCGCGATGTGTCTTTGGTCTTCGTTGGAGTCAACACCATGATCTACTACCACCATCTCGAAAGTCCATTGGGGCAACTGTTACTCACGTCGGATGGGCGATCGCTGACGGGTCTTTATCTGGAAGGGCAAAAGTATTACCCTCAGATGACTCAGACTTGGCTCGCAGATCGTCACTTAGATGTGCTGTCCCACGCTCAAACGCAGCTTGAGGAGTATTTTGCCCATCAGCGTCAAACCTTCGATTTGCCGCTGGCACCCACGGGCACAGATTTTCAACAGCGTGTTTGGCAGGCCCTGTCTGACATTACATTTGGCACCACCATCAGTTACGGTACGCTGGCTCAGGTGATTGGCATGCCTTCCGCTTCCCGTGCGGTCGGAGCCGCTAATGGTCGTAACCCTATTTCGATCGTCGTGCCATGTCATCGGGTCATTGCAGCCAACCAGAGCTTGACGGGCTATGCCGGGGGACTGGATCGAAAGCGCTGGTTACTGAAACATGAGCAAGGTCGCAGTAATTTTAATGTTGAAGGGCCCAATGTTAAAGAGGCTGAGCGTTTTCAACAGACAGTGCTTCCTCTCTAGAGCTGGCGTAGAATTGCGATTTTAGGTAAAGCACTATAAGCTCCAGGCCAAATCCAGAGACCGAAAAGTACTAATTTTTGTGCTGTTAACTGCAACCCAAACAAATTGGATGTAGGCCAATTGCATTGGGCGGGCAAAATAGCGTATTTGCAAGAGTCTACTGTGTTCACAACGATCGCGTGACCGTTAATTCTGCTTTTTGAAACCCACATGGAGCTTCTATGCAACCTTTGCAAATTGTCGAATTGCTCACCCTTGCAGCTGTCTGGGGAGCTTCGTTTCTCTTCATGCGAATAGCAGCTCCTGAATTAGGTCCGATTTGGCTCATTGAGTTCAGGGTTTTGCTGGCTGGTCTAACGCTACTGCCACTGCTGCTGATGCGAGGTCTGAGACAACAGCTCTGGACCTATCGTATGCCCGTCATGGTTGTCGGTATTCTCAACTCAGCCATTCCTTTTTCACTGCTGGCATTTACCACCTTGTCACTACCCGCTGGCACAACGTCCATTTTGAACGGTACGGTGCCCTTTTTTGGCGTTCTAGTGGCCTATGTTTGGCTTCATGAAAGACTGTTCCTCAGTCGTATTATCGGTTTGCTGTTGGGATTTGCAGGCGTTGTTGTGTTGGTGGGCTTGCGCGAAACAGCCCTGACGCCGGCTATCCTGCTAGCGATCGCCGCCGGACTTTGTGCGGCCCTCATGTATGCCATTTGTGCTCCCTTTATTCGCTTGAACTTGCAGGAAGCGCCTTCTCTGGTCATCGCCACAGGCAGTCAGCTCAGTGCTGCCTTAGTACTCCTACCGCTGATGCCGTTCACCCAACCCGAACACCCACCCTCCTTCAAGGCTGTATTGGCCGTTGTGGGGCTGGCAATCCTGTGTACGTCCCTGGCCTATATTCTTTACTTTCGACTGATCCATGCGGTTGGTTCAACTCGTGCTCTAACCGTGACCTATCTAATCCCGCTGTTTGCCATGCTGTGGGGAACTTTGATTTTGAAGGAAGCCATTACGTTACCGATGATTATTGGTGGAGCGCTAGTCTTGTTGGGAACGGCGATCGCCAATCAAGTTCTCAAACTTCCCTTCCAGCCCCACCCTAAGTCCTGACATCCGCTTCATATTGAGTTATGTAACGCTTTCGCCGCTTGCTTTTCCCTCAGTTGAAGCAAATCAAAAGTTTACCCCACGCTTGGGGCTGAGCTGCTTAGGATGGTTATCGACAACATTGTGTCAAGGCAATAGTTGGTACTTATGAATCTGACTCCCGATGGGAGCGATCGCTATGAAACAAATTCCCGCACCTTTATGGACGTTGACGATTGGGGTTGTAGTCACCCTAATTAGCCTCTGGCTTGGCTTCAACAACGATTGGCTGCCCGAACAGGCGTCTGCCCAATCCGTTCTGGTAGATAACTTCTTCAACGTGATGGTGGTCATTGGTACTGCGCTCTTTCTAGTCGTAGAAGGAACGATTGTGTACTGCATGATTCAGTTTCGCCGTCGTAAAGGGGATGATACTGATGGACTGCCGATTGAGGGTAATTTGCCCTTGGAGGCTTTTTGGACAGCAATTCCTGCGGTTATCGTCATTGGCCTGGGCATCTACAGTGTTCAGATATTTCAGGATATGGGAGGCTTTACGCCTGGTGATGCTGTTTATGATCACGGCACCAGGCTGGCTCACTCATCCGAGGTCACTGTGGGAGATTTTACACAGGCCGAAGAAGGGGATGAAACGCTTTTGGCGAAAGCGGTCTATGGCATTGGAGCACCCTTAGAAAAGGAAGGTCAATCGGCTGACTTTGAAGTGAACGTAGCGGGTATGCAGTACGCCTGGATTTTTACCTATCCTGAAACGGGAATCGTGGATGGTGAGCTGCATGTTCCTGTCAATGCTGACGTTAAGCTCAATATTTCAGCTAACGATGTGATCCATTCTTTCTGGGTACCGCAGTTTCGCCTGAAGCAAGACGCCATTCCTGGCAAAAACACTGAACTTCGATTTGTTGCTACCAAAGTCGGAACTTATCCAGTGGTCTGCGCTGAATTGTGTGGGGGCTATCACGGTGCTATGAGAACGCAAGTGATTGTGCACAATCCATCAGATTTCAATAATTGGCTAGAGCAGCGAACGGCTCAAGCTGACACTGGCGCTCACGAGGCGATCGCTGCAAACCCTGCCGATCTCTCGGATGAAGAGTATTTGGCCCCTTACAGCAATGACATCGGTATTGAGCCCAATCTGATAGCTCATCTTTCTGAATAGCCTTTTCACTTCAAGCTGATTTTCCTCATCGAATAAGCTCTCTTAAATTTCGTATGGCACAAGCAAATATCACAGGTGATATGGTGGGGAGCACTTTTCCCCATCCTGACAAATGGAAGTGGTATCACTACTTCACGTTCAACGTTGACCACAAAGTCATTGGAATTCAGTATTTGGTGACTTCGTTCATCTTCTATCTCATCGGCGGTGCCATGGCACTGACTATGCGAGCAGAATTGGCGACTCCTGATGCTGATCTTCTAGACCCCAATTTTTACAACGCTCTTTTGACTAACCACGGCACCATCATGATCTTTTTGTGGATCGTGCCGGGGGCCATTGGGGGATTTGGCAATTATCTTGTTCCCCTCATGATTGGGGCAAGAGATATGGCCTTTCCAAAACTCAATGCATTAGCTTTCTGGGTGACGGTTCCTGCGGGATTCCTCATCGTGGGTAGCTTTTTCTTTGGGGGGGCTCAGGCCGGTTGGACATCCTATCCGCCCTTGAGCTTGATTACTGCGAACACGGCTCAGTCGATGTGGATTTTAGCGATTGTGCTCGCAGGAACGTCTTCCATTTTGGGCGCGGTGAACTTCATCATCACCATCTGGAAGATGCGAGTCCCCAGCATGGGCTGGAACGATATGCCCTTGTTTTGCTGGGCCATCATGGCCACGTCTGTCCTAGCGCTGTTTTCCACTCCGGTATTGGCTGCCGGTCTGATTTTGCTGCTCTTTGATATCAATTTTGGGACATCGTTCTTCCGTCCAGAAGCGGGGGGCGATGTGGTGATGTACCAGCATTTGTTCTGGTTCTATTCCCACCCGGCTGTATATCTGATGATCCTGCCCATTTTCGGCATCATGTCGGAAGTGATTCCGGTTCACGCTCGGAAGCCCATTTTCGGCTATAAGGCGATCGCCTATTCCTCCCTCACGATCTGCCTTGTCGGTCTGTTTGTCTGGGTCCACCACATGTTCACCAGTGGCACACCACCGTGGATGCGGATGTTTTTCACGGTGTCTACGCTGATTGTGGCGGTGCCTACAGGCGTGAAAATTTTCAGCTGGGTTGCCACGCTATGGGGCGGAAAGATTCGCTACACCAGCGCCATGTTGTTTGCCATCGGACTGCTGGCGATGTTTGTATTGGGGGGTCTCAGTGGCGTAACTTTGGGAACAGCGCCTGTAGATATTCATGTCCATGATACCTATTACGTTGTGGCTCACTTCCACTACGTCCTATTTGGGGGGTCTGTCTTTGGTATCTATGCCGGTCTGTATCACTGGTTCCCCAAAATCACAGGTCGGATGCTGAATGAGCCATTGGGTAAAGTGCACTTTATCCTGACCTTCATTGGCACTAACCTGACCTTCCTGCCCATGCATGAACTGGGTCTGAAAGGGATGCCAAGACGGGTTGCCATGTATGATCCTCAGTTTCAGTACATCAATGTGATTTGTACGATTGGTGCATTTTTGCTGGGAATTTCCATTCTGCCGTTTTTGGTTAACGCCATTTGGAGCTGGAGCAACGGACCTAAGGCGTCTGGTAATCCTTGGGATGCCAAGACTCTGGAATGGACTACGGATTCCCCGCCCATTATTGAAAACTGGGAGGTTCTGCCCGTGATGACTGAAGGGCCTTATGCCTATGGCGAGGAACCTGAACCTGCTGAGGTGTCTTCTTAAGTGCGATCGCGATCGCAGTCCCACGGCTCATGGGGACTAGGCAATACCTCTACGCTACGGCAGACATAGGCTCACCCTTCAAAATCCTGGAAAAGCTTGTTTGCCTTAGTTTTGAATTTCGAATTTTGAATTCCGCGTAGCGGTACTAGTCCCTTCAACTGTCCCTCATCCTTATCCCTAAAGTTATGCAAGGCGCAATCGAATCTACTCAGACAACCACGGCTGACGGCCATGCTGTAGAAGCGGGTCATGGCGAACATCAAGATTTGCGAGTCATTGGTTTGATGACTTTTCTGGCCTCAGAATTTTTGATGTTTGCGGGCTTTTTCGTCCTCTTTTTGGTTTATCGCTCGGCGGCGGCGGAGTGGCCCCCAGAGGAAACTGAAATTGAGCTGCTGTTGCCTGCGATCAACACGGTCATTCTGGTTTCTAGCAGTTTTGTCATTCACTATGGCGATACCGCAATTAAACAAGGAGACGTTAAGGGTCTCCGTAAGTGGTATGCCATTACCGCTGCGATGGGAGCCGTATTCCTGGTCGGTCAGATCTATGAGTATTTGAACTTGGGATATGGTCTCACCACCAACCTGTTCAGCAACTGTTTCTACTTGATGACGGGCTTTCACGGTCTTCACGTATTTATCGGCTTGCTGTTGATCTTGGGCGTGTTGTGGCGATCGCGCCGTGAAGGTCACTATGGCGCTGAGAAGCACACGGGTGTCGAGATGGCTGAAATCTACTGGCACTTCGTCGATATCGTGTGGATCGTTCTGTTTGCGCTGATCTACTTGCTGACGCTGCTGTAGCGATCGCTCCCATAACAACAATTAATTGCGTAGGGACTCAACACGTCATGTCCCTACGCAATTTTGCGTTTTGGGGATCGTATAGCCGTCGCCAGTTCCGGCGGCTATGATTGTGTAGACTTTTGACCATCTGGATCAGCCATGAAAGCGCTCAAGGGATTTTGGCAGCTGCTTAACACTGATGTAAAAGATATCCCCTGGGGAGAGGTGGCTGATCAGGGTATCTCAGCCATCACCACTCTCCCAGACGCCTCGAAAGCGTGGCAGGACAACGCCGACCAAATCCAACAGCTGGCTCCCTACGTGCAAAAGGCAGAACCGCTGATCAAAACGCTGGATCAGCCAGTGGCCGAGCTAGCCTTCGCCGGATTGCCCTTCGTCTCCATTGGCATCAGCGTGCTCAAACTGGGGCTGACACTGGCCAAAGTAGACCCCACCTTTGAAAGTTCAGTCGCGATTGTTGCTCAGCTGGCCTATCTCCAGAGTTTAGAAACAGTGCTGGAGCGGCTCCAAGATGAAGCTATTAAAGCAAAACTGAAGCGGCTATCGCTCAGGGACGTGGTGGAGCGACAGCTGACCCAACTGGACACGACAGAACTGACCACGGCTCAGGCCAAGAACGTCACGACCCAGTTTCGAGAATCGGTGTTGGCCCAGGAGTTTGGTGCCGCTCTGAAGAAGCAGCTGCAGCAGGTTGGTTTGGCAAAGCGTCAAACGCAACGGCTGGTGGAGCAGGTGATATGGGGCAGCCATCGCTATTTTCATCAGGCGATCGCGGACGCTGGGGAAAGCGTGGTCCCGCTAGCGGAGTTTTACCGTACGGGAGGCCAGCAGGAGCAAGAACGCTACGCTAGTATTGATGACTATTTGAAAACGCAGATTGCGCCGCTACCGCTGGAGCAGGTGTT
Source organism: Oscillatoria sp. CS-180 (assembly GCF_028330965.1). Lineage (GTDB taxonomy): Bacteria > Cyanobacteriota > Cyanobacteriia > Phormidesmidales > Phormidesmidaceae > Halomicronema. The sequence goes on along the minus strand of NZ_JAQMUB010000086.1, from coordinate 1,872 downwards.
CGATGAAGAAAATCCCAAGGTGTGCTTCAAAGATATCTATGTGCGGCTAGAGGTGCAGTCCTTAACCCAGGATGGTGAGGTCAGAGAGTATGCCGAACCCGTTTGTAGCCACGACTGGACGCGGCAGATTTTAGAGCAGCCAATGGACTCAATCCGCAAGGTGATGTTCATTGAAGGAGAAGCGGGACGGGGAAAATCGGTGTTTTGCCGCATGATTGCCAACTGCACGATGGAAGAGTTTGGTGATGCCTTCATCCCCCTACGGATTCCACTGCGGAATGTGCGAAAACTGGCGAATAACCTAACCGAGACCTTGGAAGATTGCCCGGATTTAGAGCAGGTCCGATTTGTGCGGGGAGAAGCGGACTGGCTAACTGATAAAAACACGCGCTTTTTGATTGTTTTGGATGGCTTTGACGAATTGCTACTAGAGGGGCGGGCCACGGGGGGATTAAAGGAGTTTTTGCAGCAGGTGACAGATTTTCAGCGGCGCAGCCATCATCAGCTGTTGGTGACAGGCAGGCCGTTGGCTTTACAGGGTATTGATCGGCTGATTACCCAGAACAAAGACCTGGAGCGGGTGCGGCTGGAACCCATGAAGGATGAACTGCGGGAGCGATGGCTGTCCAACTGGCAAACGCTTTTTGGGGAGGAGACGGTTACCGCATTTCGTCAGTTTCTCAAGGCTTGTCCTAACGATATTACCGACAGCTTGGCCCGGGAGCCGCTGCTGCTGTATTTGCTGGCGCGGCTGAATCGGGAAGGTCATCTCACCGAGGATATGTTTGCGGATACCCCAACGGGGGCCAATCAAGAAACGCAGGCCAAGCTGCGGATTTATCAAGCATCGGTGAACTGGGTGCTGGAGAAACAGCGGCAGGATGAAAACCTGCGGCTATCCGGATTAAACGACTTGGAAGATCTGCGGGAAGTGTTGCAAGAAGCGGCGCTCTGTGTGGTGCAGTCGGGCAATGAAACGGCGCGGCTGGACATGGTGAAGCAGCGGTTTACGACCAGCAGTAACCCCATTGCTGAGCTGATGAAGCAGGCTCAGAGAGCCACCGGACAGTCGGAAGACAAGGCGCTGAATAATTTGCTCACCACCTTTTACCTGAAACCAGGAGAAGGGGATAAGCGCGGGTCGGTGGAATTTGCCCACAAGAGCTTTGGCGAATATTTATTTGCCGAGCGACTGATTGCGGCCTTTGAAATTTGGACCAAGGTTGATAAAGAAAGAGGGAGGGAAAAACCTCGGCTGGATGAACGGGCGCTCAATGAACAGATTTACGATGTGTTTGGCTATGGCGGCCTAACCCAAGAGATTGTCGCCTATCTGTGGGAGCTACTGGACGAAAGTGAGATTGATCGGGCGCGGCTATTCAAGCGGCTCCACGGGTTTTATCGGTGCTGGTGCCAGAGCGACTTTTTGGACGCGCCCCCCAATGAGAATTTGCCCCAGAAAAAACTGTTGCAGCTACTCGATCAGGATATTCCGTCAGGGCTAAAGAAGGTAGATGTCTTTGCGGGACTCAACGTAATGATTATTCTGTTCAAACTCCACGCTGCGGCTCAACCCGAAGGCTACCCCAACCTACCTGCAGATGCGCCCCGCCCTGACATCGAGTTTCATCCCTGTGGTGAACCGGAGACAGAGACTTTTGACGCAGACCAACTGCTCAAAATCATTCACTACGCCGATGCGCTTGGTACAGCAACCTTTGCCCAAACGGTCGGACCCCACCTCGACCGCGCCAACCTCGACAGCGCCAACCTCTACCGCGCCAACCTCTACAGCGCCTACCTCGACCGCGCCAACCTCTCCAGCGCCTACCTCTCCAGCGCCTACCTCTACCGCGCCAACCTCTCCAGCGC
>NZ_JAQMUB010000007.1 GCF_028330965.1 Oscillatoria sp. CS-180 | reverse complement strand
CACCCAAACCCCACTAAGGAAGAGCCAAAAACCGGAATGGTTAGAGATTCCATCTTATTTTTCTAGGGCTACGGTAAAGATTTAGGTGTTACTTGTCAGCGGGATGATGGGTTTCCCTGCTCTACAATTCGCTACGCTGCGCTGAAATCGAACACCTCTTCTTTTTTCCGAAGATCCACGTCATTAAATAGCTTGATGTAATTTGAAAAATCATTATGGTTCATCCTGATGATTCGCGTGCTAGGTTGCTAAAAACAATTTATATTGATGCCATGAAAGACTTATAAAATGTTTCGAGTTAGACCTGTAAAGCTTTGCTCTTTCTACAGAGTAAGCCATACAGGGTCACCTCTAAACATGACGTGCTCCCCATCTTGTCTGACTAGAATTCAGAACTTTTGGGTTTGAACAATTGTCTCCATAGCAGGGACCCGCCCCTTAATGATTAACTTCATTCAGAGCACCCCTATTATGGCAATCGCGGCTAGCCTACAAAATCCCTAAAAGCATTAGATCTAGTCACATAATTTCTTTAAGCTACAAGGCGTCTTTAGAGAGACAGTATTGATGACAGTTCCAACTTTCCCGCGCCATTCAGCAGCAAGATATGATCAAAAGTGACCTTTTAGGGATTGCTTTTTCTGACGCTGTGTACATAGGTCTTTTGAATCATACAGATATCGTTGGCGTTACTTGGTTAATGGGAGTGTTGGGGTTGCCCTTACCGAGAAGTCATTGCTGGAAGTCCTTCAAGATGCGAGTTTATAGGACCAACGCTGTGCGAGCTATCAAGCATTCATTTCTGAACTCAGCAACGCCGATATCGCTAATTCGTTAATCTAACAATCTCCAGCGATCGCTCTAAATAAATCTTATTTGAATCTAAGCAAGCCCGATCTTTTGAGACAGCGCTATTACCCAAACTCGTTGTGTTTTAACCGACCTTAAGATCCTGTTTTGTTATCAATAAATTTGAGATTGGCCCCTGAGGATGATTTGTTAAGTCTTCAACAACCCAAGATTCAGCTATTGCCTACCCTTTCTTGAGATTGTAGATTGCTTCCATAAAGCAATTTAGCCCAATCGCCTAGAGAAGCCTCCATGCTCAATCTGCCAGGCTATGAAGCGCATCAGCGGCTTTACGAAAATGCAAGGCTGTCAGTCTATCGAGCAAGAGCTGTAGCTGAGAATAGTGATGCGGCTTCTACGTGCAAAGCCATAATTCTTAAACAGTTAAACCCTAACCATTTTTCTCCTGATGCTGTAGCGCGTTTTCGCCAAGAATACACTATTATTCAATTATTAAATCCTAACTGTAATTTGATCGCCACAGCTAAAAATACAAACATTACTGATCCACAGCAACAAACCAGCATATCAGCAAGTTACGGGTCAAAATATGTTGTTCGAGCTTGCGACTTAAAACTTCATGAAAAGACTTTGATCATGATTCTAGAGGATTTTGGAGGCGACTCTCTTCACAGTCTTTTCTGCCACGTTAATCTGGAGATAATCGTTTTCCTGAAACTCGCTATTCAAATTACCCAGGCCTTAAATTATATTCATCACTCTCAAATTATTCATAAAGATATTAATCCTAATAGCATCTTTTTAAATCCCACGACGAACGAATTAAAAATTGTTGATTTTAGTTTTGCAACCCAACTGTCCGAAACCAATCTTTTTCCAAAGAATCCTGAGATTTTGGAAGGCACATTAGCGTATATGTCTCCAGAACAAACGGGGCGAACGAATCGGCTGCTAGACTATCGGACTGATTTCTATTCTCTGGGGGTGACTTTCTATGAACTTCTAACTCAAGAAGTCCCTTTTAGGGCAGCAGATCCTTTGGAATTAATACATCAACATTTAGCTCAAAACCCTCCCCCGCTGGAAGATAAAAGACCTGATATTCCTCTCGTCCTATCAAAACTTGTTCTCAAGCTATTGAATAAAAATGCTGAAGACCGCTATCAAAGTGCTCAAGGTATTCAAGCTGACTTAGAACGGTGTCTTCGTGATATCCAGGCTAACCGCTCCGTTCAAAGCTTTTCTTTGGGAGCTTGGGACTATTCCAGCCGACTCAAAATTCCTCAGAAGCTTTATGGTCGAGAGGAGGCGATTAGCACCTTACTAACGACATTCAATCGAGTAATCGTTGAGGAAGCCCTTGAATTTGTCATCGTTTGTGGTCACGCTGGCATCGGCAAATCGGTACTAGTTCAGGAAGTTGATCAGCTCATTACTCAGCGAAAAGGGTATTTCATTACGGGAAAATTTGATCAGCGGCAGCGCAATGTGCCTTATTCCGCCATAGCCGATGCCTTCAGCGATTTAGTGCGATTGCTGTTGATGGAAAATCAAGCTCAACTGCAAGCATGCCAGGCTAAGCTCAAACAGGCATTGGGCAATAGTGGACAGGTTATTGTCGATGTGATTCCTGATCTGGAACTCATCATAGGTCCTCAGGCTCCCGTGCCCAGTTTAGAGGCAGTAGAAGCTCATAACCGATTTAATTTAATCTTTCAGAGATTTGTTCAGGTCTTTGATGATCCTGCCCATCCCTTGGTCATCTTTTTAGACGATTTGCAGTGGGCCGACGCAGCTAGTCTGGAGTTAATCCAGCTTATGTTGAGAGTTCGGAAGTCGTCTGCTTCAGTATCAGGACAAACGCAATCACACCTCTTTATTGGAGCCTATCGCAATAACGAAATTGGCCTGACTCATCCTCTAATGTTTATGTTGAAGACATTACGTGAGGAGGGGTTTAAGCAAACAACTATTATGCTGACTCCGCTCACTTTGCAGCATGTGCAGGCGATGCTAGCAGATACGTTCACATGTGATACGCAAACAGTTGCTGACTTAGCTGATCTGGTTAGCACTAAAACCGGCGGCAATCCTTTTTTCGTGAGGGAATTTCTGAAAACATTGGTGGTTGAACATCTAGTCTTCTTTGACTTCAATCAGCGTTGCTGGCGGTGGAATATTCAACAAATTCAAGCGTGTGAGATGACGGATAACGTCGTGACGTTGATGACGGACAAGCTTGAAAAACTGCCTCAAGCGACTCAACGGCTCCTGTGTTCGGCTGCCTGTTTGAGAGAAAAATTTGATCTCAAGACACTGGCAATCATTGAACGTCAACCGACAGCTGCCATTGCCCAGTCTTTAAAGGCTGCCATTCAGGCGGGGCTAATATTGACCATCTCTGAACCTGACGAGACGCTGCTGATTCAAACCTATCGGTTTTTGCATGACCGTGTACAGCAAGCAGCTTACGGACTGATGAGTGATCACCAGAAGCAAATGCAGCATCTTAAAATCGGTCAGCTGCTGCTTCAGCAAGAAACTCAATCTGTGACTCAACCACACGAGCGTCTTTTTGAAATTGTGGACCACCTGAATCTGGGGCAGCGGCAAATAGCTGACGCTAGTTTTCTGCTTGATCTAGCCCACTTAAATTTGGCGGTTGCCCGACAATCAAAACAATCAACCGCTTACAAGGCTGCTCACAACTATCTGTGTAGCGGGCTGAATTGCTTGGATAAGGCAACTGGGACGGCTTGGAACGATCACTATTCCCTGATCCTAAATCTCTATCAAGAACAGGCAAAAGTGGCCTATCTCCTGGGCGATTTTAGGCAATCTCAGCATCGATTGGAAACGATTTTGGCTGAAGCTAACACTGTTTTAGATCAGGCTGAAGCTTATAACTTGCTGGTGGTTCAGTCTACAATTCGCACTGACTATGCCCAAGCCTTAGAGTATGGTCGACAAGCCTTACAGCTTTTGGGATTTGATTTTCCTAAAGAAAACTTTGTAACGGCGTTTGAATACAGCTATCGCGACTTGCAAACGCAACTGGGCGATCGCCCGCTAATCACGCTGCTAGATTTACCTGAAATTGAACAGCCCGAGCAACGACTTGCCATCAAGCTTCTCTCCAACATGGGGTCTGCGGCCTATCGTTTCAATCAAACAGTCTGGCAGATCGTTGTGGTGTTTTCAATTCGTCTCTTTTTGAAGTACGGCAACTCACCTGCATCATGCTATGGGTACTCCAACTACGGCACCTTGCTGGGCTCAGTGCTGCAGGATTATCCCGCAAGCTATGAATCTTGTAGGGTTTCCCTGAAGCTGAGTGAGCGATACCACAATCTGACGCAAAAATCGCGTGCCTGTTTTATCCTCAGCAATTTTGTGCATTCCTGGGTTAAACCCGTGAATGCTGCTGATGCTATTAATCAAACTGGAGTGCAGGCAGGTATCGAGTCCGGCGAACTGCAATATGTGGGATACACCCTCAGCTATCGCATCTCTAATTTATTTTTTCAAGGTAAAGCTCTCGATGCATTGACTATTGACTTGCAAGAGGCCTTGTCCTTTTGCCAGAAAGTCAAAAATCAATGGGCTATCGATGCCCTGCTAGGCTATCAGTCCGCGATCGCAACCCTCAGAGATCCAGCCCAGTTCCCTTTAGACTCAACTGACGAAGCTAGCTATGTTCGTGACTGTACAGCCCATAAAAGCTTTAGTGGCCTCTGTCGCTACTACATTCTGAGGGCGATGTTGCTCTATTTGTCGGGAGATCCTCATACAGCTCTAGAGTATGCGCGGCAAGCGAAGAAGCTGCGAAGCTACATCTTGGGCGTGGTCTCCAACGCGACCTTAAATTTGTATACCTCGCTCATTCTCCTTCAGCTTCATGCCACGGCGTCCCCTCAGGCTCAAGTCGCGTACCGTCAGGAAATCACAGAATTACAGTTGGAACTACAGCGTTGGTCTCAAAGCTGTCCAGAAAACTTTTTGCATAAGTTTTGGCTGGTCGAAGCCGAGTTAGCTCGAATTGACCAGCACTTTTGGGATGCCTGCAGGCTCTATGATCAGGCTATTGCTGCGGCTTTAGACCAAAAGTTTATCCAGGAAGAGGCCCTAGCCAACGAACTCGCAGCCAAGTTTTGGTTGAGTCAGGACAAACCGGAATTTGCTCAGGGCTATTGGTACAAGGCCCGTCACGCTTATGAACTCTGGGGCGCAAAGTTCAAAGTTCAACAACTGGAGCAGCAATATGCCCAGTGGCTCAGTCCCTCTACAGGTACTGGAGTCTCCAATTCCCTATTCACAGAGACCCAATCGGTGATCGCCTCAGGGGCCATAGACTTAGATTTACAGTCCTTGATGAAGGCTTCCCAAGCGATCACTCGCGAAATTGTGCTGGAGAAGGTGTTAGCTCAGTTGATGACTGTCTTGATGGAAAATGCGGGGGCTCAAAGCGGTTACCTTATTTTGGAAACAGACGGACAGTTTTACATTGAGGCAACGGGGCGTGTGGATGTCGATGAACCCCCCCAAGTCTTAGTTGGTTTACCCGTTGAGGGTGCAGTTCCGGTTGGACTATTTAACTACGTCAGACATACGCGAAAAAGCGTGGTGCTGCATGACGCGATCGCTACTGGAGATTTTACTCAAGATGCTTACATCCGGCAGCATCAGACCAAGTCAGCTTTGTGTATGCCACTCATTTTGCAGGGAAAATTAGTTGGCATCTTATACCTAGAGAACAATTTAGTTACTGGGGCCTTTACGCGCGAGCGTATGCAAATCCTTAATTTGCTCTCGACCCAGGTCGCCATTTCTCTGAAAAATGCTCAGCTGTATACAACGCTTGAGCAGAAGGTTGCCGAACGTACGATGGAACTTCAGGTAGCGAAAGAGACAGCCGAGCTGGCTAGCCAAGCTAAGGGAAGATTTTTAGCCAGTATGAGTCACGAGCTACGTACTCCCTTGAATTCGATTTTGGGCTTTAGCCAAATTATGGCGCGAGACGTCACGCTAGCTGAGCCTCATCAGGAACGCCTCAAGCTCGTTCACCATAGCGGTGAGCACCTTTTGGATCTAATCAACGAAATTTTAGAATTTTCTAAGCTAGAAGCTGGTAAGCAAACACTTAAAGAAACTTGCTTTGAGCTAAGGCATCTTTTAGAAACCATCGAGGCTCTTTTTCGATTGCGTATTGAACAAAAAGGATTGCAATTTTCCCTAGAACCGGCAGTGGATTTACCGCTACAGTTTGTGGGGGATGAGAAAAAGATTTGTCAGATTCTTATTAATCTGCTCAGTAATGCCTTTAAATTTACTTGCCAGGGCCACATTACTTTACGGATAAAGAGTAACGCTCAAAGTCTCTATTTTGAGGTTGAAGATACTGGTGAGGGGATCGCTGCTGATCAGCTATCTAAGCTATTTGTCCCTTTTGAGCAAACCGATAGTGGCGTAAAGACAAAAACAGGGACTGGATTAGGTCTAGCAATTAGCCAACAGTTTGCCAAGCTAATGGGAGGAGAAATTGCTGTGAAGAGTCAACTGAAGCAAGGATCTATATTTTCGTTCACAGCTCATAGCCAATCGAGTCTAGCGGAGGTTGCTCCTCAGAGACTTGAACCGATGCCCTTAAAAGATGAGTCAAATCAGTTGAACAGTCCAAGTTTTACCATCGTCACTGAAGCTGAGATTGCCCAAGTTTTGAGTTCAATGCCGTCAACTTGGCGAAATGCGCTAGACCAAGCAGCAAAACGGCTTGATGGTCTAAAGGTTGTGAATCTACTGAGCCATCCTCTCTTGGAGACTCACACTAATGTTGCACAGTATTTGCTGAAGCTAGCTGAGAACTATGACTATCGTCAGTTGAGGACAGCTTTGAAAAACATCGATTTATAGCAACACCCTATCCGATCTTTCTACTTCAGTGACTAAGCGTTAACGATTGGAGGGGATAAAGCATGAATGACGCTAACGAACTCTTGATGTTTTCTGAGACATTACTTTTTGACAAAACAGGAGCTTGTTTCACCGAGTTGCAGCGGCAAATTTTACTCGCCGCTTTGCAAGGAACACGCAAAACCTATGAACAGATAGCGGTGGAGTTTGGTTATTCAAGCAAATATGTCAAACAGGGCGTTGCACCTAAGCTTTGGCGACTCCTGTCCGATGCTTTGGGGCAAAAAGTCACCAAGTCAAATGTTCGGTTTCTGCTAGAAAAAGAGAGGCAAAGCTTGGCCTCGATTCTGCCAGTTTTGGCTAATGACAACCCGTCTTCACCGGATGAAATGCCGTCTGAAATACCAAGAACCGCATTTCCCTTAGGCAACATTAATCCGCCGACATCAGGCAGTATTTTGCTGGTCGATGACCAACCTCAGAACTTACGGGTTTTGTCAGATTTGCTGGAGGAGGAGGGATACAGAGTTCGGCAGGCGATTAGTGGTGAGATTGCACTTGACGCGATCGCAGAAGAAAAGCCAGTCTTAGTGCTACTGGACATTCATATGCCGGAGATGGATGGCTATAGTGTCTGCCAACAGATCAAAAGTAATCCAGCCACGCAGGATATTGCCGTTATTTTTGTGAGTGCCCTAGATGAAACGTGGGACAAAGTCAAAGCCTTTTCGGTAGGTGGCAATGATTACGTCAATAAGCCGTTTAAGGTAGTCGAGGTGCTGGTGCGAGTCGAGAATCAGTTAAAAGTGACGCAGTTACAGCAGCAGCTGGCAGATCAAAATGAGCAACTGCGGCAAGCACTTCGAAGAGAACAACAGCTGGCCGAGATCGATGCAGCGACTCAGGTCGCGAGTCGTCGTCGGTTTGATCAGTTTCTGCTAGAAAGCTGGCAACAGGCGTTAAAGGCCCAAGAACCACTAACGTTGATGTTGTGCCAGGTTGATCATTTCTCATTGATCAGCAAGGAGAGCACTCCACGTTGGATAGATTCTTTGCTGTATAGCGTGGCTCAAACCCTTAAGTCTGTGTCCGGTTTAGATGCGCTGGTTTGTCGGTACAGCTTGATTACCTTTTCTATTGTTTTGCCACAGCAAACTTTAACTGTGGCAGAAACCATAGCGCAAAAGGTGTTAGAACAGGTTCAGGGACTGTCAAAAAAGCAGGCTTTAGCACGGTCAGGTGTATCCTATCCTTCAGTAGTCACTCTTAGCGTTGGGTTAGTCACTGCGTGCCCCACGCCTGATATGGATATGGAGGAACAGTTGCTGGAGCTTTGTGAGAAGCGCTTACAGCAAGCCAAGAACCAAGGCGGCAACTGCTGGATAAGTTCGTGATCTGATGGATTCAAAAAGCACTGTTGTCATTCAAGCCGGACTTTAAAGATATAGTCGTCTTGCCCTCACGGAACTGGCGAAGGCTATATATTCGGTCTAGCCTAACCAACTTCTAAAGGCTTCGATTTGATCCCTGTTAGAGAGACCTAGACTGAGACTAACTGGAGCGGCTAAGACCTGGTCCGGTTTGCTGTAAAGTACCTCAGATGGCGTTATTCCAAAGGTCCGTTTAAATAGTCGAGAAAAATGGGCTGGGTCTGTAAATCCTGAAGCTAGAGCAATGCTGTAGATTGGCATTTTCGTATTGCCAGGCTGAGCCTTCGAGAGTTTACTAAAGGCTCGCTTTAGTCGCTGGCTGCGAATGTAACCCTCAACGCCAGACTCTTCCTTAAAGCAACGATACACGGTTGCTCGTGAACAGTGAAACGCCGTACAAATTTGTTGAGTATCTAATTCTGGTTGATGCAGGTTGTTTTGAATAAACTCTTTCATGGCCTGCAGGGTTGATGATTGCACATAGTGTTGCTCTTGGGTCGTACGCTGCGGTTTGGGAGACATTAAACCGTTGATTAACCCCACCAGTGCATGAGACAGCACCTCAGCGTTCTCCTGTGGAGTTTCAGGAATAATTTTCCGTAGTTCTTTCATGGTTGACACCAATAACCTGCCCTGGGGCGATCGCGTATGCCATAGCTGAGTTGGAAAACTCTCAACACTGACAGAACGTACTAAATCTTTAGGAATGACGAAAGAAATGAGGCTGGCATCTTCAACATCGATAAAAAGAGTTTTGCGGTAATCGAACAGGTTGACTTGATAGGGCGACATAGCAATAAAATCATCACCCAGGCAACCTGTACCACTACCCGCTAGGTAAACCTCTAAAACTAAGTGGTCAGCAGCACCTGACCGGGTATGTCCAACAGTGCGATTAAAGACTTGGGCCTTAAATTGCGTAGCGATGAAAACAATTTCCTTTAACCGGTATGCCTCAAAGTCAGCTGAAAATTCATCAGGGTTTCGTATTTGAGTATTAAACAAAGATTTAGTGACTTCGGTCCAAGTTGCTAAGCACTCATCGATAGTCATATCTTTGGAACAGAGCTGAACGCTGGGCACCAGATCTAGAGAAGCATAGTTCTTATAGTTATCGGTTTCTTCGAGAAGTGCTTCGACAATCCTTGAAGAGGACTGTGCAGGAACAACTTTCACCCGTACAGCAGAAGCTTGATTGTTCATGGTCCAGTTTTCTTCCGGCCAGTTATAACTTTCCTGGGCTATTAGATCAGCGGTTGCCGCCTTATCGTAGCTATAGAAAGAACATTTTTTATAACCTGACGCCCACATTTCATCCACGAACTGTTGAGCAAACGACGCAAACCTTTGTCCACAAGAGTGGACTGGCCTAGAAGAGTAACAGGCGCAAATTTGAATAATCCCTGGAAAATTTAAATCTAGATTTTTAAGTAACGCCTTGATCAATTCACTGGCAGAGATCTTCTGCCCATAATCAGAGGACTGCAAAAATGGAGATCCAGGAGTGCAGCGACCTTCGATATAAAGCACATCTTGCCTGTCCCTGAGCGAAGCTAACTGTCTAACGATATCGCTATCATCAAGACAAACTATTTCTGAAGGTTCGTCAATACTATTCCAGTTTGTCGAATCGATAATATGTTCAGTGCTCTTACCTCTAGGAAATGGACACAAGACCTTGCAGGTATTGCCCTCTCGCTGGGTTTTTATCTTTGGCATGCTAACTCTCTTGCAGAATTAATCGTTGCGTTTCTATGTAGTTTTAAGACGTTATTGGGTGACAATTTCAGAATTTTTCAAGTTAACAATATGACATAAAAGGTCTTAGGTACCATCACGACAGGTGCACACCTGACTTGAATAGAAACCTGCCAATAGAGATGCGGTCAAAGATATTTCAGCCCATACTTTTGCCTTCGAGGCAAGAATGGTAAAGCTTCTGTCATATTTGATTTTTTCCGCATATTGTCTCTGCTGACTGACTTGCCAGTGCGCTACGGCAGAAATAGGCTCACCGTTCAAAACCCTGGAAAAGCTTATCTGCCTTAGATTTGAATTCTAAGTTTTAATTCTGCGTAGCGGGATTAGTCACTGGTTTGAAAACTTCATGGGCCTGTGATCTCCATGAAATTAGTTGCAAACAATGGTTGCAATTGAGCAAAACTAATAAATCAAGTTAACTAGAATTAGCGTAAAGCAATAATGCCATCAATATCAAGACCTATTGTTGATTTGATTTGATTTTGACTTAGAGCTGAACTACCCCAAACTATCGCAAAGAAATAGTACTCTAATATTAGTCGGTTAAGGATCCAAAGCTAGGTTTAACGGTGTAAGTCCTGACTTCTTTTAATATCTCAGACTCAATGCCATGCATATTGAAAGCCTTTTATCTTTAGACGTTCGTCCAACTCAATTGAGACATTGATCCAATTGACTAGGCTTTTTTCGTGTGTACATTAAGCGAGGTAAACCTATTTTTTGACGAGGAGACTATCCATGTCAATAACTGCTGTTCAGGAGTTTTTAGGAAAAGTAGCTGAGGATCCAGCATTACAAAATGATCTAGCCAAAGCTCTTGAAGCCGAAAGCGATCGCCAAGCTGTAGCCAACTTAGCCAAATCTAAGGGCTACGACTTTTCTCCGGAAGAGCTGGCCGCAGAGGTCGAGAGGCGTCAGCAAGAAGTGGCTCAACGTCAGGAGGCTGGTGAACTAAGTGATGACGAATTAGAGGCAGTAGCAGGCGGAGAGTTAATAGTTGCGCTCACGGTATCAGGCGCTATTGCCAGTGTAGGGATTGGTGCAGCTACGTTAAGCGCACTCAAGCCTAAATGGTAAGTGTCTATTCTGAAAGGTGGCAAACAGTTTTTGCTTGTCACCTTTTCAAGTAGTCTAATGGTGAAAAAAAACAACTGAGTTCAGCAGTAGCTATTCAGCCGGCTTTAGGTACTGTCAACTTCAAAAAATATAGAAATATCGGCAATATAGAGAATGTTTCAATTTTGTTAAAGTACACAGATGCAAATTATTTTACAATCTTCAACTATTATTCACTTTAACGTTTCATTTCTAGTGCCATGAACATTAAAAATCTTATTCTCTTTAAACGTTGATCCAACTAAATTGAGACGTTGATCCAATTGACTGGGATATGGCGTGTGTACATTGAATGAGATAAACCTATTTTTTTAGTGAGGAAACTATCCATGTCAGCAACTGCTGTTCAGGAGTTTTTAAGTAAAGTAGCTGAGGATCCAGCATTACAAAATGATCTAGCAAAAGCCCTTGAAGCGGAGAATGATCGCCAGGCCGTAGCCGACTTAGCCAAATCCAAGGGTTACGACTTTTCTCCAGAGGAGTTAACTGCAGAAATCGAAAGACGCCAGCAAGAATTTGTTCGACGTCAGGAGGCTGGTGAACTGAGTGATGATGAATTAGAGGCAGTAGCCGGTGGAGAAGCAATAATTACAGCCATTTTTGTAGCTGCAACGGCGGGTACGCTGGCTACCGTGACGACAATTTCAGTAGCCAAACCTAAATGGTAAGTCTTCATTCTAGAACGTTGATGGGTTAGCGTTTGCCTGTTGAGGCAGATCAGATGAATCCCTAATGAATTCGTGCAAATGCAAAAATCCAGGCTTCCATATTTTGGGAGTTGAGAATTTATTTTATTGACTCAATGAAGTCTATTTCATGGCTCTCATTGAGTCAACAAAGAGGGCTATCTTTATCCTCTCAAGGCAAACTCTTAGCCTGACATTCAATACTCTTTGCTGAGACGTTTATCCAAACAAATTGAGACATTCATCCAATTGACCGAATTTTAATCTATGTATATTAAATGAGGTAATTCTAGTTTTTTAGTGAGGAAATCATCCATGTCAGCAACTGCTGTTCAGGAATTTCTAGGTAAAGTATCCGAAGATTCAGCACTACAAAATGATCTAGCAAAAGCCCTTGAGGCTGAGAACGATCGCCAAGCCGTAGCCGACCTGGCAAAATCCAAAGGCTATGACTTTTCTCCAGAGGAATTAGCCGCAGAAGTTGAAAGGCGAAAGCAAGAGGTTGTACAACGTCAGGAAGCAGGTGAACTGAGCGATGAAGAATTAGAGGCGGTAGCCGGTGGAGAGCTAGTCGCCTCAGCCGTCATCTCAGCTGTTATTGGCAGTGCAGGACTTACCGTAGCATCTGTTCAAACTACGATAGACATTTTCAAGCCTAAATGGTGAGCACTCACCCTGGGGTGACGAGCACTTTTTGCTTGTCACCTTTTTAAGGGACGCCAAAAGGCGTGAGGCTTTCTAAAGTTTTCTGTGCGCTCAATAACAATTTAAGAGCTTACAGCTGAGTGCCCTCTTCAGTGGACTCCCACGAAACTGAATTGGAGGGCACGCTTTTTATCCCAGTACATTCATCTTAAGTAGGGTAGTTAATCCAATATTGTTCAATGCAAACGATAACTAATTTACAGGATGCTACTGTTGCTTCAGCAATCCCCTTTCATGTTCAGAATTTACTTGCCCCTATTACTAAAAATCAGTTTTTAGAGCAGTATTGGGAAAATCGACTTCTCCATGTGCCTCGTAGCCAAGCAGGCTACTATGCTGCACTATTTTCAGTCGAGGCTCTAGAGCAAGTGTTGCAGTGCGCCCAGATCAAGCCCCCTGATATTCGGGTCGTGAAGAACCAGATTGAGGTGTTGCCCACTCGGTACCAAAGGGCTGATGGCAGCATCCATATGAATCAGCTGTACAAAGCCTATGATGAAGGTCACTCTATCATCATTAATGGCTTGCAGCGGTTCTGGCCGGCTGTGGCAACCTTTTGCAACCAGTTGCAGCGGGTATTAAGTCACTCGATTGTGGCGAACTGTTATTTGTCCCCTGCAAATTCCAAAGCTTTGCAGCCCCACTACGATACTCATGATGTGTTTGTCGTACAAGTGGCTGGCTCAAAAACTTGGAAGTTCCATGGCTCGCCTCAACCAGTGCCACTACACAACAGCTTTCAACCCGTTATCCCAGAGAAGAATCTAGGTCAGCCAACGGATGAGATTTTAGTTCAGTCGGGAGATCTGGTGTATATTCCCCGAGGGGTTATTCATCATGCTGAGACGACTGACAGCTTTTCATTCCACATGACCTTAGGGGTTCATCCCATGCAGTGGATGGATTTATTGCAGCAGGCCTTAACTGCCCTCAGCCTACAAGATGAACGTTTTCGTAAGGCTTTACCTGTCGGGTTTTTAGATGCAGAGAATGGTGATGTATTGATTGAAGGATTTGCAGCTTTAGTAGCAGTTTTTCATGAAAAAGCCGATGTGCAAGAAGCTTTTGCAATGTTAAAACACCAATTCCTTCAGACGACTATTCCAGCACCCGATGGTCATTTTGAGCATTTAAATGAGCTTAGCTCTATCACTGCTGAAACTCAGGTCGAAAAGCGTCAGGAACTACACTGTCAGTTGATGGATAGAGGACTTTCGGTCAGTCTCAAATTTCCAGGTAACACTATTGGTGGCCCTGCGAGCTATCGCCGAGCCATGAAATTTGTTGCAGAAATAACGCGACCCTTTGATGTGAGTGAATTGCCAGGTTTAGAGCTTGCAAACCAAATTAAACTGGCTCAACGCTTGATTAGAGGCGGTCTTCTTAAAAGAAGTTCCTAGTCTGTGGGGACAGTCAAAAGGCAGCAAAACAAGCAATCTCAGATTCGACATCAAGATTGAGACATATATCCAATCAATCTGAGACAGTTATCCAATGAGTGTTCGAGCCAGGATAGTAGGCTTGGAGCAGTCCTGAGATGTTGAAAACGCTAAGGTATTTCTGTGTGTATTCCCTTCAAGTATTTGATCAAGTGCACTGTGTCAATACCGCCCTAATGGCCGCTCGCTCTGACATGCAGGGAGCTGAGTTTGGCGTGGGCTGATCTTCTAGTGTGTTTTGGAATTTAGCAAATCCTCAATTTTTTGTTTCTGCTCATTCCAGAAGTGCGGAAAAGCTTTCTCTATCGATGCGGCTGTCCGCCTAGCATATCCGGTATGGAAGCAGCGTGCAGTTATAGTATTGTTTTTTGGGTCAATATTGACTCAAATAACTTCACTCGGATCAAAGCTCGCAGGCAGAAAGGTAGATACACAATAGCTTTGCCCGTGGTGAAAGTTCTTGAGTCTGATTCGGCCAATCTACAGATAGTGAGCCTATTTGGATTTTTGAATAAGATTTTTTTTGAAAACCTTATTCAAAAATCCTTTTTACCTCCAAAAAACAGTTGGGATGGCTATAACAAATGCAAGCGTATGGGTGAAATGACAAAATCAGGCTACAACGCTTGCTTCAAAACTATTCATTTTCAGGTGGATAGAGATGCATTTCTGACCAAGGATCCTCAACAAGATAATCATCTCCGCCTTGTTTTTGCAAATAGTCAGGACCGATAGGCACCTTGCCATACCCGCCAGGAATGTCGAGGACGTAGGTCGGTTGGCAAAGCCCAGATATTTTACCTCGCAAGGTTCGCATTAAGGCTTGCCCTTCTTGAATAGTGGTACGAAAGTGGCTAGTTCCCTTAGCCATGTCGCCATGGTGGAGGTAATAGGGTTTAATCCGATTTCTCACCATAGTTCTAAAAAGTTGAGTTAGCGTTTCAGGATCATCATTAATCCCTTTGAGTAAAACAGTTTGACTCACTAAAGGAATACCTGCATCGGCTAAGGTCGCGATCGCGTTACAGGCAGCCTCACTGAATTCTTTGGGGTGGTTCGAATGAATAGCTACGTAAACTGGCTTACTCACCCTGAGAATTTGAGCAACGTCTTCATCAATTCGACCCGGGTCAACGACAGGAATCCGAGTGTGAATGCGAATCACATCAACATGATCAATTTGGTCAAGCGCCTGAATAATATAGGTCAATTTTGCTTTCGACAAAATCATGGGATCGCCACCTGTTAAGATAACTTCCCAAACTTCAGAATGATTGCGGATATAGTCTAATGCTGCCTCTAATTCCTGAGGGGCAAGTCCCTCGCCATCATCACCAACAACTTCTCGGCGAAAACAGAATCGACAATAAACTGGACAAACATGAATAGGCTTGAGCAGCAGGCGATCTGGGTATCGGTGAACAATTCCTTTAATTGACGTATGAGGAAAATCACCAATGGGATCACCTAATTCTTCTGGAAGGATATTCAATTCTTTGGAGTTAGGAATAAACTGCTGAGCAATCGGATCCTCTGGTTCATGAAAATCGATCAATTCCACCATGTCTGAAGTCACAGCCATGGAAAATTGCTTCGCAACCCGATCAATTTCTGCAGATTCTCCTGAAGAAACCAATCCGGCGTCAAGCAAGCCTTGACCCGTACGAACTGTACCTTTTTGCATCATATTAATTGAATGTTACAGAACTTCAAAACTGACTAAACTTTGGTTTTAAAACAAGACCCCTCTATCTCGCAATGAGGTCTTAAAAACCATATTGCCAAGCGTCCGATTCAGTACTTTTCTCACATCTGTGAAAATCCGTTTCTTAAGTACTGTCAATCAGAAGAAAAACAATTACAGTAGCTCTGCTATAGTATCATAGAGTTGGATTTTTTGAGGTATTCTAATAGGCAAATAATAGGTAAAAAACTACCGAATCTATGTTTAGCATTGATTTTGATTGAAGGTTGAATGTCGCAACCTTTTTCAGTCATGATATTTAGCTAAAATATAGAACAATGAAGATTCTGTAGGCGTTGCAAGCGTTATTCTTGCTTGTTGATTGGTATGGCAACGTCAGTTTCCAAAGATGGAAGAACTTTGGGAATGACTTAATCATTAGGCGCTGGGCGTTTAAGTGTCTAATTCTTTTCTGTTGGCGATCGCTGTGTTTACCTGGGGGCTGAAATCAGTGTCAAAATTTGTATCTATTCACTCTTATCGGGGAGGGACAGGGAAATCCAATACGACGGCTAATCTAGCGGCCACTCTGGCAAAGTATGGGAAGCGAGTTGCTGTAGTGGACACCGATATCCAGTCACCAGGAATCCATGTTTTATTTGGCTTCTCAGAAGATCAAATTGAAACTACTCTCAACGATTATCTTTGGGGCCGTCGTTCCATTCGTGAAGTAGCTTACGATGTCACTAATACTTTGGGCTCGCTAGCTGATAATAACGGGAAGGTCTTTTTGATTCCTAGTAGTAGTCGAGCTGAGGACATCGCTCGGGTCTTACGCGAAGGTTATGACATTGAATATTTGGGACAAGGTCTTCAAGCTCTTGTTAATGAGCTTAGTCTTGATTATTTGTTAGTTGATACTCATCCTGGACTAAACGAAGAAACGTTGCTGTCAATTTCGATTTCCGATATCCTATTTTTGATTTTGCGCCCGGATGCGCAAGACTATCAGGGAACAGCCGTAACAGTCGATGTAGCCCGAAAATTAAAGGTGCCGGCTTTGTTTATGGTGGTTAATAAAGTTCCTCAATTTTTTAATTTGGGTGACCTTAAATCAAAAATAGAAGATACCTATAGTGCCGACGTGGTTGGAGTTCTACCCCACTCTGATGAAATGATGGTGCTTGCTAGTAATGGGCTTTTTGTCGTTGACTATCCCAATGATCCCGTGAGTGAAACGTTTGATGAAATTGTTAGTCAGTGTCTGATCTAATGTGCTCAGAGGCCAATCAAGCTGGGATATAAGCTTATGGATACTTTAGATTTAAGAACTCAGATATTGAAAGCCTATGGTGCAGGGCCAAATGAACTAGAAGAATTACTCACATACAATCAAAACCTGTTTGATGGACGGGACGGAACGGTTGATACTTTTGCTTTTCCATTGGCCGACGAACCCCATATAGAAGTCTGGCAAGAATATGTAGAGGCGGCTCAAGAGAAGGGCGTTTTCGCAGTGCTGACCGCTGCTCTAGTGCAGCTGAGATTTCCAATACGGTCAGGTATTAGTACCAGCGAAATCTATCGTCAAGCCACTCGTAAAGGTTGTTTCTCAACTCAGTCGACTCCAGGTTTGACACTCCAAGAACCCGACGAGCTTGCTTTGTTCATTTATCCCACCTTAGCCGGCGCTATTCCGGTCATCGTATCGAGTAATCGTGCAGATTTCGTCTCTCTGCTACAGGCATTCACTCAACGCAATGAGCCGGTAGATATTCCCCATTCAATGGGGGCTTGCATTATTGGAGGATACAATAATTGGGATCGAGTCAAACGTTATCGTCGGCAATGGGAGTCTCGACACCCTCATCAATGTTCAGAACAGGATTGGTTGGCAGCCTTTTCTCGTCTAGTACCTCAAAAAGCGCTGTATCAGGATCGATTCATTCTCTTGAGTCATGGTGCCTACAGCAATGTAACAGCAGCCCAATTGGGATTGGATGAGGACGAATGGCTGCGACTTTCGCTGATAATCCGGCGTGAGCATGAATGTATCCACTACTTCACTCGACGCTGCTTTCAATCTATGCGTAACCATGTCTTAGATGAGCTGATCGCCGATTATTTTGGCATTCTGGCGGCTAATGGCACATACCGAGCAGACTGGTTTTTACAGTTTGTCGGGTTAGAGCGCTTTCCAGCTTATCGTGACAGTGGTAGGTTACATCTATATCTAGGTAATCCAACTTTATCTGAAGGTGCTTTCGAGGTGTTGAAGGCCCTTGTGAAGAAAGCTGCTGAGAACTTAGAACAGTTCGATCGCACCTATTTAGCACACTACCGTACTGCCTCAGGGAGGCTTGCAACCTTATTGGCTTTGGTATCCCTAACAATTGAGGAACTTGCCTCCGACACTGGTTTGGCACTCATGCAAACTGCTGTTGAAGCTCAACAAACCCATCTTGATCTGGCCTTGTCTTAACTTGAGCATTCATTGGGAGCTATTGATTACTCTTGATTTTCGTCCTCACCCTTTAACCCTTTAAAGCGATGGCAGACCTACTTCTCGAAGCTTTACTTGATCGCGATATTGACTGGCTGGTAACGGCAGGTCAACAGCAAACGTTGGATGAGAATGCGGTGTTAGTGCATCAAGGTGAGGTTGTTAATGTCCTCTACATTGTTTTGGGAGGGCAACTCATTTCCGCAGTTGCCGATGATCAAGACAGCGTTTTAGGGCAAGCCTTTTCGGCGCTGTCTGGAAATGCAAATCTAGAGCATATTCTTTTTCCATTAGAAGGTGGCGATGTATTTGGGGAAATGGCGGTGTTACATAGTCCTCCATCCCCTATGGTCATTAGAACCGAGGCGGCTTCGACCGTGCTGGTTGTGCCCCAAGCTCAACTGCAAACCAAACTGATTCGCGATCGCGAATTTGCGTCTCGGTTCTATCGTGTCATGGCTACGCTGATGCTCGATCGCTACGAATTTCTGTTAGACAAATTCATTTACCGTCGAGGACTACAACTTTCTGCCATTCAAGATGGGCCAGTGATTTTTGGAGAGCTGTTTGACAGCGATATTGATTGGATGATCAATCATGGTTCCGTGGTCCATCTCCGACCTGAGGAGCGGTTGATCCAATCAGGGCGACCGACAGATACTTTATATGTTGTGTTACGCGGTTTGCTCTCGACTTCCATTACCGGCGGCAAGTCAGCAGCACTGACTCAAATTTTCAGCCAGTTTACCTCTGGAGGGCAATCAGAGGAATACCCAGGACGAGAGGTGGCTCGGTCGTCTCGGGGCGAAGTGGTTGGAGAAACAACCTTGATTGACTCACGGCTGTCAAAGTTTTCTGTTAGCGCGATCAATCCATCAACGTTACTGGCGATCCCCCGCCGCGACTTATTCATCAAGCTCCAGCAAGATGCGGGTATGGCCACTCGATTCTATCGAGTATTGACTATCCTCCTATCAGCGCGTCTGAATAGCTTCATCAATCGGCTTGGATATGGTAAGGCTTCGTACCAGGTTGGTCAATCGCTCTCTCCAGATGTCCACTATGAAGACGAGTTAGATCTGGACTTAATCGATCATTTGACTGTTGGGGGAGCACGGTTTGAATGGATGCTGAAGCGCTTAAAGGTGGATCAGTCATGACCCCAAAATCCCCGCATGAGGAGCAAGAAAAAGAAAAGAAAGCGCTATTTCGGCAAGATGCCATCGAACGCCTTTCTTCTCCTGAACAGCTAGATCAGCTGGTGAAAGTCGTCGATCCCAAGGCATGGGTGCCATTGGTAGGGCTGGGGCTATTGATTCTAATGGGTGGCCTGTGGGGTATTTTCGGACGTTTACCGCTCAATGTCACAGGACAAGGAGTGTTGGTCCGGCCTCGGCGAGTTGTACAGCTGCAGGTCCCGGGTGGTGGCAGGGTGTTGACGCTAGAAGTGCAGCCTGGCGACCCTGTTGAGGTCGGGCAGGTTATTGGCACTATTGATCAATCCGCGACCGAGCAACAGTTAAGGCAAGAACGGGAAAAGCTGGCACGGCTGCAAGCCCAGACGGATGAAAGCACAACGCTAGATGTTCAACAAGTCGAACTGCAAAAGGCCGTGATTCAGCAACAGCGGGCAGCCTTGCAAGCTAATCTCGAAACGACTCAATCTCTGACTCCAGTTCTACGGGACGAGAATTTGCAGTCGATTCGAGAGAGTCGTCGTAGTCTTGAGGTCAGGCTGCAACAGACCCGAGAACTGCTGCCAACACTGCAGGAGAGGGTCGAAAGTCGACGTCAGCTGCTGGAGCAGCAAATTATCACTGGGGATGTGCTGTTGCAGGCAGAACAAGAGTATTTTAATAGCCTGGCCCAAGTGGCCGATCTAGAAGCTCAACGACGTCAGCTGGATGTGCAAGAAGCCGAAGCCCAGCGCCAGTATCTGCAAAACCTGAATACGGTTCGGGAAATTCAGGCCCAGTTACAAGACCTCGCGTCTAAGGAAGCACAGCTCAATCAGCAACAATTGGAGACGGGCTTCAATCGTGAAAACCAGATTGAACAGGTGCGTAAGACAATTGACCAGCTTGAACTGCAATTAGCCGATCAGGGTACGATCACGAGTCCTTATACGGGGCGCGTATTAGAGCTTGGGATTGTCGCTGGTCAGGTGATTGAACCGGGTAAACAACTCGCCTCTCTAGAAATTGAAGATGAGGATGAAGAATTAATTACTCTGGCATACTTTCCTGATCGAGATGGGAAACAAATCGAGTTGGGCATGGCGGCCCAAATTACCCCCAGCATCGTCAAACGAGAGCGCTATGGCGGAATTGTTGGAGGTGTCGAGTCGGTGTCGCAATTTCCCTTAACCACCCAAGAAATTGCGACTGTGGTGGGCAATGCTGAACTGGCCCAAAACTTTACGCGCAATGGTCCCCCCGTGCAGATCTCGATCCAGTTGGAAACTGATGACAGCACTGTGAGTGGGTATGCCTGGACCTCATCGCAAGGCCCAAACGAAGCAATCACCTCAGGCACCACGACCACAGTGCAAGTCAGGGTTGGAGAGATTGCCCCGATCGCGTATATCATTCCGCTGTTCCGCTCTTGGACGGGGGTGTATTGATGGCTGCGATCGCCGTTCAGTCAAGTTGCTGGGTTATGTAGGTACGGTTCCTATGGCTATTGGCTTCATCAGCAACCTTGTGTCTCGATTGCGGCTTGATCCTAGTCGCACCCCAACCCTCATTCAAATGGAGAATGTTGAATGTGGGGCAGCCGCATTAGGCATCATTCTTGGCTACTATGGCCGGATCGTGCCCTTGCCAGAACTGCGGCGCGAATGCGGCGTTTCTAGAGACGGCAGTAAAGCCTCAAATGTCTTAAAAGCAGCTCGACTGTATGGGATGCAGGCTAAGGGGTTTCGTCGCAGTATTGAGGAGCTGAAGCAAGTTCGCCTGCCGTGTATCGTGTTTTGGAATTTCAACCATTTTTTAGTGGTTGAAAAGTTCGTGGGTGACCAGATTTATCTCAACGATCCAGCCTCCGGTCGCCGGAAAACTTCTCAAGCAGAATTCAACGCTTCTTATACCGGGGTTGTTCTGGTTTTACAACCCGGACCTGACTTTGAGCAAGGCGGACGCAAGAAAGGGATTTTGCCCGCTCTGAGACTGCGGTTGAGCAATTCTAAGCGAGCCCTGATCTTCTGTCTCTTAGCAGGATTGCTCCTGACCCTACCGCGTCTCACCGTGCCTGCTTTTACCCAAGTATTTGTCGATGAAGTGCTGGTGCAAAATCGCGAAGACTGGTTGCGTCCTCTGTTACTGGGCATGATCGTCACGGCATTGATTCAGGGTTTGCTGAGCCGTCTGCGGCAAACCTATTTACGGCGACTCATGATTAAGCTGACGCTGACGCTGTCAGGGCAGTTTATCTGGCATACCTTACGTCTACCAGTGGGGTTTTACGCGCAGCGCTACGCTGGGGAAATCAGCAACCGCACTCAGCTCAACGACAAGGTCGCTGGCGTCATTTCTGGGCAATTGGCAACCACCCTCATCGATACCCTCATGATTGTGTTTTACGCCGCTATCATGTTTGCCTATGATTGGCTGCTTACCCTTATTGCCATCTGCTTTGCCGCCGTTAATCTCGTCGTCTTAAAACTGCTTGCCGACAGCCGCACCGATGTTAACAGCAAACTGGCCCAGGAAAGTGGCAAAAGTGTCGGCGTGGCCATCAGCGGCCTGCTCTCTATCGAAAGCGTCAAAGCTTCTGGGTTAGAGTCTGATCTGTTTTCAAAATTTTCAGGCTATTACGCCAAGCTGAACAACGCTCAACTCCAGGCAGGATTACCGAATCAGATGCTCGCAACCCTACCTGAGTTTTTATCATCGATCGCAGTTGCCGTCATTTTGTTGGTTGGGGGACTGCGCGTGATGAACGGCACCCTTAGCATCGGGATGTTGGTGGCTTATCAGACATTGACCATGAGTTTTCTGGCTCCGGTCACCACGCTGCTGAGCTTTGGGAGCACGCTTCAAGACCTTGAGGCTGATCTGAATCGGCTAGACGACGTGTTGGAAAACGCTCTCGATCCTGAAGTGGAACGTCAGGCAACCTTACCGCTGGACACTCCTACGCATTCTGAACAACCCCTGGGCCTGCCGAGAGAGATCTTCCGCCTGCAAGGTCATGTAGAACTGCAAGATCTAACCTTTGGGTACAGTCGCCTAGAGCCTCCCCTAATTGACCATCTCAACCTGGTTCTGAAGCCGGGGCAGCGAGTGGCTTTAGTGGGGGGAAGCGGCTCCGGCAAATCTACTGTGGCCAAGCTAGTGACGGGATTGTACGCTCCCTGGTCAGGTGCGATCCGATTTGATAGCGTGTCCCGCGATGAGATCCCTCGTTCAGTGCTGGCTAATTCCTTAGCCATGGTTGAGCAAGACATTTTTTTGTTTGCCGGAACTGTGCGTGACAACCTGACCCTATGGGACCCGACAATACCGCTAGAAGACCTTATCCAAGCGTGTAAAGATGCCGAGATTCATGATCTGATTGCCCTCATGCCCGGCGGATATGACGCCAAACTTTCAGAAGGGGGCACGAGTGTCAGTGGTGGCCAGCGTCAACGTCTTGAAATTGCCCGTTCTTTGGTCCGCAATCCCGCCGTCCTCGTACTGGACGAAGCGACCAGTGCTCTGGATGCGGAAACGGAACTGCTAATTGATCACAATCTACGTCGTCGGGGCTGTTCCTGCATTGTCGTTGCCCATCGTCTCAGCACCATTCGTGACTGCGACGAAATCATCGTGCTGGATCGGGGCCAAGTTGTGCAACGAGGGACCCACGAAGAACTACGGTTGCAAGAGGGGGTGTACCAAGAACTAGTGGGCATGGCAGCCGCTACCGATGAACCCTATGCGTTGGGAGGATCGATCTCATGAGTCCACTAGATGTCCCAACTTCTACTCTCACGCTGCACGGCAATCAGCCATTGCTCCTGCAAGATCCCCATGCTGTTTGGTGTGTTAAGTCTGGTTCCCTAGCTCTATTTGCAGTGCAGGTGGATGAACAACAGGAACCAATTTCTCAACGGCGATATCTATTTACTGTCTATGCTGGGGAGTGGATTGTGGGTACGGGGCTGTGGACTGGTGTAGAGGCGAATTATGCGATCGCGGCGGTGGCTTATGAAACATCGACCTTAGAGCCATTCGCGATCACGGATCTGATCACTGCGGCGATCGCTGGTGAGGCGATCGCCATCACGGGTCTCGAAACTTGGATACTCCATTTCAGTGCGAGGTTGGCAGAACATCCCCTCGATATCATGCCTAAAGGCTACGAAATCGTCTTTACTAAACGCTCCCGATATCTCTCTCTTCAACACCATCAGGTCTTGACTCCGGGGCGCAACCAAGTCAACTGGATCAGGGTGCTGAAAGGCCACACGGAATGGCTGGGCTTAGACGGACTAAAAGTCGAAGCCGCTGGCTCAGCGTTTCCGGTGACAGCTGATCTTTGGCTACAGGCGCAGGTGCCCGCTGAGTTGGAAATCTTGACGCTAGGAGACGATCTCTACCTCAATACGCTCACAGTAGATGACCTCCTGGCTGGGGTGGCACAATTTCATCGCCATATCTTTCAGTATCTAGAGCAGTTAGAACACCAAACCATCACTCTCGAATTTCAGCAGTTTCGAGAGCGCCAGCAGCTGACTCAGCAAGCCGCAACCGGGGCTATGGGCGAACTCAGTGGCGTCCTGAATGCCAAAGTTGTTACTGTTCCTCAGGTAGGAACTGCCCTCTTAGTGGCGGCTGGGGCTGTAGGGCGGATCATGGACCTTGAGGTGAAGCCACCCACAGCCTCAATTGATTTAGAGCATGTTCAAGAACCCATTGACGCCATCGCCAGTGCGTCTAAATTTCGCATTCGCCGAGTGCTGCTGACAGGTAACTGGTGGACCCGTGAGCAGGGGCCGTTACTGACTTACACCGCAGAAGGAGAACCCTGTGCCCTGCTCCCCGAGGGGCGCAAACGCTATGTTCTCTTTGACCCGGTCACCCGGAGCAAAACCCCAGTCGATGAGGCGGTTGTCGATACCTTAAGTGTCGAAGCTTATATGTTCTACCGGCCTCTGCCGGAGAAAATCAACCAGGCGTTTGAAATCCTTCAGTTTGCTGTGCAAGGGCACATCTGGGACATTGCCTGGATTGTTGGCCTGGGAGTCATCGGTTCACTATTGGGCATGGTCGTTCCCCAAGCCACCTCTTTATTGGTCAGCGATGCCATTCCCGCAGGCGATCGCGCCTTACTCTTGCAGTTAGGTCTAGCTTTGATTGTTGCAGCGATCGCCAAAACGATTTTTGAGTTTGCCCAGGGGTTGGTCTCCTTGCGAGTAGAAACGGCAGCCGATAGCACCCTGCAGCCCGCCGTTTGGGATCGACTCTTGCAACTCCATCCGTCGTTCTTTCGCAACTACGCCACCGGCGATTTGCTGCTACGGTTATTGTCCGTCAGCCAAATTCGCCGGCAATTGAGTGGGGCGACTCAGCAGTCTTTGCTCAATGGCGTGTTTGCGCTGCTCAACCTCGGACTGATGCTGATCTATAGCGTCAAACTGGCGATCGTCGCGATCGGTATCACTGTTGTCACCACTGGGATTACGCTCTTCACCAGTCTCAAACTCGTCAAAAAGGCCCGCAAACAAGAAGTTTTAGACGGAGAAATTAATAGCCTCAACGTTGAACTGATTAACGGAGTCGCTAAGTTAAGGGTAGCCGCTGCTGAGGAGCGAGCATTGGGAGCTTGGGCGCAGATTTTTGCCCAGCGAACTCGACTCACAGCCAGCATTCAGCGCTTAAACGATAGCATCGCCGTGCTGACTGAAGCGTTACCGTTGCTCAGCTCAGTATTGATTTTCTGGTTTGCTATCCTGGCTTTGCAAAATGCCCAGACCGAAGGGCGGGTTGGCTTAACAGTCGGGACCTTTTTGGCGTTTAACGCGGCCTACGGTACTTTTTTGGGCGGGGTAACCTCCCTGGGCAATACGGTCACTGACATTCTGGGGATTGTTCCTCTATGGGAACGGGCTGAGGTGATTGTTAAAGGCACTCCAGAAAACGACTCTAGTAAAACCGATCCCGGCAGGCTCACAGGGCAACTCAGCCTAGACCACGTCACCTTTCGGTATCGAGAAGAGGGGCCTTTAATTTTGGATGATGTCAGCATTTATGCAGAACCTGGGGAATTTATTGCCTTAGTTGGACCCTCCGGTAGCGGTAAATCGACAGTATTTAGAATGCTGTTGGGATTTGAGACACCGCCTACGGGAACGGTTTATTACGATGGGCAAGACCTGCTTGGCTTAGATGTTCAAGCGGTTCGCCGTCAGCTGGGCGTCGTTTTGCAAAATGGCCGCATCGGGGCAGGTAGCCTTGTGGATAACATTACTGGGGGTGCTCTAGTGTCTCTGGATGAGGCCTGGGAAGCAGCTACGTCGTCTGGATTGGCTGATGATATTCGGCAAATGCCAATGGGGATGCACACGATCATCAGCGAGGGTGGCAGTAATCTCTCGGGTGGTCAACGACAGCGGCTGTTGATTGCTAGGGCGATCGTCTTGAAACCCAATATTATTCTGCTTGACGAAGCAACGAGTGCCTTGGACAACCGCACCCAAAATATTGTCACAGAGAGTTTAGACCGTTTGAATGCGACTCGGGTCGTGATTGCCCATCGGCTGAGCACTATCCGCAATGCTGATCGAATTTATGTCGTACAAGCCGGAAGAGTCGTACAAACGGGTACTTTTGATGAACTTGTCGAACAAGACGGACTATTTGCAACTCTGGCAGCCCGCCAATTAGATTAACAACATTAATCATTGCCTAAGACATCAGGTAACCACAGTAAAGCAATGACGAATAGGCAAATCACAATCAGCGCTACAGAATAAGAGGTTGTACCCTGCATAATTGACTTCGTCCCAATCAACTCTCATACCATATCTCTATAAAAGCTTGCATAAGATAGAGATATTGAAACTATTTTTCGATCCATCAATACTTAAAGATGACTTTTCCAAACCGTTTGCGACTATTGTAAGTGCGGTCTATAAACTCTCTGATTTGATTGCCTGAAAAAACAGAGTCTACAGCTACTGTGAACTTACCCTGAGTGCAATCATCGATCGCCTGTTGCAGATCTGCCGTTTTGCCGACACAGTTACCAATCAGCTGCACATTATTGATCATGGCAAACAGCATCACATCTTTTAACGCCATGCCCTGATAGTTAAAATGATGTCCGGTATAGGTTGAGTACTGCTCATAAAGACCGCAGGTGACGTAGCGTCCTCCTTCACCCTGACGCAGAAGGGGTAACAGTCTGCCAATGTGTAAATCAAAGAAAGGATCCACGATACAGTCTATACCGCCGGTCTCACGGTAGACCTGGATCAGTTCAGGAATTTGCAACCAGTCTTCTTGGCTAGGGTCAATCTGAATCAGCTGTTTGACCCCCATCGCCAAGAGCTTGTCCTCAAACTTACGAGATGTCGAGGTAGCGTAGACATTAACCCCCCGGTGTTTCAGAGCGTTGATCACGAACAGGGAGGTGTTTGATTTTGCTGCTGTGACCAGGATGTTTTCACCCGGTTGAACCTTCAGCTTACGCAACATACTGTAGGAGGTTTGGGCTCCAATACTAAACCCTGCTGCTACCTCATCGGAAATACTATTAGGGATTTTGAGGAGCTTGACCTGATGAAAGATTTGCAGTTCTTTGGAGCTATGGTTAGTCGTCACGCCTGGCATGACCCCTTCTATACCTGAATTGGGATACTGGTTATTGTTAATTACCCGGTCTCCCGGTTGCAGTCCTTCAACTTTGGGTCCGACCGCCAGCACCTCAGCGACAAAATCAGATCCAAAGGCGTAAAAGTTTTGTTGTGACAAATAAGTCGCTGCTCTCAAAATGATGCTTTTATCACGATAGTTTGATGAAAAAGCAAGAATTTTAACTAAAACATTGCAATGATTTTCGGGTGCTTGTGGATCAAACTGTATGTCTCTGCCATGTAGCAATCCACAGGTCAGGTTGACGCCCTCCATTTCCAGAGACCTAACTACATTTTGAGAATCGTTGAACTTCAGCAGCGGACTACCGCAAACCGCAACATAGCGCATAATAAGGCCCCAAAAGAACTCAAAAAACAAAAGAATCTGATTTGTTCTTTCTCGAAAGCAGCTTCTTTTAGCTTCGATTATACGGGGGAAAACAGCTGAGACAACCTTCCTGACTAAGGTTGAGACGTTTATCCAAGCGACTTGAGACGCTCATCCAAATAGTATTTTCTTGAACTGTGATAGCTTTAATTTGGCAGTTTTGAACAGTTCATTTACACCCCTATTTTTCGAAAATAAAAGTTATATGAAGTCCAGAATTAAGACTTTTATTTTGACAGAATGTTGGCCTGGTTAACTGGCTTTGTATTTCTGCACTTTCTCAGTTCTGCATTTGTTGTTCTGCTTTCTGATGGTTAACCTCATGGCAAGTTCTTTGAAGACCTTAAGCCAGGAAAAAGTACTCACGAACACCTCGACTAAAGTTACTGATGACTATTTTCTGGCCGTCGCAGCACGAGCGAGTTACTTGACGGAAATTCTTCCCGCCATTCGGAATTGGGAGCAAGTGCAGAAGACTGAGGCATCGACAGTAGCCCTATCGACGGAACAGCAGGAAGAGTTTGAGCGACGGCTCGATTTTTGGTGTGGACAAGTCTTTAAAGGGGACCCGATTAAGTTTCAACGGCGACTCAATTGGGACCACATTACTCCCGATATGGTGCAGCGCATTTTATTGCAGGGAGACCAAATCAAACCTGACTACTTGCCTGCCTGGACAACGACCCTGGCTCAGATTATGGCCGTTGCCAGAGGGTTTCGTCCGGAGGATTATCCTGATTTGCCTCAGCCGCCCGATCCTGTCCCGTTTCAAGAGTTGTGCCTACCGGCGATCGCCGTTGCTCAACAGCGTTTCAAGTCTCAAGTTGGTCAGTATGAATCGCTGCTGTCTTCAGAAGCTTGGGAGTCTGTTTGTCTAGCATTACTAGATGCCATTGCCCAGATCGCGACACCGACATTGATGGTGCTTTTTAACGAGTCGCGTTCAGCCCGCAGACCCTTAGCCCTATTTTTTCTAACTTCGGTGCAGCGGGAGCCAGGAACTGACCTGTATCGATCCTTTATAGAAAAACACCTGACCGACGGCATGGCGTCCCTGTTTGCTGAGCACAGTGCGTTAGGTCGGTTGATGGCGACTCTCGTCGATCTATGGGTAGAGGCTACTGACGAATTCTTAAGCCGATTGCAACAAGACTGGACTCGGATTGAGCAGCAGTTTGCGTCAGGACAACCGTTGCGGCGAGTAACCGCAATTCAGTCTAATTTGTCTGATCCGCATGAGGGTAGGCGTACGGTCGCTATCCTCACATTTGAGAGTGGTTTAAAGGTGGTGTATAAGCCTAAGCCATTGGGCTTGGCAGCAACGTTCAATCAGCTCCTGGAATGGTGCAATCAGCACTCAAGTTTGCTTCCCTTTCAATATCCCAAAGTCTTAGATTGTAATAACTATGGCTGGGTTGAATGGGTTGATTATCGACCTTGTGAAACTGAAGACGCTGTGCAGCGATTCTATGAACGACAGGGCATGTTGTTATGCCTGGTGGATATTCTAGAAGGTAACGATTTTCATGCTGAAAATATTTTAGCCTGTGGGGAATTTCCCATGCTGGTTGACCTGGAAACTTTGCTGGTGCCTCCAGTCGTTCGCCCAGTAATTGATCAATCCAATATCTACATAGAGTTGGGCACAAAAGTAAACACATCTGTTTTGCGCACATCTTTGTTGCCCAATCAGTCTTTGAGCTTAAACCGCAATCATTTATTGATTGATGTTAGTGGGCTTGGCACAGGTGAAGAGTTGCATCCTGTCACAATAGCTTGGCGCAATGTCAATACCGACGGTATGACTATTCAGACTGAACCGTCAGAAGCTAGTCACAATCTGAAAGACAATTTACCCGTTCTAGGAACAGCACAAGTTTATCCTGACCGCTATGTCGAAGACATTGCTCAGGGGTTTGTCAGGATGTATCAGACCCTAATAACTCATCGTGATGAACTATTAGGATCTGAAAGCCCCCTCGACAATTTCAAGGGACAAATAAGCCGAGTGTTATTTCGCAATACCACGGTTTATACCAGTCTGCTATCAGCATCTTTCGCGCCTCAACTCATGCAGGCAGGAGTGGCTCGCAGTCTTAAATTAGATATCCTCAGTCGAGCTTTTTTATCTCAAGATCAAAAAGCTCAACAGTGGCCTTTATTTCAAGCTGAGAAACACTGCTTAGAGCAACTAGACATTCCTTCCTTTACCGGCACGACTGACAGCACTGATTTGTATTGCAATGGGGAAGTGATCATTGAGAACTTTTTTCCCTATTGCAGTTTTGATGCCGTTATAAAAAGGCTAAAAGCCCTAAATGAAGAGGAGTTGGAATTTCAGAAGCAGATCATTTTGTTATCGCTGTATTCTCGCTATCAGAAAGAACCTCGTCTGCCAGAGGCTGCTGAAGCCACGTCTCAGACACAGGGCGGATATCCTCCTCTGATAGGGTCTGCTTCGGCAACGAACGCCACACCCCGGTCTCAAAAGCTACTCGCTGCAGCGACCACCCTAGCTGAGCGCCTTTGCCAATCAGCCGCTTGGAACCCAGATCACACCATGGCGGCCTGGGTGGGCATTAATTATGCCCACTACAACCAGAGTTTCTTTGTCGGTGCCAGTGACGTGGGCCTTTATTCGGGCATGGGCGGCATGGGTCTATTTTTTGCCGCTCTGGCTCAGGTGACCGGTGAACGCACCTGGCATGAAATGGCGTTGGCAGCCGTTGCGGGTATTCGTCAAAGCCTTAGCTCACAACGAAAAGAGCTGCTGAAAAAGTCTATGCGGTGGTCGGAGATAGGACGAGCAGATAGGCTGCAATCAGGGATATACGCCCTTACCCGCATGGGTGATCTACTGCAAGACCCTACCCTAATTGACGACGCTCATCGCATCGCTAGCCTAATAACGCCAGAGACCATTGCTAGGGATCAGCAATTTGACTGGATTGGCGGGTCGGCAGGGACCTTGGTGCACTTACTGACTTTGTTGCCTTATTTAGAGGGTGAACGGCGGCAGCAAGTCCTCAATACAGCGATCGCCTGTGGCGAACATTTACTGGCGCATCAGACCGGTCCAGAAAATGGCCCCAAAGCTTGGAAAACTTGGCGAGAGAAAAAACTTACCGGCTATTCCCAGGGGGCAGCTGGCATTGCCGATGCCCTTCTGAGGTTATTTGCTGTGACTCAAGACGATCGCTTTCGCTCAGCCGCAGTCGAGGCGATCGCTTATGAACAAACTCAATTCTCAGAAGCCTCGCAAAACTGGTTGGATTTACGCTCCTCAGATGGTACCTGTCAGGTGAGTTGGGCCCAGGGTGCACCGGGCATCGCTTTGGGACGCATGAATGGTCTGTCTGTGGTCAATACGCCTGAGATTCGTCAACAAATTGATGTGGCCCTCAACACCACTCAAAATGCGCTTGTCTGGGGAATCGACTCTCTCGCTTGGGGTACCTTGGGTCGAGTCGAGGTATTGCTGCAGGCGTCTCAAGTATTAGGTCGACCAGAGCTATTGCAGAGCGCCTATGACGCTGCCGAGCAGGTGCTAGACCAAGCCCAACAAACAGGCACCTTCACCCTGTTCCAAAACTTTCCCTCCAACGTGGCCTATCCAGGTTTTTTCTACGGACGAGCCGGTATTGGCTACGAGTTATTGCGATTAGCCCATCCTGATCGCCTACCTTCCGTCTTGAGTTTGCACTAGCCCAATTTTGTGGTTTTTACCAAAGAGATAGCGTCATGCCTCAAACCGTGTCTTTTACCAAAACGTCTCAACTACAAGCCTTTACTCTGTGCGACTACAACAGCATGGCAATGCAGCCGTTTATCCAAGACATTTTGGATCGGTTCGTTGAGTCCGACAATTTGGAAACAGCCCTTTTAGATGCCGCTAAAAACCACGCTCAAATCGCCAGGGTACTGTTTGATATTGACCCACAGAACCCAGTAGAGAGCTTTTCCCTCAAGGAGCCTTATCTATTTCCGACCCAAAATTCGGCGCTCTCCCTCTCGTATATAAACCCCAAAATCAATCAGTTGCTCAATAATGGCGGCAGTCAGGTGATTCGGGATCCGGCCATCTGGGCCGACGTGCATCGCGTATTACATCTCTGCGGTCGGGGTGATCTGTCCTATAGGGCTATTTGTGAGCAATCGAGCGATCGCATGGTGAAGTTTTTGGACAGTCTGATCAAAGCCTGGGTCGTGCGAGAAGATGATCCCCCCCAACGGGTGGAACTGCCCCCCGAACCTGGGGTCATGCGACTACAGCATGCCGCATTACTGTTTCGCAGCCAAACCACGGGCTTGTTAGTAGATCCGCAACTGCATTCCAATTACAGCATCCCTGGTCTTAAGCAGGATATTAGTCGAGCCATGTTGGAGGGCTATGTAGATGGCATCCTGATTTCCCACAACCATTACGACCACTGGCATCTGCCTACCTTGATGCAGTTTGCGCCAGATATTCCCATCATTGTGCCCAAGGTGCCTAGAGCCTCAATTACCTGTGACGACATGGCAACTCGTTTACAGGAACTGGGGTTTGAGCGGGTCATTGCGGTGGACTGGTATGCTGAGCCGATTTCTATTGGTGACATGAAGGTCCATGTGCTGCCCTTTTATGGCGAGCAACCTCTAGTGCCTCGGTACGATATTCCCCGACATCCCGACTTGCGCAACTGGGGCAACACCTACCTGATAGAAACAGCAGACTACACCGCCTGGTTTTTAATTGATGCGGGTACCGACCCAATGGGGTCTATGCGCGAAGTAGCCCAGAGGATAGGGCAAACGTTTGGCTCCATTGATATGGTGCTGAGCAACTTCCAGCCCTTATCGTTTAACTCCATCGGAACGGATTTATCCGATTGGGGACTCGATATTCTGGGCACCATGCTCAGCAATCCCCAAATCTTCGCCACGATTGGCAAGGAAGAGGGCGCTTACCTATCAACCCTGGGACCCACGGGGGTTGCGGAGATTTGCCAAATCGTGGCAGCCAGGGCCTGTCTTCCCTATGCCCACAGTTGGGCTGAGTTGGGTCACCCTACCGAACAGGACGAAAGCCTGCTGCAAGCTACTCAAGCAGAACTGACTCGGCGGGGGTGCAATACCCAACTGATTCCCTGGTGCATTGGAGATGGCTATTTCTGCACGGCGGCGAGGGAGGCCGCATCGCTGGCCTGTAGACCAGCGTTTTATTGAATGCTTGACCGGAATTGTTGACGTGGACAGCCCCTGGAGCTGCTGCGAACCGACCAACCTCAGCTCGAATCGGGACTATTCCTTTACTACATCCCACTGATTTATGAACGTTACTGCTTCTCTCCCTTGCCGTTTACCCAAGGCGACTGGCCCGATACAGCGCCTCCAGTTGGAATACTTGCTGCCAGTGCCCAACTGCTATGCCCGTAAGCCTGACTTTTTGACCACTGTCGAATTAGCGAATTTACAGCAGGCGATCGTCAACTCCCCTTACTTGGCCCAGAACCAATTGAGCAACAGCTTTCAAGGCAGCCGAGGTTTCTCTGTTGTGTTTACCCGGTCGGGCATTGATCGGGTGAGAGAGCAGTTTCCGGCCTTTGCCCCCTATCTACAGCGGGTTCTGAAATCAGCCTGTAATGCTTTCTATCTCAATCCGCTGGTGTTGTCAGCCGGGAGTGCAGTAAGCCCCCATGTTGATAACAGTCTCGGCGGCTATCCTGGTCGGCTGATCAACCCCGCCTTGGTCAGTGTGTTGTATGTGCAGGTACCCGACGATTTAATCGGCGGAGAACTGGTGCTCAAACTGGGGCAACGTCCCGTCGCTGAGCTACCGCCCGTAACTAATACACTGCTGTATTTCCTGGGGAGTCTGACCCATTCTGTCAATCCAGTGCAGACCCAAGATTACCGTATCAGCCTGGTCTGTGAGCAATATAACTTGGCGGCAGACGTGCTGCAGAGCATTCCTGAATTTGAGCTGATTTGGGGAGAGATCAAGGCCTCCCATGGTTTCTCCTAGCCTGCTCAGCTACCGTTGCCATCCTAAGAATTGCGTTGTCATGGTCTGTATTCAAGAAAACTCTCTGGTCCAATATCTCGATTTGGTTAAACCCGGCGTCTCTGAACAGCTGATTGATGCTGCTCACTGGGCCGATATTGAAGCGATCGCCCAATGGCTCCCCGGCCCGATTACCAACTTCTTTGGCTTTGAATGTCGCCTCGGTGACCCTATCCCCCAAGCAGATTTCTTGCTATCCGTTGGGTCTGAAGAGGTCGGACAGCGCATTCTTGCCGGACAAAGTCCCCGTTATCCCCTAGATGCTGCGCTTTTGAGAGAGCCCGTTTGGCAACAAGTACAGCAGTTTACCCAAACCTGGCTAGATGCCGCTTCTGACCTTTATCCCAATGTTAATAACCTCTGGCTAGAGTTTGATGTCAATGGGAGCTCCGCCGAGCCGCCAATTCCGAGCTGCTTTTTTGGTTCTCAAACCATTTTTGTGAGCCCCGATACGGTAGAACACGCAACTGAACCCCCCCATCATTGGGTGTCCCGGACCGCGATCGCTCAGCTACAGGGTCAGCCAATGGATGCCGCTTTAGAAGCTCAACTCCTGCACTGTCTAGATGCTCTGCCTGTGGGCTCCCATGTGTTTCAGGTGGGGTTGATGTTGGCTCGACAGGTCAATATGGTGCGAATTTGTCTGCGCAACATTACCCCTAAGCAAGTGTTGAACTATTTAGCAAGGCTGGATTGGCAGGGGGATCTGGAGACTCTATTGCTCTATTTGATAAAGCTGTCTCAGCGGGTTGAACGGGTCGATGTTGATCTAGATGTGAGCCCTCAAGGAATTAGCCCCAAGCTGGGGCTGGAATGCTATCTCCAGGCCCAACCTCAGCTCAATCCTGCCTGGAGTCAGCTGCTTGACTACCTCGTGACAGAGGGCTGGTGCTTGCCTGAAAAGCGAGTGGCACTGCTGAAGTATCCCGGCTTTGCGCGAGAGCGAGACCACCGCGATCGCTGGCCATCCTACCCGCGTCAACTATCCCAGTTTTTGGGAGACCGTCGAGAGGGCGTTTTTTTTCGCGGTCTGCACCACATCAAATTGGTCTTTCACACGGATCGCATCGTGGAAGCTAAAGCGTATTGCTGGGTCAGTCAGCAGCTCATCGGGAAACCCACCGGCCAACTAGCGGTGCCAACGGCAGGTCAATGGCCCCAACTTGACGCCGTTCCCTGAACCTTGGACCCCTATCCCGCTATATCTCCACCCCCAATTAAGTCTATGCGTATTTCTCAAATCCTCGATATTCTGCCCGCCCCGCTGGAATGGATGGTGCTGTTTAACCTAGACACCATGCAACAGATAACGACAGTAGAGACGGTCCGGGCCATGTACCATCTCCCTGCTGACCTGGATTTGACCCCCTATAGCCATGTCGTGCTGACCAACATCGGGCGATTCTTAGCAGAAGCTGCGGGGACTGATCTGGTGGAGCCGATCGCGGGCCAGCGGTTATCTCAGGCAACGTCAGAGACCTGCCTGGCTCAGCGATTTGCCGAGCAACTGGCGCTGTTTGAGGTCGATACTGCCGATTGTGTGGGACTGGGGCAGATTGATGCTTACAACCCTGTATTGCTGCACATCGTAGTTGAGAACGGGGTGGGGCAGGCCCAAGCCGTCTTTGACCAAGCGCCCTCGACTCAGCATTACGAGCTGCTGCAGGCGGTCGGGGTCAAGTTTTTGGGCGGCACCGAGCAGAAAGACTACTACCTAGCCCAGTTTCAGAATCGGCTACCCGTCCACATCCATGCCGGGATTTTGTCTCACTTTAGCCGCACAGGACACTGCAATCTATTCTTTCTGCAACATGGCAATATTGATTCACCGCTTGAGGGGGGGTTGCTGCAAGCGGCCCAGAGTCGGTTGCGGTGGGGGCATCAGCGCAGTGCGGCGACTTTGGCAAAATTGGCACAGTCTGCTTGCCAACAGGTCATGCCGATGTTGTGTTCCCCCCCATTGCCCGATCGCCCGTTTTTATACGGTGACCTGGTGCCCTTAGGGTTTGTGTTGCGGGGTCTAAAGGTGACCCTCAACGCCGCAGAACGGACCCCCAATCCGTCCCTCCCGGACACCGCAATCACTGAAGCCGTAGCCACCCTGCGGACTTATCTTTTAGAGCATCAACAGGAGCATCTCTGGGCCTTTCACCAAGGTCGACTGCTAACAGCAACAGACTCTGCGCTGGTCCTGCAGGGGATGGAAGCAGCAGCGATGCTTCCATCTTTAGCGGCGCTAGAAGCCTTTGCTAGCCCAACAGGAGGCTACGTGCCTCAACTCTGGGCCTTAGAACGGCAAGGTCAACACATGGCCATCGACGACAGTTGCCGTCATTGGTGTCAGCCTGACTATGGGACGACAGCGCTGATTAGTGCCCTCCGGCAGCAGGCAGGGCAATCCACTGACGTCCTTCAAAACTATTTGTTCCAAGGGATGGACAACCGCAGCGGTCTGTACTTTGCCAATCCTTACCTGATGGATTGGATATTGGCTCAGGCCATTCAAGAAGATCCAGGAGCTGAACCGCTCCGGCAGCAGCTTTGGGCTGAGGTCCGGGCCAGCATGAATGAAGATTATTCCTTTGGTCAGTATGATGTCGCCTTTTCTACCGCGCTGGCGATCGCGACATTACAGCTGTTGGGCGATCGCAGTCGGACGATGCTTGCGGCCCAATTGCGACTGCTAGACTTCATCGAACCAGACGGTCGCTGGCCGTTGGCCGCTCCCTTCTATTCCAGCCTGCGATTGGATCAGAACCAGTCCCAGAACGAATTGGTTCAACAGAGCTGGATGAACGCCTTTGGCGCTAGGTCGATTCCGGGATATCCCTCTCAGCAGCCGATCAGGTCAATTGAAGGCGTCGGGGAGACTCAATCCCACGGCATTTCCCTCTATCTCGATATCCACCGCATGATATCGACCGCAATGGCAACCATTGCCCTAGCAGAACCGTGCTTGAGCGAAGCTGAGCCTTTTGATCAAGTCGACTCTGCTGTCGGTGCTGGCGTTCATCCTCGCTATCAGTGCCGCACTCACTACAGTTACATTGCTAAATTTGCTCTTCCGCCCTATGTCCGCTCTGTAGGGCAGAATCCCATACACAGTCGGATCAGACCTGAAGCAACAGCCTTAAAGATTAGTCCTCTGAGTCATTAACCTTTGCCAGTTGGCGACCAACCGTTTTTTCATTTTGTGCAACTAACACGCTTAGAAAAGTACGCCATGAGTCACTCTAACATTGCCCCAGACGCATCACAGCCTTTGCCGCCAGAGCACCCCAAAGCAGCGACGGTGGAGACAGACCTCATTTACGGGTTAGAGGCTCGCCCTCCTCTGAAAGAATCTTTGTTTGCCGCGATTCAGCACGTGTTTGCCTGCTTTGTCGGTATCATCACCCCGTCGCTAATTGTTTCAGAAGCATTGGGGCTCGCCCCGGCAGACGGCGCTTACTTAGTGAGCATGTCGCTGTTTGTTTCGGGGGTGGCGACCTTTATTCAAGCTAAAAAGATTGGTCCCGTTGGGTCTGGGTTACTGAGTGTGCAGGGCACTAGCTTTGCCTTCATCGACCCCATCATTACGACCGGAGCTGCGGTTATCGCCACCGGGGGTACTTCGCAAGCGGCACTAGGCACGATTTTGGGGCTTTGCTTTTTCGGGTCGTTCATTGAGATCATCCTGAGCCCGTTTATTCAATTGGCGAGCCAGGTCGTGACGCCTTTAGTGATGGGGGTGGTCGTGACGCTGATTGGGCTGACGCTGATTACAGTGGGCTTGACCAGCATGGGGGGTGGCTTTGCGGCCCGGGCAGCCGGCACTTTTGGCGATCCGCAATACCTGATGCTGGCGGGCTTGGTGCTCGCGATGATTGTCGTTTTGAATAATTTAGGCAGTGCCTTTTTGCGCATGTCGTCGGTCGCGATCGCCTTGGTGAGTGGCTACCTCGTCGCAATCCCGATGGGCTTAGTCAACTTTGCCAGCTTAGGCGAGTTATCCCTGGTGAATATTCCGATGCCCTTTCGATATGGCTTCGGCTTTGATATCGCTGCTTTTGTTCCGTTTGCGATTCTGTATGTGATGACGACGATTGGGTCAGCGGGTGATCTGACAGCCACCTCGCTCCTATCGGGCCAGCCCATCACTGGACCCAAATATTTTGAGCGTATCCGGGGCGGCATTTTGGGCGATGGCATTAATTCGGCGATCGCCGCAGTCTTCAATACCTTCCCCAATACCACCTTTAGTCAAAACAATGGCGTGATTCAGTTAACCGGGGTAGGGAGCCGCTACGTCGGGTATTACATCGCCGGGATTCTTGCGCTCTTAGGGATATTGCCCATTGTGGCCGGCATTTTTCAAACTATTCCGCAGCCGGTTTTGGGGGGAGCCACCATCATGATGTTCGGCTCAGTCGCGGTCGCTGGCATCAAAATTCTCTCCTCGGTCCAGCTCAATCAACGCTCTTCCATCATTATGGCCACCTCTTTGGGATTAGGGTTAGGCGTTAGTCTCGTCCCCGACATTTTGGATCAACTCCCCCCGCTCATCAAAAGCATTTTTTCCTCCGGCATCAGCACGGGAGGACTCACCGCCTTGTTTCTCAATATTGTTTTGCCCGGCCCTAGGGAATAAGGGGGGTGAGTGGTGATGGCAGTGGACGCAGAGATACAGAGCAACACCGTTTACAAGAACTCCTCGTAGAACTGATATCCGTCCTTCTGAGATCTTACGCTAGTGCATCAGCATCCTGCATTTGCCCCCTAAGTCCCTCAAATTTGGGGGGCAGGGGGGCCAGACCAGGCAATGTCGGGACAACTGCAAGATCTGAGTCCTTTCAACTGGCACAGTTTTAGCCACTACGGCAGATGGAGACTGAGAGACTTTTTCTGTTTGATCGCACTAATTCTGAAATCAACACCATCGCTAACTTTGTAGAGCTTTTCAAAATCACCGAGGGACCCCATCACACAACGGGATTCCCTATGTATATGCAGCGAATTTATCTATCAAGAAAATTCTCTCAATGGAGTGTAGAATCGGATTTAGACACACAAAATTTAATTCAATATGGGGTCGATGATGGCCGAGATTGATGAATAAGCAGATCTATAAAAAGTTATTTAAGTCTAGATAGATTTATCTATAGTTAATATTAATAGAATCAAAAAAGTTATTTATGATGAACGCCTCTGATCGCTAAATTTATCTCCAGTAAAGCTATCCAGTCTTTAAAGATATAAACAAATATTGTCGACTGCAATTCTGAAAATTTTGAGTGCATACCCTACAAATAGATTCATTTTTAAATTTATATGCAGGAATAATTGGGCTGATAAAGATCGTTTTCACTTACCTCTGCAGGTCTATAAAGTTTCTGGAAAGCCGCCTTTAAATAGCACTTTAAAGCGAATATTTTCAATATATTTGTACACATAGCATTCAAGGTATTCAGTGATTCTACTTATCCTGCTTGAGATGAGCTTTTATTCGTAACTATTGTTTTTCTGGCGGAAATTACGATGCTGAAACAAACGATATTAGGCTTGACAAGTGCTGTCGCCATTGGCGTTGGCGAGGCAGCCGAAGCGGTGCAGATCCAACAGTTATGAAATTTCTACTGTGATAGGCATGTTGAGCGCTTGCATATGCACACTGCATGAGTGCCCCCTAAATCCTCAATTCAAATTCTCCAACCGCGTCTGGCGTTTTCCTCCGGAGTGAGGTCAGTCTGACCGTTAAGGGGGCGGGTGAGTTTACGCACCGACTCTCATCCCTGAAGACCAATCGCAGAGAGTCATAGACCCAGCAATCAAGAATGGCATCGCCCGAGGAGTTTTGGCGATGCTCAGTTACGATGCTGCGCGCTTTTGCCTCACCCCTTGACAGATTCAGAGGCTGCTAGCCGCTAGAACTGAGGGTTCAAAGTCGATTGAACGGCTTCAACACTAGTTTTGCCAACTCCTTTGCTCACCACGAGTCCATCGCCAAGCCCCACCCCGTTTAACCTCTAACCGGAACCTAGCCATGACCAACACGATCGCTCAATCGCCCCCCTCCCGAACACCCTCGGACCCACAACTTCATGCTGCCAAGCCGTCGCCCACATTAGAAATCAATGCCTCGCGGCAGTTTGTGCCCTGGCTGGCCGAGCAGCAGTGCAGCCTGGCGTTCAGCACCTATCAGGCGGGCAAGCTGTTTTTCATTGGCCTACAGCCCAACGGCAGGCTGTCGGTGTTTGAGCGCACCTTTGAGCGCAGCATGGGGCTCTGTGTGCAGGGCAATACGCTGTGGTTGAGTACGCTCTATCAGCTCTGGCGGTTTGAAAACGTGCTAGCGGCAGGTCAAACCCACGAGGGCTATGACGCGCTCTATGTACCGCAAATGAGCTATGTCACTGCCGATTTAGATATTCACGATGTGGCGGTGCCCAGTGCGGCGGCGGCTCGTCCACTGTTTGTCAATACGCTGTTTAGCTGTTTGGCCCAGCCAAGTCTGACCCACAGCTTTGTGCCGGTGTGGCAGCCGCCGTTTATCACCAAGCTCGCGGCTGAAGATCGCTGTCATCTCAATGGGTTGGCCCTGCGAGACGGGCAGGCCCGCTATGTGACGGCGATTAGTCAGAGCGATGTGGCCGATGGCTGGCGCGAGCAGCGGCAGGCGGGGGGCTGCGTCATCGATGTGCCCACTTCCGAAATCATCGCCATGGGGCTGTCGATGCCCCATTCGCCCCGGTGGTATCGCGATCGCCTCTGGCTGC
Source organism: Oscillatoria sp. CS-180 (assembly GCF_028330965.1). Taxonomy (GTDB): domain Bacteria; phylum Cyanobacteriota; class Cyanobacteriia; order Phormidesmidales; family Phormidesmidaceae; genus Halomicronema. The sequence goes on along the minus strand of NZ_JAQMUB010000007.1, from coordinate 23,341 downwards.
TGAATTCGGGCACGGGGGAGTTGGGCTATATCGATCTGGCGACGGGCCGGTTTGAGCCGGTGGCGTTTTGCCCCGGCTATTTGCGGGGGTTAACGATGGTGGGCGATTTTGCCGTGGTGGGGCTATCGGAGCCGCGCCACAACCAAAGCTTTCAAGGGTTGGCCCTCGACGAGGCGCTGGTGGCGAAAGGGGCGACGCCCCGCTGTGGGCTGGGGGTGATCGACCTGCGCAGCGGTGATTTGGTGCATACCCTGCGCATTTCGGGGGTGATTCATGAGCTGTATGACGTGGCGGTGCTCCCGCAGGTGCGGCGGCCCATGGCGCTTGGCTTTCGTCAGGATGCGATTCGCCGGGTGATTTCGATGGGTGAGTTTGCGGAGTGAGCACCTCAGCTCATCTCTGAATGAGATGTAACTACGTAAATGGAGATTTTTGGTATGGTCTTTGACCCAGTATTAAACCTATCTGATCTAGATGGCACCAACGGCTTTGTCATTAACGGCATTGATGTAGGTGACCGCTCTGGCGTTTCGGTTAGCAGTGTGGGGGATATCAACGGCGACGGCATCGATGACCTAATTATCGGCGCTGAGCGGGCCGACCCCAATGGCAACGATAGAGCAGGGGAGAGTTACGTCGTCTTTGGTGGCAGTGGGGTCGGCAGTAATGGCAGTTTTAATCTCGCCGACCTGGATGGCAGCAACGGCTTTGTCATCAACGGCATTGATGGGCGTGACTACTCCGGCCGTGTGGTCAGCAGTGCGGGAGATATCAACGGTGATGGCCTTAATGACCTGATTATCGGCGCTGACTTTGCCGACCCTAATGGTAACGAGTACGCGGGAGAGAGCTACGTGGTGTTTGGCCGCACAGGGGGCTTTAGCGACACCCTGGAGCTGTCTGCCCTAGATGGCAGCAACGGCTTTGTCATTAATGGCATTGATGCGCGTGATCTCTCCGGTCGTACGGTCAGCAGTGCGGGGGATATCAACGGTGACGGCCTCGATGACCTGATTATCGGCGCTGACTTTGCCGACCCTAATGGCAACATTGATGCGGGAGAGAGCTACGTGGTGTTTGGCCGCGCGGGGGGCTTTAGCGACACCCTGGAGCTGTCTGCCCTGGATGGCAGCAACGGCTTTGTCATTAACGGCATTGATGCGGGTGACTTCTCTGGCAGTGCGGTCAGCGGCGCGGGAGATATCAACGGCGATGGTATTGATGACCTGATTATTGGCGCTGAGCGTGCCTCCCCTAATGGTAACGGACTGGCCGGTGAGAGCTATGTGGTGTTCGGCCGTGCGGGAGGCTTTAGCAACATTCTGGAGCTGTCTGCCCTGGATGGCAGCAACGGCTTTGTCATCAAGGGCATTGATGCGCGTGACTACTCCGGCCGTGCAGTCAGCAGTGCGGGGGATATCAACGGCGATGGCTTCGACGACCTGATTATCGGGGCAGATAGTGCTGACCCCAACCGCATCGGAGTGGCCGGTGAGAGCTATGTGGTGTTTGGCCGCGCGGGGGGCTTTAGCGACACCCTGGAGCTGTCTACCCTGGATGGCAGCAACGGCTTTGTCATCAATGGCATTGATATCGGTGGCCGCTCTGGCCGTGCGGTCAGTGGCGCAGGGGATATCAACGGTGATGGTATTGATGACCTGATTATCGGCGCTTATGGTGCCGACCCCAATGGCAACGTCGGGGCTGGCGAGAGCTACGTCATCTTTGGCCGCACCGGGGGCTTTAGCGACACCCTGGAGCTGTCTGCCCTGGATGGTAGCAACGGCTTTATCATTAGCGGCATTGATAGGCGTGACTTCTCTGGCCGTGCGGTCAGCGGCGCAGGGGATATCAACGGTGATGGTATTGATGACCTGATTATCGGCGCTGAGCGGGCCGACCCCAATGGCACCGAGTATGCGGGTGAAAGCTATGTGATCTTTGGCCGTCGCACCAACCAGCCTCCTAGTCTCAACCTCAGCGCCACCGCCTTCACCGTGGCCGAAAATACTGTTGCCGTCGCTGACCTCAATGCGACTGATGACGCCGACAGCGAAGGCGATGGCCTCACCTACCAGCTCAGCGGGGGCGATGACCAGGCACTCTTTGCTCTCGATGCCGATACCGGAGAACTCACCTTTCAGACGCCGCCCGACTTTGAGAATCCGCTCGATGTCGGCGCTGACAACATCTACGAAGTGGCGGTTACTGTCACCGACAGTGGTGGGCTCAGCGATACTCAGTCGCTCACCATCACCGTCACCGATGTCGATGAGTTTATTGATCTTCCCGGCACTCGCCGCCGTGACACCCTCACCGGCACCGAGGCCGATGAACGCATCACGGGCTTCCAAGGCCCCGACCGGCTTACCGGCGGCGACGGTCGAGACCAGTTTATCTACACCAGCCCGGTGGATGGCGGCGACACCATCACCGACTTCACGGTGGGCGAAGACCAGATTGTCTTGACGACACTGCTAGAGCGACTCGGCTATGCCGGCAGTGACCCCATTGGCGACGGGCTGGTGCAGTTCCGCTCGCGAGGCAGCGGCAGCCTTGTGGCGATCGACCCCGATGGCGATGAGGGTCCCGCCCAGGCCCGCAACTTTTTAACCGTTGAGGGCGTTGCCCCCGCAGCGCTGAACCAGGCCGATAACTTCATTTTCTAGGCCACAGGCAAAAGGTTTGATTGAGCGGGGTGGCCGGGCTCAACCCGCCTATGAACAGTAATTAACTAAGAGAGAATTTGATATGGCATTTGACCCAGTATTCAACCTCGCTGACCTCGATGGCAGCACCGGCTTTGTCATCAACGGTATTGATGCCAATGACTTCTCAAGCCGCTCCGTCAGCGGCGCGGGGGATATCAACGGCGATGGCATCGATGACCTGATTATCGGTGCTCGCTATGCCGACCCCAATGGCAGCGCTTCTGGTGAGAGCTATGTGGTGTTTGGCCGGGCCGGGGGCTTTGAGGCGGCGCTGGAGCTCTCTGAGCTCAATGGCAGCACCGGCTTTGTCATCAATGGCATTGACGAGCGAGATCGCTCCGGTGTTTCGGTGAGCAGTGCGGGGGATGTCAATGGCGATGGCGTCGATGACCTGATTATTGGCGCAGACTTGGCCGACCCCAATGGCAGCTTTTCTGGCGAGAGCTATGTGGTCTTTGGCCGCGCGTCAGGCTTTGGGGCGGCGCTGGAGCTCTCGGCTCTCGACGGCAGCAATGGCTTTGTCATCAACGGCATTGATGGTGGTCGCTCCGGTCGTTCGGTGAGCAGTGCGGGGGATATCAACGGCGATGGCGTCGCTGACCTGATTATCGGCGCTCCTATTGCCGACCCCAATGGCAATAGAGGTGCGGGTGAGAGCTACGTGGTCTTTGGCCGCGCGTCAGGCTTCGAGGCGGCGTTAGAACTCTCTGACCTGGATGGTAGCAATGGCTTTGTGATCAATGGCATTGCTGCCAATGACAGCTCCGGTGTTTCGGTGAGCAGCGCGGGGGATATCAATGGCGATGGCGTCGCTGACCTGATTATCGGGGCCCCTTTCGCCTCGCCCAATGGCAACTATTCTGGTGAGAGCTACGTGGTGTTTGGCCGCGCCGGGGGCTTTGAGGCGGCCCTAGAGCTCTCGGCCCTCGACGGCAGTAACGGCTTTGTGATCAATGGCATTGCTGCCGATGACCGCTCCGGTGTTTCGGTGAGCAGTATGGGGGATATCAACGGCGATGGCGTTGCTGACCTGATTATCGGCGCCCCTATTGCCGACCCCAATGGCAATGCTGATGCGGGTGAGAGCTATGTGGTGTTTGGCCGGGCGTCAGGCTTTGGGGCGGCGCTAGAGCTGTCTGACCTCGATGGCAGCAACGGCTTTGTTATCAACGGCATTGATGCCGGTGACTACTCCGGTGTTTCGGTGAGCGATGCGGGGGATGTCAACGGCGATGGCGTCGCTGACCTGATTATCGGCGCCTACCGTGCCTCCCCCAATGGCAATAGCGGTGCGGGCAAGAGCTATGTGGTCTTTGGCCGGGCGGGGGGCTTTGAGGCGGCGCTAGAGCTCTCTGAGCTGGATGGCGGCAACGGCTTTGTGATCAACGGCATTGATGCCAATGACAACTCCGGCATTTCAGTGAGCAGTGCCGGGGATGTCAACGGCGATGACATTGATGACCTGATTGTCGGCGCTCCCGGTGGTGACCCCAATGGCAAGGGCGGGGCAGGGGAGAGCTATGTCATCTTTGGCCGTCGCACCAATCAGGCCCCCAGCCTCGACCTCGGCGCCACCGCCTTCACCGTGGCGGAAAACACCGCCTTTGTGACTGACCTCAATGCGACTGATGATGCCGACAGCGAGGGCGATGGCCTCACCTACCAGCTCAGCGGTGGCGATGACCAGGCTCGCTTTGCCCTCGATGCCGACACCGGAGAACTCACCTTTCAGACGCCGCCCGACTTTGAGAATCCGCTCGATGTCGGCGCTGACAACATCTACGAAGTGGCGGTTACTGTCACCGACGGTGGTGGGCTCAGCGAGACCCAGTCGCTCACCATCACCGTCACCGATGTGGATGAGTTTATCCCCCTCAACGGCACTCGCCGCCGCGACACCCTCACCGGCACCGAGGCCGATGAACGCATCACGGGCTTTCAAGGCCCCGACCGGCTCACTGGCGGCGGCGGTCGTGACCAGTTTATCTACACCAGCCCGGTGGATGGCGGCGACACCATCACCGACTTCACCGTAGGTGAAGACCAGATTGTCATGACGACGCTGCTAGAGCGACTCGGCTATGCCGGCAGTGACCCCCTCACCGACGGGCTGGTGCAGTTCCGCTCGCGGGGCAGCGGCAGCATCGTTGCGATTGACCCCGATGGCCTTGACGGTCCGGCCCAGGCCCGCAACTTTTTAACCGTTGAGGGCGTTGCCCCCGCAGCGCTAAACCAGGCCGATAACTTCATCTTCTAGGTCTGGCTCAACGAACAGTCTTCAGGGCACATCCGGCTGCGTTAGCCGCAGCCGTCACGAATCCTTTTATTGAACACATAGCGAATAACTCCCATGAAACTCAATCTCATGTCTTCTCTGGCTACGACGGCGCTGGCGCTGGGCACCACGCTGATGATGGCAGCCTCGGCCAGTGCGGCCAGTCTCTTCTCCTTTGAAGCGACTGCTGATTTTGGTCCCTTGGACGGACAGAGCTTCTTCGGCACTGTCGAATTCGACGATTCGGGCTTGACCGGCAGCGGGAACGAAAGTGTGAACTTATCGAGCTTTAACTTCGACTTTCTCGGCACCGTCTTTACCGAAGCCGATGACACCTTTGCCGTGGCCCAGTTTTCCGATGGGACCTTCCTCGGGGTCGACTATGTGGTGGATGACTTCCAGCTCCTCGCTGGGTTTCCTTCCATCGCTGATGCGTCCTTCTTCTATGACCTGCCCACTGGGATTGGCTCAGGTGGGGTGACCTACACGGCGACGCCGGTGAGTGTGCCCGATCCTTCGATGCTGGGGGGCTTGGCCGTTGCCGGCTTGGTTGGCCTCAAGATGAAGCGCAAAGCTCAAACAGCGGCTGAAGCTAGCGCGTAATCACCCAGTGCGCGGATGACAGAGCTGGACTCACCGCGCAACTTTAAGCCCAAAGGGTGATCTAATTTCGGTAGCTCCCAATGCAAGGGTTTACAGCCTTGCATTGGGCCTCTTGCATGAATCCTGATATTCAGTGCGCAATTCTCATGATGCGAATAACCGATCGCTGAATTGTTCTGGAATCCTACAACCGTTTTCAGAGCCGCAAGATTCGTGTCAGTTTTTGCAAAACTTGTCATTAATTGGAGATCAAAAAGTTATGGCTGAAGCATCTCAACCCATTGTCACCAATGATTTGAATGATATTCGTGCTGTCAGTACTGCTGCAAATTTGTCAGTCGATCTATTTGCCCACTTTGATGATCCTTCCACAACAGGATTGGTTGCCCGCTTTGAACTCTTTGCCTCAGTCTTAGGTAGCCGTGTCAAAGAAGTCCTGCTGTTTGATCAAGCAGGAGCGGGTGCACCGCTTACGGTTCAAAATTTCTTGAACTATGTCAATGATGGAGACTACGTCAACACTTTTATTGACCGCTCCATTCCGGGTTTTGTTGTGCAAGGGGGCAGATTTACGATTGATAATCTCGCGAATAATCTCGCCAACCCTCGTAATGCTCTGGGGATCATTCCGACCGACCCACCTGTGCCAAATGAGTTTAGCTCCGATCGCTCTAATCTTCGAGGGACGATCGCCATGGCTAAGCCTGAAAATGATCCTAACGGTGCCACCAATCAGTGGTTTTTTAACCTTGGCGATAACTCGGCCAATTTGGACAATCAAAATGGTGGTTCCACCGTTTTTGGTGAAGTCCTTTCAGCCTCAGACTTGGCTGTGATTGATGCGATCGCAGCGGTTGATATCTTCAATGGAACGGGCTTAGATCCTGCCTTTAGCAATTTACCTCTGAGTTTTAGTGACCCCAGGAATCCGGTCATCACAGGGGATGAAAACTTTGTGCGCTACAGCAGCATTACAGTTGACCAACGGGATGAACTCACCTTTAGCATCAGCAACAACACGAACCCCGGGCTGTTGAATGTCAGCATTATCGATGAGCAGCTCGTTTTGGATTACTTACCAGACCAATTTGGCACAGCTGATATCACGATTCAGGCCACCAACTTGCTGGGGCAAGTGGTTGAAGACACATTCTCAGTTACGGTTGACAAGAACTGGAGGGGAGCCGCCGCCGCAATACCCTCACGGGCACCGAGGCCCCTGAGCGCATCACTGGCTTTCAGGGACCCGACCGGCTCACCGGCGGGGGCGGTCGCGACCAGTTTATCTATACTAGTCCGGTCGATGGCGGCGACACGATTACCGACTTCACCGTGGGCGAAGACCAGATTGTCTTGACGGCACTGTTAGAGCGGCTGGGCTATGCGGGCAGTGACCCCATTGGCGACGGGCTAGTGCAGTTCCGCTCGCGGGGCAGCGGCAGCATCGTTGCGATTGACCCCGATGGCCTTGAAGGTCCGGCCCGGGCGCGCAACTTTTTGACCGTTGAGGGGGTCGCGCCAGCAGCGTTGAACCAGGCCAATAACTTCGTCTTCCTATAGACCGGTTTCAAAGTGCAGTCTTTGGGGAGTATCCGGCCACTTTAGCCATGATCAGAGGATTTTTTCTGGAACTATAGCCGTCGTCAGTTCATCAGGGCACGATGGCTATAGTTCTCTTATCAAGACGTCCAACTGACTAAACTCCATTTCCGTAAAAGCAAGTCTTTTCCGTGCTCATCTTTGTCGCACGCAGTTATGGAGTATAGCTGTCTATCTACACATCCCTCCATCATGAACGTTGGACAAAGCAGTAGATGGCCAAAGCTAGCTGTTTTAGGAGCGTTGCCATAGTCCTAATGCTTGGACAGCATCCTCTGCATCCTGTTCAGAGCCGTTCTCAGCCAGATCCAAAAGAAACTGCTTGGCTGGATCTTGTCGCAATGTGGCGATCGCCAACAGCGCTATTTTCTTTAACTCTCGGTGAGTGGTTCTCTGCCACCAATCCCGTAACAGGTCGAGCGCTTCAACCAATCTTGATTCGCCCAGCGCCAGAGCCGTTACCTCAGCCATCTCAAGTGCTTCATGATGGTCTGAGACTTTTCTACCCGCTTCAAGAAATGATTGCGCCAGTTTCAGAGATTCTGTAGGCGCGAGTTTGAGTAGTCCCAGCAGACACTCTCCTAACACAGTAGGAGTGTCACCAACTTTGAGCCGAAAGCGTAAAAGCGCAACACCAAAGGGATTCTCACTGTAAGCAATGGCGCGAGCGGCACCGATTCGGGCTTCTGCTTCAGAATCAGCTAGCAAATCGGCTAGCTCAATCATGACATCTGGATAGTTCATCCTTACCAGACCTAAAGCACTGAGTCCCCGTAGCTTAGATGCAGTATCGACTTGTCCACCCCAGACAGGTTCCAGTTGAACGTGCCGAACACCTTTGAGAAACAGCGTTTCGTCGCTGAATTCCAAACGATAGAGGGTATCGGCGATCGCCGCTTTAGCTCGGCAGCCTGGATCGCGATCGATCGGCTTCACCATACAGCGTTCAAAAGCTTGAACCAGGTCAGGAATCAGAGAATAGATTTCAAACTCAGCGATGATTTTTGCAGCCCGGGCGATAATAATCCCATACTTGCTGCTGATGGCCCGCCGAAGAGACGCCAATCCCGCTTCAGAAGTCGGCTCCTGGCGAATTTGGTTTAACTCGGCGGTCATTGCTTCCAGCGTTCGAGATCTTCCCATTGGATGAATAGAGTTCACGTCCCAGGCATTCTTCAGGTGCTTTAGCGATCCTCTACGTTGAGCATCATTTTTGACCAAGAGGCATCGAGGTAGAGGCACCTTGATCAGTTTGTCGCGTGCTTTCAGTCATTGTCGTCGTTTTTACTTGAAGTCCTATTGGAGCAATCGTAATCTAGGGATTCAACAATTTGAACCGCTTTTTCATCGTGAATCAGACCGTTGCCGTTCTGAGTTTGCCCAACTCGCCCCAGCAGCGGGATCAGCAGCGTTTCTTGAACGGGACCTAGAGCAACTGAAATTTTTGCCATGTTCGCTACACTCCATCGATTGGTGGCGAATGTGAGCTATGAGTGCCATGATAGTCAACTCTCAGGGGAGTCATGATCGCTACACTAAAACCACCTGTAAAGCTTGGTTGCAATATGGTCGAGATCAAAAAACAAATCATTACTAACGAAGCGATGGAGCCAGTTGGCGTCATCATCAGCTACCAAGATTGGCAAAAAATTGAGGCGTTGCTGAAAAATCAGATTTCTCGTGACAATAGCCTAGATCTGATGGCATTTGCAGGAACCATTCAACTCACGATTGACCCCCTAGACTATCAGCGTCAAGAGCGTGAGGCATGGCAGTAGACTCAAATACATGTTTTGTCCTGGATACTAATATTGTCTTGTATTTGCTGGGCGGCCGTTTAGCTGGGCCGCTGCCTGCCGGCACGTATGCGGTCTCTGTCATCACTGAGATGGAATTGCTCTCCTATCCGAGTCTGACAGCAAAATCAGAAAATCAGATTCGCAGTTTGCTAACTCACCTCCAGATTGTTGAGTTGAATGTTGAAGTCAAAAAAGCCGCAATCAGACTGCGACAACAGCATGGGCTGAAGCTACCCGATGCTATTGTTGCAGCGACAACATCAACGTTAGAAGCAATCTTGCTCACAAATGACGTGAGATTGCTCAAACTGAATCATCTGCTAACCCGTTCTTTGAGACTCAAAACGCTTTAGTCTGCTATGCAAGAGCAATAGCAGGATTTCAGTCCGTGCTCAGAAATTTAGTTTGACGACCTACTACGTCCCCAGAGAAAAATAAAGCTACTGAGAATTTTGTGACGCGCGCGTTGGCGCAGCCTCTCCGAAAGGAGACTCGCCTCTCCACCGAAACCAACCCATTCAACAAAACCCACACCCACACCTACGATGCTGTCGGCAATCGCATCGGCACCACCGACCGCAACAATCGCGATCGCACTTTCACCTACGACAACCTCAACCGACAGGTCACCGAAACCTGGTTCGATGAGCAAGATACCCTCATTCGCACCACCTCAATGACCTATGATGCGGCCAATCAGCTCACCCGCATCACAGATCCGGACTCCACCTACGCCTTTGACTATGACGCACTCGGTCGCCACACTCAGGTCAGCAATGAAGGCACACCCGATGCGCCGACCGTCGTGCTGGACTACGGCTACGATGCCGATGGCAATGTTACTTCCGTCAGTGGACACCATCGAAGGTACGGCGGTAGGCACCGTCAGCTACACCTACACTGTCGAAAACCGAGTCGAGCGCATCACCCAAAGTGGCGGCGGCATCGATGACAAGCGCGTAGACTTTACCTACAATGCCATTGGTCAATTCGACTCGATCACTCGCTTCAGTGACCTCGCAGGCACTGCGCCGGTTGTGACAACTGATTACATCTACGATGAGCACAACCGCCTAGAGCGTCTGAGCCACAGCAACGGCCGCCTTCTATGACTTTGACTACGACCTCGCCAACCGCATTGAGAAAATCACCGATGTCGATGGGACGACGGACTACACCTACAACAAACGCAATGAGCTGACTGGGGCTGACCACAGCAATGCTAGCAACCCCGATGAGGACTACGACTACGATGCCAACGGCAATCGCATTCAGTCCCATCTCCACAACACGGACTATGTCACCGGCACCAACAATCAGCTCTCCACCGATGGCGTCTATACCTACACTTACGACGATGAAGGCAACATGACCACGCAGACCGAGATTGCCACGGGCAATAAGCGCACCTTTGTGTGGGACCATCTCAATCGGCTGATAGCAGTGATTGATGAGGATAGTGCCGATATACAGATACAACGGGTGGACTATACCTATGACGTGATGAATCGCCGCATTGCAAAATCAGTAGACGGCGCAACCACCCACTTTGTCTACGATCGCGACAACGTTCTCCTGGAGTTTGATGGGAGCGCCACAGTTCCTTCCATGCGCTACCTCCACGGACCGCAGGTGGACCAGGTGTTGGCTCAAGAAGACAGCGGTGGGACGCAGTGGCTACTCGGCGACCATCTCGGCACTATCAAAGACTTCGTCGATGACAGTGTCAATCTGCTGAATCATCGCACCTTTGATTCCTACGGCAATCTCGTCAGTGAGACCAATAGCAGCGTGGACAGTCGCTATAGCTTTACAGGCAGGGAGTTTGATGCAGAAACTGGGCTGCATCACTACAGAGCGCGATACTACGATGGCAACCTTGGACGGTTTATTAGTCAAGATCCCATCGGATTTCGGGGAGGCGACGAAAACCTCTATGGCTACGTGTCCAATTCTCCTATCAATGCTACCGATCCTAGTGGTAGAGAATCAGCGCAATTGACTACGCTACTACAACAGACCAGACCTGGTAACAGTAAACGAGTTCGAATTCACGAGCCGGAGTCTGCCGATTATGAGACAGCCTTTATTCTTTCAACGGTTTGGTTTTGGATAATTACTACTGGGCCTGATACTCGAAGAGGAGGCTCCCAAACCGTTCCCTGGAATGTAACTTATCCATTAGAAGGCGGAGGAATAGCTACCCATCGACCTTTCAGTACTTCCACCCCACCCAGTCCTACTATTCAGTTATTGGAAGATGAATTTGGCATTTCTCACAATACAAACGGGTTTAGCAACGTCCAAAAAATAAGATTTCATTATGGTGGAAATACCCCTAATTGTGCTCCGGAGCCTGTATTGCTGAGAAGAGAGGAAGAATCAGAAGAACAAGAAAGTCAAAATCCATTTCAATTACCGGAAATCAATGTTCCTAACATTCCTTTCATTATTCCACTTATTAGATGAGGGCTTGAGCAAATAGGAGGTGGAGTATAGTTTCTTATCGAAGACACAATATGTGAGTTAATCGCTAAAATGACGTAGATACTTCGAAATTGCTTGACTTCTAATTTAAACAAAGGGCTGAATTCAACTCACATATTGTGTTAAATTGAAGGCTTTTTCTCCGGCGCAAATAAAGTCCTGATTAAAGCCAAACAAAATCATGCCTTTTTATGAAGGTATTAAATATTACCGTGACAGGAGAAAAAAGTAAATATATGAAACATGTAGTTTCAACTTTTTGAAAAACGCAAGTATGAGTATATCCAATGGATAAGGAGGAGATAGATATGAATGGAATTAGCGATTATGATTTCCAAAATAGAGTAAAGCCTATTTTAGATAAAACTATTCACGGCAGCGACGAATGGGAGGTGGTTTTCAGTGAAGCAATTGACCGCAAAAGGATTTTGTATCCATTCACCAATGAAAGAGTATGCCTAAAGAAATATATAGAACCATTAATAGAGGCTGCAAATGCTATTTCAGATACAGGATGTTACCTATCAGAGATTAGCGGTGGGCATGGAAGTTATTCTCATGCCTATATCCACTTGTCAGAGCTGTTGGATTTTTTTGCAAAACCTTATGGAATGTCGAAACCTGTGGATATAGACCTTACTCTCAACTACTTTATTCTCTATTCTGAACATGCTAAGTGGGCACTATTTTCTTCATTTGAAGATTTTGCATTGTTGGGCGGTGTGGAAGAATTCATGAGAGTATTTGAAGCAAAGGTGCCAAACCTAAAAAATCAAACTTATGAGTTCTTGACAGACTTTAGAGGTGATCCTTCGAATGTAAAGGGTGTCTCTAAAAGTAGGTCAATAATCAAAAATATGCTTGAACACATCTATGACGCTTCTAAAGCCGAGCAGCTTCTTAAGGAGACTGGGTGGTAATTTAAAAAAACACTATTTCCATCAGTGACACTATTGATGGTGACACTGTAGACACCGTCTACTACACCTACAATGTCGAAAATTGAGTCGAGCGCATCACCCAGAGTGGCGACGGCATTGATGACAAGCGCGTAGACTTTACCTACGATGCTATTGGTCAATTCGACTCGATCACTCGCTTCAGTGATCTGGCAGGCACTGCGCCCGTTGTGACAACTGATTACATCTACGATGAGCACAACCGCCTAGAGCGCCTGAGCCACAACAACGGCAGTGCGGATATTGCCTTCTACGACTTTGACTACGACCTCGCCAATCGCATTCAGAAAATCACCGATGTCGATGGGACAACGGACTACACCTATAACAAACGCAATGAACTCACTGGGGCTGACTACAGCAACGTCAGCAACCCAGATGAGAACTACGATTACGATGCCAACGGCAACCGCATTCAGTCCCATCTCCACAACACGGACTATGTCACCGGCACCAACAATCAGCTCTCCACCGATGGCGTCTACACCTACACTTACGACGATGAAGGCAACATGACCACGCAGACCGAGATTGCCACCGGCAATGAGCGCATCTTCGTGTGGGACCACCTCAATCGACTGATAGCAGTGATTGATGAAGACAGCAACGATACACAGGTACAACAGGTGGACTATACCTATGACGTGATGAATCGCCGCATTGCAAAATCTATCGATGGCGCAACTACGCATTTTGTCTACGATCGCGACAACGTGCTCCTAGAGTTTGAAGGGAGTGCCACAACTCCTTCCATGCGCTACCTCCACGAACCGCAAGTTGATCAGGTCTTGGCTCAAGAAGACAGCGGTGGGACGCAGTGGCTACTCGGCGACCATCTCGGCACCATCAAAGACTTCGTCGATGACAGTGGTAACCTCCTCAACCACCGAACCTTCGACTCCTATGGCAATCTCGTCAGTGAAACCAACAGCACCGTGGACAGTCGCTATGCCTTTACGGGCAGGGAGTACGATGAAGAGACGGGGCTCTATTACTACCGAGCACGATACTACAATGGCGAACTGGGTCGGTTTATTAGTCAAGACCCCATTGGGTTTCAAGGGGGAGACAGCCATCTTTATAGGTATGTGAATAACTATCCAGTAAATTCAACAGACCCTAGTGGCTTGTTTAAGGTAGAAATTCGGTATCGAGGAGCCTCAATAGCCACACCAGTTGTAGGAGATGTAGCTGATAATCTGGCTCCTACTCATCATGCAGATGTTGTTATTACTGATCGACTTGGACAAGTTGCTGTTTGGGCAGGTCCGAGAGACGGTTTCATCGTATCTAAGTTTGATAATGACTACAACATTGGAGATGGATTTTATGTCGCCGATAGTAGTCGAATTCAATTAGTCTACGATGACGGAACGCCATGCGAAGATCTATCTCTGGAAACTGCTATAAGGAATGAGTTTTTGAATATAACCGCAAGAGAGATTGCCTATGAAACTTTAGGTCCAAATAGCAATTCGGCTGCTTTTCATGTAGTTCGGACGTTATTCGATCCTAATATCAAACCCATCCCAGATGTAACTCCTGTGGGATGGGAAGTTCCACTGTCGGCACCAACACCACCTTTCAATCCGAACAACTATCCCCAACTTTAATCTTATAGGAGGCATTATTGTGTCAAGATCCACAAAGAACGGAAAGCTCCTAGTCACTATTGTTATTGCCATCCCGTTTATTTCTTTTTTGACAATAAGATACCTACCTATCGTGATTGTAAGTTCTACTATCCTTTTGAATCCAAATGATATGGATGCATATCATGATAGGGCAGTGATTAGGAGGGAAGTATTTCAGGATGATAATGGAGCAGTTGGAGATTACTCTAGGATAATAGACTTTATGGAGCAAGCTGAAAGTATCGATGAAAGCCTGCTCTTTGAGGCATATTTTCAACGAGCAAGTTTGTACTGGCAGATAGCACGTAGTAACCGAATGCCGGAGGAAAAAGCCCAGAAACTCTACAAGAAGTCTTTAAGGGACTTTAAGGAAGCTTTAGCTGTTGCAAAGCGAGTAGATAACCGTCGTTGGTTAAACAGTGTCGATATACATACAGAATTTGTCAGAAAAGATATGTCAACAACTGGTGAGAGTGATAGCCAATAGCTGGTTAACTGACTGCGTATCTTCATGACTTCGGCACCGTCCAGTTAGCACTTCACAACCTTCCACTCCTACTATCGATTTAGTGCTTGAGCGGTGTACCAAAATAACAAATAACACACAATACTCCCAACTGTAGAAAAGTCCAAGGAATCAAGTTTCCGTATTCAGAGAATACACCAATTTGCTGCCTAGATCCTATACTTGTAAGGAGAGAGGAAGAGCAAAAGGATAACCAGAATCCATTTGAGTTGCCTGATTTCGAGGTTCCTTCTCTTCCTTTTATTCCTATTATTAAAAGAGTTATCGATCAATTTATACCGGGGGAACTTGGATGAAAATGCATGGCATCAGCGAGTCTAAATTTCAGACTGAAGTAAAACCAATAATGCAGAAAGTTTTTCGAGGAAATAGCGAATGGGATCCTGTATTCAGACCAGAGATGAATCTTAGAAGAATCATCTATCCATTGAGACCATATGTGGGTGATGAGTCCTTTGAACATCTTCTACATTCGATACAAGTAGCGGCAAGTCATGTTCAAGATAGAGGATGCTTTTTCTCTGAGATACATGACTATCCAAGAGAATTCAATCATGCTTACCTAACATTTCCAGAATTAGTTAAGGGTTTCAAATCACCTAAAAAGGAAGGCTCTAAATCGTTTTGGGAGATTGACATGGAGTTTAGCAATTATTTTATGCTCTACTCAGAAAAGGGGAATTGGGGATTAATATCTTCGTTTGAGCATTTCGGCTTGCTTGGAGGAATGAAAGAATTCATGGGAATTATTCAAACTCAGTTACCTACTATTGAAAATCAGACATATGAGTTTTTGAGAGACTTTAGAGGTGATCCAACAGAAACTAAAAGCATCTCGAAAACCAGACCAATTATTGAAGGCATGCTTAAACATATTTATGATGCTTCCAAGGCTGAACAGCTTCTCAGAAAAACAGGTTGGGACTAAGAAAAATTGCTTCGGCAAGCTTGCTCTTGGCTACGGATACAACCGTCCTTTGCGGTAAGCTAGATTAATACCAAGTAGTTGTAGGGTGGGCACTGCCCACATTCTGCTTTGAAGTGATTCTCTGAAATAGAAAATGACTTCAACCAATTATTCCTTTGACCAATTATTTAAAGTAATAGAATCGGAAAAGTTTATCTCGACCATAAACGCCTTTATTAACCACCTTATAGGAATTTGAATAAGGTCTTAGAGGATATTTGGAAATACGGAGAGGTGAAAATTGGTCACGCGAGTCTGCGTAGCATCAGTCGAATCATGGCTATGTGAATAAAGGCTTCTGAAGCCGTATATCAAGGCTCGCCCTCTAAAATGCCGACTAACGACCCAATCATTGGTATCGCTGCATCAATAAAGATCAAGGAAGAGAGGTGGCGTATCCTCACCTTCTTTTTGTGACAGAATGCAGCTGTGAGCCATATCCGTGTAGGAAAAGGTGCGTGATGCTGTTAGCGTGCTGATCGATCTGCTCTGCACTAGGGAGTTCGATGACGCCCAGCAATGCTTGTAGATAAAATTCGCCCATGATCATGCTAACAAAGTAAGTGGCTGCATTTGTAGGGTCTTCTAGCTGCACAGTTCCCAACTGTTGCTGATTGGCCAAATAATCGGCCAGAGCCGTAATGCCTCGATTAGGGCCATTTGTGTAGAACTGCTGAGCCAGCTTTGGAAAGCGATCAGCCTCACCAATCACGATGCGCTGTAATCCCATTGCCTCTGGTGAAAGCACTAAAGCAAGCACCCCACGAGCAATGGTGGAGAGGACATGTTCAACTGACTGCGAGGTTTCCTCTGCCTGCGGAAATGCAGCAAAGATATTGTGACTGAGGCGACGAACAACTGCCCCAAACAATTCGTCTTTGTCGCCGAAGTGCTGATAAATAGTGCGCTTGGCGACATGCGCTTCGCGCGCAATCATGTCAATGCTGGCCGAACCATAGCCATGCTGCAGAAACACCTGTGTGGCGTCTTCGAGCAACTGCTCTAGCCGCTGTTCGAGCGTGCCATTGCTAGGGCGACCCCCTTTGGAACTCTTTCTCAAAGTATCAGTATTAGCCATCTCACCATTCTCCGCTAAAGCCATACTAATTGGATTTGTTCATAATCGTCTGATGCTGCTCTGACAGTCATTTTGAACCCGACAGCAGTTAGCCTAGCTGCTACATCGAGTAAAGGGGAAAGACGCGATCAAGCTTGCAACTAGTCCTAACTGGACTGGCGACTGCCATATTGGCGGTTTTCAGCAGCTGTGGCTACTCTTTCAGCTCTGGTCGACCATAGTTGTTTCCATAATCTGCCAACACTCCACCCATCTCACACCGACAGAGTCCCGACTGAGGTTCGGTTGATGCTCTGACAGAAACCGTAAGTTTCCGAAAAACAAAAAGCTACCAAAAACGAAACCATTTCGTTTCAATTCTGATATATTGATGTTGGCAGTTTGAAAACGGAATCGTTTCGTTGTTGTGTAGCTCGCCCAATTGGTGGGCAAAACGGGAAAACAGTTTGCCGATGATGGCGAGTCATACCCGTGAGGCTCCCTCTATACATCCATAGCTGAGCATAAGGAAGAATGCACTATGTCAAATCCGATATCGTCGAGACCGCCTGTGCTCGGCACCGGCATGAATTTTCCAGGGCACAAGTTGAGATCCCATCCTCGATGGTTGATTGGCTTAGGCTTAGTTGGGCTGTTGCTAGTTGGTATACCAGTGGTCAGAACGCAGCTAACAAGCTCGACAGACGAAACGGAAGCACCCTCGACCGCTGCGAGCGTGTCAACGGTGGAGACGCTGACCGTTGAACTCGTTTCAAGCTATGAGGTGGCTCGTACCTACACTGGGGAGGTTGCAGCGCTGCGCGCTAGCGATTTGGGGTTTGAGCGGGGCGGTGAGCTGATATCAGTTTTGGTAGAAGAAGGCGATCGCGTATCGATAGGCCAGCCTCTGGCCCAGCTCGACATTCAAAATCTACAGACCCACCGCCAACAGCTAGAAGCACAGAAGTTAGAGGCCGAAGCCCGGCTGCTGGAGCTAGAGCGCGGTGCTCGCCAAGAAGATATTGCTGCGGCTCGGGCCGCAGTCCGCGATATTGAGAGTCAGCTAGAGCTACAAGAGATCCAGCGATCGCGGCGAGAGTTTCTTTACGAAGCAGGGGCTATCTCTCGGGAACAACTCGATGAGTTTGCCTTTGGTGCCGAAACTTTAATAGCTCGGCTAGATCGTGCCCAAAGCGACTTGGATGAACTGCTGAATGGAACTCGCCCTGAGCAAATTGCAGCCCAGCAGGCCGTGGTGCAGCAGCTTGCTGCCAGTGTTGCAGATGTGGATGTCGATATTGATAAAAGTACCCTTAGAGCGCCTTTCGACGGTATCGTTTCGACTCAGCAGGTAGATGAAGGTACCGTCGTTAGCACTGGACAATCGGTCGTTCGGCTAGTGGAGAACGAGACTCCCGAAGCCCGCATTGGCCTCCCCGAAGATGTCGCTAGTCGCCTCCGAGTCGGCGAGTCGGTGACCGTCAATCTCGATACGGAACGCTACAGTGCCACGGTTAAGTCCTTGCTGCCAGAAGTGGACGCCGATACCCGTACTCAAGTGGTGGTGTTTCAGATCGAGGCGGCGGCGATCGCCACGGTCAATCCAGGGCAGACGGTGCGGGTAGAGATAACTGAGACCATCCCGACCGCCGGAATTTGGCTGCCGACCTCGGCCCTAGCTCAAGACATTCGAGGCTTGTGGAGCGCTTACGGACTCACCCCTACCGACGCGGAGGGCATGTACGAAGTACAGTCCCAATCCGTCGAAATTTTACACCAAGAAAGTAATCGAGCCTTGGTGCGAGGGACGCTTCAACCGGGCGATCTCGTTGTTGCTGATGGGGTTCACCGCTTGGTTCCGGGTCAGCAAGTGCAGCCCCTGGATTAATTCACAATTCACAATTTTGAGTTTTGGATTTCCACCCTCACCATCCCTACACCCTTTCCCCTTTCACTCCTATGGTTCGCCCATTTTTTACGAATATTCGCTTGCTGATCCTAGCGATCGTATTGATTCTCGGTTGGGGCTTGTCTGCTTATCAAAGCTTACCCCGCCAGGAAGATCCCGAATTGGTAGCCCGAACGGCTGTGGTCACCACTGTTTTTCCGGGTGCCAATGCCGAGCGGGTAGAAGCGCTGATCAGCACCGTTCTCGAAGAGGAACTGGCTGAAATTGAAGAGATCGAGACCCTCTCTTCGACCTCGCGAGTGGGATTTTCCAGCGTGGTGGTCGAGCTATTCGATTCGGTCACTGATGCCCAACCGATCTGGTCCAAGGTCCGCGACGAAATGGACGATGCGGCGTCCCGATTTCCGCCAGGGGCGGCTGAGCCTGAGCTCGAAGAGAGCAATATGAAGGCTTACACCCTAATTACGTCGCTGACGTGGAATCTTCCCGATGAGCCGAACTACGCTGTCTTACGCCGCTATGCCGAAGAGCTTGCGATCATCATGCGCGGTATCGACGGCACGGAAGAGGTGGAATTTTTCGGCAGCCCCGATGAAGAAATTTTGGTGGAAATTGATGCGTCGGAACTGGTCGGTGTGGGCCTGTCGCCGCAGCAGTTAGCCAATCAGGTCAGCCTCAGCGATGCCAAGGTGAGCGCAGGACAGCTGCGTAGTTCCGATCAGAATGTCGCGATGGAAGTGGAAAGTGAACTGGAAACGCTCGAACAGATTCGCCAGATTCCCGTACAGACGGGCGATGGACAGTTCACGCGCCTGAGCGATATCGCCAGCTTGAGTCGGGGAGTGCGCTATCCGCTCATTGAGCAGGCCATCGTTAGCGGCCAGCCCGCTGTCGTGTTAGGCACCATGATGAAATCGGGGCTGCGCGTTGATCAGTGGGCTGCCGAAGCCAAAGCCAAACTCGGAGCTTTTAGCGATCGCATGCCCCAAGGGGTGAGCTTAGACATCATTTTTGACCAGAGTGAGTACGTCGCTGATCGCATCAACACGCTCATCCTCAACCTCATCATCAGTGCAGCTCTGGTTGTGTTGGTCACGTTGGTCACGATGGGCTGGCGGTCAGCGATTGTGGTAGGCGCGGCCCTGCCGTTAACGATCTTTGCGGTGTTCGGCTGGTTCACGGTCTTTAACGTGCCGATTCATCAGATGTCGGTAACCGGGCTGATCATTGCCTTGGGTCTGCTGATCGACAACGCAATCGTCGTGGTGGATGAAATTCAGGTTGAGATGCAGCACGGTGATGCGCCGCTAAAGGCCGTGACCAAAACCGTGAAATATCTGCAAGTGCCGCTCATGGCTTCGACTCTGACAACGGTGCTGACGTTCTTGCCGATTTATTTGCTACCGGGTGCGCCGGGTGAGTTTGTGGGGGCGATCGCCCTGAGCGTCATTCTGTCGCTGGTTTCATCTCTAGCCATCTCCCTGACGGTGATTGCCGCGTTAGCAGGGCTTATGCTGGGCGACAGTCGTCGGCAATATGAAAAGGCGAGTCAAAAAGCTCAACCAGGGCTCCGAGACAAATTGGCTATGACGATCATGAAGCCGGGTGTGTGGTGGAATGATGGCCTCACGCTACCGGCGCTGGCAAAGCCCTATCGCTGGTCGATTGGCCGGGCAGCCGTGCGACCCTTACTGGCCGTCGCGCTGACTATGACGATCCCCTTGATCGGTTTTATTACAGCTCCTACTTTAGAGAATCAGTTTTTTCCGCTACTGGATCGCGACCAGTTTCACATCGAGATCGAATTCTCTTCCCAAACGGCGATCGCTCGCACTAAAGAGCAGGTACTACAGGCCCGTAAGGTCATCCTGCAGCATGAAAACGTTGAAGATGTCCATTGGTTTGTCGGCGAGAGCGCCGCTAAGTTTTACTACAACCTCACCGGCCAACGGGAGAATCAGTCGTACTACGCTCAGGCGATGGTGCAGTTGAAGTCTGACGATGGCGTAGAAGCGCTAGTGCAAGAGCTGCAAACGGAACTGAGTGAGATGATGCCGGCGGCGCGAGTCCTAGTGCGAAAGTTTCAGCAGGGGCCGCCGTTTGATGCGCCCGTCGAGATGCGAATTTATGGCCCCAACATCAGCACCCTCCGAGAGTTGGGGATGGAAGTGCGGGAAATGATCACCACTATCCCCAACGTGATTTCAGTCCGCGATGATCTGACGGAGGGCCGCCCGAAACTGGGCCTCATGGTCGATAACGAACAGGTGCAGCGGGCTGGACTGAACAATACCGCGATCGCTCAACAGCTAGCGGCCTATTCAGAAGGGGTGACTGGGGGGGCGATTCTAGAATCTACCGAGAATTTGCCGGTGCGGGTGCGGCTGACGAACCAAGATCGGGCTAGTCTGGAAGCTCTGGCTTCGCTAGATTTGCGACCTGATCAGGCCGGCGATCGCGCCTTTCGCCCCAGCTCGGCCCTGGGTGAGTTTGCCCTCTTGCCCGAACTGGCCACCATTGCCCGTCGAGAAGAGCAACGAGTGAACACAGTGCAAGTATTTATTACCTCTGGCGTGTTGCCAGAGACCGTACTGACGGCAGTACGAGAACGGTTGAAAGCTGAGAACTTTGAGCTGCCGCCGGGTTACCGCTATGAGTTTGGGGGCGAATATGCCGAGCGCAACTCAGCCGTAGGTGACTTGCTGCTGTTCGTCCCCCTAATCGTGCTGATCATGACGACAGCGCTCGTGCTGTCGCTGGGGTCGTTTCGGCAAGCCGGTATTGTTGGGGCGGTAGCCGTAGGCTCGGTGGGGATGGCGCTCTTTTCGCTCAAAGTGTTTGGCTCTCTCCTTGGGTTTATGGCGATTGTCGGCACCATGGGTCTGGTGGGCATCGCGATTAACGGCTCCATCATTGTGCTCTCGGCCTTGAATGAAGATGCCGATGCTCGGCAGGGTCAACCCAAAGCGGTGGAGGCCGTAGTGATGAAAGCCAGTCGCCATGTCATCGCTACAACAATTACGACGATGGTGGGCTTCGTCCCCTTGTTGGCCGATGGTGATCCCTTTTGGCAACCCCTGGCGATCGCGATCGCCGGCGGCATTGGCGGCTCACCAATTCTGGCGCTGTACTTCACCCCGGCAGCCTATGTTTTGATGGGCAGTCGTCATCGCAAACCAGGCCAAATGCCACCCAATCAGTCAGCCCCAACCGCTGCTATGACCAACAATAACGGCTCGGCATCGCTACTGAAAGTGAGTGAATAAATTGATTGAACCCACCCTACAGAAGCTCAAACCTTCCCACGTATGTCTTTTTTTGCATCCAAATAAAACGAACGTATGAATGATTTTCCGTTTACCAATACACAAACCTTCTCAGCTTTCCTTGATTGCTAACGATAGATGTGACTAGGGGATAGAGCGGCGACGAGTTTAACCTGATTCAATGGGGATCGATGAGTGCTCGACGGCTTTCGCTAAATCGATCTAGCGTATCGACAGCACACCCACCTTCAAAGCGAAGGCTGCCTCCTTCACTCCCTCCGAACTTGTCACAGACGGCCCGATGTGCTTTGGCTAGAGATAAATAGGCTTGAACAAATTCTTGATGCTGTCCGTGCAGCGATGGGGGTAGATTTTCAAAGGTTAGACGCAGACGCTTCCAAACCTGCATTAGAGCCGCATGCTCCCAAGACATCAAGCCACTAAAGTTATTTGCTTGGACTTTGGGTGGGGTCATGGTTTGCCGTACTTCGTGTTCGTATTCCTGACGGCTGAAGCTCCCAGCCAACTCCATAGAAGCTCCAGAAGCCACCAGCAATTCAGTTGCAGTTTTGAGTTCGATTTGAGCTTGATCAAGATTGCCAAGGGCGAGCTGTGCTTCAAATCGTCTGAGGCAGATAATTAATCCCTGGACGTTGATAAAAAATGCCCAATGGAATCCAGTCCAAAGCGTGTGAGCTTGAGTTGCTGTCATGATCGATCTGGTTTATCTAATCTAGTTCGTCTAAATCGAAGATTCTTTTAAGCAGATGCACATAGCTGAGAAATCCTTTCCGCTGTTGCTGAATAAATTGGGTTTCTAGCCAAGGCGTTTGTAGACAAATTTCGAAAAAGCGCTGGCAGGCGACCAGTAGCCCTCTAACCAAGCAAACTGCGGACTGATCGGTCTGAACATGACAAATCTGAAAGTAGCGATCATAGTCTTCAACTTCCCAGGCTTTAAGGGCAGTTTTGGTACTGCGAATGCCAGTCTTTTGGGTTTTGATTTCTCCTAGGTTGGTCAACGCTTGGTTAATGGTGTCTAGCGATCGCTGCGGGGATGACTCTACTAAGGCCTCTGAGAGTTGCTCCAAGGCTCGACCAATGCGGAGTCTGTCAGCAGGTGACAGGTGCTGATCGAGGGGCAACTCCCAGGGAATCAACAGTTCCAGAGAGTTGAGAAATTCATTTTCGGAAGTCTCCATGGGCCTGTCTCTGGTCAATGTTTGAGGCATGGGTGCTTTTAATCAGAGTTTTCGGACTTGGCAGCCGCCATCTTCTGGCGCAGGCTAAGGGGACGCATATCAGTCCACACCTCTTTGATGTAGTCAAGGCATTCTTGTTTGGTGCCGCTTTTTTGATCAGCCCGCCAGCCCCAGGGAATTTCCTTGTGTTCGGGCCAGATGGAGTAGCGTTCTTCGTCGCTGATGACGACACGGTAGATGGGTTCGGTAGGTTGGGACATTTTGGTTACTGGGTGTCGGTTGGTGGTTGGTGGTTGGTGGTTATTGGTTGGTGGTTATTGGTTATTGGTTATTGGTTATTGGTTGTT
>NZ_JAQMUB010000085.1 GCF_028330965.1 Oscillatoria sp. CS-180 | reverse complement strand
GCACAATATTTGCGGCTCGCGACCTTTGGTTATTCATGCCTTTGTTCGTCAATCAGATCGCTCAATCATGGACCGCGCTCTTTAATGCACGCACCTTTAATTCTTAGATCTTGCAGTTGAATTTACGCTAACCCCCTGCCTCCCAAATTTGGGAAAGTTCTGAGGTTCAGACGGTTAAGACTGCTTCAGCCTGATCGTAGTCTTCGAGGGTGACAGGAACGGGCTGGACTTTCCAGATATCGTCGCAGTAGTCGCGGATGGAGCGATCACTGGAGAATTTTCCTGTGCGCGCCGTGTTCAAAATGGACATGCGAGTCCAATGTTCTTGATCTTGGTAGGCGCTGCCCACGCCATCCTGACAGTCGATGTAGGACTGATAGTCTGCTAGCAGCATGAAAGGATCATGGTGCAGCAAATTATCTAACAGCGGACGGAAAAGCCCCGTGTCGCCGTGGGAAAAGTGACCTGAGCCAACTAGGTCAATGACCCGCTTTAAGGTTTCGTTACTGCTGTAGTAATCCCAAGGATTGTAACCTTGAGCGCGAAGGGTGTTGACTTCCTCAGTCCTCAAACCAAATAGAAAGAAGTTTTCTTCTCCGACTTCCTCACGGATTTCAACGTTTGCGCCATCTAGGGTGCCAATAGTGAGGGCACCGTTCATCGCAAACTTCATATTGCCAGTTCCGGATGCCTCCTTACCGGCCAGCGAAATTTGCTCAGATAGTTCCGCAGCAGGATAGACACGCTGACCAAAGGTAACGTTGTAGTCGGGCAGAAAAACAACCTTGAGGCGATCGCGCACGTCTGGATCGTGGTTCACCACATCGCCGACAGCCGTAATGAACTTGATCATCAGCTTCGCCATATGATAGCCAGGCGCCGCTTTGCCACCGAAGATGAAGGTTCGAGGAGTAATGTCCGCGTCGGGGTTCGCCTTAATTCGGTTGTAGAGGGTGATGATGTGTAAAACGTTGAGGTGCTGCCGCTTGTATTCATGAATCCGCTTCACCTGAACGTCAAACATCGACTCTGGATTCACCACAATCCCAGTCCGCTCACGGATGTAGGTGGCTAGGTCGCGTTTAATCGCCAGTTTAATTTGTCGCCACTCATGACGGAAGCCCCCGTCCTCAATACAGCCCTCTAGCCCTCGCAAATCATATAGATGCTTGATCCAATTTTCACCAATTTTGCTGGAAATTAGCCTGGCTAAGCGGGGATTACTCTGCACCATCCAGCGGCGTGGGGTGACGCCGTTGGTTTTATTGTTGAATTTCTCAGGGGATAGGTCGTAAAAGGATTTCAAAATCGTGGATTTGACCAACTCGGTATGCAGCGCAGCCACACCGTTGATCGAAAAACCGCCGACACAGGCTAAATTCGCCATGCGAACGGAGCGATCGCCCCTCTCGTCAATCAGCGAAAGCTCTCTGATGCGGACTTCGTCCCCCATAAACCGAAGACGCACCTGATCTAGAAAACGACGATTAATTTCAAAAATGATGTCCAGATGGCGGGGTAGAATGCGTCCCAACAAATTAACAGACCATTTCTCTAGCGCTTCCGGCAACAACGTATGGTTGGTAAACGCAAAGGTTCTGCGAGTGACGTCCCAGGCAGCTTCCCACTGTATGTAGTGTTCATCTATGAGTAAGCGCATCAGTTCAGCAACACCGATGGCCGGATGAGTATCGTTCAGCTGAACGGTAAACTTTTCGTGGAATGAATCCAAGCGACGACCGCTATCAAGATGGATGCGAATCATGTCTTGTAGGGCGCAGGACACGAAGAAGAACTGCTGCATCAAACGCAGTTCTTTTCCTTGAATGGGTTCGTCATTGGGATAGAGAACTTTACTAATGTTTTCGGAGACTACCTTGGCATCCACGGCACCGTAATAATCACCAATGTTGAATGCCTGAAAGTCAAAAGACTCGGGTGCTTCCGATTTCCACAACCGCAGCGTATTAACCGTGTTGACTTGATAACCAGCAATAGGGGTGTCGTATGGAATTCCTTTGACGACCTGGGCTGGAATCCAGCGCGATCGATATCTTCCCCGGTCGTCAGTATAGGACTCCGTATGTCCTCCAAACTTCACCACAACAGCAGCTTCAGGGCGAGCAATCTCCCAGGGATTGCCAAACTGGAGCCACTTGTCAGTGATTTCAACTTGCCAGCCGTCGCAGATTTCTTGATCGAAAATGCCGAACTCGTAGCGGATACCATAGCCCAGCGCCGGGATTTCAAGGCTAGCGAGGGAATCCATATAGCAAGCCGCTAGTCGTCCTAGACCACCGTTGCCTAGACCAGGCTCTTCCTCTTGCTCGATCAACTCTTGCAAATCCAGACCAGAATCCTTAACAGCCTGCCGAACGGGGTCTTGAATACCTAAGTTGATGAGATTGTTCTCCAAGTGAGGACCGAGAAGAAACTCAGCGGAGAGGTAGGCAACAACGCGGGTTTCTGGCTTGCTGTAATTGCGAATGGAGTGTAACCAGCGCGGCATTAATCGATCGCGCACCGTATAGGCCAATGCCATATAAAAGTCATTTCTAGAGGCATTCTCCGGCAGCTTGCCCTGCACGTAGTACAGATTGTCTGCCATAGCTCGGCGAATGGTCTCCAGGCTCAACCCAGTGCGATCGTCTTCCACGTGAACCGATGATCCGGGGCTCATGGGGGCAGTAACCATTAAAAAGTCCTCGAACGATTGACAACAACGTTTACAAGGGAGTTCAGGTCTAAGACTCGCAGGCTGAGTTGAAGCACAGATTAAAGCTTTAAGATGCTGCTCAAAAGAGTTATTTTCTAACCGGCAGAAACGGTCAGGCTAGAAGGCTGATGGCGATCGCCCTGGAGGGTGATACCGCGATCGTTAGCAGCCAAATGACGCACAATTTTGTAAACCATCTCGATCTGGTCAATCGCGTCAGCTTTCTCAGCAACCGCCTGCAGCGAAAGGGGCTGATCAGCGGCTCGGATAATCTGTAAAACTTGACGCTGTAGGGTCAACACAGAGGCCGCTGCTTTCTTACCCGCCTCTACTCCTGGCTGGTGATACGCATTGATATTCACCAAAGAAGCATACAAACCAACCGCTCGTTCATAAAGTGCAATCAACGCACCTACAGTGCGGGGAGTTACTTCGTTAATAGTAATCGTGATGGATTCGCGCCCATTGTCATAGAGCGCAGCCCGAGTCCCTTGCAAAAAGCCTGAGAGGAAGTCACCGGAAGTGGCATCGGTTTCCACTTCAATTGAATCACCCTGACGATCCTTCAGCACCTCTATAAAGGTGACAAAAAAGTTAGGAACGCCCTCTCGTAGCTGCTGCACATAAGCGTGCTGGTCGGTAGAGCCTTTATTGCCATAGACAGCAATGCCCTGATGCACTAGATTGCCGTCCAAATCTTTCTCCTTGCCCAAGGATTCCATGACTAACTGCTGAAGATAGCGCGAGAACAACAGCAGACTGTCTTTGTACGGCAGCATGACCATGTCTTTCTCGCCCTTGCCGTTGCCGGAGTAGTACCAGGCCATCGCTAATAGGGCCGCTGGGTTGTCGTCTAGTTTGGGTATGCGGGTGGCGGCATCCATCTCTTTTGCGCCCGCCAGCATGCCGCGAATATCGATCCCTAATAGGGACGCCGAGAGAAGACCAACCGCAGACATTTCAGACGTTCGTCCCCCCACCCAGTCGAACATAGGGAACTCTGCTAGCCAGCCTTCCATGCGTTCTAGCTCGTCCATTTTGCTGCCGATCATGGTGATAGCGACAGCATGAGATGGAAAGTCTAAGCCCAGCACTTCAAAGCGGTGCTTTACTTCCAGCATGCCGTTGCGAGTTTCGGGCGTGCCGCCAGATTTAGTGGTGATGAGGACCAGCGTACTTTTTAGGCGATCGCCCAGTCGATCCAGCACCAAGTCAATTCCAGCAGGATCGGTGTTGTCTAAGAAGTCAATGCCCATACGCGGGGCTTCAGAGGCGAGAGCTTCTGAGACAAACTCTGGACCCAGTGCTGATCCCCCAATGCCGACAGAAAGGATATTAGTGAATCGATCTGCTTCGGCAGGCTGAATGGTACCCGCATGGACTTTCTCAACAAAGTCTTCGATGTCATTCAAGACCGTCTTGATTTCTTCTCCCAATCCGTCCGGAGCTAAGTCCGGGTCACGCAGCCAATAGTGACCGACCATTCGATCTTCGTCAGGATTTGCGATCGCTCCGGCTTCCAATGCCGCCATATCTTCAAATGCTTTGGCAAATCGAGGCTTAAGCTGCTCAGCAAAGGCTCGATCAAACCCCACTCGACTAATGTCCACGTAGAGATCGAGACTCTCGTGGTAATAAAGCCAATCTTCGTATCGTTGCCAGAGTTCAAGTGCGGTCATCGTAGACTCCCTTGACATAACCGTAGCAGTAGCGGGGGCGAGGTGACCTCGCTCCCACTCAGACTATGGACGCAAATTCTGCTGGATTGACCTAGTAAGGCCACTTCCAACTTGTGATCTCCTCGCTATCATGACCGTGCTCAAAAGCATAGGTCAAACATTCAATGATCCGGTTTTTCATGCGCTCCTTCACATGGGCTGCTGCTGATCCCAGCTTGGGCACCCGATCAATTACATCAATCACTAAGTTGAAGCGATCGATCTGGTTGCGGATAGCGAGTTCTAGCGGCGTGTTGATGTTGCCCTCTTCCTTGTAACCTCGGACGTGAATACGCTCTTGGTTTTTACGGCGATAGGTCAGCTTATGGACAAGCCAAGGATAGCCGTGGAAGTTGAACATGACGGGCTTGTCAGTCGTAAAGAGCGAGTTGAAGTCGCGATTGGTCAGTCCGTGGGGGTGCTCACTTTCGGGAACTAACTTGAACAAATCCACTACATTGACAAATCGAACCTTGAGGTAAGGAAACTCTTCTCGCAAAATAGCCGTTGCCGCTAGTGATTCCATCGTCGGAATATCACCGCAGCTCGCCATCACCACGTCAGGAATATCAGGCTCAGTTCCACAGTCATCATTGCTGGCCCAGTCCCAAATGCCAATACCCTTCGTACAGTGGCGGATAGCTTCCTCCATAGACAAGTATTGCAGGTGTTTCTGCTTGTCAGACACGATGATGTTGACATAATCCACACTGCGGAAACAGTGGTCGGCGACCGATAGCAGACAGTTGGCATCCGGTGGGAAGTAGACCCGCACTACATCAGGACTTTTGTTGGTTACCAAGTCGATATAGCCCGGATCCTGATGGCTAAAGCCATTGTGGTCCTGTCGCCAAACCAAGGAGGACAGCAAGATATTGAGGGAAGAGACCGATCGCCGCCAAGGAACATGGTTCTTACAGATATCCAGCCATTTTGCGTGCTGGTTAAACATGGAATCCACTACGTGGACAAATGCCTCGTAGGTGTGGAAGAAACCATGACGCCCCGTCAGCAGATAGCCTTCTAGCCAGCCTTGCAGGGTATGTTCACTCAGCATTTCCATCACCCGTCCATCCTGAGACAGTTCACTGCCGTCTAGGTCTTCGGGGTAAAAGTCCGCCATCCATGTCTTCTTGGTGACTTCGTAAACTGCACTCAAGCGATTGGAGGCTGTTTCATCGGGCCCCATCATGCGGAAATTGCTGGGGTTATCTCGCATGATGTCTCGGAGAAAATAGCCTAGCACTTTGGTATTTTCAAATGCCACTGTGCCATGTTGAGGAATGCTGATCTCATAATCTCTGAAATCAGGCATCTTCAGTGCTCGCCGCAGCAGGCCGCCATTGGCTTGGGGATTAGCCCCCATCCGGCGATCGCCCACGGGAGATAGCTCCTGTAATTCAGGCACCAGCGTGCCATGCTCATCGAACAGTTCCTCTGGGCGATACCCACGCATCCATTCTTCGAGAAGGCGTAGGTGTTCAGGGTTACTGTGCATACCGCCCATGGGAACCTGGTGTGCTCGCCAGAAACCCTCAACCTTATGACCATCAACTTCTTGTGGTCCGGTCCAGCCTTTAGGCGTCCGCAGCACAATCATGGGCCAGCGAGGACGCTGAGCATGGCCACTGTTGCGAGCTTCTTGTTGAATAGCACGAATGTCGTTGATGCATAACTCCATTGTCGCCGCCATTTTTTGATGCATCTCCGCAGGCTCACTGCCTTCGACGACGTAAGGCGTATAGCCATAGCCCCGGAACAGAGATTCCAGTTCTTCCTGAGAAATGCGAGCCAAAATGGTGGGGTTTGCAATCTTATAGCCATTCAGATTCAAAATCGGCAGAACGGCGCCATCTCGAATCGGATTAATAAATTTGTTCGAATGCCAAGCTGTTGCCAATGGTCCTGTTTCAGCCTCACCATCCCCCACAACGCAGGTCACAATCAGATCAGGATTGTCTAAGACCGCTCCGTAGGAATGGGAAAGGCTATAGCCTAGCTCGCCCCCCTCATGAATAGAACCTGGAGTTTCGGGCGTGACATGGCTGCCGATATGCCCAGGGAAAGAGAACTGCTTGAAGAATCTCTGCATTCCCTCCTCATCCATGCTCTTGTCAGGATAGATCTCAGCGTAAGTGCCCTCTAGGTAGACAGGACCGAGTACACCTGGAGCACCATGACCTGGACCGGCTACGAAGATCATGTCTAGGTCGTACTTCTTGATGAGGCGATTACAGTGAATGTAAGTGAAGCTGAGAGCAGGTGAAGCACCCCAATGTCCTAGCAAGCGATGCTTCACATGCTCGGGCTTAAGATGTTCCTTTAGCAGTGGATTGTCTCTCAAATAGATCATGCCAACAGCGAGATAGTGACAGGCCCGCCAGTAAGCATCAATCTTACGTAGATCTTCGTCGGAAAGAGGCTTCATCTGAGGTGAGGATGCTAAAACCATACGCTAAGCTCCAGACTATTTGTGCAGTTTGTTCAGTATGAAAACAGTTTTTAGACTTCATGTGAGCAGCTCTATACGTCAGACCCTAAACCTATGAATTTAAGTTTTGGTTATGACGGATACAGTTCACCTTGAATATCGTCACTCCATGATTTTTTAGCACTTAAAACGTCCTAACTGCTTAAAATGTAAGCTCTTTTTCGGTTCATTCGAACGTTAATTCTTTGTTAAATCAACAAGAGTTAATTAAGCTAAAAAGACTAAATTTTCTTGGTTTTTACAATTTTTTTGTCAGTAGTCAATCATAACAAACTGGGATTTGTAGCGTTAGCTAATGATTTTTAGCCCACCTTTCCATATTAGCTTCGCAAGCACGTCGTGTTTGCGACCTATTAGCTTTCGAAGATTATCCGCAGGAGAAAAAGTTTGTTCTGTAAATCTTTCTTCAGAGGGTGTAGTCACGTTAACAAAAATTGAAGTAGGGCTTCTCCATACCAGTTAAAGCAGCCGGATCCTCTTTTTTCATCATTAGTGCTTAAAAGAACCGACAGCGATCGCCTTCTACATTAATGATTGAAAACCAAAAGGTCGGACATATCAACAAATATTTGCTGATATAGGTTTTTAGCGCAAATCCTGAAAAAGTTTATAACTCCACTTATGCAGTTCAGGACAGATAGGAATACCAAAACTAAACGGCATGAAGAATTAGTTTGTTCTTATTGAGAGATTATGTATTAAGAACCTGAGCAAGGGGGTGTCCTTTTATCCTTGCTTTAGTACTTCTTCTTACAAAATTCTTCGTACAAAAAGTCGTAGGTCATTTCATTAAACAGTTACGAAAATAGATAGAAAGACCCTAATATAAATATTGATAAAGATCTATGCGTTCCGTCTTACAGCGTGAAAGCATGTCAGCTTTTCTTTACTGCATTTCGGATAACAATCTGTTTCGCTCAAGGTACCTACAAGACTAATGATTTTGGATTTAACCACTCAAATCCTAATATTTTGGTTTGATGACCCTACTGCTCCCAACACTGAATATGGACAGCAGCGACGTGTCTGGTTTTTCAAAAATCCAGAATTTGACCAGCAGGTACGATCGCGCTTCTTGCAGGCTCATGAACAAGCGTGTCAAGGCCTCTATGACCCTCTTGTAGAAACGGCTCGTGGGGCATTGGCGCTAACCGTTCTATTCGATCAGTTTCCGCGCAACATGTTTCGAGAGACTCCAAAAAGTTTTGAAACGGACTTCAAAGCGCTCAAGATTGCACAGACAGCGATCGCCCAAAAGCTTGATCAGCAGCTGATCCCAGTCGAACGAATGTTTTTCTACCTGCCCTTCGAGCACAGCGAAAATATAGCCCATCAAAATCAAGCCGTCTCACTGTTTGAAGCGCTGATTCAAGAAGCGCCAGAATTACGCAGTTGCCTGGACTATGCCTATCGTCACCGCGATGTCATTGCCCGCTTCGGTCGCTTTCCTCACCGTAACGCTATCTTAGGTCGCACAAACACTCCCGCCGAGACTGAGTTCTTACAGCAGCCAGGATCCCGATTTTAGACCCAGACGAAGCAGACCCACCAAAATTGAGACAATCTATGTCCCCATTAACCTATCTATCCCTTCTCCCCTTCCGCCCAATCCCTTCACCTAGTAGGATCAAAACAGAGAAGACCTACCTCCTGTTGGTGTCATGAACTTCATGCAAGCAAAGGCGATCGCACTTCGTTTCGTTTTGAGTATCCTGTTGGCCGCGATCGTTGTGGTCGGTTCAATGCCTGCCCACGCCGACAGTTATGACCGCCAAAACCTTCGCATGGCTGACTTTTCCAATCGTGATTTGAGAGGTGACGACTTTACTCGTGCAGACCTAGCTAATGCAGATTTGCACAACGCGGATCTCAGTGGCTCTCGGCTATTCGACACAACGCTGAGCCAAGCCGACATGGAAGGAGCCAACATGACAGGGGCAACTTTGGATGGAGCCAGGTTTATTCGCACCAATTTGACCAATGCAATTTTGGAAGGCGCTTACGCTTTTGATACAGACTTTCGGGGGGCCATTATCGATGGGGCAGATTTTACCGACGTGTTGCTTGATCCCAAGGTAAATAACATGCTCTGCGAAGTGGCTAAAGGCACCAATCCTGTCACGGGCCGGAACACCCGAGAAACTCTTTACTGTCCTTAACTACAGAACAGACGCATATGGCGTGGATGCATCCTAAAGTGCCATCAACACGACGCAAGAGCGAGCCTCTACGGGATACTGATGCCCGCTTTTGACGGGTTCCGTTGCGTTATCAATAATGTCGTCTGGTGCGGGACGAGCCGTATTGACAACGCGATACCATTGGCTGTGAGCATGAGGTTGCGGCAGATCGAATAAAAGCGACTCCCAATAAGCATTGAGGATAACGTGTATTTCTTCCTCTACGGCAGGATCATGCAGGGTGAACGCTAGGCTGTGGGAATGTTCTGACCAATCTGGCTCAAAAAGTTTTGTCCCGTGCCAAATGATGTGAGGCGCATCGACAAACCTTTCCGTGACGGTCAACCATCGAGTTTGTTGAAAAAGCCGTAGATTCTGCACAAGATCGACCATGTGCTGGGTAAAGCGAACAATCTCGTGATGACTATCCAGATTTTCCCAGTTAAACCAGTTCAGAAGCGTATCTTGGCAGTAGGCATTGTTATTGCCTTTCTGAGTCCGGCAAGCTTCATCTCCCATGAGCACCATAGGAGTGCCTTGGGAAACCAACAAGATCGTGATGAAGTTTTTGATCTGTTGCATTCTCAACTTTTGAATCTCAGACGTATTGGCAAGTCCTTCAATGCCGCAGTTCCAGCTAAAGTTATCGTTGCTGCCGTCTCGATTTTGCTCTCCATTAGCCTCATTGTGCTTGCGGTTGTAAGACACGACATCGCTGAGCGTGAAGCCATCATGACAAGTGACAAAGTTGATGCTGCGATTCGTCTCTCGATCTGGGTCGTCTACAAACAGATCTGGGCTGCCTAAAAGTCTGGCAGCGAGAGGGCCAACAGTGTTGTTGTCACCTTTTACAAATCGCCGTACATCGTCTCGAAAGGGACCGTTCCACTCAGCAAAGCGATCGCCAATAAAAGACCCAACTTGGTATAGCCCTGCCGCATCCCAAGCTTCAGCGATCAATTTAGTTCGAGCTAAAACCGGATCCGATTCGATCGCCCATAAAATTGGTGGATCATCCAAAGGATTTCCATTCTTGTCTCGCGACATAACCGAAGCTAAATCGAACCGAAAACCGTCTACATGCATCTCAGAAACCCAATAGCGGAGACTATCGAGAATCAGTCGACTCACGACGGTATGACCAGCTTTGACCGTATTACCACAACCGCTATAGTTTGCGTAAAGAGCAGGATCTTCCTCCTCCAGGATGTAGTACGTTCGATTGTCTAGCCCTCGAAGAGAAAGTGTCGGTCCTCGGTGATCTCCCTCTGCCGTGTGATTAAAAACAACGTCCAAAATGACTTCAATGTCAGCTTTGTGAAGTGCTTTGACCATGTCGCGAAATTCATCGACAGGCCCTGATGGATCTTGACGTGAGCTGTAAGCCCGATGGGGCGCAAAAAAACCAATGGTGCTATAGCCCCAGTAGTTACTGAGTCCAAGGGGAGCATCGCGATCGTCAAACTGATGGACAGGGAGCAACTCCAAAGCCGTTATCCCCAAGGACTTGAGATACGGAATCTTCTCAATAACTCCGGCAAAAGTTCCCTGTTGTTTAGGCGCAACGCCAGAACTAGGATGGTTTGTCAGTCCTTTGACATGCATCTCATAGATAACTGTTCTGGAGTAAGGAATGTCGAGTGGAGTATCACCTTCCCAATCGTAAGCCCGCAAATCGACGACAACATTCCTCAGCGCATAAGGTGAATTTTCACCGGGATGACAAGCAGCTTGGCGATCGTAAATCGATTGTCCCACCACGGATTGTCCATAGGGGTCAAGCAGAACTTTGGAGGGATCAAAGCGATGTCCGTGTTCAGGCATGTGAGGTCCCGTTGCTCGGTAAGCATAAACTTGCCCCGCTTTTAATCCATGAACAAATGCGTGCCAATAATTAAAAGAGCGGTGATAGTCGGGATCGAGATGAATAGTGTGCTCAGGGTAAGGAGCCTCCGGAGAGTCATAAAGGATCAGGTCAATTCCCGTGGCGTGTTGTGAATAGACGCAGAAATTAACACCTTTGGTCTCTACAGTGGCTCCTAAGGGAAAGCTGTTTCCAGGTGTGATTCTCAGAGACATAGCATCGTAGATTCTCCCCGCAATACTGGATCATACTGAAATGAGGCCTGATAACACTGGCGAAGGCTCTCATTCTGCCCATGTTGTCTGCCGTAATTGCTAACTACTGAGCCAACGTTCTGTAGAGCGATGTGGCTTGGTCCTTAGCAGACACTATGGCATCGTCATAAAAAATCATACCGACGACAGCGCTGTATTTTGTATCCGGAGAAAATGACTTAACATCTTGTGGACTATCGCTCTCCAGGACAGACAGTTGCCCACTGCTCACGGTCATAACCGCCGTCAAGCAGGGAAGATAGTTCAGCTTCATAAGTGACTAAACGGCTCCGCTCTGGAGACGTTTCTGGAACGAGGGCAATCATCTCATTGATGCTAGCGTTAGCACAGGCCCAATCTCGTGCCGTCACTGAGGCATCCAACTGCGTTCTCAGTTCTGTCAATTGCTCTAATCGAGCAGCTTCCTGTCGCTCTTCCTCAATATAAGCTTCCATGTTGGCGATCGCAGCCAACGCATATCGATCCCCAGGTCGTTCTGCTAAAGCACGGCGAAAATTAATTAGGGCTGTTTGATAGTCGCCTTGCTCAGTCGCAGCATATCCAATCAGCATCGCTTGAGTGTACGTATCAACGGTCTCAGCAGTTGGATTAGCAACGGGTTGAGCAGGCGATGTTTCAGTCGGCGATGTCTCAGTCTCTGCCCCTGTCTCAGTGCCTAACGTCACACCGGGAATGCCATCTGCGATCGCTGGTCCACCGACAATTCCAATACCAACAACAGCAGCTGAAACCAATAACCAAGCCTTCTCCAGATTGAGCTGCGTTCCACCTAGCATCTTCAATTGCTCTCACTCCAAACACACGCTGCGTTCAAGGATATCGAATACCTAGCATTACGAGACAGTGATTATGCCGACAACACTTCTTTTTCTCAAAAGAAGCTGAAATGATAGGTTTGATCTGCTGTCTTGATTGATCCCTATGGCAAGTATCCCCGAGTGGACCCAGGAAGCCCAAGCACGCCTCAAGGAAATTCCATTTTTTGTAAGGCCTGCTGCCCGAAGAAAAATAGAGAAATTTGCCCAAGAGAAAGGATTGTCTCAAATCACGGAAGCAGTATATGAGGACGCTAAAAAACAGTTCGGGTAAACCTTACTCAAAGAGATCCTTAACGGGGCAAGCGTTGTCTGTCAAATAATTTCAACAAGTTTTATTTTCCAGGCAACAAAGTTTTAATGGTGTTATCTCTATTGATGAATGGAAGACAAACTCATTCGTTAAGGCATACCATCACCTTGACGAAAGCAGTGTGGATAAGGAATACCAGTCTGTCTCATCAACTCCAACCCAGGTCTAAACTCGTTGTCTTACCTTCATTCAATAGATGAATGGTGATCGTCCCTAGAGCGGGTAATCTGGTGTTACTTGATTGGGATGGCATTTTCAATGACTCCAAAGAGAGTTTATCGATAGCCGAATTAAAGATTCTAAGAATTGCTGACGGCGTATCCCCTTAAATCCTATTAGTTGTTTGCTGATGCCACAGTACAACAGCTGAATCTGTAAAAACACTGATCTTTAACCAAGGCTTTCTCCAAAATAGCAACTCCGGAGTAGCAATATTGAGTATTGCCCTTGACCTGTGAAAAGACTGAACCGCAAATTCAACTTTCTCGGTCGTCATGTCCAACAGGCGATTCGCAATTCGTCGCTACATTTAGCGTTTACGTTGCCTGTATTGATACAAATCTCTGTAGCCGTTGGTTTAGTCGGTTATCTATCTTTCCGGAATGGGCAACAGGCAGTTCAGGTTTTGGCTTCTCAACTTCGTCGTGAGGTCTCAGCTCGAATTCAAGGTGAGCTAGAAAGCTATTTCGGCGATCCCCATGAGCTTAATCGCCTCAATGCAACGGCTTTCTCCAACGGTGATTTGGATATCGAACGAGCCACACAGGGCGAACATCTCTTATTTCAACAGATGAAAATCCACCCTGCGATCGCGCTGACATACTGTGGTAGCTCGACGTCAGGTGAGTTCTTCGGTATTTTCAGATCCCCCGAAACTGGGCAGCTGGAGTTGTCATACAGCAATGCTGATAGTAGCTTTTTCCGCAGACACTATAGCCTTGATGTGCGGGGCTATCGTCAGCATCTGCTATCTGAAGCAGAACAAACCTACGATGCCCGATTACGCCCTTGGTTCAAAGCAGCCGTTGATGCTGAAGGGCCAGTTTGGACCGATGTTTATATTGCCTTTACCACGAGACTACCTAACATAACGGCAAGCCTGCCTGTATATGACCGTCATGCTCGACGGCTTTTAGGGGTCTGTGCTGCTGATGTTGTCTTGCCTGAGGAGTTTCGAACTTTCCTGAAACAGCTCAAAATTGGTCGGGCAGGCCAAGCGTTTGTCGTAGACCGTCAGGGCAATCTCATCTCTAGTTCAACGGACGAACCACTGGTCAACATGGCAGGTCGTAATCCTCAATTCTTGCAAGCGACTCAAAGCAAAAATCCTCAGGTTCAAGAGTCCGCAACTTATTTGTTAGAGCGATTTGGCAAATTTGACAACATTCAACAAAATCAGCAGCTTACATTCTCACTGGATAGACAGCGCCAATTCCTTGAAGTTTTGCCCTTCAATGATGGATTCGGCCTCGATTGGCTAATTGTTGTTGTTGTACCAGAGTCTGAGTTCATGGGACAAATCAGGCTTAATACTCGTATCACTATTCTGTTGTGTGCTTTAGCACTGGCGATCGCCCTCATCGTTGGCATACTCCTTGCACGGCGACTTATTAACCCCATCTGGAAACTGAACGCAACGGTCAGAGAAGTCGCGGCAGGTCACTGGCAACATCGCGTCAAGCTGGACCGCAATGATGAATTGGGAGAGCTCGCAAAATCTGTCAATACGATGGCAGAGCAGATCCAACAATCTTTCGACCGTCTGGAAGAACAGCGCCGTGCTTTCTCTCGGTTCTTTCCGCCTGAATATTTATGCTTCTTGAATAAGCAGAGCGTTACAGAAGTCAGACTCGGCGACCATATCAGTAAAGAAATGACGGTTATGTTCTCAGACATTCGTGGCTTCACAAGTATGGCTGAGAAGATGAAAGCCGAGGGTACCTTCGATTTCATTAATACTTATTTGCAGCGGATTTCCCCCACTGTTAGAACACACAACGGATTTGTTGTGAAGTATATGGGGGATGGAATGATGGCTGTTTTTCCTTACTCCGTAGAGAACGCAATAGATTCAGCGATCGCGCAGTTTCAGGAAGTTCACGACTACAACCGGCAGCTACGTACCAGCCATGCTCCATTCACTATCGAAATCGGTATTGGCCTACATACGGGACACGTTATGGCAGGCATGGTTGGAGAACCCAATCGCATTCAACCCGATGCCGTATCCGATACCGTTAATCTGGCTGCTCGATTAGAAGGACTTTCTAAGGTCTATGGGGCTGCACTAATTATTTCAGAGGGGGTTCGCGATCGATTAAAGAACCCCCATCGATATGACTTGAGATTTCTGGACCATGTCATCGTCAAGGGACTCACCTCATCGATCGCTATCTATGAGGTTTTAGATGCTGAGCCCAAAGAAAAGCGGTTAAACAAACGCCTCACTCGCGCAAACTTTGAGGCAGGCGTCAAAGCTTACAGCAACTTAGACCTTGAGACCGCAAAACAACTGTTTGGTGACGTCATAACGCAGCATCCCGAAGACAAAACAGCTCGCCTATATCAACAGCGAATTCAAGAGCTACTCAGCGAAGGAATCCCAAAAGATTGGAACGGGATTTGGACCTTGAGTCAAAAGCGCTAGGTGCAAACACAGTGCGCCCGAAACGCCTACACAGACAGTAAAAAAAAGTGTCGAGAAAAAAGTTGTCTGTCGTAGTTGACAGTAGAAGTGGTGGTAGTTATATTGGTAAAGCGCTCAAGGGAGTCAGCGCTGCGGGAGTAGCGATGGGTTCTTTGAGGAAAGCGAACCTCGACAGATTAATATTGAAAGCCAGAAAACCTAAATAGG
>NZ_JAQMUB010000084.1 GCF_028330965.1 Oscillatoria sp. CS-180 | reverse complement strand
GGTTCCAAAATTCTGCTCATAACGCTCTGCCATCATCCGATGCTCCCTGGATATCAATGCACTTAACTTTAGTGGGAGTTGCCTTTATTGGCTACGGGCACTGCCCGCTATAGGCTTGAGGACTTAGTAGGAAAAGTTAGGCGGCGATGAGCGCCGCGGTGACGCCAAGGCTTAGGCTCATAAGGCAAGGATGATAATTCATGGCACTGTTGACGTTGGTCTAGAAATTGCGGTTGGGATTTTTTGGCCGGTCTGGCCCAGGTCATTACCTTTTCAGCCAGCTGATCGAGTCGGCTGATGAGAGAGCGCGGATGAAGGAAAGTTCGAGCGGTGGGCGGCTGATGGTTTGGATATAGCTAGCGCTGAGGTAAGGGCGATACTCATCGTGATCAGCAATGTAGGTTTGCATGAACGCTAGACCGCTCGCCTTAAAATACTGCCGGGCCAAGAGCGGATCAGGCCCTTCTAACCCCTCGGGTAGCGCCAAGGTGTCGTAGGTGGAAGCGTCAAGTGCCCCGTAAATATGCGTTCCGCCTTGAATGACCATGAGGTATTTGTCGTTTCCTTCTAACCAGGCAAACGGGCGAATCTGTTCTAAAAGTGCTGGCGCTAGGGGATCATCACTCCCGGCGACTAACAGAGCGGGGACTTGCAGTTGCCGCATTCCTTGGGGGCCAAACAGACCGCTTCCAATCGCATTCATCGTGAAAACAGCTTGGATGCGTTCATCCTGAAGGGACTGAAAAGCGGTATTTTCCAACTGCAGGGCGGTGCATTGAAGCAACAGCGAAAAATTCACTAAGTCAGGGCCATTCGTGTTGAAAGTACAGGCCGTTTGTAGCTGCTCAAAATCAAATTCCGCGCCCGCAAGGGCCAGCGCTGTGTATCCCCCAAAGGAATGGCCAATCATACCCACCTGCTGGAGGTTAAAGCGGACAGATTGAGAGGAATCAACCTGATTAAGTCGGTCTAGCTCGTCCAGTAGAAAGGAAACGTCTTGAGGAATATTGATAAACTCCTCTGGGTCAACCACCTCACGAGCCGTTCCCCTCAACAGGCTTTGCAGCTGCTGGTTGCTGATACCTGGGTTGTCTAGCAGAATCACCCCAAAACCATGACTGGCCAAATGTTGAGCTAAATCTGTAAAGCTACTGCGATCAGCTCCCAAACCGTGGGAAATCACCACCACCGGCACCGGTTCAGCAGGTGAAGCCCGCGGCTGATACAGTTCTGCAGTGACCGCGCGATCTCGACGCTGATCATACAAATTCCAAAATTCTGATTGCCATGAGAAGGAACCGGGTTGCTCTAAATCAGCGTATTCGGTGAAATCAACGGCGGCTGCCGTTCTGATCTCTAAAGCCGACTGCTGCTCGATCAGCGCGATCGCTTGCTCCGTTTGTTCGACCAGTTGACCAGCGGCTCCGGCAACTCGCAGGGCCTGCAGTCCGTCCAATCGGACGGTGGTAGTCGGAAACTGCTGCAGCACGTTTAAGAGGGTCAAGCCCTCGGCATCCGCCGCCGCCAGGACCACAGCCGCGCGCAGGGCATAGAAGCCATTTAGCCGAGAATCTGTCTGGATGAGGTTGCCTAAGTAATGCAGTAAGACCTCTCCCGAAGCCGAGTAAAGAAATCGTGAAAGGGTGGCAGGGCTTACCTCTACCGGAGCGAGAAGGATTGCTTGCAGTTCTTCTCGCTCTTCGATACTCGTGTTCCGTAAATAAGAATCCAGATCGTCATTGACCTGACCTTCTCGGGCAAAGGCTTCTAAAGAGTCAATAGAAACTGCAATTTCCAGAGAGCCATACGATAAGACCACTCGTTCAGCGGCCAGTGACGGCAGCGCCGTTGAGACGATGGCTAGACTGCTGAGCAGAGATCCCAAAGCGCAGCGTAAATAGGATCTATACGCGACCATAGATAAATACCTGATATTCAAAAATTAAAAGACCAAACTTTTGTTAGCCGCTTTCGACTTTAATCAAGTCGGGCTTCCCCAATAAATGTCTTGAGAAATTTTCGCTGTCGGTTATCGCATCCATTCCGACGGGCTATGAATCGATGAAGACTTTTTGGCGATCGCGCAATTCTAGAAGATCCCAAAAATCGCTCTCGTCGTGCTCTTTTCCCGGCTCTTGGGGCAGATAATAGAACATCACTCGACGGATGAATACAGCGGCAATTCCGGCACCCAAAAATTCAGCGAGGGTAAACGCGATTCGCGTAATGGCGTTAACTTGGGCCACCTGTTGATTGAATGCGGTTGTGCCAAAATCGGCGACTACAACCTGCAAATTGAGGAAAAAGTTCGTAATACCAATCAACAGGTTGATTATCAAGATAATCTGAGTGCTTTTGACCAGCGATCGATATACCCTGGGCTCAGTCAGCAATGATTTCAATGATTTTTCCTGATGGGGCGATTCTGGATTCATGCCCTGCATGAGGAAGCAGTACATGATGGGCCGATGAATCAGGATGGAAATGCCAAAGACTAAAATCGTCAAGATAGACCCCACGCTGTCTTTGAGTGTATGCTGCACACCGTCAACGAACCAAAACGCGAGCAGGCCCTGAGCGATCGCAAAGGCACCCACATAGCTGGTAATAAAATTGAATCGCTGAGTGATTAAAAATGAGTCAGTCAAGACCCAAGCGACGGGCACCAGCGCCGCTAGAACATAGGCAAAGACTGTCCCCAACAGCTCGCTGAGATTGTTCAAAATCAGGAGCGGAATCACAAAACCGATAACAATATCGAGGACGATTTTTACTTTTCGATTCATGGATTAAAAACTCTTTTATATCTGTATAGAAAAGTGAGGCAAAAGAACCATTCTGCGGCGCGTTACGAGCATCCTACAATCGATAAACTTTTTCAGTAATTTTCTGAAAAACTTATCAAACAATAGAAGGCTTTTATCACTAAAAAAATCTATGGAAATTCTATGACTGCGGGCGATGCTGAGCATTGAGGACAGGCTCACCGGTTGATATCACCTGCTCGATGATATCGGCGGCTTGCTGGGCTCCTCCAGTCGCTTGAATCACTTTTCGTAGACGCTGGGCGCTCTGTCGATACGAGGGTTGAGTCAACACCTGATGGATTTTGCAGTGCAGTTTGGGAGCGGTTAACCCCCGATGAGTGAGGTATTCTCCGGCTCCCGTCCAGGCGATCCGGGCGGCGACACCGGGCTGATCGTTCGTGATCGGGATGGCCACCATCGGGACACCATTGCTCAGCGATTCCAACACGGTGTTCATGCCCGCGTGGGTGATGGTGAGGGTCGCCTGTTGCAAAAGTTCTACCTGGGGCGCGTAGCCCACGACCAGCGGCGAACCCGGTAAGGTTGGGAGGGCAGCGGGCGAGGTGCCGCCACCGAGGGCAATAACAAGCTGCACATCGAGGTTTTGGCAGGCGATCGCGATTGCCCTAAACAGCCACAGCAGTTGATTTTGCAGCGTGCCTAATGATGCATAGATCAGCGGTCGTCTGGTGAGCTGAGCGAAGGGAAAAGTCGCCGGTTCGCGACCGTCTACATCGATGCAGGGGCCGACGAAGTGCAAACAGCCGGGCAGCGATTGCCGGGGAAATTCAAACGCGACGGGCTGTTGGCAAATTTGAGCCAAATTTGAAAAGGTGTCGTGTTCATAATCCAGCGGTGGCAGATGTCGCTGCTGGCGGTAGCGGGTAATCTGTCGGATTTGACCTCTGCCAAGGAGAGCCAACAGTTGATAACCCGCTTGATTGCGCAGCCTCCCCCAGGCAGTGGGCTGATAGCGCCAAGGCGTGAAAAAGGGCGGGATATCTGGCTCGGGATTGAACATCAACGCACAACAGACCGTGATGAACGGTAGGTTCAGTAACTCAGCAATCGTGGAACCGCTGTAGAAAGATTGATCCACCAGCAGACAATCGAT
The DNA here is from genome assembly GCF_028330965.1 of Oscillatoria sp. CS-180. GTDB lineage: Bacteria > Cyanobacteriota > Cyanobacteriia > Phormidesmidales > Phormidesmidaceae > Halomicronema. Next base: position 7,444 of record NZ_JAQMUB010000084.1, on the reverse strand, counting down.
ATCCGTCGCGGCGATCGCGGCAGGACTTTCCTCTAACAGAATGCCGGTCGCCCGCTCCACTAACTTGAGGGAGTAGTTCAGCGCGGCAAGGCCGTTGAGTTCACCCAGGGTTTTGAGCGACTGTTGAGTCGAGCCTAGCGGAAACTGGCTCATGCCGATCGCGAGAAAGTCCAACCCAGCGGCCACCACTTGGGCTTGGCCATCGATCAAACCGACGATGGTGACGCGGTGCGATCGCCGCTGCAGTTCACGCCCGATGGCCATCATGGGGTTGAGATGCCCGGTCAGCGTGGGGCAGAGAATGCCGATATGAGCCATCGTGAATCTCCTACGCGGCCCCCGGCATTTGGTCCGCTTGGCTGGGATGCTTGAGGGTGAAAATAGAGGGAATATCCCAAGCTTCGGTAATGCGATCGTCCACAATGCGCCAAACTACGACCGCATCGAGCTCGAACGATTTATCGTCAAAGGTCATGCTGGGGTTGGCATGAACGACCACCAGCTCTTCCCCCACCGGAATGACCTGATGGGTTTCGACCTTAAAGGTTCCCTCGGTTAGCCGACTTAGCTTTTGAAAGAATTCTTGCAGGCCGCTGAGCCCCATATAGTCCCCTGCAATCTCTGGTAAAGCAGGGTTAAAGTAATGCCAAACAAAATTATCCCCAATCAGGTCTTGGGCACTCTCCAAATCGTGGGGCACTAACTTTTCTAAACGCTGTAGCAATAACAGATTTTTATTCACAACCGTTTTCATCGCTCGATGCCTCAATCTGTAAATGAAAAGAGAAACGGGAGCAGCGCAGCAGAGGAACTGAAGGTGGGGCACCCAGAAGCGCTGCGCTCTGCTCCAACGATTCCCCAATTTATGTTGGACACCCGTTCTGCTCTACCTACAGCCGGACATCCGTTTTGGGGAAAAGCCGTCACCCAGTTGGGTGAGCCGATCAGCAGGACTGAAATCATTTGATCGATTTATGACTTAGAGACGACGTTCCGCTGCTGAGGTGTTGGTGGGGCAAGTGGGTTAAGCCGCTCGGTTGGCCGGTAAGGACAGGATTTCTTGAGCTGCTCGGATGCCACTTTCTAAGGCTCCGTGAACCGTCGCTGCGCGGGTCGGATGCGTCGCTTCGCCCGCAAAGAACAAACCATTTTCAACCGGTTGGGCAAGCTGAGATCGCAACCCCACCCCATTGACCGGCACATAGGAATACGCCATCCGCGCATAGGGATCGGCCTGCCAATCAACAAACAGCGCTGCCTCCAGTCGATCAGCTAGCGGCCGCTCAAATATCCGCTCCAAATCTTGCACCCCTGCTCGAATGGCCCCTTCACGACCGAGCGCCCCCAGCTTATGGGCTCCGGTTGCGCCAGTGAACGCCGTTAACACAGACTCCTCCTGCTGGTGTCGCCAGCCGGGTCGCCACCACAGTTGAGTATCTAGGGGCGTCAGACAAGACTCCAGTTCCTGAGACCAGAAAGGCTGATCAAATTTCAGCATGAGTTTGGTAATGCTGCCTGCGCCGAGACCCTGAATGGCGTTGAGTTTGGCCTCTGGCAGGGGCGGGTCAAACTCCACGGCATTGGCCTGCAATAGAGCCAGCGGCAGCGTGATCACCACCTGTTGGGCGGTATAGGTTTCGCCAGAGTCGGTGTAAATCTGGACGCCTGACGGGCTCCGGCTAATGCGGGTCACCGTCGTGGCATACCGAATGTCTAACCCTGCGGCGAACTGCTCCAGCAGATGAGAATAGCCTTGTCGGAGGCGAAAATAGAGATCGCCATCGCCCTCATAGGTCAGCTCCATGAGCCCGTACACCCCAAGCTGGTCAAGGTTGGCCGCGTAGCTGCCGCTGAGAAAATGGTCGACGAGCCGCCGAACTTCTGGCGACCACTCAATCTGGTGAAGCTCCAGAAACTGCGTCAGGCTAACGTCTGGTTTGCCCTGATCAATCCAGCTGGCCATCAGCGCGTCAATGGGTGAACCATCCATTAAATCGAGCGCGTCTAACCCCGGCAGGGTAGACCAGCGCCGGAAAGGAAGCAGCGCTTGATTGGCGTAGACAAACTGGTTGCGATAGTCATCAAAAGCGGGCCGGGTGGCCAACCGATAACGCCGCACCCAGTCCCAGGTCACGATATTTTCACCATGCAGAAATTCTGCACCGCGTTCGACCGGGTGCGACGCAAAATCGTAATCGGTGTGGACTCTGCCCCCGATGCGATCGCGAGCCTCCAACACCATCACCGAGCCATTAGCATCTTGCAGAGTCCGGGCTGCCGCTAGCCCAGCGGCCCCCGCGCCGATCACAAGGGTATGGCCAGCAGTGGACTGGGGCAAGGCTTGAGCGGTGAAACGCCGGCACGACTGACTTAAAAACGCCGTGACTGACAGCGCTGCCAGCAACGAACGCCGAGTAAAGGATGTCATAAGCAAAGCGCCTACCGAGAGGCGATAGAATCTGAACACTGTTCACGTTTTCAAAAATACGAACACTGTTCAGGTTTTGTCAACCCATCCTCAAAATCCATGTCCGAATCCAATTCTTCTCGCTCACCCAAGCTGAATAAGATGCGGCGACAGCCTCAGCAGGCCCGCAGCCAAGAGCGGGTCAAGCAGATTCTCGACGTGGCCGAGCAGTTATTTGTGGAATTGGGATATGAATCTACAACAACTCGGGCGATCGCGGCTCGGGCTGGCGTTTCGGTCGGGTCACTTTATCAATTCTTTCCCGATAAAGAGGCGATTCTCAAAGCGTTAGCTGTCCAGTATATGCAAACGCAATATCAGCGATTTCTCGATCTGCATACTCCCGCAGCAGTCCATCTGCCGCTACGCAGTTATGTAGACCAGATGATTGATGTGTTTGACCAATTCTACACAGACTATCCAGGCTCAAAGGCAATCTTTGAACAGCTCCTGAACACAATTACCTGGTCAAAAATCGAACAAATCGATGATTTTGAATATCAATTGATTGACGAATTAGCCCGCTTTTTTCAGGCCCGTAAGTCGAGTTTGTCGATGACTAAATGTGAACAAATGGCCATGATTATCATCAAAACTACGACCGAACTCTTATGGCTTTCCTTAAGTAGCGATCAAGCATTACGCCAAGACCTGGTGACGGAAACTAAGTTGCTGACTTGGAGTTATCTGCAGCAGTACTTAGATTAGGCAAAGCTTTGTCTAAGCGTGTCTGAAGTAACGTCACTTGGAGCCACCCAACTGGATGAGGCGATCAAGACCTGACAGCAGGTGCCGCATACAGATACTCATCGCTGATATTTGTCTTGACTCCAAACATAAACCATCAGCTATTTATTACCATTGAAGGTTCTTTCTCATTTTTTCATGCGTTTATTAGGCACATCTGATTTTATACCTTTCAAAAAGCATATAAAAGACATGAATACGTTGATAGTATTAGGCATGAAATCCAAGCATGACGCTAGCACATGCCAAAAAAATCAACCAACGTCATAACAAAAGGGCCTTTTCTTTTTGGGCTAGCCATGCTCATCTCTGGTAGTGTTGGTTTACTTGTAAGGCTGATAGATCTTTCACCTATCAACATCGTATTCTTTCGATGTGTATTTGGTGCTCTTACCTTAGGCATCTATATCCTTGTCTTTAAGAAAAGCGCGATGAGGATACCCCGCAGCGATTTGCTTCCGATATTGGGCTGTGGTTTTGTGCTGGTCGCTAATTGGATTTTTTTGTTCGCTGCGTTCAAGCAGACTTCGATCACAGTTGCTGTTTCTATCTATTATTTAGCGCCAGTATTCGTCACTCTCTACGGGCTTTTCTTCTTGAATCAGACGGGAACAAAATTAATAATTCTTGGCATCTTTCTGGCCTTCTTTGGCGCAGCTCTAGTAAGCGGAATTACCATTGAGGATATCCTTTCATTGAATATATTGGGTGCTAGCTATGCATTCTTAGCAGCAGTCTTTTACGCAGCGCTGATCTTGCTATCTAAGAACGTGAAGTATACTGATTCAGCAATGACTTCCCTAGTGCAGACTACAGTAGGAGCTTTAATACTGTCTTTCTTTGCTAACTTTGAGATAGAGTTTGCAGATCTCAACTGGGGATTAGTCGTAGCCATTGGAGCAGTTCATACAGCACTTTTATATATACTATTCTTTCATGGAATAAGGAGTTCTCCTATATTGTTAGTTGTGCTTCTTGGATTTATCGATCCACTCTTTGCTATCCTTTTAGACCGATTCATATTAGGAAGTCAAATTAGTTCAATTCAGCTCTTAGGAGTTGTCTGTATAATCACAGCTTTGGCACTGAAAGCGTTTAGTGAGAACAAGACCGAACAATTAACAGAGTGACAATGATACTTCTAGGGATAGGGGAGGCTCTGAATAATTTGCCTCACAAGCTTAAAGGCTTGAGGTGATGTTTACTGCCAAGATTAGTCTTGGACTACGCTTCTTACATACAGCTCGCCACAGGTCACGAACCTCTATCGAATTCGTATGGATGAGTGATAGCGATCGCCTTTGGCCGTTGAAATAGCTGAAGCGCGATCGCCCTCATCTTTAAGCGTAACCGGGACAATCACTTTCGCAAGCTGCTAGGAGAGAAATGTAGTGTAGCGTTTCCAGCCGGGGCTACGTACGGATTCCGACATAAGACCTGGCCGATCACACGGGTTTCCAGGGCTGGCGTTTTATCTCACGGGCGAAAGAGCCGCTGTAACGAGGCCACACTAACGGCTGAAGCCCTTGATAAGATTTTGTTGTCAAGAACAAAAAGCTTGGAAGTAATCTGGAAGCATGCATACTACTGCATAGCTTTTACGATAAGCAAAACAGTGTGGCTAAGATGCTCAAACTAGCTGTCAACGGTACTCTAATGCGCGACTTAGAACTGAATGCCAATCTCCTAAACGTGGGAGCTGAATTTCTCTATGAGGCAACAACAACGCCTACCTATCGTATTTGGTCCATCGGCGATGTACACCCCGCTATGGTTCGGGTCAGTGAAGGGGGTGTAGCGATCGCTCTAGAGGTTTGGGCCATATCAGCAGCGGGGTTGGCGCAGGTACTCCAGCAAGAGCCGCCAGGGCTTACCATTGGCAAGGTCAAGCTGAGCAGTGGCGAAGAAGTGCTGGGAGTGCTAGGAGAACCCGTCTTGTGTGAGGGACAAAGGGAGATTACGAGCCACGGCGGCTGGCGAGCTTACATGGCAGCACACAAAAAACGCAGCGCCGATATGGGCAACGTCGAGAGGGTAAAGCGGATCTAAGGGATCAGAATTAAACAAGTTCCAAATTTTGAGTTTTGAGGTTTAAGTTGAGTAGCCAATTCAAAATTCAAAACTGGGAACTTAAAACTGATGCATTCCCAAGCCGCAATGGCTACATCAATCCGGCTAGATTGGCTATGCCTGAATGATGACAAAATTAGTGTTGATTTCAGGAGTCTGACTAGGGAGTTGTATGATGCCAGAGCCCTCCCGACAGCGAGGCTGGATACTGGGCGTTACTGCCGGTTTAGGAATTGGCTTATCGGCAATGGTAACGCTGTTTGTTCACCGTTGGGAAGTGACGCAGCAGCAAAATCGTTTTCAACAGCAGATTGAGAACCTGGCGATCGCCCTACAGCGGAGTCTCAACCGGTATACCAGCGTGTTGACGTTTCTTAGCGACCACTACGCCGTTAATCAGGGAGCGGTGGCGCGATTGGAGTTTGAGCGGTTTGTGGCGCGATCGCTGGCGGCCTATCCCGGCATTCAAGCGCTGGAATGGGCTCCGCTGATCGAGCAGGGCGATCGCCTGGCCTACGAGCAGGCAATTCAGGCAGAGATTGATGACAATTTTCAAATTACCGAACTGGGAACCGGCGATCGCCTAGCGCGAGCGGGTGAACGCGCTTACTATCTGCCTGTCACCTATGTAGCTCCCTGGCTGGGGAATGAAGCGGCCTTTGGGTTTGATCTGAACTCGAGTCCAGCTCGGGCGGCGGCAATTGAACCGGCTTGGCATAGCGGCAACATTCAGGCCACGGGACGCATTCGCCTCGTGCAAGAACAGCGCGACCAGTATGGCTTTTTGGTGGTGCTGCCGCTGTATCAAACGCCAATCGTCCCCACCTCAGCCACCGCTCGCCGATCGGAGTTCACAGGCATATTGCTAGGGGTATTTCGCGTCGCTGACGTGGTAGAGGAAGCACTTCAGGACTTGAGCTTTGAGATTAATTTTGATTTGTACGACCAAAATGCCGCCCTAGAGGAGCAGTTTCTGGGGCGCTATTCTGCGGCAGATGGCATGGTGCGAGCGGTGCCGGATGATCGCGCTGCCCATCAACTGCGTGCCCTCTGTGCTCGACCAAATGACTGTACGCGGACGCTGGAGATTGGTCAGCGCCAATGGCTGGTCACGTTTTCACCGGCTACCACGTACCCTTTCAGCTTCCCCTATGCAACCTGGACCACGCTGCTGACGGGGCTGTTGCTGACCGGCAGCTTGATGCTGTTCCTCCGCAACTTACAGAACGAACTAGACCGCACCAAAACGCTGAATGATCTGAAACTGCGGGTGTTCTCCATGGCTTCCCATGAATTACGGACACCGCTGAGCACGATTGTGCTCTCAGCGGAATCACTGCAAACTAATTTTGATCAGCTTTCGGAAACGCAAAAACAAACGAACCTACAGCGCATTCACCTCACGGCCCAGCAAATGACCCAACAGATCTCTGACTTGCTGACCCTGACGCGGGCAGAGGTGGGTGGATTAGAGTTCAGCCCAGAATTGTTAGAGGCGGTCGCGTTTTGTCGGCAGGTAATTGAAGCCATTCAGATTAGCGCTAGCCAGCCAATCCAGTTGAGTTGCCGTCAGCCTTCGGTTAAAGCTTTTTGGGATAAGAAGCTGATGCGATCGCTGTTAACCAATCTGCTCTCCAACGCCGCCAAATACTCTCCAGAGACTAGCGCCATCGAGGTCTATCTCGATAGTGACGGCCACCAAGCGACGCTGCAGGTGAGCGATCGCGGCATGGGCATTCCCGCAGCCGATCAGCCTGACATTCAGCAGGCGTTTAAGCGGGGGAGTAATGTCGGCGATGTGGGGGGAACCGGATTAGGGCTCGCGATCGTGGACGTTTGCGTTCAGCAGCATCGCGGCACCTGGCACATTCATAGTAAAGAGGGACAAGGTACCACGGTCATGGTTACCCTCCCCCTCGAATGATGTGTGTTGTCGGAACGTCGAAAGGGTGCTAAAGCAAGGCTTACACAGTTCAAAATGTCGTAGTGTGAGGATCCCTCCTGGCCTCCTTCTTAAGAGCTATTCATCAGGCATAAGTCTGGTAAAGCCATGCACAGCCGAGCTTCTGGCAACCGCTTGTCAGGAGTCGTAAGGCGGAGATGCTGGCTTCGTTGAGTCGTTGCGAGGGGGGGGGGGGGGGGGGGGGGGGGGGGGGGGGG
>NZ_JAQMUB010000083.1 GCF_028330965.1 Oscillatoria sp. CS-180 | reverse complement strand
CCTATTTAGGTTTTCTGGCTTTCAATATTAATCTGTCGAGGTTCGCTTTCCTCAAAGAACCCATCGCTACTCCCGCAGCGCTGACTCCCTTGAGCGCTTTACCAATATAACTACCACCACTTCTACTGTCAACTACGACAGGTAACTTTTTTTCAGGCTATGTGAGTTGACCCTAAAGTCTGGATTGCACAAAGGCTTCTAGGCGATCCATTCCACGTTGAATTGTGTCTAGGTCGGTGGCGTAGGATATTCTAACTGTGCTTTCTTTTCCAAAAGCAATGCCTGGTATTGCTGCGACGTGCTTTTCGTCTAGCAACGTGCTGCAAAATTCTAAAGAAGGTAATCCAACGCTCTCGATATCAACATAGAGATAGAAAGCTCCGTTGGGCTTAGCGGCGCTAAGTCCGGGAATATTATTCACCCTTGGCAATATATACGATCGCCGCTCCTCAAATGCCCGTCGCATTGCCTCAACGCACCCTTGGGGCTGATCCAGAGCTGCGATCGCTCCGTATTGTGCAAAAGTACATACATTGGAAGTGCTTTGGCTCTGCAAAGTTGTCATGGACTGAATCAACTCGTTGGAGCCAGCTAAATATCCGACTCGCCAGCCAGTCATCGCATAGGCCTTAGCAAACCCGTTACTGATAATTGTGCGCTCAAACATTTCTGGACTAATTGCCCCGATGCTGAGATGCTTGGCGCCGTCATAAAGGATTTTTTCGTATATTTCGTCAGACACGACGTAAATGTCTGTACTCAGAATGACCTGCGCTAGAGCGTCGAGCTCGTCTGGCGTATAAACCGTTCCTGTCGGATTTGACGGCGAATTTAGAATAAATAACTTTGTATTTTTGGTGATAGCAGCCTGCAACTGGGCAGGAGTTATTTTGTAACCTGCTTCAGCGGTTGTTGGAATAATGACTGGATTACCACCTGCCAATTTGATCATTTCGGGATAGCTAACCCAATAGGGCGATGGAATAATGACCTCGTCACCAGGATTGATCGCCACCATCATTAGACTGTATAGAGAATGCTTACCTCCATTGGTAACGATGATGTTGCCAGCTTCATAGCTCAGGTTATTGTCTCGCTGAAGCTTATGGGCGATCGCCGTTCTCAAGGCAGGCTCTCCTGCCGCTGGGCCATACCGAGTTTTACCACTGTCTAAAGCTTGTTTGGCCGCCTCCTTGATATGAGCAGGCGTATCAAAATCTGGTTCTCCAGCGCTAAAGCTACAAACATCAATGCCCGCCGCTCTCATTGCTTTTGCCTTCGCCGAAATCTCTAGAGTCATCGACGGCGTAACTTGTCTAACCCGATTAGCCAGTTCCATGTTTCAATCTGTAAAAGCCTTAGCGTAATAATGTTGTGAGTCCTTAAGCTTATCTTTTTCTAAGCAGACCAAAAGTTCTTTCTTAAGAGTTCATGAGAAAAATAGGAAGATCTGTCGAAAAAGCAATGCACCGATCGTAAAAGCTGGAACCTGATTCTGAAAGATACTTGTCTATACCAGACTTATAGCTACACCATAGAGTCGTCTCTTGCTAAGGGTCCTCCCGGAACAGCGACCTAGCAGTAGAATAGGTAGGCAATCACAGCAGACAGGCATAACGCATCCTCGCATGGCACCCCGTAAACTTTCCGACTCTGACAAAAAGCAGATCACCCAAATTTACTGCCAGCGAGGAGAAACGACTTCTACGTTGGCTAGCAAGTTTGGAGTCAGCAGTAGCACAGTCAGTCGCGTGTTAAAGCAGATTTTATCGGAAGACGATTACACCCAATTAATGCAGTGGAAGCGAGGGGGTGAACGCGGCGACCTCAGCCTCAACACCAACATTTTGCCGTCTGAGACAGCAGTTGTTTCCGCAGCATTAAAAGAATCCGATTCGGATTCACCTCAAGTGAACGATACCTCAGCTGAAGATTCTCCAGAAACACAGTCTGAAAAAGCAAAAAAATCCCCATCAAGACGCTCTCGTCGTCGTTCAACCTCGGCCAAATCGAGTACCAAAGACTCAGGAGAAGAAGCACAGTTGCCCTTGGCACTTCCAGAAAATGACAAGGTGGCGGCTGTTCCCACGACAAATCCTGATCCTGTTACTGAAAGCGAAGAACAGGATATTCAGCCGCCGCAGTCAGAGGAAGTCACTGGAAATGAAGCCGCAGCTTGGGTTTCTGAAGATTTAGATAATGAAGATGACTACGCTGATGATGATGAAGATGACGGATGGGAAGATGATGAGTGGGAGGAAGAAACTGATGACGACAACGATACAGTTCACTCTCCTTCTCGTGCAGAAGAGTTAGCCATCCTATCGTTTTCCGACTTCTCTGTTAAAAAACCTTGCTATCTTGTCGTGGATCGATTGGCAGAGCTCATCACTTGTCCGCTAAAAGAGTTTTCGGAACTTGGAATTATTCCGGCAGGAGAAGAGCAGGCTCGAACGCTCCCCGTTTTTGATAATCATCGAATAGCCCGCCGATTTGCCCGTCGCAATCAGCGTATTATTAAAGTTCCCAACGGCTCAATGTTGAGCAAAACGCAGGATTATCTACAAGCCAAAGGAATTACTCGAATTCTGTTTGACGGTCAGGTTTATGCTTTGAATTAGAAGATAGCCTAAGAGGATTTGCAGCGTCGCTAAGTCTCGTCCTCTTCAGAAAAAACTGCTCCCGTCAAGGAAACTTCCATCTCCATACGCTGCTCCATTTGGCGCAGAAAATAGCCTGTCATCATAGCAGAGGCAAGCAAACCGGCGAGGTTTTCTCTATCCGTAGTGACCTGCACATTAAACCCATCGTTGGGTAACACTCCTATAAGTCCCTGTACATTCTGAGAAATAATCTGCTTAATCTCAGGAGTAACGGCTTGTGCGACTCGACTCAGCACCTCAGGAGACTGATGCTTGAGGTATTGAAGGAGCTGATTGCCAGCCTCATCATCACCGTGTAGACCAACAAAATCAACGCGCTCAGGGTTAAATGTCATAGAAACTCTGATTACCTATCTCCTTAAAACCTTAGATCGAATAACTTAATTATTCCAGTCGTGAGGCTAGCTGAACACTCAATAGCCTTTATAGTCAATGGTTTCAGACTTTATGAATTGTTGAACAGTCTCCATCGCACCATAGGCTAAGCGTGGTACTACTTTAACAAATGATGGTCATTTGCCTAGGGAGACGCCTCCGTAGATTTCATCACATTCTCCTCAGACTCTGACATCAATTCTGTAGTTTCATCTACCGCTTTACCATTTTCATTCTGAACTGAAGAGGACTTAGTTACTTTTTGGGTAAAAGCAGGCAAATCATCAATTTCAAAATGTTGATGAAACTTGCTAGTCACTTGCAGCCAAAAGGAACGTCCATCTGACTGTCGACGCTTGCGGACGAAACCGAGTCGTACTAACTCATGAACATGCTGATACGCACCTGAGCCTCGCACATCAATCAGATCAGGTTGGCTGATAGGACCACGAAGAGCGATCGCAGCCAGTGTCCTCAAAGCTCCAACACCCAAATCTAAAGGAATTAAGGTATCTACTAAATGTCGAAAACCTGATTTGAGCTGTAAGCAATAGCCATCTTTAGTCTCAACAATTTCTAGAGCACTCTCGCGATGGGCATATTCATTCATCAGCTCAAGTAAGCCTTCTTCGGCCATATCGCGATCGCAGCCAGCATGTTCCGCGATATGGGTAAGGTCTAAAGGACGTCCTTTAAGATACAAAATAGCTTCAATGACGCTTGCCAGTTTGGGCATGGCGGCAGTTAATCCAGATTTCGGCCAGTAAGTTCTACAAAGATATCCTCTAAGTTCGAAGGACGAGTCATCATTCCCGTTTTATCAAGCTGGCTATCTAAATGATGATTCGCTTCAGCTAAGGTTGGGAAGAAGGTATATTCCCAGCGATCGCCTCTTTGCTTCATGACGATTCCTTCTCCATGCTTCTGCTTTAGCTCCTGGAGAGTGCCTAATTCTATGAGCTGTCCTTGATCAAGAATACCGATACGGTTGCAAAGAAATTCGACTTCTTCCATGTAGTGAGTTGTCAGCAGCATTGTCATGCCCTGATGGTTTAGATTGCGAATAATTTCCCATAAGCGACGACGAGTTTGAGGATCTAAACCGACTGTCGGCTCATCTAAAAAGAGAATTTTGGGATTATGTAGGAGAGCACGAGCAATTTGAAGTCGTCGCTTCATCCCACCGGATAGGGTCTTGACTTTACTATCGCGGCGATCGCTGAGCTCCACGAAGGATAGCCATTCATTGATGCGCTTCTGCCGTTGAGGGTTCAGAATATGGTGCATACGCCCATGAAATTCCATATTTTCCCATACAGTTAGATCATCATCTACACTCGTCTGCTGTAAGACCACACCAATCTGGCGACGCACGTTCATTGGATCGCGCTGCACATCATAACCAGCAACAACCAAATTGCCCTCGGAGGGTTGCGTCAAGGTTGTCAGCATTCTGATCGTGGTTGATTTTCCAGCACCGTTTGGCCCCAACAGCCCAAAGCTTTCTCCGGGCTGAATTGTTAGAGATAGGTCTTTCACGACGTGAGTATTGCTGTAAACCTTGTGCAAATTTTGCACACAAACGGCTGGTGTCATAGCTTTAGCGGAATAAAACTTGAAAGGATGTTGAAAACACAAAGCCTTTTAAGCTTAAGGGATCGAACACTTGGGTGTCTTCATAGGCACCACACCTGAGAGGTTTACTGCTCACATGGTGAATCTTGTCAGCAAAAGCTATAGTTTAATAGATCATATTTACTATTTTTCGCTTCGCTATATGCATTGCCGACTTGAATCGCCGATCTTATTCCTACATCAAGATGATGTCCCCAATTATAAAAAACAAGGTTCTGTGGTTAGGAATAGCTATTTTTGGGCACTGAAATCAATTGCCGATAATGCTCGATTCGATCAGGCTTGGGAGTTTGATGAATCTGTTTGGGTGGCACTCTGCCGAATGCTGATGTCGTTTTCGATGTCCGGTTATTTGGGCGATCGCGAAACTCTGCTGGAGTTTCCAGCTGAAACTCCAATCCCCACGCTACTGCGCCCCGTCAGTACGTGGGGTTCTGAGGAGATGAATTGGTAAAGGGCAATTAATTGCCCATAGCTAAAAGATATAAGCAGACAATACTTCGGACACAAATTGGCTCCTCACATTGCCTAAAATCCAAAGCCTTCATTGCTAAAGGTGGTTAAACTAATGTCAGCTTGGAAGCTAAGTTTGATTCAAATAGGTAGCTATCAGAATGTTTGCTTGTAGACCTTGTAGCTTCATCAGTAAAACTGTCTCGACTGTTGAAGTAGAGCATCCTTAAACGTTAAGAAGTCTGAAGCCTATATACTTCTATGCCTGAACGCGCTTTGGAACAGCCAGATGACAGTTCTGAGTGTTAAAGTCTTCTTGGCAAGAATACTCTTATACTAAAAACCTTCGTCTAGCTCTAAACTTACTTAACATTATTCAGTCAAATAAACTGCAATTATAGAATCTCCAAAAATATGATTCTTATATTTCAAAATGGGTAAAATACTTGCCAGAAACCTCTTCACAGCTGAATCTTCAGGATCATGAGTGTAATACCTTTCATTGTTGATACTCCCCAGAAAACCATTGTCGAAAGCCGAGAAGAGTATGAAAACTCCGGAGGACTGGATAGCAAAGTGATCTTTGTCGAAGATCTCGATAAAAGTCAAGTCATCGACAAAAAACTATGCAACGCAAGCTATGACTTGAGAGTTGGGGATGAATACAAGGATCATAGAAATGCTACAAAGCATGAACTACTGAGTAATGGAAGAATTGCTCTTCAACCAGGTTCAGCAGTCATTATAGAGACTGCTGAGAGATTCCAATTTCCGAAAACGAGATTTGGACATATCGTACCTAAAGTTTCACTACTTCAAGAAGGTTTATCCAACACATCATCAAAAGTAGATCCAGGATATGAAGGCAGGCTTTCAATCACTGTCTTTAACCTTGGAAAAAGGACTGTGACACTTGAAAAAGGGCAAAAATTCTGTACTCTGTACATTTTAGGTATGGGAGGTGACACGAAGGCGTACAAAAAAGGCCCTAAAAAGATATCAGGAAGCCCTAGAAGAACCTGGATTCACAAAGCAAGAGATACTATAGAAACAAATGGCTCCCTTATCTCAGTGATTGCAATTCTTCTGAGTATCCTTGCTCTAGGAGTCGACATTGTAAGAACTATTCAAGAGAAACGCTCTATGGAAGCTAATAATATAGCTTCAGTACAGGCCGATAAAGAGCTTCATCATGTATCAAGCCAAAAAATTTGAAGTTTATTCGAGAGACCGGATTTCATGCTTTTGCCAAAGTTACCCTTTGTAGTTGATTCTGATATTTGCCAGCTCTACCTGCATATGTAGTTCTACAGGGTTCACCTTCTATAAACAGCAACTGCAGAACACCCTCATTGGCATATATACGACAATCAGCACTGGAAGCATTGCTGAACTCGAGAGTAAGATAACCTTCCCAAGAGGCTTCGGCAGGAGTAATATTTGCAATTATTCCACATCGTGCCATTGTGGATTTTCCAATGCAAATCACAGTTATATTTGGTGGGATACGCAACCGCTCTAGTGAGACACCCAATGCGTATGAGTTAGCTGGGATGATAAAGAAAGAGCCATCAACGTCATGCTGTAAAGATACGCTCTCTAGATTTTCTGGATTAAATCTTTTAGGGTTTACTACTGTTCCAGGAATGTGCCTGAAAACACGAAAGTCATTCGGTGCCAATCGCAGATCGTAACCATAACTCGATAAGCCATAGCTAATAACATGTCGATCATCCAATTTCCGGATTGAGGTATCTTCAAAAGGATCAATCATCCCTTGGCGGGCTTGTTCAACAATCCATCTGTCATTTTTAAGCATTATCATTACCTTTCAGAGAAATAATTTTTACGAGTCAGAAGGCTATCAAGAGCTTGGGAAGGTTATCAAGCACGCATACTATTTTATCTATTACGTTACATCTGTATTCCACAAGATTTGATTAACTCTTCAAAGAAACGCTATACAGGAAAGCTGCTGTTATAAAACCAAGCAAGATTTGCACCCTAAGGCATAAATTGTCGGCGAAATTCAGTCACTTGGTCGGCGATCGCCAGCAGCGATTCGGGCATATCAGGACCGGTCAAAATAACGTCAACTTGAGGAGGACGATGCTCCAAAAACGAGAGCACAGAGGCTTCTGAAATCAGGTTGTACTGCATAGCTAAACTCAACTCATCTAGCACAACTAACGTATACTGGCCTCGCATAGACGTCATCTCAGCGTGTTGCCACAGTTCAGCGATCGCCTCGCGCTCTGCTAACGTTGCATCTGCACCCTTGATCGACCTCTGAATATTTGGTCTCAACCACTCTAAGCCTTGACCAAACTGCATAGGCTTTTCAATGCCCTGACCAATTCCCCCCTTCAAAAACTGAGCAATTAGGACAGCATGGCCCTGCCCAGCTACGCGCATAGCTTGAACCATGACATTTGCAAAAAAACTGCGATGAGGAGATGTAAAGACCTGTATCGTGCCTTCAATCACATGAAGCCACGGATGAGATTTAGCAGACGACTGCCTAGGAGGCTGAGAAAAAGGTGCCCGAAGCTGTGAAACCATATTGAGGGGCAAGACGATTTGAGTAGGCTAAATATAGCGCACTTTTTCTCAATTGATTAATAAAAACTCTATATGTGTGTTAGACAAAATGTACTAGTTAACACATGACTTTGGCCTCCAAGACAACAATCACTAAAACGAATGCCTAATAAGTGGCACCACTCGTTTTGGTGAATTGTCGGTTTCACTTAAGAGATTTCTGAAAATATAGCCCTGTGCAGCTTGGTCAAGTACATATCAGTGTCTTGAGGGAGTAAAGAATGGGGAATAGGATGTGCTTGACTAATGCATACCGCCGCTATACAAAACTCGACTGTAGTGCATCACGTTGTGCTAATGACACCCTACCAGCGACCAATTCTTTCCTAGAGATGTCCTTAAACCAGTTTTATTGGTATGACTGTCGTCGGCTCTGCTGGGACAAGACAGTGAACTATCTAACGATGCGCTAAGCGCCCAGTGGCATCTAAGCGTAACGCCTAGACAGCTACAGTTGTAGCTTCCAAGAGTGAGTCAATTCAATAAGATTTGCTCTATCACAATAAACCTACGCAAATGGGGGCTTTGTTTTTTTGATGACAAAGCCCCTATTCGTATCTTCAGTTTCAATGCTCAGTCAATTCACGCAGATTTAAACCCAGAACGTTTTAGAAGGTCGAGTCTATCGGCGCGATATCAGAGACGCTCGCTGGCTTAGGAATGGCAATGGGAGGCTGATCGAGGGCAATTTGTAAACTGTCTTCGGAGCTGGCAGAAATGGATTGTGGTGTCCAGCCAATTTGGCCCATGGGGTAATTCAAAGCCCCCGAGAAGACGGCAACCACGGCGGCAGCAGCAGCCGTCATGCCTGCCATACAGGTCAGTTTGAATCGACGGTTTAGTTTGGAAACCACTGCTGTTGCTGTATCAGCTGGCAGATCTGTCTGCCAATGCTCACATCCAATTGTTTGAAACCCTCGGCGAATCTGCAATAGCCGCCGATACAAACACTGTGTTTCCGGATCATCTGTTAACCAGGCCATCACTAAGCGACGCTCATCTGGCGACACTTCCCCATCTAGGAAGGCGCTCAACAACTCGAAGCGATCGCGTTTCGTGACGTCTAAGTCTCTATGTTGACTCATCGCGTTGTGCTCTAAACAGGATAGGGAGCTTAATCGTTGCTCTTTGCCAAACTAGGCGTTGACAGCGTGAGTTCAAAACGAACTCAGCTACAGAATATAGACGTTCTTTAGGGGTAACAGAGTTCCAGCAAAGGCACACTGAATAACCTCAGCTAGCTTACCCGGAAGAACTCCGCTAATCGCAGCAAAGAACATCTAGACAAAAACAGGGTGAAGTCACGATGGAAAAACACCTCTGTTTTTGACCAGTCCCCATAATACTGGCAACTTTTATTAAATTAGATCCTGATTAAGTAAGATTTCATGAACAGCCCGAATCGCACTTCGAAAACTACGCTAGTGCCTCGGTTTTGAGATATGCGTCCAAATCCTTCTGTAACCGATGACGGGCACGAGCAATCCTGGATTTCACAGTTCCTAAAGATACGCCGGTAATATCAGCAATCTCTTCATAACTCAGTCCCTGAATTTCTCGCAGGACAATCGTGGTTCGAAACACTTCCGGCAGTTCCGAGATTGCGTGTTCAAGCTGCGTATAGAATTCCTGAGTCATGAGATTATCTACAGGATTAGGAGTTTCAGAAGGTACTTCCCATTCCAGTTCTCCATCTTCCAAAACTCTAGGGGCATCCAAAGAGAGAGGAGGCTGATGGCGCTTACGCTTACGTAGCTCGTCATAAAACAGGTTGGTTGTGATACGACCTAGCCAGCCCTTGAAGCGTCCAGTTTCTTGTAATTTGTGTAAATTACGGTAGACCCGGATCCAGACTTCCTGGGTCAGGTCAGCTCGGTCGGACCAATCTGGAGCGAGATGGAAAAGCAGTCGCTCAACATAGGACTGATACCGCTTAACTAATTCAGCAAAGGTCACCTTATCGGGGCGTCGCTGAAGGCGGCAGCGTTCAATCAGGTCATAGTTCGATAACTGCGTGGGATTACCGTCCCGCAAAGCTGACAAAGCAGTCTGAGCGGATGTCCAAGGTGTAGAAAATGAATAACTCATAGTTCCAGACACAGCTGTCAATGGGTGAAGAACGTTAGTAGCTGACCCTTGTAACGCTGTCTACATACAGATGAAGAAGCAGAAACAGCAGCACGCGAATTCCTCTGTGTTGTACTGCGATCGCGACCCGCTTAGGTTTATGCTGTGTGCCTATCGTTTTTGTGGCACAGTCTTTTCTGACTCTGAGACGCTGTAAGTCTCTTTAGTCAGTGGTAAGGGTATACTCAACCCATAGGAACCATCCCAAATCCATGCGTTATCTGGCAAAGGTAGAGCGCGCCTCCTTCCTTGGAAACGCTGTCTTGCAACTATTAGCACGACAGGTTGATGACTATCTTTGGGAAAAACTCCCGAAGGAGAAATCAGTAGAAACAGACATTGCCCTGGGCGTTGGAAATGGGGCAATTATTCTTGTGCACATTGAAGAGGACCTCTCTAAAGTGACGACTGTTGAGGATGTAGTTCCCTGGCTCGTAAACATAGTTGAGGAGTTTTTGTCTCAGGGGATCACGCCCGAGTTCTTGGCTAAAGAAGCTGAACGAGCTGAACAGTGGCGTCAGTCACTAACTTTGGAAAGCCAAGAGGTTGAACGCCGCGCCCTTGAAACGGCTGCCCGCCGCGACGAAATTCAAGAATTAGAACGTAAACTCAAAATTGAAAGAGAAGAACTTGAGCAGCGTGAAGCAGAATTTCAGGCACGGCAGAATAACGAGGAATAAGCAATTAACCAACGATGACCTCTGCTATCTTTCAGCAAGATCGTTAATGTATCCAGGCAGCAGTAGGGAAAGCGATCGCGGTAATCATGACGACTGTGCCAGTTCAAGAAGTTCCCAATCGGGGATCAGTCACCTTGACCGATCGTCACAGCCATCTCTCGTCTCAAATAGAGAGTCCAGTGTTATTGATAATGTAGTCTTGATTGAACGTCTCTTAGTGCTGATTAATGCTGAGGACAATGACTCAATCAAGTAACATAACGTTACGACTGCGAATTCCGCTGTAACAGTTGTGATGAGTAAACAAGTCAATACCGTTTTTGGCTATCAATTCTGTGGTTTCAACAGCTGATACGTGTTCTCAACCTGTCATTCTAGGATTCGATCCTGGACGTCAAAAATGTGGAATAGCCGTTATGGGATTAGACCGTACGCTATTTCATCGGTCTGTCGTTGCATCAGAAGCCGTTTTGAGTACTGTTGAACAGCTACAAAAGCAATTGCCTATTTCGCTAATTGTCATGGGAGATCAAACCTCAGCTAGCGAATGGAAAGAGATGCTGGCGCAACTCAGTAGTCCTTTGCGAGTCGTTCTGGTTGATGAAAGATACTCTTCCTTAGAAGCACGAGATCGCTACTGGCAACTTCACCCCCCCAAAGGACTACAGCGGCTGCTACCGCAGGGACTACGCCAGCCCAGTGTGCCTATTGATGACATTGTGGCTATGCTGCTGATTGAGCGATATTTGAATCGCCTCATCCAGAATTAGTTTTTATCGCTCTGGCCTTAGACTTGTGTGCCCAGTAGCATCCGGGTGCTTAGCGGATAGCTAGATGGTTCGTCGTTTTGTCCTCACGGAACTGGCAACGGCTATATCCCATCAATCTTCAAGAGCGTCCCCTTGTGCTTGATTACCTATAACTTCGCTCGAATAACGAACGAGTAGTCACCTCCAGCTTCCAATTGGTAATCAAATTGTTCAAGAAACCGACCTAGCGGTTCACGAATTAAGGCTCTTCCTAGAGAAGGTTCTATTGTCAGGCCACCCTTAGAAAACTGCCATTGGAACTGCCATTCATAGTCATTGGCACGAACTTCACCCTCAAGCCGTCCTAATTTCCACGACTGGTAAGTGATACGGACATATGCAGTTGTTTCGGGTAAGGAACGCTTACGAGTCACAGGCTCAGTAACTGGTTTTGATTGAAATTTGGCAAACAGATGATCGGTGGGCGATCGCGACAAGATTTTCACCTTAGCCAAACACCTTATCAGCTAACATAGCTATCTTTTGCTTAAGAGATCTACTCTCCTCTAGAAATTGTCTTGAGAGATCGACCTGTTATCAGAGAGAGATTTTAGAGAAGTGTATTTCGGTCTTCAGGAGTATTACAGTTCGCCAGCATGTCTGGTGATACGGCAAGAACGGGGATCACAGTTTGCTGATCGAGCCAAGTTTGAAACGAGCGCTGTCCACTAGCCTGATAGGACTTCAAACTGGACAGACAAGACGACCGATAGAAACCGCACAGAGGTTCCCAATCATCACCATGACGCGGAACATAAGCGATCGCGTTGTCAGGAATCTGGGCAAGTTCTGCTGTCCATCGATGTAGAACATTGGACTGTAAATTGGGTAAGTCGCAAGCTAAGAGCAAAACCCAATCTGTATTGACCTGCGCCAAGGCTTGACTGAATGCGACCAATGGTCCGGCTGGACTTTCGTTCGGCGCGGGCGGCGGTTCTGCGATCCATTTTGCGGCTTTGGGTAATTCGATCTGATAGCGATCGCGACGAGAGGTCACAACCCATACATCTGGCGTTAGCGTCTGAGCAATTTCCCAAGTGCGTCGGAGAAGAGAAATGCCTTCTTTTTTAAGCAGTAGCTTATCTTGCCCCATCCGCTGGCTGTTACCTCCTGCCAAAAGGAGCACGGCTAATCTCACAACAACTTCCCCTTCAATGGATCAAGATTCTGCAGCAACTTTGGAGATTGCTGATTGAATTGACACAAAGTCTGTCAGCGCTATTTCCCAGTCAGCTGAGGCAACGGCTGACGATTTTGATTAGCCCATACAATTCCTTTGGCAAAGTAGATCACAGCTGTGACAGTAGCAAGCAGCGTGTAAAAGAGCCGAATTCCCCAACCTGTCAGCTTAAATACCATGCTGAATAGGCCAGGCTCAAGCCCGCTAAATCGGGTTAGCTCAGAGCGGAACCACTTGTCATCCTCATCAATACTCTGCAATGCTCGCAAATCCGTGGGCAGAATAGGCACTTGGATGGTGTATCGAAAAAATCCAACAACGCCTTGATTGCCAGTGGCTTGCTCCAGTAGAGCATTTGTGACTCTTTGGGCCTGGGTGGGTAGGAGTTCCGACTGCACAGCAACTTGTTGAACCCAGACGTGGTAACGCACTGCATAGCCACTCATGAAGACGAGTGGCACTGCAATAACAAGAGGCAGAACTTTGGGTAGCAGTCCCCACTGACGAGGTAACCACAGGGTGAAAGCCCCCAAACCGACTCCTAAAATAGCAAAAATAACCACATTGGTGACTTCTATCAGCTCTAAACTCTTGAGTAGGCCACCTAAAATAGGCAGTGTGTAAACGTAGCGTTCAGAAGCCCATGCAAGACCGCACTTGAGCGCCACGATACCGGCAATCAATAAAAAGGTTGCACAGAAATATCTCAACAGTTTGGATGATTTGGAGGATGCTTTATTTCGCACCTTTGAATTTCGAGCTGATGAAAGCCGTGTTGTCATGGTGAGAAAACCTGAAGATCAGTCAGCAATACCATCATTAGCAATAAACATCTAAAAGTCACAACCTGCATCGTTGATTTGAGCAATGCATGTTCACTCTCTAGTCAGGAAATGCCCAGAGCACGAACCAGAACAAACTAGTCGTTATGCTGCCAGGGTTTAGGTTGCCGACCAAGACGCTAGAGCGATCGCTCTCGACATGATAAGAGGTTACTCGAGAACAGACAGAATGACTGCCTCTCCCATCAAAATCAGCATATTGTCACATTAGCCTAACGGATAAGCTGTGCTGAAGGTATAAATTGACGACCCCAATGAAACTATCATCAGCGTCGTAGCATTCAGGTGTCTGGAGCCTAACCAAACGGATCGCGTTTTGTCCTAATGGAACTGGTGACGGCTATCTCGGTTTGCATTACACCTCGTTCCTCTTTGCAAAACAAAACCCCAGCAAACTCAGAAGCAGTGTGTCCTGATGCCTGCTGGGGATGATGGCTTAGGAATCTCTACAGACTATGACTCGGATTCTTAGCCTACTGTGCCCAAGAGAGCTGATTTTCGTAAAGAACCTTTTCTGCTAAAACAGTCGGCCAAAAAGCATCTGCCTTTTCAATATTGCCAGGCACATCAGCCAGCCACTGGGCTTGTACATCCATGCTGTAATTGAGGTAAAGTTTGCCGTCTACGATTTTCCAAGCACGAGGATCAACGGATGCTAAGTTGCCTTCACTGAGAGCTTTAGCGCAATAGCCACCATATTGAGGAGCAAACGCCTCAGGATTATTAGTAAACATCTCTTTGTTTGTGGCACTACTGAACCGCCACGTTACTCCATTCCACTCATATTCATATTCGGCACTACCTAAAACAGCTTCACCTTCAGTGAAGTAAGCAACAGGATCAGCACCTCGAATTGCCAAACCACTGTCTTCTTCTACGTAAACTTCCGCGTGAGGGGGCTCAGTCGCTGTGACAACATCAGCAGCTGCACAGGGATCAGCTGCCGCACAAGGATTTGCCGCACAGGGGTTTGCTGCACAGGGATCAACTGCTGCACAAGGATCAGCTGCCGCGCAAGGATTAGCCGCACAAGGTTTGGCTGCGCAGGGATCAGTTGCCGCACAGGGGTTTGCTGCACAAGGATCGACTGCCGCGCAGGGATCAACCGCTGCACAGGGGTTTGCCGCACAGGGATTCGCCGCACAAGGATTTTCAACACCCGCACAAGGATCAGCTTGAACGGTATTAAAGGTAGTCGGAAGAGCAGCTACACCTACAGAAAGGGCAGCAGAGGCTACGAAAGCAGTCAAGTACTTAATTTTCATACAGAACCAACGGAAAACAACAGCAACTGTGAACAGTAGAAAGCATCTATCGACAGGACTCAACGTTGCTCGCTCAGGCTAGTTCTAGGACTAGTCCACAATTAGTGTCAGACCTGAACAAGATGCTTAGAAAAACAAGAACGAGCGCCATCAAAGGAGCAACAGCGCATGATGCCTTGTCACTGTAAGGGTGTATGGAGATTAAACCAGCACCCTCATTACTAAACGACGAATGGCTGAAGACGATCTGAAGAAGTTCTGAGAAAACGTTGAGAATTTCATCCTGTCGATAGACGCAACTAACTGAGATCAATGTGCAGCAGAAAAGCATCAATCTGTAAAAGTCTGATTGCGAGCTGGCATTTCTGTCGAAGTCAACAGGCGTGACAGAACAATGTTCTGAGCTTCAGGAGTCTGAGCATAAGTAAATCCATAAGCGGTATTAACTGGTAGTGCTTTCAATAGAAATTCAAATACATAGGGACTGCCATAGACCACTAAGCCGATTAAATGACCTTGTGTGACAAGTGTTTGAAAGCATTCCACAGTCCACTGACTCAGTCCGGCCTTGCCTCTAAATGGATTACCGCGACTAAAAATCTGCAACAGCGTCGGTTCATTAGAGGTGTTCAAACCATCTAAGCCAACTGAGCACACTTGATTATCGAGTAGGCGAACTGTCCATCCCTGTTGCATTGGCAAAGCGATCGCGGGTGCCGTTGGATTCAGCCAATCAGTCCCCAAAACAGAATCGACAATGACGATCGCCCGTCGGTTCTCAACTCTATCTTTCGGATCATTCTGAGCAGGTATGTTACCCCGCGTTAGCGTGGAAGCCTGAATAACGCTAGTCAGCACCTGCCGGGTCGTTTGACTTGCCAATGCTTCCAGTTGGACAGGAGGTGGCGGAGTATGCTCCCAAGCGTGACAGGTTTCGGGAGGAATCGAAAGACGATGATTGGCTTTCTGTTTGGCCCGCCAAATACGTTCTACTGAGGCAGCAATCCTTTTTGCTGACAAACGCCCCGTCCGCACAGCTTCACAGATCGCTTGAATAGTCCCCTCAGGATCAGCAGGCATGAGTAGGACATCGGCGCCAGCCTCTAATGCTAAAACTGCCGCATCGTAAGGACCGTATTGGTGCGCGATCGCTCCCATGATTAGAGCATCAGTCACCACTAGCCCATTAAATTTCATCTCTTGCCGCAGCAGTTGCGTCAGGATCGACGGTGAAAGCGTTGCTGGCCACTTGCTGTCGAGCGTGGGGACCTGAATATGAGCAGTCATCACAGCGTCCACGCCGCTCTCCACAGCCGCTCGAAAGGGAGCAAGCTCTATCTGATCCAGCCGTGAACGATGATGAGCAATCACAGGCAGGTGGAGATGAGAGTCTACTGTCGTATCTCCGTGTCCTGGAAAATGCTTAGCCGTAGTCAGGATCGAGAATTGGTGAGCACCTCGAATGAACGCTTGACTCAGTTGAGTCACTATTGCAACCGTGTCACCAAACGCTCGAACGTTGATCACTGGATTGTCAACATTGTTATTAACGTCCACAACTGGAGCCAAAATCCAGTTCAGACCAATCGCGATCGCCTCTTGAGCCGTTGCGCTCCCCATCTGCTCTGCGTACTGACACGCAAGAGATACGTCGTGCCGAGCAACTTGAGACAACGCCATCGGTGGTGGAAAGTGAGTTGCCCCTGCAAACCGCTGCCCCGCACCCTCTTCTATATCCGCAGCCAAGAGCAGCGGAATCTCTGCCCAAGATTGCAGCTGTTGCGATCGCACACCAACTTCGACTGCACTGCCACCCAGCAGAATCACGCCACCTATGCCAAGGGACTGAGTGCAATGCTGAAGCTTAGCGTTGTTCAATTCCCATTGAGGGTAACGGCGCTGATGATCAAATAGAAACCCTGAGGCACGAACGACTATCAGCTGAGCGACTTGGGCCTCCAGAGAAAGTGCATCGGGATCAGGCAAACCCAAGGAGGCCACAATCAGTCCTCAGCAGCCATAGGAACGTCATTGTCAGACTCGTTTGTTTCGTCGGTAGCAGGAGCTTCATTATGATCCGCTCGTTCAGCACTCAGTTGGTTGATGAGTGAAAGCACACGTGTCCCTCGTTCGACTGAACGATCCTCGCGAAAAAGAACCTCAGGGGTGCGGCGTAACCGCATCCGCTGCCCTAGCTCGCTCCGCACATATCCAGTCGCAGCTTGCAGACCTGCCATCGTTTCAGCCCGGGCTGCATCGGTACCATAGATACTGACAAAAATCTTGGCGTGTTGCAGATCGCCGGAGACATCCACATCCGTGATACTGACCATGCCAGCGCCCACACGATCATCCTTAATACCCGACATCAGCATCTGACTCACTTCACGCTTAATCATGGATGCGACGCGAGCAACCCGCCGACTATTTGCCATCGTACAATCCTCTTGAACAAAGGTCGCTTCCTTCACATTCCCGAAGCGCTCGCTTCAACTAAGCGAGCTTGGGCAGGTTCTAATTCCAAATAGGAAGCTGACTGGTAAAGATCTTTCCCTAAACTGCCGATAACCCCAGCATGGCCTTCAAGGTGAACGTTAGAAACACAAAGACTGAGACGACAATACCGACTAGCGCGATCGCAGTTGTCGGACGCTTCAGCAACGGCATCAAAGGTTCAATTGCGTTGAAAAAGATACCCAACGTAAAGGAAATCAAATATCTGGGGTATCGCGAAACATTATTAAAAAACTCTTGCATAATTCAAACCAGCGCAACTAGAAGTCAGTACTAACGCGATGATTGATAGGTATCACTTAATGTCATCCTATCGCAGTTCAGGAATGAATGAATTGATAGGAAATATTTCAGTAGTCCTCTACAATAAGTACATATGTTTCAATAAAGGGGGGTCTGATCGTTGCGAGCCTGAGTTAAGGACATTGACTCCGTTGCTCACTGCGCACTTCTTTGTCTCATGACGGCTATCATTACCCCAGATCTCTCCCCTCGCCCGTTTCTTAAATGGGCCGGTGGAAAAGGTCGGCTCATTGAGCAATATCGTCCCTATTTTCCAAAACAGTTTCGTTATTATTACGAACCATTTTTGGGGGGAGGGGCTATTTTTTTTCATCTACAGAATCAATGCTATCGGGCCGTTTTAGCCGACCTCAACACAGAGCTTGTTAACGTTTATCAATGCGTTCGGGATGACGTTGAAGCCGTCATCGAACTGCTGCAAGACCATCAAGCTCACCATTGTCACGACTACTATTACACCATTCGTGCCCAGACCCATTTGGCGTCTCCCCTAAGTCGAGCAGCTCGTCTGATCTATCTCAATAAAACTTGCTTTAACGGACTGTATCGAGAAAATTCCAAAGGATATTTCAACGTCCCGATGGGGCGTTACAAGAATCCTAAGGTGTGTGATGTGCTGACCTTGCAACAAGCCGCGATCGCTCTTCAACGCGCCAATATTACTTGCGAAGAATTTACGGCAATTTTGACTCGGGCAAAAAACGGCAACGATTTTGTCTATTTTGATCCGCCCTATCACCCCATCAGCCCTACCAGCAGTTTTACTAGCTATAGCCGATATGGGTTTGGCGCTAGGGACCAAGAGCGTTTACAGCAGACGTTTGCTGAACTGGCTGAACGGGGTGTCAAGGTCATGGTTTCCAACTCAGATTGCCCCTTTATCCGACAACTCTACGACGGTTTTTATATCCACAACATTCAAGCAACCCGGGCCATTAATTCCAATGCAAAACGACGCGGCAAAATCTCGGAATTGGTGATTACCTCCTATCCAGTCACCCTTGAGAAAACTCATTAGGTATTAAGGTTCGCTGCAAAGACAGAGTCTGATAGGCTATAAACTTTGTGGCAAAAACGTAAACATATATTGCAGACCTGCAAGTCATTCCGGCAAAAACTGCTTTTTCAGAGGACGACGCGGTTTCGGCCACCGTGCAATGACTCTGACAAGCCCTTAGCATCAAAGAGAATAGTTCAAGATCAGCATCGACTTGATCTTCAAGATTTAGTCGAACGACAGCTCTGTTAACCAACAAACATTTAGGGGTGAATATCGGTGAAAGTCCTCAAGACAATTGAAGGATTAAGGAGTTGTTTGGCAATTTGGCGTCAACCTTCTGCTGACGACTATCCCGCGATCGCGTCAATAGGACTGGTGCCCACGATGGGTGCATTACATGCAGGCCATATGAGCTTGATTCATCGTGCTCGCCAGGAGAACGATCGCATTGTTGTGAGCATCTTCGTCAATCCACTACAGTTTGGTCCAACAGAAGACTTAGAGGCCTACCCTCGCATGCTGGACAACGATCTAGCACAATGCGAAGCCGCCAGTGTGGATGCCATCTTCTGCCCACTACCCCACACTCTATATCCCCAATCACCTAATCAGTCACCGCCTTTTCTCATGACACAGGTCATTCCCGTTGCTGACATGATGCGCTCACTGTGTGGTGCCTATCGTCCAGGCCATTTTTCAGGCGTGACAACAGTTGTTGCCAAACTGTTTAACTTAGTTGCGCCAGAACGCGCCTATTTCGGGCAGAAAGATGCACAACAGCTAGCGATTATCAAGCAGATGGTCCGTGATCTCAACTGGCCTGTCACCGTTGTGGGATGCCCCATTATCCGAGAGGCTGACGGTCTGGCTCATAGCTCACGTAATCGATACCTATCTCAGCAGGATCGCCAGCACGCCAACGTTTTATATCAAAGTCTAAACGCCGCCAAAACTGCCTTTATGGAGGGTGAAAAACAAGGTCAGGCGCTTATCAACATAGTCAAGGAAACCCTCAGCCCAGTGCCATCTTTGCGGGTGCAATACATTGAGCTTGTCCATCCAGAAACCCTAGAACCTGTGGAACATATTGAAACTGTTGGATTGTTGGCGATCGCCGCCTACTTAGGCGACACTCGCTTGATTGATAATGTCCTGCTGCGATCGCGACGCCCCATTGTCGCGATTGATGGTCCAGCAGGGGCCGGGAAATCAACCGTTGCCCGTCTAGTCGCCGATAAGTTGGGTCTCATGTACTTAGACAGTGGAGCCATGTATCGAGCCATCACGTGGAAAGTGTTGGAATCCAATGTTGACCCAGCGGACGAGATCGCTGTTGCAGAAATTTTGGCAGACTGCCAGATCCGTCTGGCAACTGAGCCTGCAACTCAGAGCAACGTTGGCATTACTCGCGTTTGGGTCAATGATCAGGATGTTACTCATGCCATTCGCAGCCCCGACGTCACAGGACATGTCTCGACAGTGGCCGCTCAACCCGTCGTCCGAGAAGTCCTTCTCAAACAGCAGCAGGCTTATGGTGAGCAAGGAGGAGTCGTTATGGAAGGACGCGATATCGGCACTCAGGTCTTTCCGTTTGCCGAGTTGAAAGTCTTCTTGACGGCCTCAGTCCATGAACGTGCTCGCCGACGTCAGAAAGACATGGCAGCCCAAAATCAACCGCCCATGAGTTTGGAAGCGCTTCAGCACGCCATCGATGAGCGCGATCACAAAGACAGCACCCGTACCGTTGCACCCCTACGTCAAGCCAAAGATGCCGTCGAGCTGTTTACAGACGGACTATCTATTGAAGCAGTTGTTGAGAAAATCGTAGGGCTTTATCGCCAACGGTTAGAGGATGATCAAAACTGATCTTTCATACCGCGAACGCGGGCAAAAGCACGGACTGGATCAGTACTCCCAGCAGCTGCTTGGATAGCAGTCACATCCCATCGGAGAAACGGATTCGTTGCTTTTTCGATCCCCAACTCTGATGGGATCGTTGCTTCATGGCGCATACGAGCAGTTTGGACTTGAGTCAGACGGTTTTTGAGGACAGTATTGTCCGCATCAACCGTCATTGCAAATTTCAAATTATTAAGGGTGTACTCGTGGGCACACCAAATGCGCGTGGTGTCAGGCAGCGATCGCAGCTTACTCAGAGAGGCCACCATCTGTTGTGGGGTGCCTTCAAATAAACGACCACAGCCCCCTGCAAACAGAGTATCGCCGCAAAACAGCTCTCCCCATTCTGCCTCTCGCCTAGGCGGAAAGTAGTAAGCAATGTGAGCACGTGTATGTCCTGGAACAAAATAGACCCTCGCCTCGCGTTCAGCAAAAGTCACCGTGTCACCTTCGGATAGATAGACTTGTTGACCTGGAATCCGGCCTCTGTCTTCAGCCCCCCCATAAACAGTCGTGCCAGGAAATCGCTGCACCAGCAGGCGATTTCCCCCGACATGATCCCCGTGGTGATGAGTGTTGAAAATCGCAGTCAGTGTGGCATCCAGAGCAGTCAGCTTTTCAAGAACAGGGACAGCTTCAGCGGGATCAACAACCGCAGCAGTTTTCGTCGTGGGATCATGCAGCAGAAAAATGTAGTTGTCGGACAGGACTGGTAAGCGGTAAATCTCCATAAAAAATCAGATTAGAGCATCGAAGGTCCTTGTTTAGTCTAAAGACTATGCAGAGCAATGTCCGACATCTGTGCCCTGAAAAGATCCGACCAACCTTCAGGACAATCTCAGACATTGGACAAGAAAACTTCACAAACATCAAGCGCCTATTTATACCTAGGTTGGATTATGTGAAAGCGCTTAGAAGCTCGTGTAAAGCATTGGTGTAATCAGTGACTCTTCTGATCGCAGTTCTGAAGGAAGTTCTTAGCCTATACATAGGCACGAAATAGATGAAACACAATCCAGACAATTGAAGCGTTTGCAGGCCATCAGCACCGAATTCATCAAGCGACACGGTCTGAGTTTCTGAGTTAAAGCCCATTTGTTCTCAAACATCTCTATGCATTCAAAATCACCTCATCATCTGAAAGGGTAAGTCGAGTTATGGTTTCCGCCGCACAAGAGCCTTACGGAATTCAAGCATTAGTGCAGAAAGCTGTTCGAGCAAAACAGCTGAGCCGTCAGGAACACTTAAAGCTGACGACAGCCATGCTGTCTGATCCCAAGATGGCCTCAGCTGATCGCTTTCACATCAATCGCCTTTTGGACTATGTTCGCGCCGGCAAAATTCGCCTTACTGATGAGTAGTTGCTCAATTCGAGATTTGTGAAACAACTATGCAATGAAATGGTCTTGCGCTAACCCAATCAAAACAGGATTATGAGCGTATAAGTTGTAAGGTCATGCCAACGATTTGCTATGGATCCTTTAGCACACCATTTCCTGACATTGGCATACAACAATGCTTGGGCAAATCATCGCTTATTAAAAGTTTGTAGTCGATTGAGTCAAAATGACTTTTCCGCAATAAGAACTAGCTTTTTTCCATCCATTAGTGCAACGCTGAATCACATATTGACTGTAGATTGGTTTTACATCGATGCTTTGGAGCGAAGCATCAGGGGTGAACCCATCAATCACCAAGCTTGGAAATTTTTTGAAGCCGATGAACCCTACAAAACGTGTGATGCACTCAAGGCTCAGCAGCGCAAAACGGATCAACGGCTAATCGCAGTTTGCCAAACTCTTGATGCCAAGCTCTTGAAAAACTCTGTAGACATTTCACGTCACGACGCCGTACAAACAGAACAAATGTCACGTCTGCTCACACATCTTTTTCAGCATCAAATTCATCATCGTGGACAAGTTCACGCAATGCTGGCGGGGACACCAGTGTCGCCGCCCCAACTTGATGAATTTTTCTGTGCAGACGAAGCTGCGTTAAGGGCGGATGACTTTCAAGAGTTAGGGTTTTCTGAACAGACAATATGGGCGAGTCAATAGCTGTGCAGCACTTTTCAAAGCAGGCGTTCCAGGGCTGGTAGCTGGCAATAGTCATTTCTAACAGCCAAAAATATCGAGCTGCTCTGCGGGATCCTCTTGAACGCTGCGACGTTTGCGCCTGCGTCCGTTGCTGTCGAATTGTGCGCCTTTCCGCAGACCAACCGCAATTTTGCTGTGCTTCTCGATCTGGGTCATCACTTCCCGCGCCCGCTGAATGACCGTCGGGGGCAATCCGGCCAGACGCCCTGCTTCGATGCCATAGGACCGGTCCGCTCCACCCGGACGCACCTGATGCAAGAACACAATTTGGTCAGGCATTTCTTTAACCGTGACCTGATAGTTGGCGACGTTTTCTAAGATGGCGGCTAACTCATTTAGCTCATGGTAATGAGTGGCAAAAATGGTCCGTGCACGGACCTCACTGGCGAGATATTCCGCCACTGACCAGGCAATCGACAGACCATCAAAGGTTGCTGTACCACGACCAATTTCGTCTAGCAGGACGAGGGAGCGATCGCTCGCATGGTTCAAAATGTTAGCCGTTTCGTTCATCTCCACCATGAACGTTGACTGCCCCGTTGCGAGGTCATCAACGGCACCAACCCGAGTAAAAATGCGATCGCAAATACCCAATCTCGCTGCTTCAGCAGGCACAAAGCTACCCACCTGAGCTATCAGCTGGATAAGACCGACCTGTCGCAGATAGCAACTTTTGCCGCTGGCATTCGGCCCAGTCAGAATAATCAGGTCAGGGTGAGAAGACGAGGCAATTGAGAGATGGGGGGATGACTCGCCCAATCCCGTTGAATTAGGAACGAAAAATCCGGCAGGTAACAACTGCTCAACTACGGGATGGCGTCCTTGAGTAATGGCAATCTCTCGGCTATCGGCAATATCAGGACAGCAATAGCCCTGATAAATCGCCACTTCAGTGAGTCCGGCCAGAACATCGGCAGCAGCAACTGCCTGAGCGACCTTGCGAATCAAGTCTGCATGGTGTCCCACCAATTCCCGCAGCTGCTGGAAGATCTCATACTCCAAACTGTGAATCTGATCTTGGGTTGTGAAGACACGGGCTTCCCGTTCTTTCAGTTCTGGGGTGATATAGCGCTCTTCATTCGTCAGGGTTTGCTTACGGATGTAGTCTTCAGGAGCCTGGCTAGCTTTGCTTCGCGAAATACTAATGTAATAACCAAATGCCTTGTTGAAACCCACCTTCAAATTTGAGATACCTGTGCGGTCTCGTTCAGACGGTTCCAAGCCCGCAATCCAATCCTGATCGCCTTTGATCTGAGCGCGGAGATCGTCCAATTCGGAATTAACACCGGGACGAATTAAATTGCCTTCGGTGAGGTAAAGAGGCGGATTTTCGACTAGGTGCGATCGCAACGTATCTCCTAGCTGCTCTAGGTCTGGCGGAACATATTGCAGCGCTCTTAAATAAGAAGACTTAGCCGACTCAACCAGTGCAGCCAGAACGGGTAAACGAGCAAAGGAATCAGCCAAAGCTACAAGGTCACGTCCGTTCGCGGTTCCTGAACCCGCTCGACCCGCTAACCGCTCCAAATCATAAATCTGCTTAAGCTGCTGTTGCAGTGATGTTCGCAGAGACCCCTGCTCGACCAGCTCCTGAATAGTAGATTGACGGTCTTGAATCTTCTCAACCGACAGTAGTGGCTGTAGGAGCCAGCGGCGAAGTGCCCGCCCGCCCATAGCCGTTACAGTCCGATCTAACGCCCATAATAACGAACCGTTGTAGGTACCATCCCGTGACGTCTGGGTAATTTCAAGATTACGTCGAGTCTGATGATCCAGCACCAAAAAATCACTTAATACATAGGTGCTCAGGAGTTGTAGAGGAACAGGATTCTCTTTTTGTGTCTCTTCTAAATATTCCAACAGTCCTCCAGCCGCACGGACAGCTAGGGGCAGATGATCGCAGCCAATCCCCTCAAGCGATCGCAATCGAAACGTTTGTAGTAATCGCTGTTTGGCTTCGGTATGCGAGAAGGCTCCTTGCGATCGCAAGGTATAGCAGAACTGTCGCGGCAAGCAATCTGGCAGCTGATCCGTTGCTTCTCCCGGACGCAGCATCACACGCAGATCAGGGGCATCGGTTGGCAGCAAAGTCTCCGATGGCTGCAATCGCATGAGCTCCTGAGTGACCTGCTCCAAGTCATGGTGTTGAGTGGTAAAAAACTCTCCTGTTGAAACATCAGCATAGGCCAATCCCCAATGATCTCCCGAGAGGACCACAGCTGCCAGAAAATTGTTCTGGCGGGCACTGAGCATCCCCTCTTCCAGCACTGTGCCAGGGGTCACCACGCGCGTTACTTCTCGCTTGACGAGTCCTTGAGCCAGCGCTGGATCTTCAACTTGGTCACAAATGGCGATCGCATATCCCTTTTCAACCAGCTGAGCACAATAACGCTCCAGGGCGTGGTGAGGAATACCCGACATAGGGACTCGTCCTACCGCTTTTCCCGCTTCTTTACTGGTCAGAACCAGCTCCAACTCACGGGCGATGGTGATGCCATCCTCAAAAAAAGTTTCAAAGAAATCGCCCACTCGGTATAGCAGGAGCGCGTGGGGATACTCCGCCTTGACTTGAACATAGTGACGCATCATCGGTGACAAGTCGTCACAATTGACGTCTTTACAATTGGCGTAACGAACCGTGTGCTTTGCTAAACGTTCTGGAACACCATGATTAACGTCTTTCTCAACGGGCGCAGTCATAACCTTCATCAGGATGCACAAATATTCCTACTGATTGTAAGGCTGACTTTTCGTCCGTGTGAAATCTCTGCCATTTCGCAACAAAAACCGAAATCATAGGCGACTTCACAAGTGTTAAAGATTATTTATCAATTGCATAAATGCAACTAAATTCGTATCTCATGGTGCGACACTGAAGGAAAGTTTATGCCTCTAAATCATGGTTGCCACTGTTCCTCATTCCATCTTGGACCGTTTACCCTCTCTCATTGATGGAATGCCTCCCCTCGCGGGTTGGGAAAATCGCATTCAATCTGCAACCAATACTTCTCGTCCTGTCTTTATAGAGCAGACTAACTTACGACTATCCGATTTCTCGGCAGGGTTCGCGATCGCCCTTCACATGCATCAGCCAACCATTCCAGCCGGAGCAGACGGTCAGCTCATCAGCAACCTTCAGTATATGTTTGACCATCCCTATGAGGGAGACAATCATAACGCCGGTCCGTTCGCTTACTGCTACGCCCGCATGGGGGATTTTATTCCTGAATTAGTCGAACAGGGATGTAATCCCCGCATTATGCTCGATTATTCAGGCACGCTGCTGTGGGGATTGCAGCAGATGAATCGCCACGACATTCTCGATAAATTACGCCGCATTGCCTGCGACTCTAAATATCAGCCTTATGTAGAGTGGCTGGGTACCCTCTGGGGTCACGCGGTCGTTCCTTCGACGCCAATTCCTGACATCAAGCTTCACATTCGGGCTTGGCAGCACCACTTTGCAGCGCTATTTGGCTGGGAAGCCCTCTCACGGGTACGCGGCTTCTCCCCGCCTGAAATGCATTTGCCCAATCATCCTGATACTCTTTATGCCTTTGTTAAAGCGCTTTTGGACTGTGGCTACCAGTGGCTATTAGTGCAAGAGCACACAATTGAGACTTTAGAAGGACGCGGTGTTCAACAGCCCCATTTACCCCATCGTTTGGTAGCTCGAAATACGCAGGGCGACGTTGCAGAAATCACCGTCTTAATCAAAACTCAAGGCTCAGACACCAAGCTTGTGGGCCAGATGCAGCCTTTTGCAGAAGCCAAAACGCTTCAACCAGTGGCATTGGGTCAAAACCACATCCCCCCGCTCGTCACCCAGATCAGTGATGGTGAAAATGGGGGCGTCATGATGAACGAATTTCCGGGAATGTTCAAGCGCTCTTGGCATGAGATGAGGCAGCACGATAGTGGACAGGTTGGGACTGTTGGCTGCTTAGGCACTGAATATTTAGAGCTATTAGCCGAAGCTGGCGTTACTCCAGCTGATTTCCCCACCTGTCAAGCCATTGGACAACACCGTCTTTGGCAGCAGGTCGGCGATCGCATCAGCCCTGATACCGTTGATAGAGCGATCGCTGAGCTGAAGCAGGCTGATCAGAGCTTTCATATGGAAGGCTCTTCCTGGACTAATGATCGCAGCTGGGTCGAGGGCTACAGTAACGTTATGCAGCCCCTGCAACAACTTAGTGCTCGGTTCCATCAAGCCGTACGAGAAAACAAGTTCAACGACCCTAGATCAGCGTCCTATCATCAGGCCCTGCTACATCTTTTGCTACTTGAGACGAGCTGTTTTCGGTACTGGGGACAGGGCGCATGGACCGAATATGCACAAACTATCCATCGACGAGGGTTATCTGCCCTGACGATGGCTTAGGGCGTTTGCCTACAAAGTTCCTGCTGTCGGTTCCACACCCCCCAATTCTTGCAAAGCAAACTGCAAGAACTGCGTTGCCACTTCAGCATTTTCGTTGTGGGCTGAAAAAATTAAAACCATGCTCGATTCTTCGCCACCGCTGTAGCAAAGAATGCGGAATACCCCATCGTCAAAATAGCCAGTGCGATCGATGTCGCCAGCATCAGTGGGAACATCAAGCTCGCCAATGAAGCTATCAGCCCGACTTAAGCACTCGTCCTGACTAACGCCCTCTAACCACTGGTCACCGCTAGCGATCTCGGGACGAGCAGCGGCAGGTAGACTCAGGATGGTCAAACCTAAACTTGCAAAACTAACCGAAAGGAATCGTAAAAGCATCAGATTGATTACACACCAGTAAGCAGGGTTGTCAACAAAAAGCCCAGAAACGCCTCTTCAAAAAACGTTTCGCAGGCGTTCGCGATCGGTATTCATTTTTACAAAGCAACCTGCTCTGAAGATAGACTGTGACTACTCGAAACTCACCCTATCTAGATTTTGTATCATAGGCTCTGTAGTTTACCGACTGACTTTCATTGAATCAGGAAACTTTATCAACGAGGACAACTCAAACACCCAAATTCCACTGATCGCTCATGAACGCTTTAAAATTCACATACAGTCCTTGATGAGCGATTCAATCGCATCATACCGACCACAGTTTGCTATGTTTATTGCCCCTGGATTCGAGCAAAGATCGACCACAACACATCTGGGCGCGATCGCCTATGCCGCCCCTCAACCGGAATTTTGGCCTGTCGCTACCCAACCGGATCAGACTCTTCTCTTCCTGCATGGCTTTGGTGGAGGATCATCGTCCTATGAGTGGTCGCAGGTCTATCCAGCCTTTGCGACGGACTACCGAGTTTTGGCACCAGATCTACCCGGCTGGGGACGCTCAGATCATCTGGAGCAGGCTTATACAATTCAAGACTATGAAGATGCAATTATTAAAATTCTGCAAGCCTTAGCTCCTCAAGGGGCGGTCATTGTCGCTTCAGCTCTAACGGCAGCTATCACAGTACGAGTCGCTGTTAACCATCCCGAACTGATTCAAAGACTCATTCTAGTAACACCCGCTGGACTTTCAGATTTTGGCAAGGATTTTCGGCAGGGACTCCTGCCACAAGTCCTACAGATTCCTTGGTTAGACAAAGTGCTTTATCAAACGGCGATCGCGACGGCAGCAGGGATACAACGCTTTCTAACCGAAAGGCAATTTGCCAATGCCGACCTTGTCACCCCCGAAATGGTAGCCGCCTATCTTAAATCTGCCACTCAACCCAATGCTGAATATGCGGCCCTATCCTTTGTCCGAGGTGACTTGTGTTTTGATCTTGCTGAATGGATACCGCAGTTAACGATTCCCACAGTCATGCTTTGGGGACAGGCAGCTCAATTCACTGAAGTTGCTTTAGGTGAACGCCTTGCAGCATTGAATTCGCAAGCAATCAAGCACTTTGAGGTGATCAACAACGTTGGGCTGACACCTCAGTTGGAACAGCCCGGTCCTACCACTGCGCTTATTCGCAAGGCACTTGATATTCTTGACTCCTGCGAGTCAGCATTAACTATGAGCAACGTTAGCGATCGCTAAGAATTGCGATCTGCAAGCTTCTTAGCCTGAAATCCATCGTATTAGCTATTCAAGCGATTCAAACAGTCCAGCGAGCACAAGCATCCCTAAGAGGCAAATCGCTAACCGCAAGAAAAACGGAACGACAACATCAATGACAGCTTCCACCTGCACCAATGCCCCAAAAGGCGCTAGAAAAAGGCAGGCACAGATGAAGCACATCACTAAAATAGCTAGGAGCTTGAGACCTTCGCAGGCGATACGGAATAAAAAGTTATGACGATGAGGACGTCTCATATTTCTACGGGAGAACGGATAAACAATTAAGGGAAAAAAGGGCAATCAGCGCCTGAAATCCCCATGCAGAAATGTATGGGGATCTGGAGGAATTGAATTCAGGCGGATGATTTCAATGAGTTCAAGTCACAAGTCAAAGCGTTTACAAACACCTGCTAGTTTTCTGAACATCAGCAGCTGAATGATCACCTTTGACCTGTGAATGCTGCTATTGGGCAATTTCAAACTGCATGGGTTCAACCACTAAAATATTGCTACCGTGGCGACCAATCACGTGGACTGACGTACCTGCGGGCAGCGTATAGGAGCGTTCAGTTAAGGCTCTCCAGCGAGTCCCGTGAAATTTGACACGACCCATGCCATCGGGAGCGATCGCTTGAGTAACGACTGCTTCTATTTCTGCAATATCTGTCCATAGCGGCTGAACTTCTGATATTTGAAACTTGTCATCAACTGACGGTTCAAAACCAACTAAATCAGCATTAGGAGTATCTAACAGGGCTTTAAACACATTCATCGTGTTTTCTCCTGATCATCGAATGATGTACTTGAGAGAGGTTCACAAACTGCACCCGTCTTTGCTTGAAAGCTCACTGAAGATTAACTTGGAGCTATCAGTTCTGAGTCAAAGGAAGGAGTCATTAATAAATCACCTCCCTTCTATAAGTTAGTGTCATGAACAGAGGGATTCGTGACAGCTAATCTTAGCGAATTCACCCAAGAATCACGACAAAGACATCTGGTCTAATCGATCAAAGTCTGTAATTTCAGAAACAGCTAGCAGGCTGAAACTTTGACAGAGAAAGCGATAGACAAAGAAGGATTTGAGCAGTTCTATTGCCTCTTTAAAACAGTTCTCAATATAGATTCGAGAAACTTAAGAAGCCCGGAATGCAATTGACCTATTCTCAATTGAACAATCGAAAATAGGTGACAAGCAGCCCTAGATATCCGAAGCTGACACTCAAGTGGGTGTCTGCAAACGCTCTAAGCAATGAGCATTAAGCAGTTTGCAGACAAGGCAGAAACAGTAGTTATCATGGCCTGTTTAGGCTCGCTTTGAAGAAGAACTTGCCTACAAAATCAGAACTGCCGCTATTAGAAAACCAGCGATCGCAGACACCAGCTCACCGATGCCGCCTTTGTTTTTGCGCAGAGATCCAGGACTCAAATTTCGTTCGAAGTCACAGCTTAGGCATCGATACACGCCAACTTGGTCGCTTACAACGGTGTGCTTACCGCACTTTGGACATTCAATTGAAGGGGAAAGATTCAGGATAGGTGATGACATTGCTTTAGGGGGGTTAACTACGTCGCACCAGAAAACTCTGATTACGCTTTAAGCATGTCTGATCAACTAAGGTGAGTCGATAGGGAAATCTTCAGGAAAGTTCTGATCAAACTCAGGAACTTTTTGAACCTGTCAGATTGAAGGGCAAGAGAAGGATTGAAGAGAACATCACTTCAGACTGTTGTTTTCTTCATTGCCAGTCCACACAAATTTATTCGGTGCAGCTACAACCAACGTTTGCATATCTAGAAACAGACGCTACCTCTAGTGACTTTGCAGTCATCCGACAATTAAAATCCATAAACAAGAAGCTGCTCGCTGAAATCATTCAAGCGAAATTGAGAGACAGTAATTCAACTAATAATTAATTTGTTTTGATTTTCTAAAAAAGCAAAATATAGGTTCAAATTTACTTTTCAAAATCAGACTTTTAGTGAAAAAAATAATTAAGTCCAAGGGCATAGTTCAAGGGCGTAGTCAGATGTAAGCATTTGAAATTCATCGTGAATCAAGATTGATCTAGATGAGTAATCTAACCCTTTGCTATTTGCCGAGACATTGAAGCTTCTCTGTTCTGGCAAAAGCTGGCATGCAGCAAGCATCAAGATCACAGCCGTTGTGCTTGCCAGAGCAGTTCAGGAAAGCGTGGAATAGTCACATCTGCAAAAATCAGGGAAAAGGCTAATGTGTTGAGGGAAAAGCCTGAGTCAGGAAGCTATTGTAATTCATACTTTTTGCCAACAAATACCGATGGTTCATCTGCGCTCTCAGAAACTCCTTCAAAAATCTGGCCTCATTTATCAAGAATCTATGAACGCATCGGCCTTTTCCCTGATATTCAGTCTGGTGTAATGTATGTTTATAAATATCTTCACAAAACAATCTCACTGGTTCTGAACGATTGGTTAGTCCGTTTGTATGGTTCTGTTTCTAGGACTTGTAAAGGACTATTTCTCATATCAAGACAACCTAACTACGCGAGTCAGGCATGAACGAAGCGAATCTACCCCATGGCGAATGCAGTTACGTCAATGTTATGGAGAGCCTTGTCACTCATGAGGTAACTCAGCAATTTAGAGCCATACCCACACGAGTTCGTCGGTATCTGAAGGCAGAGGAAGTCGTAACTTATGCGCTCAACCGCCTTCCAGCTCTATATGCCTCTAGCAAGAAAGGGTGGCAGTATCAGCAAAGACTCGCTAAGCAGGACCTTCATCGCAAAATTAAAGAGGTTGTGCGGCAAGCAATCATGGCCGTTCAAATCGACCCAATACGGATTTCACAGCCCATTGAGACGGCCCATGAACGACGCAGCGAGGCCGTTTTGCAAGCGCTGCGCGATTTGTTCAACACGCCTGACTTAGATTGGGATGCCGCCCTTGCAAAATTAACCGAGTTGCAGAGTCAGCCATCGGTTATGCAACAAACAAACGCTCAAACTCTTCAGGCTTGGCAGCCGCAAAATCCAGGCGGGCAGGTTGCGTGGACTCACCGTCGCCGTCCCAGGCCTTCTCCCAACAGCTCGTCTCAAGAAAGCGTCACAAAAACCAGCGGCAAAACACAGCAGGCTTATGGTTGGGATAACGTGATGTATCGCCTCTAATTCTTGCTGGTTGACATTTTCTAAGATGGTCACCCATTGAAACAATAGATGGCCTGCTCCAACGACCATTGAGTCTAAGTAGGTACAGATGATTGATTCGAGGTAAGCATAACTCAGAACAAGGGTTCTGTTCATTTCCACCTCGGTTTACTTACCCCAGGCGACTTAGCTAATTATTCAGGTGACTTAAAAGAATGATGGTGTAGCTAGTCTTAAATAACCTCCTTGAGCGTGCCTATAGGCCCTACATTCCTGCTAATCTGAAAAGCGCCATAGTCGGGAAAACCAGACTGGGGAATAACTCAAGAGCGCGATCGCTTCTTTGCCTGGGTTCTGATCAGTACACAGACGAAGATAGTTCAGCGAATCGCAATCGTGCCAAAAGGAAGGGTAGATGCTGACGGTAGACCGCCTAGACATACCAACCGTATATCCATTAACTGCTGTAGTCGATCAAGAGGCCATTAAACTGGCGCTTCTGCTTGCAGCGGTGGACCCCGGATTAGGCGGTGTCGTGATTGCAGGACGACGCGGCACGGCTAAGTCTGTTATGGCACGCGCCATCCATCAACTCTTGCCTCCCATTGAAGTGATTGAAGGATCTTGCTGCAATGCTGATCCGGACAATCCTTGTTCTTGGGACGATGCAACACTCGAACGCTTAGGGGGATTGGAAGCAACATCACTCCCTACACAAGTGATTCCCGCGCCGTTTGTGCAGATTCCGCTAGGTGTAACTGAGGACCGTTTACTAGGGTCGGTGGACGTTGCAAAATCCATTCAGGCCGGGGAAACCGTTTTTCAACCAGGCTTGCTCGCAAACGCCAACCGAGGCGTTTTATATATTGACGAAATTAATCTATTAGATGATCAAACCGGAAACCTTTTATTGTCGGCTTTGACAGAGCAGCAGAACCAGATTGAGCGGGAAGGCATTAGCTTTCAACATCCATGCGCTCCCTTATTAATTGCCACTTATAACCCAGAAGAAGGCCCTCTACGGGATCACTTACTTGATCGAATTGCGATCGCGCTTTCTGCCGATCAACCCCTCACCTTGGAAAACAGAGTTGCAGTCGTTGACCAAACTGCAAGTTTTGCAAGCGATCCCGAGACCTTCATTGCAGACTACGCCGAAGAAATTGATGCCCTCAAGACTCAGATTATTCTGGCCCGTGAGTGGCTGAAAGAAGTGAATATCACACGCGAACAGATCGCGTATTTAGTCACCGAAGCTTTAAGAGGAGGCGTACAAGGGCATCGAGCCGAATTATTTGCAGTCCGAGTCGCCAAGGCGCATGCCGCTTTAGAGGGACGAGCTACCGTTACCGCCGAAGATCTGCGAATTGCTGTCGAGCTTGTGATTCTACCCCGAGCCGTTCAGATGCCTCCTCCTGAAGACGAACAGCCACCACCACCGCCACCCCCTCAAAACAATGAGGAAGATCAGTCAGATGAAGGCGAAGATGACACGGATCAGGATGATAACGACGACGATAACGACGATGAGCAGACTGACGAACCCCCACCAAGTCTGCCCGAGGAATTCGTTTTTGACCCCGAAGGTATTGTGCTAGATCCATCGCTGCTGTTATTCGCCCAAAGCATGACTCAGCAGGGTAAATCGGGGAGTCAGAGTTTGGTGATCTCGGAGGATAGAGGCCGATACATCAAACCCATGTTGCCGAAAGGCCCTGTGCGCCGAATTGCAGTAGATGCCACACTGCGAGCAGCCGCTCCTTATCAAAAAGCCCGGAGAGCCAAGGAACCTCATCGCAAAGTTGTTGTTGAGCAAAGCGACATCCGCGCCAAGAAATTAGCCCGCCGTGCCGGATCGCTCATTGTTTTCGTGGTCGATGCATCGGGATCCATGGCTCTGAATCGGATGCAATCTGCCAAGGGTGCGGTCATGCAGCTGTTAACCGATGCCTACCAGAATCGTGACGAAGTAGCCCTCATCCCCTTTCGAGGTGAGCAAGCTGAAGTGCTGCTTCCTCCGACTCGCTCGATCGCGATGGCCCGTCGGCGATTAGAGCGCATGCCCTGCGGCGGGGGATCACCGCTCGCTCACGGTCTTACTCAAGCGGTTCGCATTGGTGCCAATGCTCAACAGTCGGGCGATATTGGCAACGTCGTGATTGTTGCTATCACTGATGGACGAGGCAATATTCCCTTAGCTCGATCGTTAGGTGAGACAATCGACGCCGAAGAGAAACCTGATATCAAGCAGGAACTCTTGGAGATTGCTGGTCGCATTCGGGCCACCGGATTTCAGCTGCTAGTGATTGATACCGAGCGCAAGTTCGTTTCGACAGGATTTGGTAAGGAGCTGGCTAAAAATGCTGGAGGCAAATATTACCAGTTACCGAAAGCGACCGACCAGGCGATCGCCTCAATGGCTCGAAGTGCCATTGCAGATATCAAAAGTTAAACCAGATGGTGAGCCATCTTGGCCTAACGAAATTCGCAATGGTTATACCTCACTACCATCACCTTTTCCCCCTTCTGAAGGGTCGTCATGTCTGATGTTTGAAAGATGATATCTCAGGAAATTCACGCAAATCTGTAATCAGAAGGTTATAGAAGTCTTGAGTAGTTAGGACTCATGCAGAACGTGTGTCAGTGAAGTAGTGAAGTGAATAACGCTTGTCTTGCGTCGGTCCTCAAGTTTAAAGCTCACTTGTGTAAGTCCTGATAGCGGTTGAGGGCTTAGTTTTAAGCAGTCAATAGGTCATAAGCGTAAGCCACTGGCCTTAAGTTAGTAGATTAAACAATAAAGACTTTATAGCCTTCTGTTTTTAACTTAGAAACACGGAGGAAGACTTATGATAATCAGTCAGAAAGCGATGTTGACTGTGTTGACTAGCGCACTTGCGACTACAGCCTCTCTTGCAGTCAATGTGCCTGTAAAAGCTCAGGACATTGTTAATTCGAGGCAAGAGGCGTCACCTGAGATATTGGCACAGTTTCCAGCGGTTGAAGTTCGTAAAACGCCTGATGCGTTTGTCAGCCCGATTAGGGGAGCAGTCGATATGACCTTGGTGAATGGAACACCCTCAGTTGTGTCGTTCATGATCCCAAACACAGGCCGATATGTAGCGCTTCAACCTGAAGAAGAATTTAGCCTGATGGGACTGGATTTACCCGCTCAAGTTGGCTTCAGACAACTAGATGGTGGCTTGACACGAGCAGCTGTCGTTTCTGCTCAATCTAATCAAGATATGGTGACTGTTGAGTTCTTGCCTGCTGACTCAATTTTGACTCAAATGGGAAGTATCGTCGTCAGCGAATCTGGCTCTGTTTATCTTGACTAGAGTTGAGCGTCTAAGCCAAGTTGACTTTTTGATCCGAGGGATACAATCGCAAGTGTCTCTCGGTCACTGCTAGTCTCTCCAAGAATATTTATTCTGTGCAAAGCCACTGTTTTTTATAGCCGTTGCCAGCTCTGTTAGGACAAGACGGTGAGCCATTGGGCTATGAGCTGAACACCTAAACGCTGTTGCGTGCACAAGCCTAGATGGCCAAAGCGATAATATCACCCAGTCGCTACCCATTAGGGC
Source organism: Oscillatoria sp. CS-180 (assembly GCF_028330965.1). Taxonomy (GTDB): domain Bacteria; phylum Cyanobacteriota; class Cyanobacteriia; order Phormidesmidales; family Phormidesmidaceae; genus Halomicronema. Next base: position 114,360 of record NZ_JAQMUB010000083.1, on the reverse strand, counting down.
AGATGTCTTTTTTACCGGGGTCGTAGAATATTGAGACGATAACGACTGCCATTACGTTTGTGGCGATCGCATCCTTACTTTTCTTGAACAGACAGCAGTGGTCTGTCCAGTGGTGCGAGTAGTCATTTCAAAAAGGTCAGTTATTGAAATGCTGACTAACCCTAAGCTGACCTAATTTTATGCGTCGCAGCAAATGGCCACTTCGTCGAATCCAGCAGGTGTTAATCCTTTTTCGGAATGGGCTTCACTTAGCGCTACGGAGTCGATTTGGGCGACTTTGGATGCGGATAGGCCATGCCGCTAAAGGAGCACTCTATGGCCTCATCGGCTTGCTAACTCTTCGCAGCTTAGGGAATGCTGCCCGTGAAATAGGCGGCAGTAAGGCAGTCATGGACATTTTAGATGACCGTTTTGCAGGCAGTTTTATCCTTACGTTTCTAGCCTTTGGACTATTAGGGTATGTCCTATGGAGAATCGTTCAAGCTGTGTTAGATCCTAGTCATGACGACAGCCTTAGTCTTCACAGTCTTGTGCAGCGGTTGGGATATTTGTGCAGTGGTTTAACGTATCTAGGTGTGGCTTATACCGCAGGTCAAGTTGCCATTGGATTAGCTATCGATTTTGATGACACGGTAGAGGACGCGACCGCAGTGCTGTTTGACTGGCCCATTGGTCCGTGGGTAGTTTTGATAGCGGGTTTATTCGTTATTGGCATTGGCTGCGCCTATATTTATGGCGCATTTTCAGGCAGTTTTATCAGCCGCTTTCAAACAGAATTCCATCGTACGGTTAAACAATGGACAGTGCTGCTTGGCAAAATAGGGTTCACGGCCCGAGGTGTAGGGTTTATTCTGGTTGGCTCTTACCTGGTTCTAGCGGCCTTTCATATCGAGAATAATCTTGCTGGAGGCTTGGGAGAAACCCTTGCTCAATTAGGCGAACAAAGATTTGGAGCACTCTGGCTCAGTGCGATCGCCCTTGGATTTATCGCCTACGCTACCTACATGGTGATATCCGCGTTCTATCGAAAATTCCCTCAGCATCATTCTAAAAACACTAAGAAAGCGGCCAAAATACGTCTTTCGGATAGGTAAATAGAAAGCTGAATCCTGTGTCTGGCAGAGGCTACAGGCTCTCTGCTCTCAGTAAAATTGGTGGGAATAAAGTTGAGCTTTCCATGGCGTAGACGTGGGTCATGGGAGGAAATAGCCCATAGCACAAGTCAGCAATCACACCTCTAACCAAAGAGCAAGGCTGTTCTAGTGCTTAGTCAGGGATGAGAAATCTATTTGGGCTGTGACTTTAATGAAGTAATTAGGAGTTTTAGATGAGTATTGACAAGAGTAACAGAGGTTTTTTGTCAAAAGCGTTTAAGTTAACTGGAGCAGTCGCGCTGCTGACGGCGTCTGTCGTCTTGCCAGCCTGCAGCAACTCCACCGAAGTCGCTGAAGACCCTATTGAAGCTGCAGAAGAAAACAATGTGACGGCTGAAGAAGTCACGGGTAGCGTAGAGGACTATATTGGTCAAACCGTTACCGTTCGCGAAGAAGCTGAGGAACTAGTTGGCGAATACGCTTTCTTGCTAGATGAAGATCAGCTGTTTGGTGGTGAAAGGATTCTAGTCATCAATGCATCAGGCGAAGGTTTGACGTTGGTTGAAGGCGAGGGTACAGACGTTCAAGTAACGGGTGAAGTCAGAGAATTTGTTCTAGCTGATGTAGAGCAGGAGTATGATCTAGAACTAGAGCCAGACCTCTTTGGCGATTATGAAGAACAGCCTGTTATCATCGCTCAATCTCTAGCACTAGCACCTGATCCCGACGACATTAATGAGCGCCCTGAGGACTACTATGGTAAGCGAATTGCTGTTGAAGGAGAAGTCGATCTTGTGATGTCTGACAACGTCATCACTTTGGATGAAGAGGTTCTCTTTGGGGAAGAAGATTTGCTCGTTGTCAGCCCCGACACTGCGATCGCTTATCCTCAAGGCGAAGAAGTTGTTGTCACGGGTACTCTCCGTCCCTTTGTCTATGCAGAATTTGACAGAGACTATGAGTTAACGTGGGATATTGAACTGCAGCAGGAAGTCGAAGCAGAGTATGAAAGCCGGCCAGTATTTGTTGCGGATGAAATTTATCCCTCTGCTCTATAAAGCTGAATTTCGATACAGCTTCCGTCATCCATTACTTGATTTAAGGAGCACTAATCAGATCTATATTTAGATTTTAGGGTGCAGCAAAAGGCTCGGCAGATCGCCGGGCCTTTTGCATAGTTGCCCAATAAACATTGGGAATCACAAAAATGCGTGATTTTGATCACTTTTTTCCACCCCTAAGTCCATATCCCTCACGCATCTCCGTATAGTAATCAAAACCATCAAAATAAAGTGGCCGTTTTCTGCTTGCCGTAGCCAGGAAACGCATACTATCTTTTTAGAACCATCGCATCTTACCGGATGTAGTCAGCAGTCCTTGGATAGATCTGCATTGACACATCGAATATCTCAGTCCATAGTTTGGTGGAGACAGGGCTTATTGGTAGCTCAATATAGGCTGTTTTAATCAGCCGTTTTCCATAGACAATCTTTAAGAAAAAGGGTAGACGTATCAGACTTTCAAGAAGTTCAGCGATCCTCCGTGGTGATTCTTGGAAATGTACACGTCTACACCCTTATGGACTTCCGTAAAATTGCTTGCTGTGTTGATGTCCAAATCGGGCAAGATAAAAGCGACGTCCTGAGTTTCTTGTCGTCAGCGTCTGAATAATATGAAGTTAAGCAGTGCCCAATCCGCTACTGAAAGAGCCTTGGCTGCCATCGTATTAACCGATGCAGTTAGCTTCAGCGCTCGTATGTCAGTTGATGAGGAAGGCACGCTTGCACTCATCCAGAGAGATCTCAACTTAATTAGTGAGTTGTGTGCTCGCTATGGGGGACAGGTCTTAAAGTCCACTGGTGACGGTCTCCTGATGTCTTTCTACAGTGCTGTACAAGCTGTTTTGTGTAGCAAAGAGATCCAAAAGCAATTAGCAAAACTTGCTGAAGGGCTACCGTTAGAAGAATACCTTCAACATCGCATCGGTATTCATCTAGGCGATGTCCTCTTCAGTCATGAAGACGTTCTAGGCAATGGTGTCAACATTGCAGCACGGCTACAAACGAAATCTGCACCAGGCGGTATCTGCATTTCTCAGACGGTGTACGACGTTGTGAAAGCTCGCGTCGACATTAATGTGACTCCTTTAGGGCCGTTGAAGTTAAAAAACATTCAAGAGCGTGTCACAGCCTTTCAAATTCCGCCCTTTGGGCAATCTGCCACGATGGTTGTCTCTGAATCATCGGCTCAGGCCGGGGGCATTCCTCAGTCACCACTCGCGATCGCCACTCAAGCTTTAGAACAAGATTCTCAAATCCGTCGCATTAAAAAGCTGATTTTCGGTACCTATCAGGGTGTATGGGAAAACGATCCCAAAGTTCTAGCTCAGTTTGAACTGCTGTCTCTCCTCGAAAAGCTACACCAGCGACACCATACGCTGATTTCTCTAGAGAAAGCCTTGCAGGCAATGGCTTCTCGGTTGAACCATAAAGAAGTGTACCTAGCGGTGACCGATACCATCCTGGTTGCACTGGAACCTGTCTACTACGAGGCAGAGGACGCTGCCAGCGATTCTGAAAAAACATCGACGGCTCAAATGCGTGAATATTATCGAGAAGTCGCTCACAATCTTTCGCGACATGCTGATCGCCTACGGATCAAGAAACTTTTATATGCGTTGGTCCACACAGTATGGGAAAACGATCCCGCCACGCTGTCACTCCACACATTAGATGATCTAGTCGCTGATGTGCATCAGATCGCCCCTACTGAAGCTGACCTGACTTACCATTTGGAACGCATTGTCAAGCGTTTGAATCGGCAAAATCGCTACACCCAGCTGGCTTTAATGATCTCAGAGGCGTTTCATCCCCTCTATGGCACCTCCATCGGCTTTTCGGATAAACCACAAGAAGAAACGTCGTTGGATGTTTCTGACGGCAGCCAAACAATGATGATGGGAGATGAAACCTCATTTAGCGAAGAGAATCCTACCTCACTGACTCGGTGGGAACAGGTAGAGCTTTCTTTGGAAAATACGGATGCTCAAACTGACGATCAGCGTCCGGCTGACGGCAATAGCGATACCGCTTCGGCACCCACCAAGTCCCGCGATCGCGCCAATCTATTCGACTTGCGGTTGGAAATTATGCGCTACACCAATCCGCTGCGGGCTAAGATTCTTCTGCTTTCGACCGTACGTAGCCCTTTCGCTTCTACCCCACAGGACTGGATCACACTCAAATCAAAATCATTAGATGACCTCGTTCAAGACACTTTCCAATATTGCAAAACCTTTGCAGACCTAGAGAGTAAGCTGACAATTATGTGTCATTGCGTCGATAATGTTGGTGAAAATATTCAAACAGCAGGTGCTATCTTGCAAGCGATGAAACCGTTTTATCCTTAGGTGACTGCTTATTCCTTTCCAATTAGCAATCAGTTCCTTTGCTCCTCGCCTTAGCCCATTGCGGCTCTATTGGCCCCACCCCCATGAATCCTCAAGATCTTCTGAACCGCTATGCTTCTGGTGAAACCAACTTCAAAGGTGCTGTTCTTATTGGTATTGATCTTTCTAAATCAGATCTAATCGGCATCAATTTGCAGTTTGCAGATATGGAGAATGCCGATTTGACACTCGCTTATCTAACCCGGGTTAATTTTCAACAGTCAAATCTCTCTAAGGCACAGCTGGCAGGGGCCAATCTAAATCAGGCTAATTTAACCAAAGCAAACCTTAGTGACGCCAATCTTCACGGCGCTAGTTTGCAAGGAACAGATTTGAGGAGTGCTAATTTGACGTTGGCAGACCTGATGGACGCCAATTTATTAGAAGCGGATTTGAGAAATGCCGACCTCAGCGGAGCCAACTTAGCGGGAGCATGTCTGCGAGGAGCCAATCTACGGCAGGAAGACCGCAAATATGTGGCCAATTTGCGAGGAGCCAATTTGCGAGAAGCGGATTTGGAAGGCGCTAATCTACGCGGCGCGAACCTAGCCTATGTCGACCTCAGTGCTGCAAACCTAGCAAACGTGAGCTTCCAAGGTGCTGATTTGCATGGCGCCAATTTAGACAGTGCTTGCCTCAAAAATGCCAACTTGAGCGACGCACTGATGTCTGAAACCAACTTGCAACAAACCGACCTCACTAGCGCGCTGGCTAACCGAGTTGATTTATCCGGTGCCAATCTCGATAAGGCGAATATGCACGATATTCGTCTTTCGGGTGCCGTGTTATCTCATACGTCCATGCAGGATACGGTTCTGACCCGGGCCAACCTGAACTTGTCAGATCTCAGCCGAGCAGAACTGACCCGAGCCAATCTCAAAGCCGCTACTTTAATCGAAGCCTATTTAGGTCGGGCTAACTTGACTGAAACTGACCTCACAGATGCCGTTTTAACCCGAGCAGAGCTGAGCAGCGCCACATTCGTCGACACGATTCTCAAAGGCACCACTATGCCAGACGGCAGTATCCATCGTTGACAGCATTCGGCAAAGTTGCATAACGTATAGACTGAGCATGATGGTTTTGGACAGCCCAAGCTGTTTGATGCAATTGCAATCTTTGATCAGAACAGGTTGAGTGTTTATTGCACTGCCTCTGATCTCCGCAGATCGGCAACGTCTGGCAGGTTGAGAAGCATATCGTTCCAATTGTTACAGCTTTGCAGAGCTGAGACAACGACTGCTAACGGTCGAGGCAGAATAGCACTAAAATCAACTTCGCCCGGCAGCTGAGTCGAATACGCTAGCTGCTCTTCAGGTGGATTAAATTGAGCGTTGATCCCTGCTTTATTCCCTCTGGCATCCAGCCTATACCAGCCAATATCCGGTAGATAGATAGCATTAAAGCCATGCAGGCTGTAGGGAGCACCGTCGTCGTGAATGCTTAACCGCTGATAGCAAAATCCTGCTGGAATTTGATTAGCCCTCAGTAAGGCTGCCAGTAAATGACTCTTGGCAAAACAGTATCCGGTGCGATGTTTCAAGACATCGGAAGCACGACACGTCACCGGATTCATCTGATAATCCGAACTGTGGTAGATCTCATCTCTGACCCACTCAAAGCAGACCTTAGCGATGCCGATTGGCGTATTCCCCTTCGCAGCAAGCTGTTCCGCCAAGCGCATGATCTCAGGATGCTGCCAATCAATCATCGGGTCTGTCTGTAGGTACAACTGGCGATCGCCCACTAAACCCATATCACTAGTTTGACTGGACAACTGATGAAGCGTATCAGCTAGAACTTGCTCTGGGTCATTGTGCACAGACATGGCCTCCTAAGAACCAAAATTCTCTGTCATCTGGACATTGTGACATTAGCCACGATCCCAGGTTGCGCCTTGCCGGTGCACAACAACCGTTTTTCACGTATTGGTACAATGCCTCGTAATCGATGTGCTCATCCGTGGGTACAATTTGTCTGTTCCAGCAGCCCACGTCAGGGCAGCGTTTGAGAAAACGGGGAGTACGATGCCAAGAACGCCCAGCGAATACATCATTCACATGCTCTTTGATGGCGGACATCACGAAGAAGTGAGATTTTCAACCATTCAAGAATTTCAGAAATGGTACAGCGGCGAGCTAATGCCAAAGGCCACGTCAGAAGAATTCATCAGCGTTCCAGTTCCTAAGATTAACCCTGGTGAATACATGGTCATTCGCCCTTCCCGTCTCCTAGCCATTCGAGTTGAACCTGTCTTTAGCTCCAGTGTTGAACGATTTTGATGAGTTTATCTCAAACACTGATTTGCAAGCGATCGCTCGCCCTGTTGAGTCTCCTCAGCGTTTTGGGCTTGGAGAGCGCCTTTGCGGAACCGTCAGTTAACTCACTGCCAGAGCCGCCAGAGGAAACACTAACGACACCTCTGACAACACCTCTTGTTCCCCTGACAGCTGTAGAGGAATGGCCGGAGGGATCTGTTATTGACGACGCTCTTTGGGAAGAGAACAACACCTCCGCCCAATTGAGGTTACTGACCGCGATCGCCCACAGCCTATCGTTTTTAGACACTCCGGCGGCTGAAGTCGCGTACGAGAATTATCCAATTCCTGGTATCACGCGCGATCGCGTCCGCCGCAGTCTACAGCGCTTTCGCACACTGCTGATCACTAGTTCTTCCCCAGAGTCTTTCCACGAGGCAATTCAGCGAGAGTTTCTCCTTTATCAATCCATTGGTAATGACAGCGAAGGAACGGTTCACTTCACAGGCTATTTTGAGCCGTCTTACCAAGCCAGCCTGATTCCAACCACAGAGTATCGCTATCCCCTCTATCAGCGACCTCAAAATTTGGATGACTGGACCAAACCTCATCCAACCCGTGTGGAGCTAGAAGGCACGGATGGCTTGCAGAGTCATCAGGGGCCCTTGGCTGGACTGGAATTGGTGTGGATGCGCGATCGCCTAGAAGCATTCCTCGTTCAGGTCCAGGGATCGGCAAGGCTACAGCTCACGGATGGCTCTTTCCTATCCGTTGGCTATGCGGGACGTACAGAGTATGACTACGTCAGCATTGGACGCGAACTGATCAACGATGACAAAGTTCCTGAAGCGGGAATGACATTAGAGCGGCTACTAGCCTATTTCCAAGCACATCCTGAAGACTTGGACGTGTACCTGCCCCGCAATAATCGCTTCGTCTTCTTCCGAGAAACCTCAGGGGGTCCCCCCACGGGCACCTTTTCTGTTCCAGTCACTGCTGGGCGATCTATTGCAACAGATAAAACATTGATGCCAGCAGGCGCGATCGCGCTCATCAATCTCGACTGGCCTCAACCCACTGAATCGGGTCAATGGCAACCCTCTCCCAGCAGCCGCTATGTCCTCAATCAAGACACTGGAGGTGCAATTCAAGGACCCGGGCGCGTTGATATTTTTATCGGTAGCGGCCATGCTGCCGGAGAACAAGCTGGACAAATCAACACGGATGGCGTCCTATTTTTTCTACTCTTGAGAGAATAGTTTCTCTTTTGCTTGGAATAACGCGGGTTACCAGTTACTTTTTTAATAACTTAAATTCAAATTTTTCGCCAATTTCTAGTTAATCTAGTTGATCAATAAAGAAAATGAATTATGTAAAATAGTCAACATATAGAAGCATACTATTGCTCCCTCTTAAAAAGTAGTTCATATTTTTCAATCGTGTCAAATCCTACCCGGTCGTCATCCCAAACAAAAATACATTTATCAATCCTTTTATCGACAAATCCAGGGTGCCATCCATCTTTATCTTCTCCTACTTCATTACGAGCCGAATAATAAGCTTTGCATATAGATAGAGAGTCACCTACCGCTGGACGTAAGTCATCAGAAGCTTCAACAGCAAAGGCTGTACCCGAGTAATTTGCATCCTCCCAGTACAGTTCGCTCTCTGGATCAACAAGAATCTTGTAGCTTGAAAAGTTTTCTGTTGATCTGTTTTTCAATAAGTCCTTTTCACTGTTTCTCTTTGTATTAATTCGGTAGTACGGAATATCACACCGTCCTGAGGCTCCAACTTTCCCAATCTTGTTGTCAGCCATACAAACATACAGTTTATGCAGATCATCTGGCTTGCCAACTTCTTGATAGGATGTGCGTTCATCACCGGTATCTATGGCTTTAGCGGGAATTGGCTCTCCGGTTCTTACTGCTATCCAATGAGAATTTTTGCCATCGTCATCGCTACAAAATTCAGGGAAAAAACCACAGAGCGTAGCCGTTATCTGATCCCAATCAGCAAGTACTGCGGCAAACAACAGCCCCAGAGTAGCTAAAGCAACTATTGCACCGGAAATGATAACTATGCTGTCGCCAATATTTGTATTTTTAAGACCCATGATTTGCAATATAGATGTTAACCATACGCAAATATATCAAGTTTTTTGATTCCAAAGCTGCATCCCAATGTTGAGGAACGATCGCATTTCTTCCCACAGCTTGGGCTGAACACTTCCTAAACTATGATCGCTGTCTAGCTCAACCAATGTCACCCATGGACGAGAACTCGCGTAGTCGCGGCTAGCCTGAAGGTCAATGACCTCATCCTGCTGTCCGTGGAGAATCAGCGTTGGAATGGGTGCATCTAGCTGACGCTCGTCATACGTTTCAGCATCGACCACAAAGTCGTAGGCAAGGGGCACCTGCTGAGCTAACCCGTAGTGATAGACGGAAAGCCAACCTGTTTGCTGCCAGTGGGCAATGCTCTCAGCCCCCAACCGAGGTAGCCACTGATTGAGAAACTGGAACGCGGGGGCTAGCAAGACAAGCTGCTTAATATGGGGCTGAACAGTTGGCTGCTGAGCGATCCAAGTAGCCGTTAGACCACCCAAGCTAGAACCCATGATCGTAAATGGCTGAGGCTGCTCTTGACGTTCGTTTTGAAGCTGCATCCAGCCCACACTTTGGTTGATTTGGCGAGTCAGCGTGAGATGGCTGAAATCGTCTTGATTGAGGTCCAAAATGTGTAAGGTTTTGCCTACAGCCGCTAGCTGACGTTTGAGAAATTGCGCCTTCGAGGACTGAGGACTGGAGGCGAATCCGTGGAGGTAGAGATAATTCATAGGTATACATCCCGCGATCGCTGCTAACGTCCATTTAGCAACTACTTGTTGAGAAACTTGTCCTAGACGTAAGATAATACGCCTCTGGGTATCCACCGCCCGCTTATGCCGATTTGCAACTTTGAACTGTAGATTTGCGATTCAGTTCTAACATCATGTAGCGGACAAAAAGCGAAGTAGTATAGCCATTGCCAGTTCCGTTAGAACAAGACGGCGAGCTATTTGACTATGGGCTATGCACTGGGATGCTATGGAGTGCATACGCCTAGATGGCTAAAGCTATATCACTTACGAGTCAACGTCGATTAGTCAACACAGGGAGACGCCACGGATCATGACGCAAACCTTTCGTATTACGCTGCTACCGGGCGATGGCATTGGCCCTGAAATTATGGCTGTTGCAGTTGACGTCATGAAGCAGGTCGGCAGCCAGCTGGATCTGAACTTTGAGTTTCAGGAAGCGTTAATCGGTGGGGTTGCGATTGATGAAACTAGCACACCTTTACCAGAAAAAACACTAGACATTTGTCGCGGTGGCGATGCTGTGCTGCTGGCCGCGATCGGTGGGTACAAGTGGGATTCACTGCCCCGGCACCAGCGCCCTGAAACAGGTCTACTCGGTCTGCGGGCAGGACTAGAACTGTTTGCGAATTTACGACCCGCCACAATTCTGCCGCAGTTAATTGACGCCTCATCGCTGAAGCAAGAGGTAGTCGAAGGCGTCGATATCATGGTCGTGCGTGAACTCACGGGCGGCATTTATTTCGGTGAACCCAAGGGTATTTTCCAAACGGAAACAGGAGAGAAGCGCGGCGTCAGCACAATGGCTTATAAAGACAGCGAAATCGATCGCATTGGTCGGGTTGCTTTTAAGACTGCCCAAAAACGGCAGGGACGGCTATGTTCAGTGGACAAGGCCAATGTGTTGGAAGTATCTCAGCTATGGCGCGATCGCATCACGGCGCTGGCTGACGATTACCCCAATGTTGAACTCTCCCATTTGTACGTTGACAATGCCGCTATGCAGCTCGTACGTTGGCCCAAACAATTTGACACTATTGTTACAGGCAACCTCTTCGGCGATATTTTGTCTGATGCGGCAGCTATGCTAACAGGAAGTATCGGCATGTTGCCGTCAGCTAGCATAGGTGCAGACGGACCCGGCGTATTCGAGCCAGTTCACGGTTCAGCCCCTGACATCGCCGGACAAGACAAAGCCAACCCCCTCGCTCAAGTACTCAGTGCGGCAATGATGTTGCGTTATGGCCTGCATCAACCCGCTGCAGCCGATAAGATAGAAGATGCCGTTGTCAAAGTTCTCGACCAGGGATATCGGACTGGCGATATCATGGCTGAAGGTATGACCGCAGTCGGCTGTCAGGGCATGGGAGAGGCTCTCCTCAATGCGCTTGCTTAAGAAGTTTTGCAAAGCTGTTCCTGGACAGGCGATCGCGAGCGTGCCTGTTATATTTGACTGAGCTTTTGTCCAAAAAACCTAGGGGTTCCTGAGCTGTGCATAGCTATCACCAGCCGCTCCCACCTGCGCCACACATGCCTTACCCAGATGAAATTTCGGGGGCTGCTGCCGTCTACAATCCGGCACTGCTGAAAGCAGCGCGGCATATTTACCGAACCTATTATGAAGTCCATCCCGACGACGTACAACGCCCCATTGGCGTAGCGATTAGCCGCCGAACGCGGCGAGGGAAACTCATTTTCAGTGGTCCCCCTGTGTTATTACCGAGTGAGTGTTTCATTCCACTCGATCAGATCGAACCAGATATTCATTAAGACCGCTAAACAGGTTCCGCAACAAACTTCGCAAAACAATGATACATATTAGTACTCCAAGCTGAGATGATTCTCTCTGCCAATTAATGTCGAAGAGAGTCAAACTCAGCGCTGACAGGGGTGTATTGGATGCCTAGCATCGATCTAATACCATAGGTATCCTTGCACGAGTCCGCATTAATGTCCTGCCATCGGCGCGATCGCGTGACCTAATTTGATTAACGCTCTGTTTTCCTTCATTGTTTTTGCCTTTGGAGCTTCCATGGGTAGTTTTCTCAATGTTGTGATCTATCGCGTTCCTGAAAAGCTCTCACTTTTGCATCCCCCCTCTCGATGTCCTCAATGTCATCATGTGTTGCGTCCCTATGACAACGTGCCTGTATTGGGGTGGATGTGGCTGAAAGGGCGATGCCGCTACTGCCGCACTCGTATATCGCCACGCTATCCCCTAATTGAAGCCATCACAGGGCTATTGTTTTTAGCAACATTCTGGCAGTTTGAACTATCTTGGACCACGCTAAGCGTTTGGATCCTGATATGTTGGCTCATCTGTCTCACCTGCATTGATTTAGACACGCTGACACTCCCCAATGAGCTCACCCAATCGGGACTCATCTTGGGGATAGTATCGCAAACTGTCTTGCTCCCAGCCGATGGCCCCCATTGGACAACTGCGATCGCTGCTCAAGGGCTGATGAGGGCTATCCTCGGCGCTGTTTTGGGCCTCTGGATTTTTGAAGTCATTGGGTTTGTCGGATCGTTCCTAACGGGTAAAACGGTGATGGGCGGAGGTGACGGCAAACTTGCAGCCCTTTTAGGAGCTTGGTTAGGGTGGCAAGGTATGTTGCTCAGCAGTTTCCTAGCCTGTGCCTTGGGTGCGTTTATTGGAGGCGGCGCGATCGCCCTGGGAGTACTCAATCGTAGAACACCGATCCCTTTCGGTCCCTTTTTGACCCTCGGAGCCTTCATCGCGCTTTTTTGGGGCGATCGCCTAATCAACTGGTATCTTCAGTTCTTCTTTATGTCTGGGTAAGACAGGCTCTAAAACACACTTTCAGAAATGGCAGGTCCGTGTGGATATCTTGAAATCCCTAGAACAGTTGGGGACACATTGAGAAATGGAGCAATCTCAGCCACATCAATGGGAATGTAGGGACGCCCCGTTAGAGTCACCTGTTTTACTTTAGCCAACTGCTGATCGAGGTCTTGCTGCACAACGGTCCAATAGCGATTAGCAAACGCTACAAAATCGTACTGGCAGGCTCGTAAGACCTGTTCAATTCGCATATAGCGATGGACAAACCAAGTGGTCAGACACTGCCATGCAGGATGAAGGTCGGCTGCTAACATCAACGACATGTTTTGCTGGCGCAATTGAGGCAGATAGCTCTCGACCCAATATTTCATAAGGGGCTGAAAACCAGGTTCCTTCAGACAGCTCAAATCTAAAATGGATTGGCGATTCAACCCAAATTGATGTAGTAAATCAGTTGGGAAATAACAGACCCCCTGCTGCGCGTCTTCATATAGGTCCCGGAGGTTGTTGTAAAACTGATCGACAATGCCAAACCGACGAGCGACTAAACGATGATGAGCTTTTAGGAAAGGGAGTAGCTGAAAACAAGCACCCGCTAGCCGGTCAAGCATTGTCTCGTAATCTTGAAGTGTCGCGATGGTGAGTTCGGGCTGGTGATAGTCGGCGATCGCATCCATATAACAATTCCAAGCCTCTATCTCAGCTTGGTGCAGCTCATGGGCATCTTCCAAAAACCAAGTCGTTTCAATTTGCCTCAAGATTTTCCAATGTTGATCCCCTGAAGACAAGAAACGTTGATGATATAGGCGCTTCCACGCCTGGTACAGCATGGGGAACTGCTCTCCGCCAGGCTGCACAATCTGGTCTTGTTCAGCCAAACGATCCACCCAGCGGATCCAATAAAATCGCTGCTGCCAAACAGTTTGAACATAGGTAGGCAAACTTGCTAACCAAAAACCATTATCTTCGTCTTTAAGAGCATCGTCGGCGATGCCGTTGCAGACTGAAGAGGCAACTGCTTTAGAAATCTTCATTGTTTAAGTGGTGCACCCTTGACTTGCGTTCGCAAAATAGTGAATAAAAGTTCTCGGTATTTTCGCCAAAATGACAGGCAAATCGCTTCTACAGGGCTTCTATAGGGATTTGTTATTAGTTTCTGAAAACCCTGTTCTCAAAGATGTGAGCGATAGTATACCGAGTGAGATTTTATAGCTCTTGAGGAAAATCGTTACCCTATAAAACACTGTTTATGTTGACCTAGCAACACATTGACCTCGCATGACCGCGACCAAAACCGATAGGATTAGTTTCAGCCTGGATTGAAAGGTAAGCTGTTCCCTATTAAGTAGTTTTTTCATAAGCATGTCTCTGTTTGATTGGTTTGCAAATCGTCGTAAGTCTGGTCCGACCAGTCAGGACTGGCAGGAACGTGAAATTGCGGATGGCCTTTGGTCTAAATGTGAGGCTTGCGGTGTCATGACTTACACCAAGGATTTAAGAGCGAATCAACTTGTGTGTGCCGAATGTGGGCATCATCACAGAGTTTTCAGCGATGATCGCATTTCTCAGCTCATTGATGAAGGTAGCTGGCACCCACTTGACACGCATATCCTGCCGCAAGATCCTCTAAAGTTCAGGGACCGCAAAGCTTATAAGGATCGCCTCCAAGATATGCAGACTCGCACAGAGCTGACTGACGCAGTTCAAACAGGAGAGGGCAAACTTGACGGGATTTCCGTTGGGCTAGGCGTAATGGACTTCCGATTTATGGGCGGCAGTATGGGTTCTGTAGTCGGCGAAAAGTTGACTCGCATGATTGAACATAGTACCCGACTTGAGCTACCCGTAATAGTAGTCTGCGCTTCAGGGGGAGCACGGATGCAGGAGGGCATGCTGAGCCTGATGCAGATGGCAAAGATATCCGCTGCTCTGGATCGACATCGAGAGGCGAAACTGCTTTATATGCCTGTGTTGTCCCATCCAACGACAGGCGGTGTGACAGCGAGTTTTGCCATGTTGGGAGATATTATTTTGGCTGAGCCTGAGGCTACTATCGGTTTTGCTGGGCGCAGAGTTGTCGAGCAAACCCTGCGAGAAAAGCTACCAGACGATTTTCAGACCGCTGAGTATTTACTGAAACATGGATTTGTTGATGCGATTGTGCCCCGAACAGAGCTGAAAGCAACGTTGAGCAAGCTCATTCGGCTACACCAACCTGTACTATCGTCTCCAATACAATCCCTTCATGCCTCTCCTAATTCACATACCGCCCTCTCGCAGTAAGGTTTTACAGACCGCTACGAATCCAAAATGGCTGCTGTAAACCTTTGAAATGCTTTGGAATAAAACCGTTCAGTGGCATGATAAACAATATGAGAAAGACTTAACACAGATTGATAGTTGACTCTCAGGATTGGCTCGGGCAATAAGATAGTCCTGCAAATTCCTGGAATATCAATCACTTTCATTTATGTGTATGTCTGCTGTGTTGTTTAATGGCTAGCCATAAATACCTTTGAGGAGAACCATGCTTAAGAGATGCGTTTGGCTAGCTGCGATCGCGGTTTTGGTCATAAGCCAGCTTTTTGTCAATCCCGCCGTCGCAGCAGAGCTAGATGAGGCGACGCGCACCATCAAGCTCAATGAAGAAGGAGATACACTTGTTCTTTCCCTGGAACAAGTGGCAAGAGGACGAAAGCAGTTCAACTATGCTTGTGCGACGTGCCACTCCTCAGGAATTACCAAGACAAATCCTACGGTGGGTCTAGACCCTGAGAGTTTAGCTGGTGCACTGCCGCAGCGAAACAATCTTGAGGCGCTTGTAGACTATCTGGAGAATCCCACTACTTATGATGGTCTGACTGAGATTTCTCAGCTGCACCCAAGTCTAAAAAGCACCGACATTTATCCTAAAATGCGGAGCTTAACAGAGGATGATCTGGTTGCAATATCAGGTCATATTCTGCTGCAACCTAAGGTCATCGGACCCCTCTGGGGCGGCGGCAAGAGCACCTACTCTGCACCCGGTACAGGCGAAGTCTAGAACGCCTAATGAACCGCTCTGGCTAGGATTAGCTTTGTCAATTTCTGATATCCGTCATTGCCCCCTACAGCACTGAGATTTCAGGTTGTAGGGGGCGATTTATTGATCATGATTAGTGAAACGTCAAGCTTGAAATGGTGAGGAATCTAGATCTTGCAGTTGAGTTGGGGCTGCACTAGTTTTGTCTGCACAAAACGTAACAGCAAACGCCGCAAAAACTCCCCTAAATGGAGATTCATAGGCTACGCTAGGAAAAATTACTGTAGAGGCCACTATTAGGAAAGACGGCCTCTAAATTGCTGTCGTTCGCTCAAGTGGGTAGTGACAATTTTAAAATCTCCTTCTTACAGGAGGTGTAGTTTGTTGCGCTTCAAGGTAAACTTCTAAGTAACAGTTAAAACAACCTACTGTTCTAGAGGTTTTTATGAAACAGATTGCACGCTCTTTGAGTCGTTTGGGTCTAGCTTGCCTAGCACTCGTTATCGCTGTTGCTACTTTTGCTATATCCGCTTCCCCCGCTTTAGCAGCCGACTACGAAGTCAAGATGGGATCTGACAGCGGTCTGCTAGTATTTCAGCCAGCAAAATTAACCGTTCAACCTGGTGATACTGTCACTTGGGTCAACAACAAGATGGCTCCCCACAACGTCATATTTGACGCAAACCAAAGCCCTGGTGATAAGTCTTTGGCTGATAAGATTTCTCATAGCCAACTCACCTTTGCCCCAGGCGAATCCTATTCCACAACCTTTACTGCGGATATGCCAACTGGTGATTATACGTACTACTGCGCTCCCCACCGAGGCGCTGGGATGGTCGGCACCATTACTGTTAACGGCTAGATCTGTCGCATTAGTAAAGTTGCATAGATTTTAGTTAACCTCTCCTCAATATAGGAGAGGTTTTTTTGTAGCTTCAATTGCCTGTTTGAAATCTATAGTCCTAGATGGTATCCATAGAGCCGCAAGACTCACCTATGCTGACACTTGAACAGAAACAACCACAGGTAGAGTAAACATGTCCCACATTACGCTACGCCTAGTAGTTCACGTCAGTTTTTGATGCATTCAAGGGCTGCACAGCGGAACCCATAAACAACCTGTAAACAGAGGTATTCATCTATGATTCCTTTCTTTGTGACCTAAGTTAAGGCTATAAGCAGCTTTAGTTCCCCGACAAAGTATCAAAAATTACTGTTCAAGCAAAAACTTTTTTAAAGCTTGTCCCAGCCTCAACTTGTCTCGGATATGGTTGGTCTAACACTTGTCCTTTAGTGAGACGGGAAGATGAGCGCATTTGATATTAGCAATCGTGATTATGACTTCAAGATGGGACAGTACTTTAGTCGAGGATGGGATATCTTCAAGGCTAATGCACTCCCATTTATCGGATTCACTCTTTTAATCGGTATTATTGTCGCCGTTGTCTCACTCATTCTGCCTTATCCCCTGGGAAGCGGTAATCCCGAAGCAGGTCAGATAGGGGGGAACATTGTCGGCAATATTCTCTCAACACTGCTAGGACCTGGCTTTTATATTGTCGCTTTACAAATTGCGCGGAATCGCCCCACGTCCTTCAGCGATTTCTTTGGTGGGTTCAAGCGCGCATTGCCTATCTTGTTGCTTGCCATCATTAGCGGCGTCCTTATCACCTTAGGCTTTATTCTTGTTATCATTCCTGGCATTTATCTGGCAGTTTCATACATGATTAGCCTGCCACTCCTACTCGATAAAAACCTTGATTTTTGGCCTGCGCTGGAGACTAGCAGAAAAGTTGTTGGGAAAAAGTGGTTCAGCTTTTTTGGATTTGCTCTTCTGCTAGGGCTTCTGAATTTAGGTGGTCTGATTCTTGTCGGTTTAGGTCTACTGATTACGGTCCCTTTAACAGCCTGTGCAGTTATAGCAGCTTACGAAGACATTGTTGGCCTCAACTCAGTGGCTAACATGTGATTGAGTTCCTGCCTTTAGCCGCGATCGCCCTAGCACACTACGGCAGAGATATGCTCACCATTCCAATATCTCAGTAGAGTCCTGGCGGCTACAAGTGGAGATCGCGGCTAAGACTGCTTTGAAAACATGGACAAAGCTTGGGCATCTTGTTCCAACTGATGCGCGATCGTCATCATCGTTTGCGTCAAGAAGTGCTTTGGATAGTGCAGGCAAAAGAGACCTTGGCTCGCAAAACTAGCCATCTCATCGCTGAGATGAAGAATGCCTGCCACCGGATAACCATAGGTATTCTCAAGCATATGCTTGACTACACCACGTTCAATACTAGGCAATACCAGCGTAGGAACTAACCAAGTTTTAACCACTTCAAGCTGCTTAATGACCTCAAGCAAAACTGCTGTTCGCTGCAAATCATAGGTATCCAACTGCATCAAAACAACTGAAACATCTGCTATGGATAGTCCCATCAAGTTGTCATTGGTCATTTCAGGCTGATTATCAACCAATAAGAAATCCAGCGCTAGGTCTTGGCTCAGACCTTGAAAAACATCAAACGGCTTCTCGGCATCGTATCGTTCTTGCCAAACCCTAAACTGCTCACTATTTGCCGCGAGACCATCACCCACCGCAGGCAAATAAATACCAGTCGCTTTATTTTCGTAAGCAATTTCATATCGACACAAATCCGTCTGGAGGGCGGGTGTCTTTTTTGCGTTCGAGCTTAACCACCAATAAGCCTGAGTATCTTGTGCCAGAGATTTATCTAGCCCAAAGAGCGTGCGAATTCCTCCCGCTTGAAGATCTGTTTCCAGAAGGCCAACTCGATATCCACAGTTCATCAAAATTACGGCTAGGTTAGCGACTAGATGAGAACAGCCGATACCATGACGGCACGCTTGTAGGGCGATAATCTTAACCATTGATTCAAGTTGTCATGCCAGGAAAACAACCGAGGTTACGACCCAAATACTCAGAGAACGATACAAAGAATAACTCAATCACATCAATATCGTGCCACCTCTCAAGAAAACCTGATTTGAACAAAGTCAGGCACATTACATTGACTTGATCAATTTCTGTACAGATATACAGGAAGGCGTAGATAATAGCTGCCTCAGTGTAGCCCCATACGGGCTGATGTTTGTCAAAAATTTAACACGCTCGCTCAATCATCGCCGTGCTTGAAGTTTTTGATAAACCGCTTTGATATCAACTTGGTGATGCGCTAATGCTACCAATGTGTGATAGAGCAGATCAGCAACTTCTCCAGCGATCGCATCAGGGTTATCGTCTTTGCAGGCCATGACGACTTCAGCGCTTTCCTCACCAATTTTTTTGAGTATGGCATTGTCCCCTCCAGTCAGTAGCTTGTTGGTATATGACCCCTCTTTTGGATGCGCTTGACGATCGCAAATAACCGCGAACACTTGAGACAGCGTATCTGCCATCGGCGTTTGAATCTGTCCATCAACTTGGTGAAAGCAGCTTCGCTCCCCGGTATGGCAGGCCACATCACCCACTTGCTCAACCGTCACTAACAAAGCATCACTATCACAGTCGTAACGAATGGTTTGCACTTTTTGGAGATGACCCGAACTTGCACCTTTATGCCATAGCTCTTGACGAGAGCGACTCCAAAACCAGGTTTCGCCCGTTTCCAAGGTTTTCTGCAAGGAATCTACATTCATCCAGGCCATCATCAGCACAGTGCCATCTAGATAATCCTGCACGATCGCCGGAACCAATCCTTGCTCGTTATAGCGAATAACGTCTAAGGGAACAGCCGTTTTACTGAGGGACATAGGCAATCGCTAGTGAGATCAACTTCATCATTATCCCTTTCAGCAGCACTTCCCTAAGACACATTAATTTTTTAGCGCAAAGATAGGTTGCGGCAAGGACTTTCCCTTTAAACAGAATTCCCCTAACGGATAGGTCTCAAACTCAGAGCTAATGCGATCGTGCATGGCTTGATTCATCCAAATTTCATTCTCACCGGCACGGCTCATAATACGAGCAGCTGTGTTTACCGTATCGCCTAAGACATTGAATTCCCGTCGTCCGCGTCGCTCTCCAATCTCAGCCGCAAACACGGGACCATAGGTCAGTCCAATGCGGCAGGTCAACTGAATGGGCTGACCTTGCACGGTTGGCGGCGCAATGGACTGTACTAAGTCTCGAATGGCGCTCATCGTCTCAATGGCTCGTTTAGAATCATTCGCATCAGGATTTAGAACTCCGAAATGAATCAAAATTTCTGAACCAATCGAGTGATAAGTAACTTTCTGCAGAATGCCGCCTTTAACTTCAACAACGCCATTGATGAGGGAGAAGGCATTGGAGAAGCAATTCACCAGATCGGCAGTTTCTTCAGGTAAGGCATCATCGACCGACTCTGGCAGCCCCATCAAGTTCACAAACGCGATCGCAATCGTTGGAAATGCCGGCGGAATTCGTCGATCGGAAGCCGTTTCTACCATCAGTTGCAGCACAGAACGCGGCATGTAGCTGGTCAATGGTTCTACACGCTGTACAGCCATTTCGATCTCATTGAGTAAACCATCAGTACTCCGGTCGAAGAACATGTAGGTGCTGCGGCGACGGGCGACGGTAATTTCATATTCTCCAAGCTCCTCAGAACTTAGATTATCGACCACTAACCAGTGATGGTTGTCGATAGGAGTGAGCTGAATGCGATCGCTGAGCTTTTCCTTCACACAAGTTGTCAGCGACACTTGGCGAATCTGGCCACAACCTTCAGCTTTTTTAGCCACCGTCACGGCTCTTCCTAAAAGAACATGGGCCATTCGCTGCGGTGTTCCAATATCAGCCGTCACGTATTGCCCTGCATGGATACCCACCCGCATATTGAGGGATAGCTCTCCTCGATAAGTCGCAATTTTTTGAAACGGTTTCATGGCTCGCTGCATGCGCAAACCTGTGTTGATGGCCTGAGTAATATCGCGTTGCGGTTCCCCCGTCGCAAACTGAACCAGCAGAGCATCTCCCGTAAATTCCAACAAATTACCGCTGGATTTACTGAGAATTTCAATCATCTCAGAGAAATAATTATTCAGTACTTTCAGAAGTAGTTCCGCGCCCACTAATCCCTCTGAAGCACAAGCTTCTAGCAGGGGCGTAAACCCAGCTAGATCAGTAAAGAGTAGGGCACCCTCTTGCCAACTGTAGCGAGGATGGCCAGGGTGCGGTGGATTGTCATAAACATCGCGTGGAACGTAGTCGATCAGCACGTGCTGCAATGTTCGCAGATGCTCAAAGACCTTCATTAACATTGGAGGAGACGGATCCACCCACACTGCTGCATACAAATCCGGCGGCAACAGCCATCGTAGCTGCCGCTCAAGCTTAAGAAGAGGATTGGTCTGAATATCAGCTATCATGCAGCTCACTGGAGAACTTGTCTCTAGATTCTCTTAAAGCCAATAAAGTTTAGGGTGCTGGGGATTAGAGTTAGGGATTCATAAGAATTCTGATTTTTACTGAGTAGAGACAAAAGCCATCCTATATCCTCGATGGAAGAATGGCGACTGAGAAAATCTGACACCTTATTGAACCTTTCTCAATACCCAGTTTTAAGAGATATTGTTTAGCACGTTAGAGATACACCACCGCTCTCTGTATACCCCAGGGATCGCAAAAGGGATGCAGGTGTTAACTATTAGAAACTAGAAATTGGGTGGGCGCACTAACCCTTTTGGGTGAATCTTGCGAATTACCCATTGTTTTGAATCCAACGAAAAATGCGATCGCTTAACTCCCCCACTTCAGCCTCTAGGGTGAGGTAGTGGACACAGGCCCGAACGCAATGGGGATCCAGCAAAGTTCGGAGCATCATTCCATCCGCCTCAAGATCTTTGACTAAGCGCACATGACACTCTCGGGAGGGTGTCTCAGTTGAATCCAATATTTCAAAGGACACGAGACCCGATTCAGGTGGCTCGGCGCAAATCATGCGAATGCGAGGATGCGTTGCTAGCTGCTGCCACAGCTGACGTCCAAGGGTGCAAATTCGCTGATAGCGATCGCCAGAACTTCCCCAGGTTTGATGCAAACTTAGTGCTGCCTGTAAGCCCGCCATTAGGGGGTAATCGGACGTCGCCACTTCGTAGCGCTGTCCTGTTGGTTGCCAGCCCGTTGGATTAGCATGGGCATCCGTTGTAATGCTGCGCCAGCCAATAAAGGTTGGGGCGATCGCCTGCCGCATCTCAGGTCTGACATAAAGCCCCCCAAGACCCGCAGGACCACAGCACCATTTATGGCCTGTAAAGGCGTAAAAATCGACTTCAGTGTCACTCAGACTCAGAGGCATCATGCCCACAGATTGAGCCGCATCGACCAGGACCCAGGCAGGGTCAGGCGTATGGTCGTGACAGAGGCGCACGATGTCAGCCAGGGGCAAAACCTGCCCAGTATTCCACAAAATATGGCTGACGACCAGAAGTCGAGTTCGAGGCTGAAGAGCCGCAGCGATTGCGGCCACCGGATCGCCTTCCTGAGCGGTTGCTAATACGGAACACACATCCACAGCGACCTGAAATCGACGGCTGATTTCCTGCACAGTGGCGACAATGCCGGGGTGCTCACAGTCGGTGAGGAGGATGCGATCGCCCGGTCGCCAATCTATGCCCCACAAAGGAATATTGCAGCCCACTGTAACGCTTTCAGTCAGCGTCATCGTATCTCCAGGAACTTGAAGAACATTTGCCAGAGCCTGCCGCATTTCCGTTCCAGCCTGTTGCAGCCACTGATTGACTGCTCCAGAGAAAGGACCTTCCCTCTGAATTTTCAGCTGAGCCTGCTGCAGGGCATCCAGCGCACATTGAGGTAGCGGTCCTTGTCCACCAAAATTGAAATAGCGCTTGTTCACCAATGCCGGAAACTGTTGGCGAAACTGCTGCAAACGAGCATCCGTTTCTGAAGGAGAACTCAAAACCATATCAATCAGAGAAATGTATAAACCGAATGCTATCAGCGTATCAGTGTTATCTCCGAGTTGCTTTTAATCAAAAAATACCTTGCACCCCTCGACAGAAGTAAGAAGCACGAAACAGTGCTCTGACGCACCCCATAATGCTGTATAACTGTCAATAGATCAGAATTTATGCTGTCTTCGTAGCGTGATGGTTCGCTACAAGATAGTAGGGCATCGCTTCCTCGGACGGTATTTTGAAGAGCACTGTGACCGTATCTTGCCGACCTGACCAAGGATCTTATTGGGAACGACATGAGGTTCTCAAAAGTGTGCTGCAGCAGCAACCACATAGGATGCTGAAGATGCCTGATCGGATGTCACCCTTTCTCAAACCTTTTGTTTTTTCGATAACTAACCTTGTCTGCTAGCTACCCCCTGCCACATCGTCTCATGTCTGGGGGTAGCCAATTGAGACCCCTGACAGAGCCGCATCGCCCCATTGCTAGAGATTTCAAAGACGCTGCTCAGCAATCCCTCCAGTGGATTACTGACGACTTGCTACTCCACTACCAGCGCTGTTCCCGTCGCGCTTATCTAGACACCCATCACGACTCTGCCCAAGCCGATAGACCTAGTGATTATCTGCAAAAAATCAAGCAGGATAGCGCAGAGCATCGAGCTGCTGTCCTAGAAGACTATGAGCCGCTTTGCCGTCCTCAATATCAGCGCGGGGACTGGCGTAAAGGTGCCCAAGAAACGATCGCCTTGATGTCACAGGGGGTAGATTACATCGTTGGCGGCGTCTTGCTCAATGCTGTGGAAAACGACCTTTACCTGGTGAGCCGTCCGGACTTGCTGGTTAAACAAGCGGGGTGGTCCGTTTGGGGAGACTGGCAGTATGCTCCTGTTGATATCAAGCTCGGCAAAAAACCCAAGCTCGACTACCAAATTGTTGCGACGTTCCACGCCTATGTGTTGGCCTACTCTCAAGGCAACTGGCCCCATGAAAGCTGGCTGGCGCTACGAGAAGGCCGCTACCATTCTGTTGATCTAGATCAGCAACTCTCCAAGTTTGGCGAAGCTCTAGAGGCGTGCCTAGCTGATTTGCAGAGCGATCGCGCTCCGGAGGTCTTCATTGCCCATAGTCGTTGTGACCTATGTCGTTGGTTCAGTCATTGCTATGAAACAGCCCGAGATACGTTTCATCTCTCGTTACTCCCTGGCGTCACCCCAGCTCGCTACAGTCATCTTAAAACTCAAAATCTGACCACTGTTTCAGATTTGGCACAGGCCCATCCAACTCAGCTCGCGTATCTGCCAGGCTTTGGCGATGCCGTAGCCGAAAAGCTCGTTCACCAAGCTCAGGCAACTTTGTATAACGAGGCGATCGCCCGCACCCCGACACCTCCCCTGAATGGCTTTGTTCTTGCGCCCCAAGATCTTCCCAGCGCAGAGGTTGAGCTGTACTTCGATATCGAGGCAGCTCCTGACGTCGATGTGATTTATCTGCACGGCGTACTGGTAGTTGACCACCGGACTCAAACCGAAGAATTCCATCCGCTCTTGGCAGAAACTGTGGAGGACGAACAAACGGCATGGGAGCAGTTTCTTGATTTGGTCCTGCGATATCCTCAAGCTCCCATCTACCATTTTTGCCCTTATGAGGCACAGACGGCAAAGAAGCTAACCCAACACTACGGCAGTCTCCCCCCAGACGACCTACGGCGCTTGCTAGCCCGTTTCGTAGACATTCACTGGTGTGTGACTGAGGCGGTGACGCTTCCGGTGGAAAGCTATGCCTTAAAGCACATTGCCCGCTGGATGGGGTTTGAATGGCGCGACAGCGATGCCAATGGAGCACAGTCGATCTGCTGGTATAACGAATGGCTGACAACGGGCGATCGCGCCTACCTCAACGCTATCCTCCGTTACAACGAAGACGACTGCCGCGCCACTTACCACGTCAAACAGTGGCTCACCAACTTCGCAAAACCCTACTGGCAAGTCACCACAGTTCCGCACCTAACCGCCTCTGCTTAACCCACTGAAATTTTTTCTCAAAACATTTGACAAAATCAGTCCTGGAAGACAAGATAGAGATCGTCCTTTGTAAGGGCCTGTAGTTCAATTGGTTAGAGCACCGCCCTGTCACGGCGGAAGTTGCGGGTTCGAATCCCGTCAGGCCCGTTTTACTGGAAATCATTGATTTGTGCTTGTCTCACCTTGGATGGTGACGGCGATATCTATCAAATACTAATTTTCATATCAAGCTCAGCATCTCCTCAGGGACGTCCTTAATCCTAAAGGAAGTCTTTTCAGCTCTATCAGGAGGTTGCTGTGATCAACGGTAATACGGTCGGTGGACGTGTGCCCCTCGTTTTGTTGTTGCTCCGTCTGAGTATCTTCGTCGTCATGCTGATTTGGGTGCTGGATAAGTTTTTAAAGCCCGATCACGCTAGTCAGGTTTTCGCTGCTTTCTATGGCATTCAAGGATTGGGTACTGCGTTGATTTATGGCATCGGGATTGTCCAACTCGTAATTGTTTTGGGCTTCGTTGCAGGCATTAAAAAGACGTGGACTTATGGTGCCGTGTTGCTCATGCATGCGGTTTCGACAATCGTGTCTTTTCCACGATATTTGGACCCTTTTACCGCACCTAATATTCTCTTTTTTGCAGCTTGGCCCATGTTAGCTGCTTGTTTCGGCGTATTTTATCTGCGAGATTTGGACACTTTATTTGTGGTTGAGAAGGGAAGGTCTCAGAAGCAGATCAATGTATGAGAGTGAGTGGTTGGTGACTTTTTAGAGATGTGGAAGCGGGACGCGATGTGTCGCGTCCCCAAACAAAGGTTTGATTCCCGAATCGAGATAAGTTGGCATCGTGTCGAAGATTTTCGTCATTGAATTACGAGAATAGCTGTGCATCTACACCGTTAGTCTTTCAAATAATCCTGCAGGGCTTTGACTGAGAGAGTCTCTTTTTGCAGGGTACGGATGGCGGCGGCAGTGGCACGGGCAGCCGCGATCGTGGTGATGGTAGGAATTTTGTAACTCAGTGCTGTCCGGCGAATCTCATGGTCGTCTTGTTGAGCCTTATCGCCTATGGGTGTATTGAGGATGAGCTGAATCTGTCCATTTTTCATCAAATCAACAACGTGAGGGCGGCCTTCGTGAACCTTCAGCACGGGATCGACCGTGAGACCGTTTTGCTTGAGAACCTGACAGGTGCCGCTGGTCGCAACTAGCTCAAAGCCTAAATCGGCCAGCTCTTGAACCACTGGAACGACGGCTGTTTTGTCGCGATCGTTCATTGAGACAAAAACCGTCCCGCCCTGGGGAAGATGCTGATTGGCTCCTAGCTCGGCCTTGGCAAAGGCTTTACCAAAATCCACATCAATGCCCATGACTTCACCGGTCGATCGCATCTCTGGCCCCAAAATCGTATCCGTGCCGGAAAAGCGTTCAAAGGGCAAGACCGCCTCTTTGACAGAAATATAGCCAGGGATAATCTCTTCAGTGATTCCCAAATCAGCCAGCGTTTTACCTGCCATCACCTGCACGGCCAATTTTGCTAAGGGTAAGCCTGTAGCTTTGGAGACAAAGGGAACGGTGCGAGAAGCGCGAGGGTTGGCCTCTAGGATATACACCTGCTCATCTTTCACAGCAAACTGGATATTCATCAATCCAACCACCTGTAGCCGCTTGGCCAGCTTGAGTGTCCATTCTCGAATAGTTGCGAGAGACGTCTTAGCCAAGGTCATTGTTGGAATGGAGCAGGCGGAGTCCCCAGAGTGGATACCAGCCTGCTCGATGTGCTCCATAATGCCACCAATTACAACCGTTCCTGTCGCATCCGCGATCGCATCCACATCTACCTCAACCGCGTCTTCCAAAAACTTGTCAATCAGAATGGGGTGATTAGGCTCCACCTGCACGGCATAGGTCATGTAGTGTTCCAATTCCTGATCGGAATAGACAATCTCCATCGCTCGCCCACCCAGAACATAACTGGGGCGCACAACCACTGGATAGTCGATATGGCGGGCAATGCTGAGCGCTTCATCATAGCTGCGAGCAATACCATTAGCAGGCTGCACGATATCCAGTTCCCGAAGAATTTGCTCAAAGCGCTCTCGGTCTTCAGCGATGTCGATGGAGTCAGGAGAAGTCCCCCAAATTCGAGTAGATGGGTGATCGGGTGAGGGCGCAGATATCTTTTGCAGATAGGTTTGTAGGGGAACGGCTAGCTTCAGGGGTGTTTGGCCGCCAAACTGAACGATGATGCCTTCCGGCTGCTCTGTTTCAATGATGTTGAGGACATCTTCTTGAGTCAGTGGCTCGAAATAGAGGCGATCGCTAGTGTCGTAGTCGGTAGAAACTGTTTCGGGATTGGAGTTCACCATGATGGTCTCGAAACCATCTGCCTGTAGCGCAAAGGAGGCATGGCAGCAACAATAGTCAAACTCAATGCCCTGCCCAATCCGATTGGGTCCACCGCCCAGAATCATGACTTTGCGGCGAGCGCTGGGCTGAACTTCTGATTCGGTCTCGTAGGTAGAGTAGTAGTAGGGCGTGTAGGCTTCAAATTCAGCCGCACAAGTATCAACCGTTTTGTATACGGGACGGACACCGAGCGATTGACGCAGAGCGCGGACTTCGGCTTCCGTTGTGTTCTTCGCAAAGGCAATTTGGCGATCGCTAAAACCTTGCTGCTTAATTTGCATCATCTGCTGAGCCGTCAATGACCCTAGCGAGGTGCGTTTAAGCCACTTTTCGGTTTCGAGCAGCTCAGCAAACTTATGCAAAAACCAGGGATCAATCCCCGTCAGCGAATAGATCTCGTCGAGTTCAAGCCGCAGCTGCATGGCATGGCGAACCGTGAAAATGCGATCTGGACTCGGTTTTCTGAGACGAGAGCGCAGGGTGGAGAGATTAGGTAGGGTTTCCTTGCGATCGCAGCCCCAACCGGCTCGTCCTGTTTCGAGCGATCGTAAGGCTTTTTGAAACGACTCTTGAAAGGTCCGCCCAATTGCCATCGCTTCACCCACCGACTTCATTTGGGTTGTCAGAATGGGATCAGTGCCGGGAAACTTTTCGAAAGCGAAGCGCGGCACTTTAGTCACCACATAGTCAATTGTGGGTTCAAAACTGGCCGGCGTCTTTTGCGTAATGTCGTTGGAAATTTCGTCAAGGCTATAACCGACGGCCAACTTGGCAGCGAATTTTGCGATCGGAAAGCCCGTCGCTTTTGACGCCAATGCCGAACTCCGAGAAACGCGAGGATTCATCTCAATGACAATGAAATCTCCATCTACCGGATTGACGGCAAACTGAATGTTAGAACCGCCTGTTTCTACGCCAATTTCACGAATGATGCGGATAGAGGCATCGCGTAATCGCTGATATTCCTTATCGGTCAGGGTTTGAGCTGGGGCGACCGTGATGGAATCTCCTGTATGGATACCCATGGGATCAACGTTTTCAATTGAGCAAATAATGACAACGTTGTCGGCGAGGTCACGCATGACCTCCAGTTCATATTCCTTCCAACCCAAAAGCGACTGTTCGATAATGATTTGTGAAACGGGACTGGCATCTAAACCAGACCGGGCAATTCGCTCCAGTTCCTCTTGGTTGTAAGCAATCCCCCCTCCGGCTCCGCCCAAAGTGAACGCAGGCCGAATAATCAGCGGAAACATGTCGATTTTGGCAGCAACGGCCTTGACTTCCGCCATCGTTTCGGCCAGACCGGACGGACAGACCGCCAACCCAATACGCTCCATTGCCTCTTTAAACAGCTTGCGATCTTCAGCTTTCTCAATGGCCGCTAGCTGTGCCCCAATCAACTCAACGCCGTTGCGTTCCAGGACTCCGCTTTTGGCTAAATCCACCGCCAAGTTTAAAGCGGTTTGCCCACCCATCGTCGGTAACAAAGCATTGGGGCGTTCTTGCTCAATAATTCTGGTGACGATCTCTGTCGTCAGTGGCTCAATATAGGTACGGTCAGCTGTCTCCGGATCAGTCATGATGGTGGCCGGGTTGGAGTTCACCAGCACAACCTCGTATCCCTCTTCTCGTAACGCTTTACATGCTTGGGTGCCGGAATAGTCAAACTCACAGGCTTGCCCAATCACAATCGGACCAGAGCCAATTAGCAGAATTTTTTGAATGTCGTCGCGGCGCGGCATAAGTTTTATCCAGGGAAGCAGGGATATAGATCCTGATTATTCTATATGCCGATGCTGCTCCCCATGGCAGGTCATCTGGATTTACTCGGATTTGGAGCAGGATGAAGTTTCTCCAGCTCTGATCGACGAGTTTGCCCTATGCGCTATTAGTAGATGCTGACTGGAGCCAACATCATCATCAACTCACCATTTTCACCGTCTGCGATCGCAGGCCGCAGCAGATCAAATAATTCGGGATACTGGTCCGCAATCTCCTGTTCAGTAAGCCCTGCACTCAAAGACGTTCCCGAATTGTCGTAAACGGAATAGAACTTACCCTGATCATCAGAGGTGATAACCACGGTATGGTCTCGTAGCTGAAGTTGCGCAATGACTGGAGCATTCTCTTGCTGGTCCTGTGGACTCTCCGCCACAGCTAAACTTGCCGCACTAGACACCAGAATTGCCATTAGTAAAGCTATCAGCGTGAATCTTGCCATGAGATTACCTTCCCATTGATCAACCACTCTTATTGCCCATACTACTTTGACCTTCGGGCAAGCTGCGGGTTCCAGCCGACAGATATTCTTATGGGACGGTTAGGTCAACAAAGCGGCTACCCAATTGATCGCTTCAGGATAGTGCTGGCAGTCCAGCACAAATTCTTGACCCTGACAAACCGATCGGAGATAGGTTGAGCGATTACCTAACTGCCACCGATTAGGCTTCGTATGGTAGCTCAAGGCCGATGGTCTACCCGCTGGATAAAACCAACGGGGCAATTCCCATAGACTACGAGATGCCGCTGCTGGAGCCGTGAGCTGTAGCGCTGCTGAGAACTGCGGGAAGGTTCCTGCTCCGGGCTGATTGAGCGATCGCGATGGCAACTTCAAGGTCGACGGTGCCAGATAGAGCGTATTGGCATGTTGAGAGTAGCGATCGCGGTTGTATACATGGGGATGATAGGTAAGCCAGTCGGGTAGATCAGTCTCTGTTTCAACATCAATTCGAGCGCCGATCTGCAACCACCCAAAGAGAACATGCAGGTCCGGAGCAGCCTTCACATACCGATAGCGATTGTTGACCTGCTCCACTTCCCTAAACCAGCCAAAGAAGAGAAACAGGTCACCACTTGAGATGCCCCGATTTCGCAAATGTCCTTCAGCCGCTCCCGTCTGCCCAAACAGAGGCCGCCAGTAAGACCGTCGCGGCAGGCTGCCTGGGCACAAATCAGGGTCAAGATGCACTCGGCGACTCGCCTTCACCTTGCCATTCGTCAAATCTTCGACCAAATGCCCCAGGCTGTGGTTTCCAAAACAAATATCGTCGTAGCAGGTTGCTTGCTGTCCGCGCTTCCCTTCCGGAATGGGCAATGAACAGAGAGTGCCATCAGAAAAAATGGGACTAGGTTTGCCGCCATAGCTAGAGTCAAAGCCTTTGCGGCTCAGAATAATTCTCAAGGTTTTGCAATTCTTAGGTCAAAGCTGACACAGAACATCGTCAATGTGAGAGTGCAACAACACCCTTCTAATCTCAATGTTAGGGCAAAGAAAAAAGAGCAGACCTTGAGCAGATCAACACTTATGGCGGCATGCACTTGTATCAAGCACACCCCCATTCCCGGTTTCCTATTCCCTTAAGACGCTGAGATGTACTTGACCAAGCTGCACAGGGCTATATGTTGTGCTCTAAAGCATAATTCCCTTCAACGTCTTCTTACTACGAGATGTCACGGTTGTCCTAGAACTGAAAGACGGCCCGGAGACTGCCGACCCAAATTGTGTCGTTATCGCTGTTATTTTCAGGGTTGATCAACACAAAAAAGCCAGGAACTAGAGCAATATTCTGGTTGACTCGATAGCGATAGAAAGCCTCAATGTGCCACGTGGGATCTTCTTCATCGGCACCGCCATCATTGCTTAAGACCCGGGGTGGATTGCCCACGACTAGTCCACCGAAATTGCCCTGACCGCCTAAATTGGGCAGCCCCAGCGTAACGGCCCAATTGAGCATCGTGGCTGAGTCACCATCGCTGACTAAGGCACTGTCGGATTCTGCTGTCGCTAGGCTTAATCCGGTCCAGCCAGAAAGGGTTGCCGAACCTAACTTGAGGCTAGACTGCACGCCAAAATGATTGGCCGAGGTCGCCACGTTGCGACCAAAGGGCGCATTGGCTAATCGACTTCCGGTTCCTGCCGAAACCGCGATCGCCCCCGCCGGATAGTACGAGCGAGCGTACACTAACCCAAGGCCCCACGTCTCAGTCGGGCGATAGTCCAATTGCGCTAAAGCCGTATAGCCACTGCCAAACAATCCGCCATCATCTGGATTATTGGACCCTGGCGAGCGGGATAAATAGCCCGCTGAAAAAGACAGATTAGGGGCAATGTCGTAGACGCCCGTAATGCCTGTCCCCAATGCTCCCTGGTAATAGATGGGATTGAAGCGACCAAACCGGGATACGGCTCCACTAATGGGATTTGCCAGACCCGGATTGAACGTACTAGAAACGTTAGCCTGATAGGCACCACGAGTGAAGTCAATATGTAGTGATAGGCGATCGCCCACTGGAAACCGATAGAAAAATTTGCCGATGTCAAAGTCGTTGTTATTCGTGCGGTCAAACGCCAGCCGAGTCATATTGGTCCCAGTGACAGGTGCCGTGAATCGGGTTGGATCGAGCGCGTCTAATCGAATCTTGAGTAGGTCACGCCCGGTAAAACTAGTGTTGAAGTTCAACCGTGCCCGACTGCCAAAAACTAGCGCTTCAGACAAATCATTGCCGCTACCATTAGCCTGATCGCCACCCGCCAAATGCTCCAGAGAGAACACCACCTCTCCCCGCAGTCGTGTTGTGGTCGAGAACGTCGTCGCCCGCAGAGAAGCCGTTTCAGTTTCAAGGGCTTCAACGCGAGAGGTTAAGGCGTCTAGCTCTGACTGATACTCAGCTTGAAGTCGCTGAATCGTTTGCAGGTCGGTATCGGGAACTTGACCCTCAGCAGCTAAGGACCTCACGACCGATAAGCAGCGATCCAAGAGAGCAGCGAATTCATAGCGGGTGAGAAAGCGATCGCCTCGATAGGTCTCGTCAGGATAGCCCTCGATGCAGCTGTAGTTTTCTACCAAACTTTGTAGCGCTGGATAAGCCCAATCGGTCGGAGAAACATCAGATAGCTCATCGATAGTCGTCACTGCGATCGCGTCAACCGTTGGCAAGACGGTCTCAGTCATCTCAGTATTTAGATCAGCAACCGACAGCTCTATCACCTCAGGTTCAGACGCTGCAATTGTCAGACGCTCTAGAGCAGACTCAGTCCAATTGCTGACAGTGTTACCCATTGATACGTTCAGTTCATCGGTGGGGGTGACCGCGATCGCGTCATCAGATGCTGGAATCATCTCAGTCATCTCGGCATCTAGGGAAACTGCTGAGACATCAGCTGTATCGGTATCAGATATTGTGACGTCAAGTTCAGGGACTGCAGTCTCTGAACTTGAAGCGGCCCGACTTTCTTGTACCCCTAGACAGAAAGCGAGTCCAAATGCTGCTCCCACCAGATTGCGATATTTCATAGCGCCCTATCCCAGAAAATGGCTGTTGTTCAAAACCACACAAATCCGCGGCAACAGGCGTGTCAAAAAGTTCTGCTGCCACAAAATAGACTCCTAGCCCTGGCCGAAGTCAACGGTTTCAAAGATTTCCAATGATTCACTAGGAGTGTAAACCCTTATGACCCAATATCTCTACCTAATGGAGATTTATTTTCGATCAGGTTTGGCTAGCGTTTTATTAATGCCGTTAATCTCTTCAGACTGAGCCAACAGGGGGAGGTCAAGCACTTTAGTTGAGCACTTTAAGAGAACGGCGATGAGGTAGAGGAAGACATCGCTTGCATAACACGGTATCCCTCCGATGCAGCGGCTTGCTCAGCAGCTTTGCGGGACGCGCCAACCCCAGTCCCTAAATGACGATCGCGAAACCACACTTCTGACCGAAACCGCTCTGGATCGCCATGAACCATGCTAATCTCTGCCGTGCGATATTCCGGTAACACCTTGTATTGCTTTTGAGTCAGCTCTTGTAGCGCTGTTTTGGGGTTGTGCCCGGCGGGGTTTTGCATCAGCTTTCTGGCTAGGGGTTCCAGATGGGGATCAAGCCAGGGATGAACCAACTGCAAATCACCCTTACTGAGATACAGTACCGCCAAAATTGCTTCCATAGCGTCGGCTAAGCGTTTAGGTCGAGCGGCCTGATCTCCAGCAGCAGCGCTGGAAACGTGCAGAAATTGTTCTAACCCTAACTGCTCGGCAATCCGAGTTAGGGTTTGATCACTGACGAGGTGCGATCGCATCATCGTTAGATCTCCCACTGAGGCATCAGGATATTTCTCCATCAGAAACTCAGCGGTTGCTAATCGCAGTACCGAATCCCCCAAAAATTCCAGCCGTTCGTTGTTTCGCTCCGAAGAGTAAGACGAATGGATTAGAGCTTGGTCTAAAAGCTCCCAACGAAGAGCACTTTCAGCAATACCGAGATGAGTTACGCACTGGCGCAAGGCAGCAGGAGGTGGAAAAGGATAATCGGTCATTACCTTGAACACCCAAATCGACAGCAGACAGCATTAACGAACAACAATACGGGTTGCATAGGGCAGGCACTTCATTACAGCCAGATTATGCGGTCTGTCACCAAGCTCTAAAACTTATAGCTTAGGACTGCTCCGTTCAATACTATCGCCAAGCAGCATTTACGTTCGCGAATTGTCTATCCTGTTCTGATTGTCGATGTTGCTGAATTTGGGCCAGCCTAAACCATCGGCCCTCCATTAGTTCAGAAAGCTAGAGTTGGATTAGGTAGATTCCTCAGAGTCCTGAGGCTGCTTATGGGAATGAAAGCGGATCCCCAACACCAAATCGTATAAGAAACCGAAAAAGTCCTTGCCTCCCGTCAAAATACCTAGAGATTGCGGAGACCCTTTTGAATCCAATAGGGGTTTCATCACTTCGTAAGTCGGCTTGTAGCGATACCAAGGAACGGAAGGCCAAAGATGATGAACGAGGTGATAATTTTGGCCCATGATGAGCAGATTCAGGACTCCACTGGGATAAACACGGGCGTTCTTCCAGCGATCGCGCTCCTCAAAAGGGCGATGCGGTAGATAGTCGAAAAATAGCCCCAAAGCGATGCCAACGACTAAAGCAGGCGAAAACCAGTAATTAAAGATGTATCCCAAAAAATCAAACTGCACTGCCGTGAACACCAATAGCCCCACAGCAAGCCGTCCCAAAAACCACTCCAGCAGCTCCCACTTCCGCCAGAGCCGCCGCTGGAAGAAATAGATCTCGTGGTAGAAGAAGCGTGCTGCAATTAACCAGAGCGGTCCACCTGTGGAAACGAAATGATCTGGATCATTCTCAGGATCATTCACGTGAGCATGATGCTGAAGGTGAACCCGGGTGAATACGGGAAACGAAAATCCTAAAATCAATGCGCTGGCATGTCCCAAGATTGCATTCAAGGCTCGATTGCGATGAGCAGCATTATGAGAAGCGTCATGAATTACAGTCCCTGCTAGGTGCAGTGAGAGGACATTCATGCAAAAAACACACCAGTTCACCCAATCCCAGAGAAAGTAACCTACGGTAGATATCGATATTAGCGCTACAGAAGCCATCACCATCAGTAGGTCTAAGCTTAAGCCTCCGTCAGCTTTCAAATAATCTGAGGGAACAGTCCTAGGAATTGTCAGGGGCTGACCTGCCACCGACATACGCAAAGCTCCTTCTAATCTGACTCCGGTAGTATACGTTACTTACGGGTAACAATAAAGTTTTGTGACGCAATCTCATCTAAGTATTTCAGTTGGTATCACTGCGTTTCGACCTCATCATAGTGATTCAGTATCTTCGATAGCCTAACTAATTTGGATGCTTTATAGGAGAGCAGTTTTACAAGTCTCTAGGTGGATTTTGAATCTGACCTCAGGAAGAGACTGTAAACCGCTAGCTCAAGCCTTGCTGGACTGCGTGAGGTAGGGTTAACGTGCTACTATCCCGAAGGTTTAGCCCATAGCTAACGTTGAATTTCCAGCGGTTTTGGGCGATTCAGGTTTCGTCATCTTCACTTCACTGAGTTTCCGTAAAACGGTTATGCAATTTCGAAATGCTCTGCGACGCACTAAGATTGTGGCTACTATCGGGCCAGCAACTCAAGATGCCGATGTGCTGCGATCGCTCATTGAGGCCGGGGCAACCACCCTACGACTAAATTTTTCCCACGGAACCCATGAAGACCATCAGCGCAGCGTTCGACTGATTCGCCAGGTTTCGTTTGAGCTCAATCAACCTGTCGGTATTCTGCAAGACTTGCAAGGCCCCAAAATTCGACTGGGTCGCTTCGAGAATGGCTCAATTCATCTTAACAAGGGCGATAAGTTCACTCTAACAAGCCGTGCTCTACCTGGAACTCAGAACATCAGCTCCGTCACCTATGAGCCTTTAGCAGAAGAGGTTCCCAACGGCGCAACGATTTTGCTCGACGACGGCAAAGTTGAGATGAAGGTGGAATCCATTGAGCGTGAACAGGGCAATCTTCACTGCCGCGTTATTGTCGGGGGGGTTCTCTCTAATAACAAGGGCGTTAATTTTCCAGGGGTCTATCTCTCAATCAAAGCTTTGACGGATAAAGACCGAAAAGACCTTGTTTTTGGTCTCAATCAGGGGGTGGACTGGGTTGCTCTCAGCTTTGTCCGTAACCCCCAAGACGTTTTGGAAATTAAGGAACTGATTGCCAGTGTGGGTAAGCGGGTACCCGTCATCGTTAAGATCGAAAAGCACGAAGCGATCGAGCAAATGGACGCCATTTTGTCCCTGTCTGATGGCGTTATGGTGGCTCGGGGTGATTTGGGCGTAGAATTGCCGCCGGAGGAAGTGCCGATTCTGCAAAAACGGCTGATTGCAACAGCGAATCGATTGGGGATCCCGGTTATCACGGCGACTCAGATGCTGGACAGTATGGTCAATAATCCTCGACCTACCCGAGCAGAGGTTTCCGATATTGCCAATGCGATTCTAGATGGCACGGATGCCGTCATGTTGTCTAACGAAACGGCAGTGGGTAAACATCCGGTTGAAGCCGTTGCAACAATGGCCCGCGTTGCCTTGAGGACAGAACAGGAGAACTTTGGCTATGAAGCAGACGATATGGTCGGCGCACCGCGATCAATCCCTAATGCCATTAGTCAGGCCGTTGCCCGCATTGCGTCTCAGCTGAATTCCTCAGCCATTATGACGCTGACCAAATCAGGTGCCACAGCTCGCAATGTCTCAAAGTTTCGTCCTAAGACACCCATTTTGGCCGTGACGCCCCATGTCGATGTTTCGCGTCATCTGCAGCTGGTCTGGGGAGTCCGACCGCTTGTTGTATTAGATCTGCCTTCTGCTAGCCAGACGTTTCAGGCCGCTATGAATATCGCTCAGGAAAAAGGCTTTCTTCGAGAGGGAGATCTGGTCGTGATGACGGCAGGAACCCTACAGGGAGTCTCAGGCTCCACTGACTTAATCAAAGTCGATATCGTGACGGCTGTATTGGGTAACGGCATTGGTATTGGTGAGGGGTCTGTGAGTGGACGAGCGCGGGTTGCTCACAGTGGTTTAGACGTGTCTGATTTCAATCCGGGTGAGATTTTGGTTGTCTCTAAAACGAACGCTGACTTTGTGGATGCGATTCGTCAGGCAGGCGGCATCGTCACTGAGGATGACGATCGCACGGGCCATGCAGCGGTACTCGGCTTGCGGCTGGGTATTCCTGTTATCGTTGGCGTCAAAAACGTAACAGAGACGGTTCGAGACGGCACAATCTTGACCTTAGATACCCGTCGCGGACTCGTCTATTCAGGGGCTTTGGGCGCTATCAAGGCTGAAACCTCTCTGGTTGTGTAGCTGTCGCCAGTTCCTTAGGAATGAATTTTAAGTTCTCAGTTTTGAGTTTTGAATGATTGAGTTATAGGCGAATTCAAAGCTCAAAGTTGATACTTAAATACGTTCCCGTTCCTTAGGATCAGACGGCTGTAAAGATGACTGACCTCAATAGCTGAACCTTAGGTGTCCTATGATTCGTCTTGCCCAGATCGGTGACCTGCCTGCCCTGCTGACCCTCACCGAGGCAATCGGCTTTGAGCCAGATGAGACGGCACAGGTTGGTCAGATGCTAAGGAAACTGCTTACGACATATTTTCGTTAACGGGGAAGCGATTCATCCAATCACAGGTTTGACGGGCGTTGGATTGCAATTGGGCTGAGATATGGGGAACGTGGGGAATTTGAGACAGAAAATCTAGGGTACGCCGTAGGACACGAACGATGTCGCCTTCGTCCAAACTGGTATTGCTGCATAGCGTTGTCCAGTCGCTGCGATCGCCCCCCTGCTTTCCTACTCCAAATCCTTCAGGAGCAACCATCTCGGCTTTCTGTCCCATGCTGACCCACTCTTCTACAAGACCAATCAGCTCATATTCCATCCAGATCGGAAACATGACGTTATGACGTCGCTGCTGCTGAAACAGTTCTCGGCGAAGTCGCTTGAGGCTAGCCAAGGCCGCATCCACCACAGGAGACGGATGATAGTCGACCCACGTATCGGGACGGGCACTCTCCATCACGAGAGCAGCGCAGGCAGAGGCAAGCTGAGGAGGCGTAAGCTCATCAAATTGGCCCGATGATAGAGCTAGCCCTAGCCACAGTTCATTGTCTCCTCGAATGGCTGCAGCAGTCTCGCCCAGGGAAGACGGCTGATTGTCTTCAAGACAGCCAAAGTGTTCCAAGACGGCCATGATGCTAGCGAATTCCTGCCAGTAGCGATCGCTAGAGTTGGACAAAGTCTGCTCGCGATCGCGAATCTCACCCTGCATTCGCTGAATCCGACGGAATTGCTTCAGCAGCCGTTTGGGATTGCCATATTCACGAGCTGGATGCTCTTCGATGCGCTCTTCGACTAATCGCATTCGGTCCAGCTGGTCTTTCACTTCGGGCGCAACCTCTGCCAAAGGAGGGGCCTGTGGAATTTGGCAAGCAATCGTGGCAGTCTCCGCATTGCCTTTGCGGTGTTGGCCGGGCTTGTGGGGCATGTCAGCAGGCGGCACTAAGTCGTCTACTGCAGCAATGCGAGTGTATTCTGCGTGGAGACCGACCACATCACCCGTGGCAACAACGTACCAGCGGTTGTCTTGAGTCAGGCAAATTAGGTAGGGAAAGTGACCCGAGCTAGGCACTTTGCTGACGAGTACTGCGGGTAAAGGAGTAGCCACAGGAACATGCTTACCTTTGAGCGACAGCGTTGTGCCTGCGATCGCAAAAGCTAATGCCGTTCCCATGTCCCCTTGCAGCACCTCTGCAGCCTGTTGTTGAAGAGTTTTCAAGAGACGCTTTTCTTCTCGCAAGCGCTCTCGTAGTTTTTCGTAGTCGGCAAACACGGCTTCGTCAAAGGCTTCAACCTGAGCACGAACATGCTCTAGCTCAGCCTTGAGATTGTCGATAGCGGCCTGCTGAGGGGCTAGATGCAGGTTGGCAAGGTATTGTCCAAAACTGCGCTCAATCAGCGATCTGGCTTCCTCCAGAGTATGCCGCTGAAGCAAATTTAGGACCATGCCGTAGCTGGGCGTGAACTGACTCACCAAGGGATCCGGGCCAACCGTGGCTAAGTACGCCGCTTCTTTGGCTCCTTCAAACGGCGTTTCAATCGTGACGACATGCCCCAAATCATCCATGCCGCGTCGGCCCGCTCGGCCCGACATTTGCAGAAATTCTGAAGCCATCAGTAGACGATGTCCACTGTCGGTTCGTTTAGACAGGCTAGAAATGACGGTTGTACGGGCCGGCATGTTGATCCCTGCCGCCAGGGTCTCGGTAGCAAAGACGACTTTGATGAGTCCTGCTTGGAACAGTTCTTCAACTAAACCCTTCCAAGCAGGAAGGATACCGGCATGGTGAGCGGCAATGCCTCGATAGAGGGGTTCTACTTGTCCCGCTCTAGCAGCGTCTGGATTCCAGGCTAGAAATTCGTCAATCTTTTGCTGGAGCTGAGCAGATTCCTGTTCGTTGACTAGCGAAACGTTGCCCATCCCTGTGACAGCGCGATCGCACCCCCGGCGACTGAAAATAAAATAGATAGCGGGCAGCATGTCTCTCTGATGGAGTTGGCCCACCACATAAGGAATACTCAAGCCATCCTTCTTACCTTTGCGAGAAGAGGTTTGACGACGGCGCTGTTTCAGACGCGGATTAATTTTGTTTCCGGTCTCATCCAGGAGAGGAAACAACCCTTTGCTATGGCAATAGTGAAAGTCGAGCGGAACGGGACGAAAGTCTGAATAAATCAGTTCTGTGGGACCGTGAACTTGACATAGCCAGTCCGTTAGCTGATCTCCGTTTTCTACCGTTGCAGACAGAGCCACAACCTGTATTTCAGGCGGACAGTAAATGATAGATTCTTCCCAGACAGTGCCTCGCTGGCGATCGTTCATATAGTGGCACTCGTCCAGCACAACCGCCTCGACATCTGCTAGTGACGTCCCTACCTCACCAATACGAGTGCCGTACAGCATGTTGCGAAAGATTTCAGTTGTCATCACCACCACTGGTGCATCGCGGTTGATGGCAGTATCCCCCGTCAGCAAGCCGACATTCTTAGCACCAAACTGTTCACGAAAATCTCGTAATTTTTGATTCGATAGCGCCTTCAAGGGAGTTGTATAAAAAACTCGTCTATTAGTGTCTAAGGCTCGATAAATAGCGTACTCGCCAATCAACGTCTTGCCAGAGCCAGTAGGAGCACAGACAACAACAGATTTGCCCTCGTTTAGCGCCTGAACTGCATCTTTTTGAAAAGTATCGAGTTGAAAGGGGAAAAGCGTTTCCAGATTGAGCACTGGATCCTACACACAACGAATGAACTGCGTCCATTCTAGTGCGTCTTACTCAGAACGCCCCGCCCTCATCAAGATGGACCTTGGATTCTGTAACTCATAGGGTGATCAGCGGCCAACTTAAATTGAGTGCACTGCTGAGCAGTGCACCTTGCAATAACCTCCATTAGTGAAGTAGGAACTACTCTATTTCCGTCGGCAATTCGTCCTCAAAGAGAGGTTCGAACGATTC
The DNA here is from genome assembly GCF_028330965.1 of Oscillatoria sp. CS-180. Taxonomy (GTDB): domain Bacteria; phylum Cyanobacteriota; class Cyanobacteriia; order Phormidesmidales; family Phormidesmidaceae; genus Halomicronema. Next base: position 74,649 of record NZ_JAQMUB010000083.1, on the reverse strand, counting down.
CTTCTCAGCGACAAGACCCAAGTGTTTCATAGTGGAGCGATCAGGAAGGTAGACACCGTTTTCCCACTCACTAATCGTTTGACGACGCACGCCCATAGTTTCTGCAAACTGAGACTGGGTCATCTTCATATATTTCCTAAGCGAGCGGATAGCCAGTTTGTCCCATTTGATCTGACCGTTCACCTGCTGAACAACATAGGTTTCTTGAGGTTTCTTAAAGGTGATCGTTTGCGTGTCGAGATCAATGATCTCGGTCAGGTATCCAGCTTCGATCCAAGCGGTTGCTTGGAGTGCTCCGCTATTGCGGTTGCTCCACCAAGAACGATTGACCCGTGCGGAGGACGGAAGTTTGGTGGGGAGGAGCGCTTCGATCTCGTCTATCGTCAGAGCGAGCGTGTCGCCCTCGTTCTGCGAAAGTCGCTCATATAGGGGGTAGTATTTGCTGCCAGGTTTCATTACGAGTGCCCGATGAACCCAAAGTGCTTAAAACAGATGGTTTTTCGTGGCTTATATAGTACTCAGCCTTTGGAATTTTGGAACAGCTTTTCCTGAGTTTTCAAAATTTATGCGACAGCCGCTACGGATTTTCAAGGTCTGACAGGCTTTTTCCCACAATTTTCCAGCAGCGTATTGAGTCAGTTTGATGGCTTTATCGTCGCGCTCCGGGTAGTCAACTCTCGTAGAGCGCCATGACATCCATCAAGGACATGCGCGATCGCGTTCCCAATGCCAGGGTTGAGGTGTGTCCGCGATCAAGGTGATCAGCCGCTGCACAGCCAATCATGGCGGCATTGTCGGTGCAGTACTTCAGAGGCGGAAAGAGCACAGTGAGGCCCTTTGCTTGGGCTGCGGTCGATAAATGCTGGCGTAAACCACTGTTAGCAGCGACGCCGCCGCCAACAGCGATCGCCTGAAGATCGTAGTCAATCGCACATTTCACAGCGCGTTTAGTTAATCCTTTAGCTACAGTTGCTTGAAAACTGGCCGATAGGTCTGCCACGGGGAGCGGCTCAACGCCTTTCATTTGGAGAGATTGCACTAAACGAAGTACGGCTGTTTTCAGACCGCTGAAGCTGGAATCGTAAGGATGATAGCCTCCGCCTGGGAGGGAAATGTTGCCTTCAGGCAAGACGAATGCGCTGGCATCGCCCGTCGTTGCTAACTGATCAATCACTGGACCGCCGGGATAGCCTAGGTCTAATAGTCGCGCCACCTTATCAAACGCTTCTCCAGCAGCATCATCCCGGGTTTTGCCCAAAGTCACATAATCACCACAGTCTTTAACGTGAATCAAGCTAGTATGACCGCCAGAGACCAGTAGGCAAAGAAAAGGCGGCTGTAAATTTGGCTGGCTGAGATAAGACGCATAGATATGGCCCTCCAGGTGATGAATTCCCAAAAAAGGCTTATCGTGCAGCATGGCAAGGGTTTTGCCCGCCGTGACGCCTACCATCAAAGCGCCCACGAGGCCCGGAGCACAGGTCGCCGCAACGCCGTCAATGTCGCTCCAGCCAGCATCTGCCTGTTGAAAAGCGGTCTCAATCACCGCGCCTAAATTTTCAACGTGCGCTCGCGACGCCACTTCAGGAACAACACCACCATAGCGGCGATGAATGTCAATTTGAGAGGCCACAACGCTGCTGAGAACAGTGCGATCGCGGACAATTGCTACCGCTGTTTCATCGCAACTGGTTTCTAAAGCCAAGACAGTTTTCATTTTCAAAAAGAATTTAGAAAAAACTTATTCAAAAAGTTTGAGAGATGTAAACCCCTTCCCAGCTTTGCTTTACCGGGTATCGAGGGCAGGGTATTATGGCGTCCAGGTTGGGAAAAATCCCTACAAATAACTTAACGTTTTGATTTCAAAACTTTGACCTTTGCGTAATAAAGGGAAACCACGTATGCGACGGTTGTTTGCTCTGGCTCTAGTAATTTCTCTCTGGTTCGGTTTCGCGCTACCCGCATCTGCAAGCATTGCAGGTGACAATGTGGCTGGCCTCACCCCTTGCGGTGAAAATGCTGCTTTCCAGCAGCGTGCTGCTAATGCCTCTACTACAAAAGATAAGGCGCGTTTTGATTTTTACGGCAGCTCTAGCTTGCTCTGTGGTCCAGAAGGACTACCTCATTTAGTCGTAGATGGTGACTTGGCTCATGCCGGTGAGTTCCTCATTCCAAGTCTCCTATTTTTGTATATTGCTGGCTGGATTGGCTGGGTCGGTCGGCTCTACATCATTGCCGTACGGGGAGAGAAGAACCCCGAAGAGAAAGAGATCATTATCGATGTGCCTCTGGCTATCAAGTGCTCCCTTTCTGGCTTTGCTTGGCCTTTGACTGCTGCTAAAGAAATCCTCAGCGGCGAAATGTTTGCTAAGGACGATGAAATCACCGTGTCTCCTCGTTAGGCACATCACTAATCTGCTGTTGTTCGAGAGCGCTCATGGATAAGAACTTTCTCACTTACCTATCTACGGCTCCAGTGATTGCCACAATTTGGCTGGCATTTACTGCAGGCATCCTCATTGAATTCAATCGCTTTTTTCCTGATTTGCTACTCCATCCGTAGAGGCTGGAGCATCGCTATTGGAAAAACTACTATGTATTTGTCGTTTCGTGAGTAGGAGAATTCAAGGACATGTCGGATGCTATTAAGCCTGCGATTGATCCCCAAGTCGGCAATCTAGAAACGCCGCTAAACTCTTCTGGCTTTACCAAAGCCTTTATTGGCAATCTGCCTGCTTACCGCCGAGGACTGTCTCCGCAGCGTCGGGGACTCGAAATCGGTATGGCACATGGCTATTTGCTATATGGGCCGTTTGCTCTTCTGGGTCCTCTGCGGGATTCAGACATTCCAGGACTAGCCGGGCTGTTATCGGCTGCGGCATTGGTGGTCATCCTTACGGCCTGCCTGTCTATCTATTCAGGAGCTGGGGTCAACTCAGCTGTAGCTAACACCACAACACCTTTCAACCCTCCAGACGATTTTGCCTCTGATGAAGGCTGGAGTGAATTTGCGGGTGGATTCCTCATTGGTGGAATCGGTGGCGCAACGTTTGCTTACCTGTTGGCGGCTAACATGCCAACGCTTCTAGCCGTTGTCTCGGGTGGTCATAGCTAGATTTAGGGATAAAGTTCCTAAATGCTTCAAAGGGCGTCTAAGGGCGCCCTTTGGCGATCAATAGGTTATTACTGTCGCTAAACTTGCTGCCCCAATATGTAGGTTGCGTGAACTGAGCGATCGTCTCCCATCATCATCAGCGAGAACACCAGCTCAGCCAACTCGTCAAGCTGCTCTGGCCAGCAAGATTGATTGCGGAATGCCATCAGGGGGGTCGCTTGTGGATCAAGAATGATAAAGTCAGCGGCTTTGCCAACCTCGAAGCTCCCGATCTCATCCTCTAGGCACAGTGCTCTTGCACCTCCCAGTGTGGCTAAGAACAGTGCTTTGAAGGGCGATAGCTTCTGATGGCGAAGCTGTGCGACTTTGTAAGCTTCGTTAGCGGTTTGCAACATCGAAAAGCTAGTTCCAGCACCGACATCAGTTCCCAAACCGACCTTGATGGGATAGTGCGCAGATTTTGCTTGCTCAATTTTGAAGAGGCCGCTGCCAAGAAACAGATTGGACGTGGGGCAGAAGGCGATCGCGGATTGAGCTGCTGAGAGTCGCTGAAATTCCGCGTCGGTCAGTTGAACACCATGGGCAAACACTGAGCGCTCTTTGACGAGTCCCGCCATATCGTACGCATCAAGGTAGCCCTGACAGTCCGGAAAAAGCTGTTGTACCCAAGCAACTTCATCAACGTTTTCAGACAGATGGGTATGCAAATAAACATCGGGAAATTCTTCCAAAAGCTTCCCCGCTAATCGCAATTGCTCCTCTGTCGAAGTAATGGCAAAACGAGGTGTAATTGCGTAGCGCAAGCGTCCCCGTTTATGCCATTTACGAATCAGCGCCTTCGTTTCCTCGTAGGAGGACACCGCTGTATCTCGCAAAAAGTCTGGAGCATTCCGGTCCATCATCACCTTGCCTGCAATCATGCAAAGGTTGCGGCGCTCGGCTGCCTCGAAAAAAGCATCTACAGACGCAGGAAAAACGGTGGCAAAAACCATGGCTGTGGTTGTGCCATTACGCAGCAGTTCGTCTAAGAAAATCTCTGCCACTTCCTTAGCATATTGCTTGGATTCAAACTTTCGCTCCGTCGGAAACGTATATCGATTGAGCCATTCCAGCAGCTGTTCTCCATAGGCTGCAATCATTTCAGTCTGAGGATAGTGAATATGCGTATCCACAAATCCCGGCATGATGATCTGGTTGGAATAGGTGGTCGTTGGCAGTTCACCATAGTTCTCCTGCAGGTCAGCGTATGGGCCAAAAGCCACGATCGCCCCATTGGCCACCACCATGAGTCCATCGGCTACGTAGCGGACGCTCTCCGTCTCGGGCACGTAGAAGGGATCGTCCACAAAATCCAAAAACGAACCCCGAATCGCTTTGGGAGAAGGTTGACTGATCGAATAGGGAATTGAGGACATTAGCAGATGTTGGGAGAAAGGGACACCCTTTGGGTCACTGTTCGTACTGAGCAATCAGAGTAAGCTGAACAGATCGAGCATAGTCAGCCGTCAAAAGTACATCATGGGTGGGTTAATTATTGCAGGCGATCGCAGTGGGTCAGGTAAGACAACCGTAACAATGGCCATTCTTTCAGCGTTGCGATCGCAGAGATCAGTCGTCCAAGCCTTCAAAGTTGGGCCAGATTATATTGACCCCATGTTTCATCGGGCTATTGTGGGTCAGCCAGTCTATAACTTAGACCCAGTTCTAACCTCGGAAAGCTACGTCCAGCGATGCTTTCTCTCCCACAGTGCAACGACTTCCTACGCTGTTGTAGAAGGTGTTATGGGATTGTTTGATGGGGCAGGCGGAACAGACTACGGCAGTACTGCCCACGTTGCCCGCCTCATTCACTGTCCGGTCCTATTGGTTGTGGATTGCGCTCGTTTATCTCGCTCCTTGGCGGCAATTGTGCACGGATACTCTACCCTTGATCGCCGCGTCAACATTGTCGGTGTAGTGCTGAATCGAGTCGGCAGCGATCGCCACCTCGCTATGCTCAAAGTTGCTATGCAGTCCATTAATATGCCTATTCTGGGCGTCCTGCGACGCGAAGATGCAATTACACTGCCCGATCGACATCTGGGCCTGGTCCCTACCGATGAACTCTCGGATCTACCCCAGCGATTTCAACGTCTGGCAGCGTTGGGACAGCGTTGCTTTGATTGGGTCGCACTGGAGACAATATTCGAGCAATCAAGCTTTAAGGATAGACGGTTAGCACCTGAGACGATGAACGACAGCGTTCCTAGATCCGAAAGGGCTGGCAAAATTCGCGTGGGTATTGCTCGCGATCGCGCTTTCAATTTCTACTATGAGGACAACCTAGCGTCCCTGACTCGTCTAGATGTGGAGCTGATTCCTTTCAGTCCTTTGACAGACGAGCATTTACCGCCTGATCTGAACGGGCTCGTCTTGGGGGGTGGCTTTCCGGAGATGTTCGCCGAGCAGCTCTCTCGAAATGCCGTGCTGAAGCAGGAGATTGCACATCATATCGCGTCTGGCTTACCCACTTATGCGGAATGTGGCGGACTCATGTATCTGTGTCAGGCGCTCACCGACTTTGAACGACAACCGTGGCCCATGGTTGGGGCCATTCCTGCTCGCACGACAATGACGGGAAAACTCACGCTAGGATACCGGCGAGTGATGGTTAAACGCTGTAGTCCGCTGGTTGAACTCGGTCAACAATTTTGGGGTCATGAGTTCCATCGCTCTGCGATCGCCCCAGTTGCGGCAAAACCCCTTTATCAGCTAACAGGTTATCCAACATCTCTAATATCGTCTTCACAACGAATGCCAGAAGGCTGGGGCGATAGTTCCATTCATGCCTCATACGTTCATCTACATTGGGGTGTTCATCCAGAATTGCCAAAACGATTTGCCCAATCTTGTCACTCGTTCATGACTAAGTCAGCAGAGTCAACAACACGCTGACGCCAAAGATTGCTAGCAGAATGATTCCAAGTTTGTAGCGTTGCCAAACGCTGCGAAAAGAAGCAGCTTGGGAGCGCGATCGCACTTCGCCCTGCGCCCTTTCTGCCTCCGCTGTGATGGATTGATACAGCGTGCAGGTCGTTGCATAGGGACGTTGCGGAAAGGTGCACGTATCATCCGCATCATAAGCACAGGTTTTGCAAAGAACGTCTCCGCCGGTTGTTCGATGCAATTCAATGCTGGGATGACCATGGGCTTTCAGCTGTAGGCCGCAATAGCCGCAGACCAAATCTGTAGCTTTGACCTGATGTTGGCAGCGGGGACAAACTGGCATATTCCTACCCAAAAACCTTTCTGCATCCTAGCGTGAGGCACTATTGCTGATTGGAAAGCGGCGAACTTGAAACTCCTTTGATTCCTCCATAGTGTAGCCAAAGCCGAGTGCCTCATCGAAGCGATCGCTCACCACTGCCAGTTCATCTTCTGGAATAGAAAACCAATCTTCGCGGGTACGCCAACGGATGACAAAAATCACCACTTCCTCATCGTCTGGGGCAATCCAAGTCTCTTTTGAAATGAATCCAGGATACTGTTGCAGGGCGGGTGTCCAAATCTCGTCATCGATGTGGATGTAACGCTCTCGCTTGTCAGCGGGCATTCGCATCTTGAGCCATTCAATAACCATTACGTTGAGCTTTCATTGAAACAATCTGGGATCGAGGGAGTAGTTTCCGCTACACCCTCAGCTTTCTTTAATGTACTGTCTGAAGGGCTTTCACACTTTACATCTACACTGAATTCGATAGAGAGTTCGGTTGTTCAGGTAAAGAGTTGCGTCTAATCTTTGTCACAATAAGGCCGTACTTTGGGTGAAAGCAACACCCGTTCGGGAGGCAACATGGACACTAACAACCTACTTCGTCAACTCCTTATGATTGGCATTGGCACGACATCGTTGGTGGCGGAAAGGCTACGTCAGGTGAGCGACGAGTGGGTCAGGGAAGGCCGTATTAATCCCGATCAGGCCAGTCGATTTGTGGACGACGTGATGACGCAGTTTTCAGGAGAGTCGGCTGCTTTTGAAGAGCAAATTCAGCGTCAACTTAGGAACGTTTTGCAAGATTTGGGCGTCCCCCGACAGGCTGAGATGGATGAGCTACGGGGTCGTCTTGATCGCCTAGAGCGACAGGTGCGGGATCTAGAGAATAAGTTGTGGCGTTAGACGGCTGCAAGGATGAAGCAGAGGGGCCTCAAATCTCGTAGGATGTTCAAGGGCTAATAACCCTATTTTGAGTGCAGAGTGTTGGGGGAAATCTCATGCGCGATATCTTAATCAGCTTGGCTGTATTGGTCGTTTTTTGTCTCGTTTTGGTAGTCGCTCAGTTTACTGGAGGACAGGACGGGGCGATCGCGGCTAATTTGTCTGACCCAGAGGTAGCTGAAACTGAAACAGTGCAAATTGCTCAGGCTGCTGAAGATTTGATGGATGAGGAAGAAACGGCGACGGACGAAGAGACAACTACCGAGGACACACTTGTGACGACAGATTCTGGATTGCAGTATGAGGACATTGTGGAAGGAACTGGAGCGATGCCTCAGGCTGGTCAGCGAGTGACCGTCCATTACACCGGAACTCTGGAGGATGGAACGAAGTTTGATAGTTCTCGCGATCGCAACCGCCCGTTTTCATTCACGATTGGCGTAGGTCAGGTGATCAAAGGCTGGGATGAAGGTGTGGCTACGATGCGGGTTGGCGGACAGCGTAAGCTCATCATTCCTCCCGAGTTGGGCTATGGCGCTCGGGGTGCAGGTGGTGTGATTCCACCAAACGCAACGCTGTTGTTCGATGTTGAGCTTCTAAGAATCGGATAGAGCGAATAGTTAGGCTAGCTTTGGCCATCTAGGCTTATGCACTGAATAGCATTCAAGTCTTTAGCCCATAGCCAGATGGCTCGCCGTCTTGTCCTAACGGAACTGGCGACGGCTATATCCAGGGCGGGTTTTTGAGGATGGACTGAGAGAGCTTATCTAGAAACCCGTCCTCATGAGTGAGTTAGTGGTAATAATTCCTGGAGAAACCTGCTGTGACAAAGGTGTAGGTTTAGACGCCGTCGGTACCTGAGCCACAAATGAGGGCGCAGACGGTTTCGTTATCGGCAGGTTGGTAGAGTCCTGATTGCAGGGCTGCGATCGCAGCAGCACCACTGAGTTCAGCTGCAATACCACACTCAAACCAAAGCCAGCGGGCTGCTGTTTGCATTTGTTCATCGGTGACTAACACAACATCGTTGACGCAGTTTTGAATAATGTCGAAGTTGACGGCCTCGGTTTGTCGAGGAGCAAGAGTGTTAGCTTTTGTGTTGACACTGGCCAACTCAATAATCTTTCCAGCTTTGAGGCTGTCGTGGAGGGTCGGTGCGCCTACAGCTTCAACGCCAATGACGCTGAGATAGGGACGTAGTGCTTTTGCTGCGAAGCTGATCCCGCTGATAAGTCCACCGCCTCCAATGGCGACAACTAGCGTATCAACTTCAGGTAAGTCTTCTAAGATTTCTAGAGCAAGGGTTCCTTGCCCCGCCATCACGAACGGATCCGCAAAGGGATGAATATAAGCCAGATTCTCTTGCTCTGCCTGTCTGAGAGCTGCACGGTTAGCGTCGTCCCAAACAGCACCCTCCATAATGACCGTTGCTCCCCACTGTCGGAGCTTGTCGGCTTTGGCAGGTGGCGTATTGTGCGGTAGGTAGATGGTAGCAGGCACGTTTGCCATCCATCCAGCATAAGCCACGGCCAAACCATGATTGCCCCCAGAAGCCGTGACAATGCCTCGCTCCAGTTTTTCAGGGGACAAGGACAGCAATTTGTTGACAGCACCCCTGGCCTTAAAAGAACCCGTTACCTGCAAGCAATCCAGCTTCAACCATAGATGATCGCACCCTGGGATGGGCTGTTTGAGCGCGATCGCCTGCAATAGTGGCGTTCTCCGAACATGGCCTGAAATCCGCGATCGGGCCGCTTTGACCATCTTGAGCGAGAGAGGCTGAATCATGGGTGGCTACTTGGATGAAGAACACAAGCACGAGACATGCTCGCAATACTATAGCCGTCAACACAATACTGGAATCTTGAACTCAGATCTTGCAGTTGAATAGGTTTCTGAATTGGCACGTTGCGTTGAGAATTGGTAGAGTTTGGCACAGGGACAGCCGGGATGTAGCCAGAAAAGTTGCCTTCACTGTATTCCCTCTCAATCAAGGACGCCAGTGAGAAATTTCGAATAATTAGGCTTGAACTTTGCCGATGGCTATGCCTCACAAAGTATGAGTGCAGAGATTGTAGGTTTACAGTTCAAAAATTTCGCGAAGCCGCGATTGTAAATCCATTTTTAAAGAATCTCCCAGATAGCCCAGCCGACGTTGCACGGTACTTTCGGAAACAGTCAGCAATTTAGAGACGCGAATCTTGGACGCTAATTTCAGACCTGTTGCGGGGTAGTCAGGATGCTGGCCCAAAATCAGAATTTCGTCAGACTCCAATACGTCAAGATGGCGAGATGAAATAAAACAGAGGGTGATGTCATCTGTTTGAGTCCGAATGTATAGGACAACTGCAGGACGGAGTTTAGCGTGGCTTAGGTCTGTAAAGGGAAAGGGGACTAAGACGACATCAAAGCGCTTGAGACTCACGTCACAGGTTCTCCATCATCCGAGGTGTAAATGTCAGGCTCCTCCTCTAGAAACCTGAATGCCTCGCCATGTTCTGCCAGTTGCATAATTTCCAACGAAGTAGGATAACCATCTCCTTCCAGCAACTTTTCTTCTAGCAAACGTCGCTCTTCTTCAGGCAGGGAACGAATGACTTTCACCAGAGTCTCAATCAATTGAGTATTTGCAATCATACGTATAAACTTCCCTTTCGACGAGAACTAGGATGATTTGTGCTGCGGCTTCAACCTTGAAGTTGTCAGAGTTCAGATATTCCTGACACTGGTTGACAGGCCGGCACTCATCATTCTCGCCCATTTATCTTTCTATGCCACCTTAGCCTCTTTGCTGGAATGCACAAAAAGGAGACTTAGCACCAGGATCTATCAATGCCCTGCTTCATCGCCCCAGACTTCGGCTAAGCGCTGGTCGCGTCCGCAGCCAAAGCGATAGACGCGATAGCGAACCGGGTGGGTTTGGTAATAGTTTTGATGGTAGTCTTCAGCAGGGTAGAAGGTTGAGGTGGGTAGGATGTCCGTTGCGATAGATTGCTCTATTTTTTGAGACTTCTCTAGGGAGGATTTAGACGCGATCGCAGTCTCTCGTTCCTGGTCATTACCATAAAAGATAGCGGAGCGATACTGGCTGCCCTTGTCGCAGAACTGGCCTTTATTGTCTACGGGGTCAACGTTGTGCCAGAAGACATCGAGTAACGTTTCGTAACTCACCTGAGTTGGATCGTAGGTCACTTGAACCGACTCGACATGCCCAGTGCCGCCTGCGGAAACCTGGTAATAGTTGGGATTTTCGACCGTGCCTCCGGTATAGCCAGAGGTGGTATCAAGAACGCCGGGGACTTCATCAAAAGGCTTTTCCATACACCAGAAGCAGCCCCCAGCAAAGACAGCAGTAGCAGTCGGGCTATGCGGCGCAGAGATCGCAGGAGTTGCGCTACTAAAGTAAGTGAAAAGAACAAGGAGTAAGCTAAACCAGCGGCGAGTCATGGTGGGAATGCAAGGAATAACAATACGTTTCCTTTAAAACCATGACATATTTCTTAACGAAATGGTGAATGAGTGATGGTGGATCGGTTGCAAGTCATTGTGATTGGCGGCGGGGCGGCGGGATTTTTTGGGGCGATCGCCTGTGCTGAAGTGGCTCCTGATGCTCAAATTACTCTGCTAGAAGCAGCGGCAGAGCCACTAGGGAAAGTTCGCATTTCGGGTGGCGGACGCTGCAACGTAACCCACCACTGTTTTGATCCGGCTGAACTGGTGCAGCACTATCCTCGCGGGGGCAAAGCTTTGCGGGGAGCCTTCACTCGTTTTCAGCCCCAAGACACCATTGCTTGGTACAAACGTCGGGGCGTGCGTCTCAAAACGGAAACAGATGGCCGCATGTTCCCCACAACGGATGATTCGGAAACCATTATCGACTGTTTGATGGGCGAGACGCGGCGGGTTGGCGTCGCGGTGCGGACCAAAACGGCGGTCACTGGAGTGGAGCGCACCGCAACGGGATTTGCGGTGAACTTGCGATCGCGAGAGGTTTTGGAGTGCGATCGCCTGCTGCTGGCAACGGGCAGCAGCCCTCAAGGACATCGCATTGCTCAGTCCTTGGGGCATACGATCGAATCGGCTGTTCCTTCGCTATTCACGTTTAATGTGCCTGACAAAGCCTTGCGCCAGCTGGCGGGCGTTTCGGTTGATCCAGTTGCGCTGAAACTCACTGTGCCTGATGCGAAACCGTTGGCCCAGTCAGGTCCGCTGTTGATTACCCATTGGGGTCTGAGTGGACCAGCTGTCCTGAAGCTATCGGCATGGGGGGCACGGATACTGCACACAACTCGATATCAGGGAACGTTGCAGGTGAATTGGCTACCTGCCTTGAGTTTTGAAGCGGTGCGACAAGTACTGGTAAGAGCTAAGGATGAGGTGCCTAAGCGGGCGATCGCGAACTACTGTCCATTTCAATTGCCGAAACGACTCTGGCGCTATTGGGTTGAGCAAACGGGCTTGGATGAAACAGTGACCTGGGCAAATCTATCCAAGAAAGCTTTGAATCAACTGGTGGAACGGACTCATCGCACCACGTTTGCAATTCAGGGGAAAAGTGCTTTCAAAGATGAATTTGTGACCTGCGGCGGCGTGAAGCTTTCGGAGGTTGATTTCAAGACGATGGCGAGTCGTCGCTGTTCAGGTTTGTTTTTTGCTGGGGAGATTTTGGATATTGATGGTGTGACTGGGGGCTTTAATTTCCAAAGTGCTTGGACAACGGGTTGGCTGGCGGGACAGGCAATGGCAAAGGACTGAATGATGGGGAAAGGGGTGCATTGCTGCGCAAAAAATAGCCTACGGGTATGTTTTGCGATGGTTGGTTTTTGGGATGCAAACGTGAATAATTTTCCATAAAGAGAATCGAATTCTGGGATCCCAGTTAAAAAAGGTATTGCTGAGCATCCGCAGGCTGTCGGGTGCATAAGCCTACATGGTCAAGACTGTATTGTCAGAGCAACTTAGGGAGACCAATGGCTAAAACAGATCCGTATGCTGAATTTCTGAAAGAAGACTTTCAAGACCTTTTCAGCCAGCTAGAACTGACCGATGTGCAAAGAAAATTCTTGGGATCCCGCTGGCTGGATCAGGTGCTGTGGATGGAGAAAAAGGCGAATCACTGTCGCGATCGCCATTACCGCCTCAGACTTACAGCCATCGTTCTGGGGGTGATTGTCCCTGTCTTGATCGGCGTTAGTACCGGAAATGAGAGAGCCGACAAAGTCAAAGAATACGTCACCATTGGACTGAGTGCAGTGGTGGCGGTGAGCGCCGCCGTCGAAGAGTTTTTTCATTATGGTGAACGCTGGTATCACTATCGCCGTACCGTCGAATCCCTCAAAACTTATGGTTGGCAGTTTTCACAACTCAGTGGTCCCTATGCCAAGTTTCCTACCCACAAAGATGCCTTTATGATTTTCGCCAATCAGGTGGAAGAGGTCATTCAGCGAGATGTTGAGGTATACGTGACACAAGTGGCTAAAACGGAGGATGATTCAGCACAACAACCAACGCCTGCTCTGCCATCGCTAGGCCATGATGCTGACGATGATCATGAATAAAGGATGCTGGCTTATATCCTGCAAGTCCCTTCTTGAAAGACATTTGAATTATTTTCTTATTTTTGCTCCCCGATAGCGGATCTCTCGTTTCAGGGCAACTTGCTGGGCAAAGTTGGGCATGTCTCCTTGATGGCCCATCAACATCAGCACATCGCCTTTTGATAGATATAGATTTCGGCCTGGATGGATGACGACTTCACCGTCTGCACGGCGTAATGCCACGATAATGAAAGTACCTTTGCCCCGCGTTTCCAGATCCCCGATGGTGCCACCAACTAGAGCATCGGCTACGGGCAATTCTTGGATTTGAATATCCAATTCTGCTAGCAGTTCGTTCAAGCTGGTTTGTCCATCTGTTTGTGATAAAAAATCAACAGCAGACGGGTTTGTAATCAGATGGGCCATCCGTACCGCACTAATTGAAGCTGGCAGAATGACATGGTTGGCGCCTGCCAAACGAAGCTTTTTTTCGGTTGATGGAATCTCGCCACGGGCAAGGATGGCAAGCTGAGGATTCATTTCCCGCGCGGTTAAGGTAATAAACACGTTGGCCGCATCGTTAGGCAGGACCGTCGCTAAAGTCCGGGCTTTGTGAATTTGCACATCTTGCAGACTGGTTTCATCCGTTGCATTGCCAAGATACATGAGGTATCCCTGATCTTGCGCTAGCGCAATGCGGTCAGGATTATTGTCCACAATGACAAACGACTGATGGGCGACCTTGAGTTCGCGAGCTACCATCTGTCCAATGCGACCGAAACCGCAAATGATGACGTGATCTTCAAGTCGCTCAATATCTTTATTCATGCGCTTTACGTTGAGAAGCTTGCTAATTTCGCCTTCGGTAATGAGTTGTACAAAGCCAGAGACAATGTAGGCAGCGGATAAAACCCCAGCAATGATGACCAAGATGGTGAATATCTTGAGGGACGTTGAGGTCAGCGGCTGAACTTCTCCATATCCCACCCCAAAAATGGTGATCACAACCATATAGATGGCGTCTAGTAGCGTCCATCCTGCCAAGACGTAGCCTGTGACCGCAACAACTACGGTCAGCAGAAAGGTTGTAATCCCAATGACAATTCTTTGGAAGGACGTTTGCATAGCAGTGCCAAAAGCTTCGCTCATGGTAAGCGAAGCTTCGAATTTCAAAAGCTAACAAGAATACTTAATGAGTCAGCACGTCAGACCGAACGTCGCACATAGGGCCAACGAGCCTTGACTCAAGGCGACAGGCTAAATCAGATCGTTTCCTTGTTCTGTCCGGACGATAGGGATGGGTCTTCTAAAAATCAGATTCGCTAATGACCTGAGTGCGTGCAATCCCGTTACAGTTATCGGCAAACCTGCGCGCCAAAGTTGGCAGAATTAGTGCAGCAACATTTCACCCATCCCATCGATGTAGCGTCTGGACGACATGCCATAGCCGCCGCCACCCGGTGTTTCAATGACGAAGTAATCCCCAGGCTGCATGGACACCTCTGCACAAGCATCAAGCTCTTCAATGGTGCCGTCTCGACGCTGTATCCAGTTTTTACCTGCGCTCCCACGCCAGCCGTCTCGCAAACCAAAGGGACGAACCTGCCGATGGCCTGACAGAATTGCCGCTGTCATCGGTTCGCGGAACTGAATGCAGCGAATAACGCCGTTGCCCCCACGATAGTGACCATTGCCGCCACTGATTGGACGAATCATAAAACCATCGACTAATACCGGAAAGCGCCATTCCAGCACTTCGGGATCAGTTAGCCGTGAGTTGGTCATATGGGTTTGGACAGCATCAGCGCCGTCAAAGTCGGGACCGGCTCCAGCTCCGCCACAAATCGTTTCATAATATTGGTAGCGCTCGTTGCCGAAGGTGAAGTTATTCATGGTGCCCTGTGAAGCGGCCATAACGCCCAGCGCACCGTAGAGCGCATTGGCGATCGCCTGTGAGGTTTCCACATTGCCTGCCACCACTGCCGCCGGATAGCGCGGATTCAGCAGGCATCCCTCGGGCACCGTGAGGGTAATAGGCTTAAGGCAGCCTGCGTTGAGGGGAATGTCGTCGTCTACTAGGGTGCGAAAAACGTAGAGAACTACCGCTTTGGCGATCGCTAACGGTGCATTAAGATTCCCAGCCTGCTGAGGGGATGTTCCTGTGAAGTCGACATGAGCTGTGCGCTGCTGGCGATCAAGGGCGACGGCAACCTGAATCGAAAGGCCACCATCCATTGCATAGGTGAGCTTACCGTTACTCAGAGTTGCAATAACCCGCTGTACGGACTCTGTGGCATTGCTTTGTACGTGATGCATGTACGCCTGTACCACGTCTAGGCCGTAATGAGTGGCGATACGGCAGAGTTCCTGACTGCCTCGCTCGTTCGCGGCAATCTGGGCCTGCAAGTCAGCAATGTTCTGATGGGGATTACGAACGGGGTAGGAACCACCCGTCAGCTGTGCCAAAATGTCGGCTTCGCAAAACTGTCCCTGATCAACCAGTTGCACATTATCTAACAGCACCCCTTCTTCCTCGATAGTGCTGCTGTGGGGCGGCATGGAACCCGGCGTAATGCCACCAATGTCAGCATGGTGACCCCGTGAAGCGACGTAAAAGATGGGACGTTCCGAATCAATAAAAACGGGGGTGATGGCGGTGATGTCCGGCAGGTGCGTGCCGCCGTTGTAGGGATTGTTGGAAACATAGACGTCACCCGGTTTGAGGCGATCGCCCTGAGCAGCAATCAGGCTATGGACGCTCTCGCTCATAGATCCCAGGTGAACCGGAATATGAGGCGCGTTAGCCACGAGCTGACCAGCAGCATCAAACAGCGCACAGGAGAAGTCGAGGCGCTCCTTGATGTTGACGGAATGGCTGGTGTTTTGCAGTGTGATTCCCATTTCCTCTGCGATGGATTGAAATAGGTTGTTGAAAATTTCCAGCAATACGGGATCGGGGGCGTCTGTCGCCATTAGCGTTTTGGTTTCCGGTGCAGCTTTGGTCGTCTGCGCTTGCCGCAGAATGAGATGGTTTTGCTCCGTTAGGGTAGCCGTCCAGTCCGGTTCGATAATGTTTGTGCCCGTTGCTTCAATGATAAGTGCCGGACCCATGATGCGATCGCCCGCTCGCAAGTCGTCCCGGTGATATACAGGCGCTTGATGCCACTGATCGCGACTGTAGAACGACGTCACAGCCATCGGTTCCAGCGACGTGGACCGGACTGCAAGCTGCGGTTCTTCAAGAGCAGGGGTGTGGCCAATCACCTCAACTGACAGCGACTCGACAATCAGCGCTTTGTCGGGTCGGGTAAAGCCATAGCGCTGTTGGTGCTGCTTTTGAAAGTGCGATCGCATGTCTGTCAACGTGCCAAAGGGAACCAGTAGCGACGAGTCTGTCCCGACATAGCGCAAATGCACCTTGCGGATCACTTCAACGGCGTCAGTTGCGATGCCCTGATGCTCTACTTCAGCCCGTCCCTCTACTGTGAGGGGTTCTAGAGTGTGCTCAAGCTGGGGCAAGAGTTCGGCAGAGAGTTCTGCCTCAATTGCTTTTTCCCGCAGGTTGCGAATATCTGCTAGACCAATGCCGTAGGCGGAAAGCACCCCGGCATAGGGATGGAGAAAGATCTGCTTCATGCCCAAGGCTTCAGCAATCAGGCAGGCATGTTGTCCCCCTGCACCGCCAAAGCAGCAGAGGGTGTACTCGGTGACGTCATAGCCACGCTGGACTGAAATCTTTTTGATGGCGCTTGCCATTTTGTCGATCGCAATGGCTAGATATCCGGCGGCAACCTGCTCGGGTGAACGGCGATCGCCCGTTTGGGTCGCGATCGTCGCTGCTTGGTCTATAAAAGCTTGGCGCACGACCTTTGTATCTAAGGGCTGGTTGCCATCAGGGCCAAACACTTGGGGAAAGAACTCAGGCTGGAGCTTGCCTAGCATCACGTTACAGTCGGTCACCGTCAACGGTCCACCTCGGCGATAGCAGGCTGGTCCCGGATCCGCTCCCCCTGACTCAGGTCCGACTCGATAGCGAGCACCATCGAAACTCAGGACCGAGCCACCCCCCGCTGCAACCGTATGAATTGACAGCATGGGTGCCCGCAATCGCACACCAGCGACTTCGGTTTCAAAGGTGCGTTCGTACTCACCGTTGTAGTGAGAAACATCGGTGGAGGTGCCGCCCATATCAAAGCCGATGATCTTGTCAAAGCCAGCCCGCAGACTGGTTTTCACCGCGCCGACAATGCCCCCCGCAGGTCCCGATAAGATGCTGTCTTTACCCTGAAACAGCCGGGCATCTGTCAGGCCACCGTCAGATTTCATAAACTCCAGTCGGGGTGCCAACTTGGCGGCAGCAGTGGGCTGCAGGGCTGCCTCCACTTGGTCAACATAGCGGCGCAGAATGGGCGAGAGATAGACATCCAGAACGGTCGTATCCCCCCGACTAACGAATTTCATCAGCGGGCTGACCTCATGGGATACCGAAATTTGGGTGAAGCCAATCTGTCGCGCGATCGCCGCTATCTGTTGTTCATGGTTGGGATAGCGATAGCCGTGCATTAGCACAATCGCACAGGCCCGAATGCCATCGTCGTAAGCATGCTGGAGGTGCTGTTGCGTATCTGCCAGAGCATCGTCGCTCAAAGGCAGAATTACCTCGCCCTCAGCGCTGTAGCGTTCTGCCACCTCCACGACTTGCTCATACAGCATTTCAGGCAGCTCAATCTTGCGAGCAAAGATGTTTGGTCGGTTTTGATAGCCAATTCGCAGCGCATCGCGAAAGCCACGGGTCGTCACCAAGAGGGTGCGATCGCCTTGACGCTCTAGCAGTGCGTTCGTCGCCACCGTCGTTCCCATTTTGACGACTTCAATTTCATCGCTGGGCATCGGTGCGGCAGGCGCCAGTCCGAGAATGTCACGAATGCCCTGAATGACGGCATCCTGATAGCGCTCTGGCTGCTCGGACAAGAGTTTGTAAATGATCACCCACTGGTGATTGGGCAACGGTGTCACTTGAAAGCGGCTCTGTTCAGCAAGTCGTTCTGCTACATTGGCGTCATCGGTAACGGCGACCAGATCGGTGAAGGTGCCGCCGCGATCAGCAAAAACTTTCAGCATGACTTATTTTCCTTGTGGAGCGATATCAAGAGGGTGCCGACAACTGTGGATAACTTGTCGATGTTGGGATTTTAGACAAACTTTCACAGGCCTATCACACTGCTGTAACAAGACCGTCAAATCGAGTCCTTACAGTAAGGATGTAAAGACAGCAAACGTTTCTTAAACAGCAGGAAAACACATTCATGAGAAACCTGACAGATAGCGAATTTGTCCCTGTTTCTTCACGTCGTTCCAATCGACTGTTTCAGCGTGTGGGACAGTCCCTCCTTCTGATGGTAGCCGGTGCCGGCTTAGCCACTGCCGGAACTGGAGCACTTCGAGCAGTGCAACCGGAACTCAATCAACAGTCCAGTACACTGACCTCGACTCAGCAAACTGCGATCGCTCCCGTGCCAGGAGCAGAGGCTACGTCGTCCAGCTTCGTGGCTGATATTGTCCAAGACGCTGGTGAAGCCGTTGTGCGTATTGACGCCTCGCGGACAGTGACCACTCAGCTGCCGGATGCGTTTCAAAACCCCTTCTTCCGTGAGTTCTTTGGTGACATGCCAGAATCTCAGCAGCGAGTTGAGCAAGGCGTTGGATCTGGCTTCATCGTATCTGAAGAGGGGACTATCTTCACCAATGCCCATGTGGTTGATGGCGCCGACACAGTTAATGTGACCTTAAAGGATGGCCGCATCGTAGAAGGTCGTGTAGTCGGTACCGATTCCCTGACAGATGTAGCCGTAATCGACATTGATGCTGAGAACTTGTCTACGATTCCACTTAGCGATTCTGATCAGTTGCAGCCTGGCGAATGGGCGATCGCAATTGGAAATCCCTTAGGGCTGGACAACACAGTAACCGTTGGTATTGTCAGCGCCACTGGGCGGACAAGCGGACAAATTGGTGTGTCTGATAAGCGGATCGATTTTATCCAAACTGATGCTGCCATTAACCCAGGCAACTCAGGTGGACCTTTGCTGAACGAGCGTGGCGAAGTGATTGGCATGAACACTGCCATCATTCAAAACGCTCGGGGCATTGGTTTTGCGATTCCGATTAATTCCGTTGGGCGTATTGCCGATCAGTTAGTGGCAAACGGACGAGTTGATCACTCTTACATCGGCATTCGCATGCTGGAGCTAACGGCTGAAACGAGGGATGCGGTCAATGCTCAAAGCGACTTCAACGTTCAAGAAGAGGAAGGCGTTTTGGTTGTGGATGTGGTCTCTGGCTCTCCAGCTGCCGCAGCGGGACTGCAAGTCGGTGATGTCATCACGAGCATTGGCGGACAATCCGTTGACACCGCCACCGCTGTGCAGCAGCAAGTGTCGGCAACCGCGATCGGTGACCCCCTCTCCATCGAGTTGAGTCGCGGTGGTCAAGCCCAGACTGTAACGGTACGACCTGAAGCGCTGCCTACAGATTAATGTAGCTTTAGCCATCTAGGTTTATGCACTCAATGGCATCCAGGTGCTGAGCGCATAGCCAGATGGCTCCTCATCGTCGTCTAACTGACCTGACGACAGCTATAGCTCTTGCAGTTGAGCTTGTGCCTAAATTGCATCGTTTCTTCTTTTCAAACCTCTCCCCAACCTGGATAAACAGCTCGCATGAGAGGGCTGTAAGCCTTGAAATAGGCCACAGAACCGAGCTGTCGCAGCCAGGATTTTGTGCGCGTATCTGCTCCCATGCAGCGCTGACACACCGGATGATCGACTCGAAAACGGTCAAAGCTCTGTCGCAGGGCGCAGGCAGCTGACCCCTCCAAGATAGTTTTCAAAGGTTGCTCAGTAACCTTTCCCAACGGAATCTGCCCTTCGAAATCTTTGCAGCAGGGAACTACCGTGCCGTCATAAAGCACCCCTGCCTGTTGTGAAGCGCCATTGCAGTAGCCAAAGCTAGCGGGAAGCACCGCAGCAGACTCAATATTGCCCCAACTGTCGAGTGGAAACGTTTCCAGCACGAGCTTGGGATGGAGGGGAATGAGCTGCCATTGGCCAGAACGATGACGTTCAATCGATCGCGCAATGTGTGACCAGTGGATGGTTGAATCAGCGATGCCATCCAGGAACCGGTGAGCCCATGTTGTGAGTTCTTCCTGCATATGAGCTTTGCCATCAACGACCTGCATCGGTTTATGAGGCACTAAAAACGGATGGGGCGTTGTGTCTAAAAACTTGACGTGTATACGAGTAGGGGAGTCAATCGCCTTGAGGTTAGCCTGAACGTACTCAATGATTCCTTGAAAGTAAGCCTCGGACTGCAAACGGGGTGGCGCACCTCGTAGCTGAAATGTTTTTGGGTCGGGCGTTTGGAGTGAAATCGTAACTTTGGGGACGCCCGATCGCACCAATGCTTCGATATGTTCTGGAAATAAATGAAAGGTACTGCCGTTGGTCGTCAAGTGTAGGCGAATTGACCGACGCACAGCGCTTTGAATGCCCTCAAA
Source organism: Oscillatoria sp. CS-180 (assembly GCF_028330965.1). Lineage (GTDB taxonomy): Bacteria > Cyanobacteriota > Cyanobacteriia > Phormidesmidales > Phormidesmidaceae > Halomicronema. Next base: position 54,244 of record NZ_JAQMUB010000083.1, on the reverse strand, counting down.
GATATGAGGATAGATGAATGGCTCGCCCATCAGGTGAAAGGTGACGATGCGGGCCAAATCTTGAGTCGCGATCGCCTCTAGGAGATTGTCCAAAAGCTCGAAGTCCATGTGCCCTCGACGACGCGCCATAATCGCGTCCGGACAGAACTCACACTTGAAGTTGCAGACATTGGTGACTTCGATGTGCAAACGGTCTAACAGGGGCATAGGCAAGACCAGATCAACAAATGGAATTAGAGTAGAGGGTTTCTCCAAGCAGTTCAACTTCAGTGTTTAAAATTCAAGATTCATCCATCGGAATTTTGTTCACTACGCATACCTTCACTCGTCCATCAGTACGGGCTGCTCGACCAGGTTTCCAAGCTGCACCGAATCCAAAAGTTCGACCCAGCGCGTCTGGATCTCAATGTTCTCCTGCATGGAGCCAGACAGCGACACCAGTTGATCAACGGCATCAAACCAATAACCGTTGGTGGCATACAAGTCAGCTTTCTCAATCTCCGAAGCCAGTTCTAACTGGTCTGCCAAGTTGTCCTCAGGGAGCCGTCGCTCAATCCATCCGTAAATACTCAGCTCGCCCTCTTCAGCCTCTGGATTGCAGAAAATCGTCACTTGCCAACGATAGCGATCGCCGGTCTGCAATGGTGGAATGCTAGCAGTCGCAGGCAGCTCCAAACTCATAATGCCGGCATCACCCGTGATATCGAAGCGGGTACTGTAGATGTCTTCGACGGTGTCGGAATCCGCGATCGCCTTTGCCAAAGTGAATTCCACAAAGCTGGCTTGATTGGTGGGTAAGTACCAGTAAAAGCGAGGATAGGCTTGTGTGGTCCACCCCATATTCTCTTCTGGGGCCAAAGCCACAAGATTGCTGGGATTGCCAAATAAACAGCCTCTTGTTCCAGCACTCTCTCGACGACCTGGAGCACCGATGCCAGAAGGGGGAACGTAAGGTGCAGCGAGGGCAGTAGCGCTGGTACCGATTACTAATAGAAGAGTCAGGAATTGTGAAGTCCAGGAAGGAATCATAACCATTTTCATAAGGCGCTTGCTGCAATAGATCGTGACGACGATACAGTCTGGTGGCATAAAGCTGACTGTTGTCTTCTCCGATAACTTCAAACCTGACGATTTAAAGTCCGAAAAGATTCTCGCCCGATGTTGTAAGAAAGGAGAGGAGTACGGGGATCGGAAAAGCGGAGGTACAGGCAAAAGGCTACAGCGAGACTTTAGTCATTCGGGTCGATTCCCATTGCTCTGAGCTGCTCAGCTAAGCGGGTAGCCCTTGCCTCAGCTGCTTTTGCTTGTTGCTGCGATCGCACTGCGTCTTCCTCAGGGGTGAGCACCAGTTCGCCTGTTTCGTGAAAATAGCGCAGCTTGCCGTCGTGAATGCCAAGATAAAGTCCCAGAACATCACTCCACAGCAATCCGTCTGAGTTGGCATCAATCGACTCATAACGGCGATTTTCGAGTCGAAATCCTTCAAATTGCAGATTTTCGGGTGAGAACCAAAAGTATTCAGGTGTTCTAAAACGGTTCTGATAGAGTTCCTTTTTGAGATTTTTGTCGGTTCTGGCGATCGAGTCGGACAGCAGTTCAACGATCAAATCAGGATATTGACCCCCTTCTTCCCAAACCACCCAGGATTTTCGGGGATGCTTTTCAGTATTCTTCACCAAGAAAAAGTCGGGGCCGCGATAGTCACGGTTTTTCAGCTGCTCTCGGCTGAAGTAAATCGTCAAATTCGCCCCGATGAAAAAATCGCCTTGGTCACGCCAGAGCCATTCTAAGCAGGTCACCAGTAGAGCTAGCTGAGCGTAGTGAAGAGAACTTTCCATCTCTGGTTCGTTGCTTTCTAGCTGAGTGGCATCTGGCATCAAATCTGCCAGTTCCTGGGCCGTGAGTACCATCGCTGATTGACCTCTGGCGTGGGATTAAGACTATTGTACTGCTGTCTACGGGTGTGAACCAATCGGAGAGCGCGGCAGCGATCGCTAAAAGCCGTCACAATAGCGAATAGCTGAAGAGGTAGAGTAATGACGACGGGCATTTGGGTTTTAGGGGATCAGCTGTCGCAGGGACAGACGGCACTGATCCAGAACCAGGAGCAAAAAGATCACACTCCAGTCATTCTGATCGAGTCTCATCAGCATGGCCAACAGCGGCGATACCACAAGCAAAAGTTGATTTTAGTGTGGTCAGCCATGCGCCACTTTGCGGCTGAGCTGAAAGATGCAGGCTGGTCGGTCACCTATGAGATTGCGAAGAACTTTGAGTCGCCACTGAGAGAATGGGTCAAAGCGCAGGACATTACCACGCTCCAAGTCATGACGCCGAGCGATCGCCCCTTTGCTAAGTTCCTTGAGTCTTTAGATTTACCCTGTGATATCGAACTGCTGCCCAACAATCACTTCCTCTGGAGCGTAGACGACTTTAATCAGTGGGCTAGTCAACGCAAAAGCCTACTCATGGAGAGCTTCTATCGAGAAGGCCGCAAGCGCTTTGGGGTGCTCATGGTGGGAGACGAGCCGGAGGGAGGTCGCTGGAATTTTGACAAAGAGAATCGTAAGCCTCCTAAGGGCAAACTCAACACCCCTGTACCGATGACCTTCGAGCCGGATGAGGTCACCCAAGCCGTCATTGAAGCGGTTGAAAAGCTGGATTTTCCGACCTTTGGTGAGGCTGAACCTTTCGCATGGGCGGTGACTCGGGAGCAGGCGATCGCGGTCTTAGACTATTTCATTCAAGACCGACTGGAAACCTTCGGACCTTATCAGGATGCCATGGTGACTGGGGAAGACACGATGTGGCACGCGATGCTGTCCCCTTACTTGAATCTAGGACTGTTGAATCCTCAAGAGGTCATTGAAGCTGCCGAAACGGCCTATCAGGAACAGGGATTATCGCTCAACAGCGTCGAGGGCTTTATTCGGCAGGTGATGGGCTGGCGAGAGTACATGCGAGGTCTGTACTGGCATGTGGCAGAGGAATACTTTGAGCGCAACTGGTTTGAGCACGATCGCCCCTTGCCTGACTTTTTCTGGACAGGCGAGACTGACATGAACTGTCTGCATCAGGTGATCGACCAAGTTAAACGCACTGGATACGGTCACCACATTCAGCGGCTGATGATTCTGGCAAATTTCTCGCTCATTGCGGGCCTGCAACCCCAAGCCGTTGAAGACTGGTTCCATGCTGCCTTTATCGATGCCTATGATTGGGTCATGCAGACCAATGTCATTGGGATGGGACTGTTTGCGGATGGTGGCGTGTTGGCTTCAAAGCCGTATTCAGCTTCCGCCAATTACGTGAATCGAATGAGCGATTACTGCAAGGACTGTCGCTACAACCCCAAACAGCGCACAGGGGATGATGCTTGTCCGTTCAATTTCTATTACTGGGATTTCTTAGATCGTCACCGCGGTAAACTTCAGTCTCAAGGGCGCATGAGCTTTATCCTAAAAAACTTGGATAAAATGAAGCCCAAAGACCTAGAGGAAATCCGCGATCGCGCCACTCACTATCTTTCCTCTAAGGCGTCCTAAGTTGAAATCAAACCCTTATGCGACTGCCCCTGCCTCAATTTGCATCCCAGGCTCATCAGCCCAATCACATTGCCGAAGTGATCGAGACCTCGACGGTTGAGTTTCTGGCGCAATGTCTTGAACCGGACTCCCTGAGCTTTGCTCAAATGCCCCCCTTCGGCAGCTGGGTCAAAGCGGCAGATGAAGATTCGGGAAATCAGATTTTTGGTGTGGTGTATCACGCCACTACAAGCCCTCTCGATTCTGTCCATCGGGCGACTGCTTTGGGACTCTCTTTAGCAGAGCTACGGGAACAGCAACCGCAGATCTTCGCCATGTTGAAAACGGAATTTCGGGTAGCGATCGCCGGATTTCAGCCCGCAGGCGACACTATTTTTTATCAGCATTTGCCCCCCCGCCCCCCACAAGTTCATCAAGCGGTCTACACTTGCGAAGCTGACGACATTATCGCCTTTACAGAACAGCTTGATTTCATCAGAACCTTGATGGATATGCGGAGTGCTCCTGTGGACGGACTGATCGCCGCCGTGATTCGCCAGGTCTACCAGCTACGAAAATTAGATCGCGATTGGTTAGTACAAACAGGTCGCGTTCTGAACGTATTGCTTAAAGACGATTATGATCGCCTCCGCATCATTCTGTCCCAAATACATCCTTGACTATGCAGACCTTTGACTGGATTGTGGTCGGCAATGGTTTAACAGGCGCAGCCCTCAGTTATGAATTAGCACGAAAAGGCTGCTCTGTTCTGCTCCTAGAAAAGTCCGTGGACCCAGAAAGCGCAACACGGTATAGCTATGGTGGCGTGCCGTTCTGGTCGGGCACTAGTGATTTACTTCGTCAGCTTTGCCACGAAGGGCTAAAGCGCTATCAGGCACTTCCAGACGAGACAGGTTGGTCGCCAGAGTATCGCGAACTGGATTTGGTCCTAACGGTTGACCGTGACCAAGACCCTCAACCATTATGCGAGCGATACAGCGCTAGCGAAATTCCCCCCGTCCCTATTACTTCCCAAGAGGCCATTGAACTAGAACCGCAATTGAATGGAGAGGCGATCGCGGGTGCTCTAACCGTCCGTCACGGCCATGTCCATCCCATGGCGCTAGTGAAAGCTTATAATCGCGGCCTGCAAGCGCTAGACGGACAGATTATTATCGCAACGGTGACCGGACTTGTGCGTGTGGGTAATCGCGTTACCGGCGTGACAACACCGACTCAGGCTTATGCGGCTGGAAATGTGGCGATCGCTGCGGGTGGACTGACTCGCAAGCTCCTCAAAACCGCTGGTGTCAAAGTTCCTGTGTATTTCACATACGCCGAGATTGTGGAAACGCCACCACTAACGACGCAGCTGAGAGCATTGATTATGCCGGCGGATTTGACGCGCTCAGCGATCGAATCTGAGGCGACCGAAGATGATACTGACGATCTGTGGGAGAAGCCCAACCACAACATTCGCCCCCCCTTTTTAGATGCTGGCTGCGTCCAGTTCCTCAATCAGACGGTTCGAATTGGGCAAATTAGCCGCATTACCACCGCACTTGAGCCCCATCTGGACGCCGAAACAGGTGAAAACACGATTCGTTCTGGCATTGCTCCCCTCATTCCTGCCCTAGCAAAGGCTCCAGGCGATTGGCGAGCCTGTCGTGTCGCATTTAGCCGTGATGGTCTACCCCTAGCAGGAGCCGTCCCTGAACTCACAGGCGCATTTGTCTTCTCAGGCTTTACGAGTCCCTTTGCCTTGGTGCCAGCTGCGGCAGTCCATTTTGCCCAGTCAGTCACCGGAGAAACATCATCGGTGATGGAGGCGATCGCTCCCCAACGTTTTGTCTCACAGTTATGATGTGCTGCGGGTGAAGACAATTGGTCCATTTTATAGTTGTAGCCATCTAGGTTTGTGCATCCAACATCTGGGTGTTTAGCCCATAGCCAGATGGCTCACCGTCTTGTCCTAACGGAACTGACGACGGCTATAGTTGAGCAAGACGTCGGATGAGTAATACTTTCACTGACTCTTTTCTATCCGTTTCAAGCAACCAAACACTTACGTATCAGCATTCAAAATATACGTCTCAAGTCTGTAATCCCACGTTCTGAAATGTGTGATTGTAGCCCCGTAAATAGAACAGCAGACGTTCTGGAAAGACGAGATTTTACAATTCCAAACCTTTTATAAAGAAGTCAAAAGGCATCTCCGTGATATTCCTGATGTCCACTTATTTGTATGTTTGAATGAGAAGAAAGAGATGTCATCTACCGGTAAGAGAGTACGTCGACGACGCGCCTCTTCAGACTAACTAAAAAGCATGTAAGAGATTCGCAGTAGCGCTATTGGGATATTTCTGATGCTCAGAAGTGGATAAATCTCTACCTATTATGTTCCTAAGGGAAATTTCTAAAGTATCTTTAGAACTCAGCAAAAAGTACGTCATGTCTAAATTGCAGCTTTTCAATTAAGAATATTGAGGAATTCTATAGATGAAAATTCACGTCCTCTCGATGCGCGATATTCATGCTGCACCTCATAATGCACCTGCATTCAATATTGAAGACGTTATTGTTGATACTTGCGATGCTAACCTAATCAGACCCAAGGCTCGAAAAATCACAAAATCCATCGACAAATCCGCTTGGCCTCAGCCCATTAAAAACATGGCCAATAAATTTGTTCGTAAAGGATTGGGGTATTATGAGCCGATTGATATTAGCAAAATGCTTCCGTCTGATGAGACGAACGTGCTTATTTTGATTGGAGTGCATGGTGCTTTCTTAGAAATTCTCAAGAGTATTCCTGAGTGGCGAGAAAAATTTGATGTTGTTGTTGCCTATATTTTTGACGCTTGGTTAGTCGATGCTTTTCCTAGCTTGACACAACAGCTGGATCACCTTTTTGTCCCTCTAAATGGACTGATTGAGCCTCTACAAAAAGAATTTTCGATCCCAGTGTCTTATTGGCCTCATAGCGCTAATGTTTTGGATCATGGCTCTGCGAATATTGCTCGATGCATCGATATTGCAAGCTATGGGCGCGTTCCCACCCAATACCACGCGCAACTCTTTGAGAGATGCAACCAGTCCAGTCAGGACTTATTCTATTACCGACAAGTTCCTGAAGAAGCTGATCTCTATCCCGATGAACCTTACACTCCCCAGCGGTTTGACTATCAGCACAAGGTGCTTTTGAAAAAAATACTCAGCCGGAGCAAGATTTCGCTGGCGTTTGACTTTACTTACACCTCCAAAGGAAGTGTGGCATTGTCAAACTATCAAGAACACCCGTCTTACTTCTATCGAAAACCTACGCTGACGCCCCGCTGGTTTGAAGGTCTGGCCTCAGGCACCGCGATCGTGGGCAAACGTCCACCATCCAAAGAAGCCGACAGACTATTGGACTGGAAAGACGCCACCATTGAATTGCCTGATCGCCCCGAAGAGGGCGTCGAAGCCATTATGAATTTGCTGGCCGATAAGGAGCGGTTGACGGCCATTCATCGCCGCAACTATTGGCAGATGCTCAAAAAACACGATACCCGCTGGCGCGTTAAAGCCTGTTTAGATCAGCTGCGCTTGCCTATTCCATCCAAATTACAAAGTGACTTGGAGAAGATCGACTATCAGAGCCGAAACTTCCTGGCAGAAATGCGATAGAGGCAACTTTCAGTCTTGATATAGCCCTGTGCAGTTCGGTTAAGTACATCTCAGTGTCTTAAGGGAGCAGGGAATGGGAACAGGGAATGAGGTGAGCTTGACTCAAAGCATATGCCATCTTTAAGCCTGATTGAGTATCATCTCCGACCTGTGTGGAGGTTTTCCCTTACTGAAAATCACTTTGTGAATTCTGCCCAATGCAGGTTCAGTTTGAATGAAGCACCAATCATGAATGAAAGTCCTGCAAGTTGTGAGATTACTGTGTTAGCGCACGGATAAATTGTCCCAACTCTGAGAGCAGTCCTCGCTTTTGGGGTCGGGGGCGGTTTGTTTCTGGATCAGAGCTATCGCCTTCGGTTGCGTCTTCAGCAAATAGAGCCGCGATCGCTTCTCCAGAGGGCTTGGTCGGGAATTCCCCCAGCAACTCATAATCATCATCGACTTCACCCCAGACTTGCCAAGATCCTGGATAAATCCGCAGCAGCGTGTAGCCCTCCTGAGGTTGGAGATAATAGCAAGATTCCAGCGTGCTGAGAAACCGTTCTCTGAGCTGTCGAGCAGCATAGCCAATCCCGACGATGGCGATATCCTCTAGCTTAGGATTCAGCATCACAACATACTTGCCTGTTGCCGCATTGCAGAACGCTTCGACAGTTCCGACTTCTACTGAGGATGGCTCAACAATCAAACAAGCGTCATCGTCAGGTTCCAGCTGTCCTTTGACCTCATTGATGCCGCGAATGCTAAATTCTGGCTCCTCCCAATCCCGACGGGCCAAAGCCGCAGCCCCAGCGTCTGGAAAATAGACCTTGAATTGAAAACCCAACTCTTGCAAAACCGGATAGAACTGTTCGGCAATGGGCATACCCTTCAGTTCTGGAATATTGAGTTCAATCAAGATGCGAGGAACGCCTGCCTGAATCGCGGCACGAGTGGCTTCTTTAGCCTGTTCAACAGCAGCATCAATGTTACGAGGCACTCCAGTCATAATTTTTATCTACGACATGTGGGCAGGGGTTAGAGGAGATAACATGCGGTCCAGAATCTGACGCAACACCATAGCAGTCCAATCAACGTCGGCGGCTGTTGTGTGCTTGCCAAGTGTCAGGCGGATACCGCCCGTGGCAGCACGATCGCCATAGCCCATCGCCTGCAAAACCGGACTGGGACTCAGCTTACCACTCCGACAGCTCGCCCCAGCACTGATACCGATCCCCGCTAGAGTCATCTGGCGCACGACGGCTTTCCCAGTGATATCGACACCGTTAGCATGGGTCAGACAAAAGCTGGCGTGGTGAGGCAGGCGATCGCGAGGATCGCCAGTCACCTCTAGACCTGGAACATCAGCCAGTTGATGAAACAGACGATCGCGAAGCTGAATGAGCCGTATGGTTTCACAGGGCATCTCACCTGTTGCCAGCTCAGCTGCGAGGCCGAATCCAGCAATATTGGGCAGAGCTTGAGTACCGGATCGCAAACCCATTTCTTGACCGCCACCACCGAGCAGCGGCATGAGGTCTGTTCCTGGACGAATATAAAGCGCCCCTGAACCCTGTGGGCCATAAAACTTTTGGCTGGAGATTGATAGCAGGTCAACCGGCAGCGTTTGCATGTCCAGTGGCAGCCGCCCAACCACCTGCACAGCATCAGTATGAAAGAGGACGCCGCGAGACCTCGTGATCGCGGCTAGGTCTGGAATCGGCTGTAGAGTGCCGACCTCGCTTTGACCATAAATGATGGATACCAAGACAGTATTGGGGCGAATGGCTTGCGCCAAAGCGTCAGGATCAACACGCCCGGTATGATCAACCGGCAGCCAGGTGACTTGCCAGCCAATCGAAGCCAGATAACGAGCAGGCTCAGCGATCGCTGAATGTTCCACACTGGAAACAATCAAATGCTGGGGTGTCTGGTATTGACGAGCAACTCCCATCACAGCCAGATTGTTGGCCTCAGTGCCTCCTGCGGTGAAGACGATGCTGTCAGCTGGAGCGTTCAACAGTCCTGCTACTTGAGCCCGCGATCGCTCTAATACAACGGCAGCCCGATTGCCCCACTGATGGAGGCTAGAGGGATTACCCCACTGTTCCTGCATAACGGTCTGCATTAGTGCGATCGCCTCAGGACGAGTCGGTGTTGTAGCGCTGTAATCCAGGTAAATCTGCATAATTCCGGTTCAGTGTCCGGCTCAACAGTCTCGATCCTAGCAGGGGGTGTTGTCCTTCGAACAACAGAGACGATGCCACTCCAAAATTTCAGGTGTCATTTTGAGCGATCACACAGGTGTATGGCTCGGCTGATCGACAACCGTATTCAATTCTCCAAGGGAACATCGCACACGATTGATCGACAAAGTGCTAGGATTTCGCGTGGATTCACATCTGTTGCGAAGGTCATTGTTTTTTGGAGTCCTCTATGAAAACGCTTGCATTGGGACTATTGCTGAGTGTTTGGCTCATGTTTGTGAGCGCCACGGCAGCTTGGGCACACGCAGTACAGACAGACTACTTTGTCGATCTATTTGCCTCGGCATTGGAGCTTGAGTTTACGGCCACCTTCAGCACCGGTGAACCCATGCAGGATGCGACGGTCCTCGTGTATGCGCCTGAAGATTTGGAAACGCCTTGGCAAGAAAGTCAAACGGATGAGCAAGGGCACTTTACGTTTGCCCCAGATGCGGACCAATTAGGTAGTTGGCGGATTGAGTTCAAACAAGAAGGTCACGAAGATATCCGCATCGTGCCTATAGATGACATGGGCATCGACTATCACAACATCAGTCATGGTGGCAGCCGAGATTTTCATCTCATGGCAACCATTCGAGAAGGACTCGCGCTGGTGTCTGCTGCCAGTGTCGGCGCTTTTGCGATGATGTTTCAACGCCGACTTTTGAAGGACTAAGATTGGTTTGAGAACAGGGCGATCGCAACACAGAACCCGGGAGAAGAGGTATTGCCGTCTCAGTTCCGTGACAAGATGGCGGACCATCTAACGTACGCCAAGCACCCGGCTGTTGTTCGGTGAACAAAGGGAATCCCCTGAAAAGAATTTATCAATTTGCCCTAATGACAAATTTATAAAGCCATCAAAAAGAGCCGTAATTCTAAAACTACGGCTCTTTTTGATCAAGATATGACGCACATTAGCGCAAAAAAATCACGCTAGTCTTCTTCAGTAGCAGAGAAATCAACATCCTCTTCTTCCGAATAGTCACTCTCACCAGCCGCTTCCGCCGCCTCGGCTTCTGCCTTTTTGAGCAACTGTTCGCGATACTTCTCAGCCATTTCTTCTGCTTTTTCAAACACCAGATCAGGATTCTTCACCATGTCGCCAGGTTCTGGTTCCAGTTGCTTCGTGGAGAGTGAAATCCGACCGCGCTCCGCATCCAAATCGATGATCATAACTTTGATCTCATCATTGACATTGAACACGCTATGGGGAGTGTCAATGTGGTCGTGCGAAATCTCAGAAATATGGAGCAAACCGCTGACGCCGCCAATATCAATAAACGCACCGTAGGGCTTTAGTCCACGCACGGTACCTAAAACAACCTCGCCGACCTCAAGCCCATTCATCTTGCGCTCAACTAGTGCTCGACGATGACTTAGAACGAGACGATTGCGCTCCTCATCAACTTCCAAGAATTTCAGTGGCAGCTCTTCGCTCACCAAATCTTCCTTAGGCTTGCGAGTACTAATGTGAGAGCCGGGAATAAACCCACGCAGACCCTCAATGCGGACCAAGGCCCCGCCTCGGTTAGTCGCAAAAACTTCTGAGCGAACCGTTGCGTCTTCTTGCTGAAGCTGACGTACCCGTTCCCAAGCTCGCATGTACTCAATGCGCCGAATGGAAAGCGTAAGCTGTCCATCCTCATTTTCATCTGTGAGGATGAAGAATTCACGTGTTTCGTCCGCTTTCAGGACCTCATCGGGGTTTTCAACACGGTTAATCGACATCTCCTGAATAGGGATGTAGGCGGCAGTTTTAGCACCGATATCGATGAGTGCGCCCCGTGGCTCCAAGCTGAAAACTGTTCCTGCAACGGTATCACCAGGGCTGAAGTGATAATCGTACTTATCTAACAGTGCTGCAAAGTCGTCATGGGTAAACCCAATATCTGTATCCTTTTCCTGCTCTACCTGATTGACCATGCTAATGTTTACCTACCGTTTTCTCCGTAATTGGGTATTCTCCTCAGTTCTCAAAGACCGAGCAAATCAGTTCCGGATCGGCTATCTCCGATTCAGTCTTTAACGTGCTGCACAAGCAGCCAAGGATGGCGGAAGAAATCTCCCGCAACAAGATTTAAGATTATACCCGAAATAGTGACCTTGTCGTTGGCCGACGTCTAGAAAAGTGCCTAGTCAAGCCATTGAGCCGAGCTATCCTGAAATCTTGCTTCTATTCTAATGCACGCTCAATGGTATGGTAAGGAGCTGATTAGCATGGGAAGCCAGAAGACAAGCGTTATGGTCTCCTAGAGAAACACTTTTGGTGACTTGCCGCCGTGAATACATTCATTCGACTGCTGCGTAGAGTGCTCTCCGTTTCGCGGGTCTCACTTTCGGTGTATTACGCCTACATGGTGGAATATCGGGCAGAGTTGATGTTTTGGGTGCTTTCGGGAACTTTTCCTCTCATATTCATGGGCATCTGGGCGAAAGCCTCTCAGGACGGCCAGTTTGCGCTAGATCCAATTACGTTTGTACGCTACTTTTTGGTCGTCTTTCTCGTTCGCCAACTAACGGTCGTTTGGGTTATCTGGGAGTTTGAGCGTGAGGTCATTGAGGGTAAGCTGTCTCCCTTTTTACTACAGCCCATTGATCCGGTCTGGCGACATTTCTTTAGTCATGTTTCGGAGCGCTTTGCTCGGCTTCCCTTCATCCTGATACTATTGGGAGCTTTTTTCCTACTGTATCCCCAAGCTCTGTGGCAACCTTCGCCACAAACCCTACTGCTTGGCGTGCTAGCGACTATTGGTTCTTTTTGCCTACGGTTTATCGTTCAATACACGTTCGCCATGTTCGCCTTTTGGACAGAGCGGGCTAATGCTATTGAGCAGCTGTGGTATCTCATTTACACCTTTACGTCAGGCATGATTGCCCCTTTGGACGTCTTTCCTGAAGCCGTTAGGGCCGTGATTTTGTGGACACCTTTCCCTTATCTGATTTATTTCCCAGCAAATTTAATCATCGGGCGATCAACCAATGTGGCACAGGGATTTATCGCGATCGCCCTCTGGAGTCTCATTTTTCTATCCATCAATCGCTGGCTGTGGCGACGAGGACTGCGGCAATATTCAGGGATGGGAGCATGATGCAGCGCTACTGGAGTGTGTTAAAGCTCTTTTGGAGCACGGCGATCGCGGCTGAATTGGAGTATCGACTCAATTTCTTGGTGGCTGCCCTCAGTAGCTTGGGAGGACTGTTGGGTAGCTTGTTTGGGCTTTTTCTGTTCTATCGAACGGGATACCAATTTCCGGGGTGGACTTGGGAAGAAGCCCTCATCGTCCTGGGAATTTTCACGCTGCTACAGGGCTTTTCAGCCACATTTCTGGCCCCCAATCTCAATAAAATTGTACGGCAGGTCGAAGAAGGAACCCTAGATTTTGTGTTGCTTAAGCCCATCAGTTCACAATTCTGGTTATCAACCCGCACACTCTCACCCTGGGGACTTCCCGATTTACTCTTTGGGCTAATTATTGTGACCTATGCCGGGGTACGGTTGGGGTTAAGTCCAATCGCTTACGTGGTGGCCCTACCGCCATTATTTTTCGGTTTCCTGAGTTTATACAGCCTGTGGTTCATGTTGGGAGCCACCAGCATCTGGTTCGTCAAAATCTATAACGTTACTGAGGTATTGAGAGGATTGCTGGAAGCTGGACGCTTTCCGATTGTGGCGTATCCGGTTGCGTACCGTGTCTTTTTGACTTTCATTATTCCCGTCGCGTTTCTGACAACAATTCCAGCTCAGGCTCTTTTAGGCCGGATCGAGTGGGCCTGGGTTATGGGTTCTGTCCTACTGGCGATCGCCCTACTCCAGGCATCCCGATGGTTTTGGCGATTTGCCCTACGCTTTTATACCAGTGCCTCCAGCTAGCTCTTGATCAGCCTAAGGCACCGCAGCCCAGGAAGACCCAACCTCGAAGATTTAGGGGAGCTCCAGGACAGAACTGACTACTGGTAGGGTGTCAGCTTTGCCATACCCGTCCCACACCATCCAGTCGTACAATAGCCTTTGTCGATCAATCAGCTCCCCATACAGACCGATGACTCATTCAACCGATATCGCCACTCTGGCTCGATGGATGGCGGCGGACTTCAGCAATCAGCAGCAGGCGTTCGAAAATCCGCCCCTCTACGCCCACATTCGGGTTTGTATGCGTCCTTTGCCTTACAGCTTACTTGACGGTGTCAGCCTGTATTTAGAGCAGGCCTATGACTTTATGCTGAAGCAGCCTTATCGGGCTAGAGTGCTGAAGTTAGTTACCGAAGGCGATCGCATCGAGATTGAGAATTACACTATCAAAGATGAAAAAAGCCTCTATGGGGCTGCTCGCGATCGCACTCTATTGGCGCAGTTGACTCGCGATCAGGTTGAGCGCATGGCCCACTGCAACATGCATGTCGAATGGACAGGGCATAGCTTCAAAGGGGGGGTAGAGCCTGGCAAAGCCTGTATGGTGGAGCGTCAGGGCAAAACGACGTATCTGGATAGCGAATTTGAAATTGACGGCGAACAGTTTCAGAGTTGGGACCGGGGACGCGATCCCGCTACCGATGAGCATTTGTGGGGGTCATTGGCCGGACCCTTTCACTTCGTCAGACGTGCCACTTTTGAAGATGAAGTCAGTTTGGGATAAAAAGAAGTCGTTTTGGAGCGAAACCGTTGCCTAAACAACGGCTAGACATACTACTGGTTGAGCGAGGACTCTGTGACACACGCCAGGGAGCGCAGCGAACCATTCGAGCAGGCGAAGTGCAGGTAAATCATCAAGTCGTTGACAAGCCTGGAACCGCGATCGCTCTAGATGCTGATATCAAAGTAAAACAGAAGGCTCCGTTTGTGTCGCGCGGCGGAGAAAAACTGGCCAAGGCTTTGCAGACGTTTGAGATCACTGTTGACCACCGCATTTGTCTAGACGGCGGAATTTCCACCGGAGGCTTTACGGACTGTCTGCTACAGGCTGGAGCCAAGCAAGTTTACGGTGTTGATGTGGGCTATGGGCAGGTGGCTTGGAAACTACGGCAAGATACCCGCGTCATTCTCCGAGAGCGCACTAACCTACGCCATCTGACACCGACAGAGCTGTATCAAGCAACGTCTATCTGGCCGGACTTAGGCGTCATGGATGTTTCTTTCATATCACTGACCAAGGTTTTACCTGCTTTTTGGCAACTGTTGCAGTTTCCCCGAGAAGCAATCCTCCTGGTCAAACCCCAGTTTGAAGTCGGCAAAGAGAAAGTCGGCAAGAACGGTGTCGTGCGATCGCCCCAAGACCAAGCCGATGCAATCTGGCGAGTATTGCTGACCGCGAGAGAACTGGGGTGGTGCGATCGAGGGCTAACGTATTCGCCTATTGTTGGCCCTGCTGGCAACATTGAGTTCTTGCTTTGGCTAAGTACGTCTCAGGCTGCCGTGTCCGCCAACTTACCGCTAACGCTAGACCAAATTCAAAGCCTAACCGAATGTGCTCAATCAGAACTGAAATCGGGATCTTCAAGCTGACCAATGAACTGGTGTACGGCTGTTGGAAGCTCATGGGTCAATTGCACAGCGAATGCCAAATTGATTTGCAGCTGAGCGGCATCAATATCCGTCACATAAGCATGGCGAACAAAGTGACGAAAGCCTCGTAACCGATTCATGATGTCGAACAAATCCTCGGACAGCAAAGCTGGCCGGATTCCAGGAACGGGTTCACTCATCCGCAACAGAAGTGAGCAATGCCAGTCAACACCACTGCCTATCCTATTTTCAAACGATTGTGCTATCAGTTTCATTAAATCTTCCGCTGCACAATAGAGATTATGGATTTGGAGTGCAATGCTGTCGAGTTGCGCTGAAGTTTCGGTATTTGCAGCAACTCGTTCTTGTAGGCGCTCTTGAACCCGTTCAAACAACCTAAGTTGTGCCTTGAGTTCAGCGGCTAATCCAGCGGCTTGGTACTTTTCCATAAAATCCCGTCTCTGCGAATTTTGGATGAAAAGTGGCATTGGTCAAGCGGCACCAAATCCACCTCGCGATCAATGTGCAGGGAAAGATAGCTCATCAACCCAAACGGATCGCCTATTTTCAAACTTTCAATGGCTAGGTCAATATCTGATCGGCGAGAGAAACGGTCTGGTTGAGTCACCGAACCGAAGAGAAAGCCGCTTGTAATGCCAAATTCTTCACCGTGCAGCGATAACCATTGCAGAGCTTGTTCCAGCAGTTGTTGACGCTCTTGTTCGGCCTGCTGCTGCCGCTTTGCCAGCATTTCATCGAGCAGAGGTGTGGGAAACGTTGCCATTTTGAATTCCGCCTAGCGGTACCAGTAATCTGTCGAGCTTGAATATGTAAGCTGGGTTGCCGCCAGAGAACCCAACGTATCCCTTTTACAAATTGGAAGTCTCTTGAATCCACTCTAGAGCGTCTTGAGACGATTGGATCTGGCCTTCCGCATGAGCCAATTCGATCGCAGACAGCATTTCCCCAATATGAGGTCCTGAACGGATGCCGAGCTCTCGAATTAAGTCCCGACCGCTGACTAATGGGTGGGGGTGCGCTACCGGGTCAGCTTTGTCTAAAAAACGATCAATAAGGTGATTGAGGATCGGGAATGGGACACCTTCGGCCAAGCCAACCAGCACCAATGCAACAAAACTGCTATCGGCAGTCTTGAAGAGATGATATTGCTGACGTCGAGAGTTGTCTCCCGTGGCGATCGCCTGCAAACACTCCCATCCTCGTAGAATCGCCAAGACAGCCTGCTGTTCAACTCGGCTGTATTTGAAGCGAGTTAGCTCTGCTTCTGCGACCGCCACATTTGGGGACAGGATACGGCTTAGCTTAGCGGCTTTGAACCAGCTACGGTGAAATCCAGGTGGCGTTTGTTCCTTAATCCAGGTGGTTAGCAGTTGGGCAAACTCTGGGCGCTGTTCCTGAAGATATCTGGCTGCTTGGTCAACGGCAACCAGCTGGCAGATCTGTTCCCCAGACAACGCAGGTAGCCAGGTGCAGAGCACATCATCTTCCCGAGCCAGTTTCATCAATGGGGTTCCTTCAGGCTTGCTCAGCAGACAATCCAGTTCACCCCGGACCCGCTCAGCCGCGACTTTACCCAACAAGGGAGCAAGCTGATGGATAGTAATACGAGTCTGTTCATCCAGCGAAAATCCCAGCTGAGCTGCCTGTCGATAGGCCCGTAATAAGCGCAAAGGATCATCGGCTAAATTATCGGCGGCAATCATCCGCAGTAGGCGTCGTTTGAGATCAGCACATCCCCCCAGAGGATCGAAGATGAGTTCTGTGTGCGGGTGATAGGCGATCGCATTGACCGTAAAATCCCGCCGATGCAGATCAGCCTCCAGACTTTCACCGACCTGCTGAGCGAAATCCACAGTAGCCTGCCGAAATACGACCCGAGCAATCTGATTTTTCGGATCGAGCACCACAAACCCGGCATCGTAATGGCGGGCGATCGCTCTTGCCGTCTCCACGGCAGCACAAGGCAGCACAAAATCAAGATCGAGGTAGTCAGCCTTGCGCCCTAACAAGGCATCTCGTACGCTGCCGCCCACTAGATGTGCCGATCTCGGCAACAGGGACAGGGCAAAGGGCCAGGACTGAGGCGACAGAACAGAGCTCACGGATAGGGCCGCAGTTGCGATGGGAAATTGGTCGAGGGAAACAGCTTGCAAGGACGGATGACACGATAAACAACAGAGCCTTCAGCATGAGCAGAATTGCAAAAACTGGAAGGCACAGCTTTTCATTTTGCAACATTGCCTCCCCTCTGCAAGCAGTCAATACGGATATTGCGTTAGATTAGCGAAAACTCATTGTTTTCCCTTACTCAACAGTAGGCCGTTTCGCCGGAAAAGATCCATGTGCATTTGTGTGAACTGCCATTATGTAGATCGCTGCACGACCTATCATGCAGTGGAAACCCAGCATCAACAGCCTCACCTCACAGAGTCTCCTAACTTCGAAGCAACCAATCCAACCATCAATGTCAACATTCGTCAGGAAGCCGAAATCATTGAGATGGAGTGGGATGTGGTTGGCTGTGACAGCTTTAAGCAGGAAATGGGCAAGTGGTCTAAGCTTCGTCCCGGGGAGTTAGTGCCAACTTAGAGGGTTTCTAGAAAAGACTTGACCGCTGGTAGGGTGTCATTAGCGCAGAGTATGCACCACAGCCGGAGTCTTTTATTGTCAGAAATCTCCTTAAAGGATTCAAGACAACTCAGATCTGGATCTGGTGCATCGGTGAATCATTCGCCTAAACGTTAGCCGAAAGCCACTGCATCAGGTCTGTCTGTTCTTCAAAATCGAGTAGTGCTTCACCTAGGGATTCAACCTGTTCGTGGGAGAGGGCGTCTAATTGCGCCTTCAAGCTGGCCGGAATCGGTCCTATCTGCCTGTTCAGCAAGCGCCATACGAGCAGTCGCTCTTGCTGAAGCCCTTGCTGAAGGCCCTCTTGAATAGCTTGTTCCCTGATATCTCGGTAGATCACAGACTCTTGCATCAGGTCTCTCCTCAGAATTGTCTGAATAAGTGGTTTGTTTAATAGTAGCCCTGCAAGGATTTCAGTAGATGCCGATAGATTACTTTGAGTCCGGCGATCGCTAACGGATTCAATCTGTTTGGCCGCCTGACGTAAAGTCGCTTCAGGATCCTGAGTATTGCTGAGAATTGCCAGTGGCAAAAGCCCTGGAGACGACAGAAACGCTTCAGTAGGCTGTTCCCACAGACGAACGACTTCAAAAGAATGATAGGTTTCAGACCATTGAAAAGCGGTTGTCTGCACTAGTGATGATTGACTGGGCAACAAATACACTACAACCTGTCTAATGGTGTGGTCTGGCAGACGCCGGTGTAGGCGAACCCAATAGTCCAGCATTCTAAAGGGAATGGCTGCGTCAGGCTGGGTTTGGAATTCCAAGTGTAGGACTTGCTTCTCTGATTGTAAGAGGAGGACATCTGCCCGAATAGGCTCCAGGAGGAGTTCAGAAGGACTTAGCTCAGTGAGACTCATCGTTTCTCCAAGCAGCCAGCCAGCAAAATCGGCTGAAAACGTTTCGACCAGAAATTTGCAAACAGCGTCAAACATGGTCGAATCTTAACAGCAAGCTTTTTGGATGGGTTGTTGATCAGGCCCAGATGATTCACGTCAGACTGGTAAAGAGAGTTTGAAACGATCGCTCAGAAGATGGTCTTTTTGTGAATACCCTGTGCATAAACCCTCAATGTCCTCAACCACAGAACTCAGACGATCGCGATCGCTGCCAGAGTTGTGGTGCTCAATTGCTTCTGGGAGGGCGTTTTCGACCATTACAGCAACTTGGTCAAGGGGGATTTGGACGTACCTTTCTAGCCTTGGATGAAGCTCAACAGCCTTTCCAAAAGTGTGTTGTCAAACAAATTCTTCCGTCTGCCACTGGGTCTGCTGAAGATGCGCGTCAGAGGACGATTGCCGAGGCTGAACGGTTATCGTATTTGGGTCAGCATCCTCAGATTCCAGAATTGATCGCTGTGCTGGAATCCTCCCGCGATATTTGTTTGGTGCAGGCATTTATCCCAGGCAAAAATTTAGAGCAGACATTGTCAGCAGAGGGTCCCTTAGGGGAGGCACGGGTGCGATCGCTGCTGCTTGCCCTTCTCCCCGTACTGACCTTCATCCATGAGCAAGGAATTATTCACCGCGACATCAAGCCCGAGAATATTCTCTTGCCGGATACCGATGATCTCCCGGTCCTCGTAGATTTTGGGGCTGCCCGAACCTTACTGACTGCCACTGAACTGCGACATACCGGGACTGTGATTGGCAGCGCAGGCTATGCGGCTCCCGAACAAGCCTTAGGCAAAGCTGTCCCCGCCAGTGATCTGTATGGCCTAGGCATGACCTGTGTTCATCTGCTGACAGGAGAACATCCCTTCAATCTATATTCAGTTGCAGAAGATCGATGGATCTGGAAGTCCTTTGTGGCTTCCCCAGTGGGGATCACGCTAACTCGCGTCTTAAATAAGCTCATCGCTCGTCCTCTGGCTAACCGCTATGGCAGCGCTACCAGTGCGCTGGCCGATTTAGATCCAGCAGGTGTTTTAACCGCGAAATCGCCCTCGCAGGCCACCATAACTTTTCAAACAACGGCGACTCGGTGGCGCTGCACCCAAGTGTGGACAACCCCTGGACGAGTTGCCAATGCGCTTGCGATTAGTCCCGATGGTCGAGCGATCGCCACTGCCAACAGCGATAATTCTGTTCAGCTCTGGGATCGGCAAACGGGCGATCTCGTGCAGACCTTTTCCCAACGGCTAGGGTTTGGCAGTGGACATACCGATGCGGTCGTCGCCGTGGCATTCCACCCTGCTGGACAACTGCTGTTGACCGGTAGCCGAGATAGCACTGTCAAGCTGTGGGATTTGCGCTCCTACCGGTTGTTGCAAACGCTCCAGCAACCCGGTTGGCAGGTGAGAGCGATCGCGCTGTCACCCAACGGAGATAGGCTGGCCACTGCGGATACCGAGGGTCGCATTGCTCTTTGGGATACCGCGACTGCTCAGCGATCAGTTGACCTGATCCGTCACAGTCAAGCGGTGAATGATCTCATCGTAAGTCCAGATGGCCGCCGCTTAATAAGCGTTGGGGAAGAGGGAACTTTGCGCCTATGGACGATCCCGGAAGGCCAACTGCTACACACTTGGACGGCAAAAGCAGGTCTCCGGACTGTTCAGCTAAGCACTGTTGAGTCAGCGCTGATCACAGGTAGCAGCAGGGGACATCTTGAAACCTGGTCTTTGACAGATTTAAAGGACCATAGCCTCCTAGCTCAGCGATCCAGTGCCATTACCGAGATCGCCTTGAGTGCAGACAATCAGCTGTTGGCGGTCGGTGGCCATGATTCTGAGATTCGTCTTTGGCAGTGGCGAGCAAACCAATGCTTCGCTAAGCTCTATCACGACTGGGCCATTCGTGATCTACTGTTCCAGGCAGAAGACAATAGCTTAATTAGCAGTGCCGCTGATGAAACGATTCGGTTTTGGCAGGCTGCGGTTGATTAAATTGCCTAGAAACCGCCTCGGAGTTCGTTGATAAGAAAACTCAATACTTCGCTCAATAAGTCCTGTAGAGGGAAAGAGACTGCCGTCACAGTTTTCTACGTTAACGTATGGTGAAATAGACCAGTAGCTTTATGGTTCATCCAAAAAGTCATCACCAAACGCCAGTTAGAAGAGATAAAAACAGAATAGGGGGCGGCAGTTCCCTTTCTACCTTCGGGGGAGTCTGCTAGGGTTTATTAAGTTTTATGTTATGAGTGTGCACCGCTCTTTCCTGATTAATGGTGGGAGACAACAAAGGTATGGTAAATATGGCTCACTCTCAAACCTCTGCAAGCTTTACGACTGTTGAGGTAGGTAAGCTGTGCATCATCACAAGCGATATTGAAGCCCGTCCTCTGAGTTTCATCAGCGACGGCCAGCGTCAGGGATTTGAGCCAGCGCTGGCGCGCGTCATGTGCGATCGCCTTGATTTGACTCCCCAGTGGTTCGATATTCCTACAAAAAGTTTTTATTCGACCCTGAGTTCAGGGGATTACGACGTTATCTGTTTTAATCAAGCGATTACGCAAGAACATCGAGCTTGGGCTGACTTTACTCGCTCCTATGGACGCTCCGACACAGCAGCGCTGGTTCGTGAAGCTTCGGATATTGATAGCAAAGCTGATTTAAGTGAAAAGCGCGTTGGTTTTTTCAAGGAAACCGTCAGCAACTCGCTTTTAGAACAGCTCCCGACTGACATTGAGCCGATCTTTTTTGATGGAGAACATAAAGTCACGTCTGAGATGCTGTCAGCGTTACAGACCGGCGACATTGATGCCATTGTTGAAGATTCGCTTTTGCTCATGGCGATGGAAGCGCAAGATACCAACCTGCGAACGGCCTTTGAAATTCAAACTCGACATCCATTCGGGATCGGCGTATTACCCGGCAATCGAGAGCTGCTGGATGCTCTCAACGGCGTCCTCAATGCTCTGATTGCTGATGGAACACTCAATCGTCTTTGGGCGCAATGGATTCCCTACAAGCCCTATCCCTTCTAAGTAGCGCTTAATTCAAGGCTCGTTCACCTTAAGCAATGTACTGAGACGCGATCGCTGGAAATCTGTCTAGTCCGACAAGGGCCTGATAGACGGAGACGCAGGCATCAGCGCGAGTGGCAATTTGGCTGGGACGCAGGCGCGAGGGGTTGGGATGAGTGGTAATGAGTTGTTGTTCTAGAGCGATCGCGGTTTGCGTCAGGGCATAGCGAGGCAGGGAGGCATAGTCGGCAAACTGTCCCAGAGGCTGGAGATCAACATCTGGATAGGTGAGCTGCAATCCGTTGACCAGAGCAACCCAGATCTGGACCCGCAACAGGCGGTGATCGGGGGCGAAGGTACCGTCGGGAAAGCCAGACATAAATTCGCCCTGATAGGCGGTTTGAATCGCTCTGATGGCCCAGTGATGGGCTGGCACATCTCGGAAATTCCGGGAGGGTTGTTGGGGCGAAGGTTGAAAGGCATTCGCAATCAAAGCGGCAAACTGGGCCCGATTGATCGGGGCTTCGGGGGCAAAGCGACCATCTGATAGACCGCTAATCAAGTTAGCTTCCGCCAGTTCTCGAATGAATCCAGTGGCCCAGTGATTGTCCAGATCGCTAAATAAAGGCTGAGTCGTATCCGGCTGCACGATGTAGGGCGAGGCGATCGCCGCTGATGTCCCGACGGCGAGCCGCCCCTGATAGATCAAAGCCGCAACTTCGCCTCGGGTAATGGGTTCCAAAGGTCTAAGTATCAGCGGTTCCGGATAGTTGACAACTAGACGGCGCTGAGTGGCCGCAGCCAACGCATCGATAGCATAACTAGGAACCTGGGCGCGATCGCGATAAATGCCAATATCATCTGCTCGTCCGCCGGATAACTCCAGTCCATTCGCGATCGCCACAATCGCCTGAATCCGAGTGATGGGATCATTGGGGCGCATAGTGCCATCCGGAAATCCTGTCAAAAAGCCCATCTGCTGTGCTTTGGACAAGACCTCGTAACCCCAGAACTCGGATGTGACATCGCGAAACTGGGCAGGTGGATTTTTCAGAGGGCGGTCTGGAAAACTAGCAACCACAAAAGCAGCAAATTCTGCCCGCGTGACCTGCTGGTTCGGACGAAAAGATCCGTCTCCAACCCCGGCAACGGCTCCGGCCTCCACTAAACCGTCTACGAAAGGACCCGCCCAATGGTTTGCCATGTCGGTAAACCGAGTCGATCCCTGAGGCGGCGTTACCCCTTTAGATTCGGAGGGGGGCGTTGGCGTTGGCGTTGGCGGAGTCGGGGAAACGGTAGCAGGGCGATCAAGCAGTGGACTCGGCACAACAGAAGCATCTGGAATGTCGCTGGCCACCAGATCAACGTTGCCGCTCACCCGTTGAGGCAAGACATCGTTACCGCAAGAGATGAGCGATCGCCGCGCTCTATTCTGAATATCCGTCTGCCCATTGTTCCGCACAATGTTGTTACCCACATCCTGCGCTTGTCCAAAGTCAGCCGTCGCTCTTTCCGAGAGCTGTATCCCATGAGTCTGATTGTTGGTGATGCGGTTGCCCCGCAAGACAGGATTAGCGGTGTCGGCGATCGCAACGCCGATGACATTTTGCTGAAAGCTAGAGGCCATAATCAGCGGTGATGCCGAGTCTCGCATCAGCATCCCGGTTCGATTTTTCCGGCAAAAGACCCGCTCGAACACCCCCTTGCTCTGGCTAAACAGGGCTACCCCCGCAACGCCACAGTCTTCGAATATACAGTTTTTCAACAGAGGCAACGCCTGCTCCAAGGCCACTGCTCCGTATTGCGGACATTTCATGACGGTAACCAGTTCAGCCTGGGCACGTCCCTCTGCCAGCCAAAGACCGACGCCCTGCGCCTGGGTATTGATAATCGTGATGTTTTTGAGCTTGGCGCCATCCTGGAGCCGACAGGTCGCCGTTTGCTGTCCCAAAATTGAACTTTGAATCGAGCCGCCGCCTTGCAGAATGGTGGCAGGGCGATCGCCACGCGTCTCTCCCACCAATTCACATCCGGCTGGAACTGCGATTGGAAACTCCTCGCCACTAGTTGAGGTATACAGCCCGGCTTTCAGCTGGATAGTCGTTTCGGTTTGATGTAAACGCAGAGCGGCTGCGATGGTTTTCAAAGGTTGATCTTGAGAACGACCCGCTTGGTCGTCTCGTCCTTGTTCGGGGTCAACATACAGCACCTGCCGAGCCATAGCCTCTCTTCCAGCTTTTCAACTCCGGGTGGTCATCCCCCGAGTTCATCCGCCCCAGCCTCTACAATCAGCCCAAATTCTACTTCAAGACGAGCGGTCCCGGCTTCTTTGCTGAGCCAAATAAATGTCGCGGAACGGGAGCGTTGCGGCTGTTTCGCTAAGGATTGTATGGCCAGCTTGGAGCAACGTAGTCAATCTAACTCAGTAAATCTAGATAGACCTTAATAGTCTTGTGAGAGCAAAACCGATGTAGAGTAAGGCATCTAAGTGCAATGGTTAGAGCGTTCAATCAACATGCAGGAACGCCCAAGCACTTTTGACCTACGTGCTTGTACGGCTATGCGGTTCAAACCTGTTCTATTTCTTCACATATGAAGAAGACGACAACTTCCCTGAATTGTCGACGGCAATAGAGTCGCAACATGTTTCCTGGGAACACTTGAGTCAGGTAGCTGCCAAGCGGATCTTTAATTCTTCATGTGGCAATCAGTTGTCAACTACTTGCGAAACCTAAGGGCTTATCCAGATTTAAGTCCCGATATCGGTATTCGCCGTCGAATTAACGCCCAGCTCCGCAAGCGCTCATCGCTGTCATTGGAAGACTGGACGCGGTTATTTACTCACCCGCCTAGTGCGGTTTCCAAACAGCTCTTAACTTTTATCTACACGAAGCTGTCCGACTATTCAGGATTAGATGTTGGAAGATTACGTCCGAGCGATCGCCTGATTGAGGATCTGCAAATTCCCTTAGTCTGCTGGTTCGATTGGCCCAACCAACTCTGTGCTGACTTTTACGAAACGTTTCAAATCGACATTACCGAAGAATTTGACGAGTCCCTGCTGGAAACCGTTGAAGATCTGGTCTGTTTTTTGAATCAGCGACTGCAATCCATCGACTCGATACCGTCGGGATAGCAGCGATCGCTCCAGTGAGCGCTAAAGTAGTTAGAAATGCGTTCACTGAAATTTTCTGTTCGTCATGCCCAGAACCCAGCGTAACGATAACTTCATCGATAAAACCTTTACGGTCATGGCAGACATGATCCTCAAAATGATGCCGACCAAGCAGAGTGCGAAAGAAGCCTTTGCCTACTATCGAGACGGCATGTCTGCTCAAGCAGATGGCGAATATGCTGAAGCCATGCAGAACTATGAGGAAGCTCTGACCCTAGAAGAGGATCCCTATGACAAGAGCTTTATCCTCTACAACATGGGGCTGATTCACGCGAGCAATGGTGAGCATGAAAACGCCTTAGATAAATACGAAGAAGCGCTGGAACTCAACCCTCGTCTCTGTCAGGCGCTCAACAACATCGCGGTGATTTATCACTATCAAGGCGAACAGGCAGAGGCCGCTGGCGACAGTCAAGGTGCAACCGAGCTATTTGACCAGGCCGCCACTTACTGGATGGAGGCCATCCGCATCGCCCCGAACAACTATATTGAGGCGCAAAACTGGCTGAAGAACACCGGACGCATGAAGGCAGATACGTTCTTCTAACATCCGTAGGGTGGGCACTGCCCACCTTTACCCTGGCTGGCGTATACCAAGTCCGTAGGGTGGGCAGTGCCCACCTTCACCCTGGCTGGTATCACCCCCCCTTACATCAGGTCAGCCAGCGAAAGAGGGTTTGCATAGCAAAGATTGGTACACAGTCATGATTGATCTTGAACAGGTTCGTAAGGTCGCCCATCTAGCGCGACTCGATTTAGAGGCGGAAGAAGAAGAGCAGTTCACCACCCAGCTCAACAACATCCTGGAATACGTTGAGCAGCTCAACGAGCTAGATACTGCCGATGTGCCGCCCACCACGCGGGCGATCGAAGTCAGCAATATCAGCCGTCCCGATGAATTGGAAACGTTTGGCGATCGCGAAAGCCTCCTCGACAACGCCCCCGACCGAGAAGACGACTTCATCAAGGTCCCGAAAATCTTGAATGACTCCGACGATTGAGTCAGAGCTGAGAGCCATCCCTAGCGTCTTGGCGGTCAATGCTCTCCTGGAGATCCTTTCTCAGCCACAAAATTTTCAACTGTTGCGAAATGCGTCAGATCTACTGACAGATCGCGATGGATTGAGTATTCTTAATCCAAGATTCACGCTTTCGCGGGGGTCCGCCGATCCTTGAAAACCGCATAGTCTCGTTGACCCCCGCGGAGCCCTTGCGATACAAGGCTTTGCGGCCATTTTGAAGGGGTCTTGTTGCAAGAAATTCTCATTAATTTCGCCCTTTCCCAGACCCCCGCGAAAACGCCCTCTGAAAGCCTTGCTGTATAAGGGTTTCAAAAGGGGTAGGTTTTCAATCACTTCCCCCGCAAGGGGACGGAAACGTAACTTACTGATCCAAAATTATAGCCTCCATTTTACAAGTTTTCAATCACTTCCCCCGCAAGGGGACGGAAACCTGATAACGTTGACGTTGGTCACGGTAGAAGCGACAGTTTTCAATCACTTCCCCCGCAAGGGGACGGAAACTGTATTGTTACAGACCGGGTATTCTGACATCCTTACGGTTTTCAATCACTTCCCCCGCAAGGGGACGGAAACTGGTATCGAGTTTTTGTAGTAGCTTTAGTAGCGCGGGTTTTCAATCACTTCCCCCGCAAGGGGACGGAAACTCCCATGTCATTCCTCCAGAGAAAGAAGGCAGCATGGTTTTCAATCACTTCCCCCGCAAGGGGACGGAAACATAAGCCATAGACTCATCTTCCTGCAGCCCATCTAGTTTTCAATCACTTCCCCCGCAAGGGGACGGAAACTGGTCGATCCCTCGAAAGAGGTCTCTTTGCCACAGGTTTTCAATCACTTCCCCCGCAAGGGGACGGAAACCCCCATTGTGGTTCTGCACTGCTACGCTTTGACCGTTTTCAATCACTTCCCCCGCAAGGGGACGGAAACCTTTGGAAGGGGTGAACGGTTTTAACCGAGCCTTCGGGTTTTCAATCACTTCCCCCGCAAGGGGAAGGAAACCTGACCATATACAGAAGCCGCATTGTAGTCACCAGGGTTTTCAATCACTTCCCCCGAAAGGGGACGGAAACCTCGTCATGGATTGACTCCTAGATTTAACGTTTGGTTTTCAATCACTTCCCCCGCAAGGGGACGGAAACATACGGGTGTAGTCGCTGGAGCTGTCGATATTGACTGTTTTCAATTACTTCCCCCGCAAGGGGATGAAAACGCAAAGCAGGTGTGAAAGAGGGAGGAAGGCAGAGGGCTGTGTTGGGTGATGATGGTTGAGTGACCAGCAGCCGGAACCTGAGCGGAGTCGAGGGCAGCAGGATGGGGCTGCAACTCCGCTCAGCTAGCGACCCATTGAGCCAGAACCCAACATTGAAGCTGGCTCTTCGGCTTATCCTTGGGTAGACCTGACATCTTGCATTCAGCACACTATCCTGCTTTGTCGGGTGCATCCCAGTTGGGCAATTTTGCCCTCATTCCCCAACCCCTTCTCCCAAAGTTAGGAGAAGGGGAGCCGGAGAAAGTCCCTCTCCCAGGATTGGGAGAGGGATTTAGGGTGAGGCAGAAGCACTCGCTTTGCCCCCTAAATCCCCCAGGACTGGGGGACTTCGACCTCAGAAGCACTAGATTTGGGGGCAGGGGGCGACAGCAATCAGCATCAGCTCAACGGCAAGAGCTAAATCTACTGCGTTGTCAACGCAGATTGGCTAAGGGATTGTCCGCTTGCGAGTCATAACGCTGATGTATTCACCGTTGCGGCCTGTGCGTAACGGTTCGGTCCAGGCGGTTCGGTCGCAATACCCCAACACGGCTAAGCGATTCATCACCTCGGTCAAGGCGTCATAATCGCCCAGCAGAATGTGGCGCACCGTCTCGTGATTGAGAGACGGCAGGCGGAAAGCTGAAGAGACGGGGGTCTCTTCGCCACTATTGGATTGAAACATGACGGGTTTATCTCCGTTTTCGACTAAGGAAAACGGGGAACTATCCAGATCCCTGGTTTTGAAGTGGTAAGGGCAAGATAGTGGGGATACCATTGATCCCAGTCATCTCGGCTTACCTAGGCTAAGTTCGGGATGATGAGGGGATTTGAGGAGCCGCTAACTCCTCTCTTCCCCGCCTAGAATCATTCCCCGTAGGGGACACTGTACAAGAAGTGACTGGATGGAGCAACAGTATGGGGGGATGGAAGGGGACTAACGCCTGCCGCCTCGCATTATCCTTTCTCTCGCCGCGCAGACTGCACTTTAGTGACTTGCCGAGGCGCTTGAATCGCTTCAAAGAGGTGAACAGCTTTGGTGAAGTGGGCTTGGGCGGTGTCTGCTTGGCGGTGTTGCAGGGTTAGCCCCAGCTGGTAGTGGGTTTCAGCCAGATCGCTTTGGGCACCCAAGTCTTCAAACAGGACGATCGCGTCGTTGAGATGCTGAACGGCACCGGAAAACTCGCCTTGGGACCGCAACAGTTGACCCAGGCCAGTGAGCGCTTTGGCTTTGACTTGAACGTAATGGCTTTCTTCTGCAAAGGCGATCGCCCGTTCGTATAGCTCGTTGGCTCGCTCAGCGTTGTGCAAATTGGTGTAGGTCTGCGCCAGGAGCTGAATGAAGAAGGCGAAGCGTCCGGTGTATTGCGGCTGCGACACGTCGGCAATTTTTTGGTAGGCGGTTTCTGCCAGTGCGGTGGCAGTCTTGATTGAGGTCGGGTTTGCCCGACTGGGCGGCGTGGGAGAGCGAGGGGTGGTCCTGTCGGCAGTTTGGTAGGACTGCACCAGCGCGAGACACAGGGAGGCTTTTTCGGCCCAGCTTTGCTGAGGGGTACCTTCGGCAGCGGCGATCGCCGCTTGGAAAAACTGGGCAGCTTCGGTCAATTCCCACAGGTCTAAGTGATACAGGCCAAGGCTGAGAAGGGCGTCTACTTCCACCATGCGCCAGCGGTAGATTTCGCGATCGTCGGCTGCGGCCTGTTGGGCAACTTCCAGACCTTGACGGGCGATCGCTTGGGCCTGCTTTTGCATGGAAATCGCCGCGTGAATCTTGCCGGAAATCCAATAGGCATCGGCCAGGATATTGCGGAGTTCGCTGGTGCGCTGGTCCTCTGGCAGGTGTGGGAGCAGCCTGGGCACTGACGTGATCACCGGTTGCAGGAGTCCCACACGATAGAGTGTGCTGCCCAAAGTGAGGTGCTGGCCCCACTGATTGTGGCGACTGTTGAGCAGCACGGCGGCGGCGGCCTCGTAGTCAGCGATAGCGAACGCATGGTGATATGCCTCGAACGCCTGGGTGGCTTCTGTAATCGAGGCAATGGTGGCAATGTGATGGGTCCAAAACTGGATGGCTTGGGTGTGAGCCTTGGAATAATCGGCGCTGTGGCGGAGCCGTTCCAGGGCCTCAGCATGAACGACGGGGTGCAGCCAGTACGTTCCTTTGTGGCTTTCAACCAGCGATCGATTCCGCAAGGACGTGATAATTTGACGATGCCGAGTTGGGTCGCTGTCCCACATCAGCGCCAGCAGTCCATCGGTGGGAACGCGAGCCACGTCCTGATAGCGGAAAACCCCTAACCGACAAAATAAACGATAGGCGTCCATGTCCAGATCTTTCAGATGATTGATCTGGCTGGTGACCAGATTTTTGAGATCCAGGGCCGTTAGTGGATCGGCGTTCACGTCTCGCCAATAGGCATCGCCATCTCCCGCATAATCGCCGCCAATGGCACCGCAGAGAATCGTCATGGCTTTGGCATTGCCGCCATAGGCCCGGTGCATGGCCTTCAGAGTGCCAGAACTGAGGGCGATCGCGTGGTGGTCAAAAAAAAGCCGCCAAGTGTCTTGAGTGAGACCCGGCAGGCGATAATGAGTCACGGTGACGCCGGGTTCACAGAGGCGATCGCGGCTGGTCAGCAGAGTAACGGTTTTGCCCTTAGGGTCACAGAGCACTCGCATCAGGTCGCCATAGCGAGAATGCTGCGGCCAAAACCGTCCCTGAGCATCCAAAGCAGGCTCCAGATTATCAATGAGAATGCCAACCCGTTGGTCTCGCAATTGCCGCTTGAGGCGATCGAGGGTGACTCCAAAATCCTGTCCTGGCTCGATCTGAAAGTCCTGTCGCAGCCACTCTTCAACGACCTGTTCTGCGGGTGTGATGTTGGCGGTTTCCTTGGCAATCAGCAATTCCAGCACGCGGTCACAGGGACAGCGCTCTAGGTAGGCTTGGGCCAGCGTCGTTTTGCCAATGCCGCCCTCGCCGTGGAGCACGATCGCCCGCTGGCCTTGAGCAATGTGCTGATTCAACTCCTTGATCGCTGACTCGCGCCCAACCAACCGGATGTCTCCAGCATGGGACTGGCTGTCTAACGAGAACTGAGTCAGTTTGGTCTTGGCCTTGTGGAGATAGCGCTCCAGCACAGACAAACTGTTGCTTTTAGTCACCCGTTCATCCAGGGATTGGGATAACGCCTGCCAAATTTGAGAAGCCACATCCTTGATATGACCTTCGGTGTAGCGCAGCCGTCGGGCGATTTGGCTGTAGGTTTGTCGTCGCCAAACGTCCTTCAGAATTTTTCGCTGTAAATCGCTTAGATGTCTTCCTGTGGCATTGAAGACTAGGGAATCAGCGAGTTCTAAAACCGCATCTGCATTCATCGCTGTAACCTCATTGTGAAGTCCAGGGTAGGAAAGGGGTGACTGGGTTCGGTATGGCCGCCATTTCATTAGGACAAAACGGCTAGCCGTTGGGCCATGGGCTATGCACCCGGACGCTATTGGGTGCACAAGCCTAGAGGGCTAACGCTATCAACACGATGTTTCACGTTGCTACTCGACTGCTGTATTGGTCCATAGGGTTTGATAATTTTTCTTCATCCTGCTTCAGTGACCATAGCTAGAATTTCTGACGCTAATGTATTAATTAAAACATCGCAGACGTTTTCCGACTTTTTTGGACGGTGGTTTCTCTGCATCGACAGACGTTGACCGACTGACATAGCCCCTTAGCAGGCAGTAGGGTGAATCCAAGTTTTTGAGACTGGATAACCATGACGTATGTGCCTGTTCCTCAGGATGATCCTTACTATTTTGACGAAGAGTCTGCCCTGGCTCCCCATAGGTTACGGATACTGAAACGAATTCGGTGTCTCCGATCGCACTATGTCACTGAATCTAGCCTGCGCGATCGCTTGGAAGAACTGCCGACCCAGTTCCAGCAGCCGACGGTGCGCCCTTGGGGGGCGATCGCTTGGTCAGAGGTTCACCCCAACCAGCTAATGGGCATTGATACCCCAACGTTTTGTGCTGTTCTGCTGGGGGCCATCAATACCGAAGCCCCCATCCGGGACTATACCCAAAGCAGCCGTCAGTACCTAGAGAGGCTCTATCCAGCCATGGCGCAGTATGTCGGCGGTGAGGTTGACAACGCTGGTAACTTGCTTAAAGTCGGTCTTTGGGAGCGCGAAGAAAAACGCCATACCCCTGCGCTGGCCAAGCTCTACACGCTGCTCAGCGGTCAAAGACCGACGATCATCCCCCATAAAGCACGCCCCTATCGTCCTGCCGTGGATCCCCGTGAAAATCTCTATCGTCATGGGCTGCACCGGGTGGCCACAGAGTATGGCGCCACATGCCTATACCTTTGGATGATGGCGCATTCCACAGGCGCACTCCAAACTGTATTAGCGGAGCTATTAATCGACGAAATCAACCACATGACCAAGTTTTGGGGCTTTGGCATGTGGGCCTATCCTGATTCGTCTGCTTGGACAATGGGCAAGACGATGAGCCGGGCCCTGTGGACTAAGCTCCGCGATCGCCAAACCCAAGGCAGCCTCTTGCATACCCTGCGCCGCATGATGACTGAACTCGCGTGGCAGCAATGGTCGCCAACCAATCGCATGACGCTGCTCTATACCTTCGACCAAGTGATTAAACCGCTCTGGCGATGGAACCAAACGCTGACGCCCGCTTATTTGGACTCTCTGTTTGGTCCTCACCAAACGGGAATACATCAGGATGGCGCATGAAAGCAGAACGGTGACGGAATTTGGACGGTTGCCTTCTGATACTTGAATTCTGATTCTCAACTATTGTTTTTTCTACAGGAATTAATTATGAAAACGCTGCCTTTGGATCTCGACCGCGATCGCTTACCTCAACATGTCGCTTTCATCATGGATGGCAATGGACGCTGGGCGAAACAGCGGGGATTACCGCGCATGGCGGGCCATCGTCAGGGAACTCGGATTCTCAAAGATTTGGTACGGTGCTGTCAGGATTGGGGCATTCCAGCGCTGACGGTTTACGCCTTTTCCACTGAGAACTGGCAGCGACCGCTCAAGGAAGTCTCGTTTTTGATGAAACTGTTTGAGCGGGTGCTGCACAAGGAACTTGCGGAAATGCATCAGGAAGGGGTTTGCCTGAATTTCTTGGGGGATCTGTCACCACTCCCTGAGACGCTGCAGGGCGCCATCCACCAAGCTTGCGAGACGACACAACATAATCAAGCAGTCAAGTTTAATGTAGCGGTGAATTACGGTAGTCGGCATGAGCTAGTCCGATCCTGTCAGTCGCTCGCTCAGCAAGTGCAGCAAGGACAATTGGCTCCTGAAGACATTAACGAGGCATTGCTCCAGCAACAGCTGTATACAGCGGGCGATCGCGATCCTGACCTGCTCATTCGGACCAGCGGTGAACAGCGACTCAGCAACTACCTTCTCTGGCAGTTGGCCTACACCGAGCTATACTTCACCGACTGCCTCTGGCCGGATTTTGATCGGACGGCCTTTCATCAAGCGTTGTTGAGTTTTCAGCAGCGCGATCGTCGATTCGGTAAACTGCCTACTGTAATGAGTGCTTAAGACTCGTTCCTCAAATCGCTTGAGCATTGGACGGTGTGCAATCAATGGCTCCTCTCATCACGCTGCTGACTGATTTTGGCTATCAAGATGGCTATGTCGGCGTGATGAAGGGCGTCATCCTCAGCATTTGCTCGGATGTCAGGCTGGTCGATCTTTCCCACGCTATTCCTTCTCAACATATTGCGGCAGCCCGGTTTACGCTGCTGAACGCCTACGCCTATTTTCCCAAGGAAACAATTCATGTCGTGGTCGTTGATCCAGGGGTAGGAACGGCGCGCCGGGCGATCGCCCTACAGACGCCCTATGGCTATCTCATCGGTCCTGACAATGGCGTTCTCAGCGGCGTCACCGATCAGGTCGGCATCTTAAAGGCGGTGTCTTTGACGCAATCTGCCTATTGGCGAGTGCCTGAACCAAGCCGGACCTTTCATGGACGAGACATCTTTGCCCCCGTCGCTGCTCACCTCGCAATGGGTGTATCTCTATCTGATTTAGGTGAAGCAATCGATCCGATCTCAGTGACGAGAATTGATGTGCCTCAACCTCGGAAAACAGAGAATGCCATTGTTGGACATGTGCAGCATATCGATGGATTTGGCAACCTGATTACGACGATTCCAGAACGGATGGCGCAGCATCAGCATGGGGGAAGTCGGGTCATGGTTGGAGCGGTAGACATGCCGTTCGGCCTAACCTATGGAGACGTGGAGATTGGACACGCGATCGCCCTGATCGGCAGTCACGGTTGGGTTGAAATTGCCGTCAATGGCAGCAGTGCCCAAGCGCGTCTCAGGCTTGCTATTGGCGATGAAATTCAGCTCTGCCTCAGTCCGTAGCTGCATTACCATAGCTGTAAAGTCGGTCAGCCATCGGTTGTTCAAGGCGCTTGGCCTCGTTGTCGTCGCGGGCGATCGTGTAGAGCTTGGTTGTCTGCGATCGTCCCTGCAGCTGGAGCTGCCCTTGCTGAGTCAAACGGAAGTGTTCTTCAACATGGTGGGCAGTAGCACCGCTCAGCAGAATTGGATACGGCGTTTCTGACTGTAAGGTTTTGGTCAAATTTTGCAGCCGTGCCGCGACGTTGACGGTATCTCCGAAAAGAGAATAGCTCGCGCGATGACGGCTGCCAACGGTGCCAGCCATAATCGCGCCGGTATGCAACCCCACTCCAAATTGCACTGTAGGTAGGCCCTCGGCAGCAAATTCACTATTCAACTCTTCCAGTCGTCCCACCATCGCAAGGCTAGCGTTGACGGCGGCGATCGCCTGATGCCGGATGCCCTCCGGGGTGGGTTGGGCAATGGGCGCTCCGAATGCGGCCATTATGGCGTCTCCGATGTATTTATCAACCACGCCGCCGTGGGCCATGATGCAGTCGGTCATGGCTTCGAAATAGCGATTCAACCAGGGCAGTAAGACGTCAGACGGTAGCTTTTCACTGATGCTGGTAAAGCCTCGAATATCAGAAAACAGTAGGGTTGCGTTCAGGGATTGAGGTTGAATTTGCCCTTCGGACAACAGTTCTCCTTTGTGCTCCCAAATGAAATCGGCCATCTCAGGAGATAGGTTGATAGCAAACAAATCCATCAGGGTTTTGCGTTCCCGCTGCTCTATAAATTGGATGCCGATGAGTCCCAGCAGACTTGTGCCGATGGGGGCAGCAATGGGTATCCACAGGCCACTCAAAAAACTGCCGTAGGCGATCGCGCACCATAGCAAGATGATACCTACAATCATCATCAGACGCTGGTTAGCGCTACGGGGACTGAACAGGAGACTGCTGACAAATCCAATCGTAATGACCAGCAGTAGAGTCGCTTTAGGGGAAAGCCGCATTAAGAAGCGATCGTTTAAAAGATTGTCTAAAATCGCTGCATGCAAATAGACACCAGCGGTGGGAATCTGCTGCTCGAAAGGCGTTCTGAGGGCATCTTCGGAATTTCCAACGATCCCTACGGCTGTGTATCCCACCAGGACAATTTTGTTTTGCAGCTGGGCCAACAATT
The DNA here is from genome assembly GCF_028330965.1 of Oscillatoria sp. CS-180. GTDB lineage: Bacteria > Cyanobacteriota > Cyanobacteriia > Phormidesmidales > Phormidesmidaceae > Halomicronema. The sequence goes on along the minus strand of NZ_JAQMUB010000083.1, from coordinate 19,735 downwards.
GAGGATCTGCATCCTCAGCTATCACGTCTGAAAACGAGAGTGTGGTTACTCCCTGCGGGACAGATGCGGTGTGGTCTAATCGTGTATGTCCTGGCCAGTTCAGCCACAGCGGGTTGTTTTGGCTATATCTCTGGGGCTGCTGCATGAACTGGGCATTGAGATCCGGCATCTCAATCGGTTCAGGGGTCAGCAGACCCGATAAACTCAGTTCATAGGTATCCAATAGCGAAATCGCAAGGCTAGGAGCAACATCTGCACCATACACTTCGTACAGAAAAGCCTGACGACTGATGCCATCGGTATCCGGTGTGTGGTTGACATGCCCTACCCGAACAAAGCCATCCGTCTGATCGACTACAGTGGGCGCCACTTGAATGGAATTACCCAATGGATCAGTCCCTGCTGATAGAACGACGTTGCCGCTATAGTAGATGGCCTCAGCCAAAGCAGCATCGGTGGGCGTCGATTCTGACATGAGGATATCAAAGCCGATCGCAGCCGGTTGAACCGGCATCAGCGTGTCTAAGAGGGCAGCATAGCGCTCCCGTGTCCAAGGAAAAGCACCATAGGCATCTAAGCTGGGCTCATCGATAGCAATAACAACGATGCGCTCATCCCATTCAATCGGTTGCAGAGCGTCACGCAGCAGAAACAGTCCTGTATAAGCGATGCGCTCTGATGGCTCCCACGCACCCAATAGCAAAAGTCCAGCACCCGTCGCCGCCGCCGCCAAACCGGCTATCCAAGGCGATGTCGTACAGTGTCGAGACCGAATGGGAAGCGATCGCAACCGCTTTCCCAAGGTGCAACGAAGCCATTTCAAAGCTTGCTTCATAGCAATAGTGATACCAGTGAAAATCAGTTGATCAAGATGCCCTGGATATACGCTATTGGGGACAACAGGCTTCACCGAAGCAGTTGTAATTCCCACCCTGAAATTATAGACGCGCCTACTCTCCGTCCTGATTGCTACCCCGATCCAAATCCGGTAATCGCCACAGAGAAACAGGATGCAAACGGGTCTCTCCTAAAGGATTTTGAACCGTGAAAGCGATGCTGCGATTACGACGAGCAGACCTGACTTGTTGCTCAAAGTAACCGCTCCGTGAAATCTCAATTTCCTCACCTTCAAACAGCAGGACGTTGGAAGGATCGATTCGCCCTGATAGGAATAGAATATTGCCTCGCCGTTCTTGAGTAAACCACTCAATATCCAACACTCTATCTAATGGTGCAGGTGTAGTTGGCGGCTCTCCAGGGCGAATCGTTGAAACCTCATCTGCATTGACCCTAACCGTAACGGATTCTGCCGTCACGTTGACCTGTCCTTCTAGTGTGCCAACGCTTGTTTTACCATCTTCAGCAACCGTTAAGCCGAACTCAGTGCCTCGAACAGCAGCAACACCACTCGGGGTTCTAAGTTCCAGAATCGTGTTGGGATGAGTAAAGGGACGAGCCTGAATTCGAGCTTGTCCTCTAGAAACATCAACAATGCTGACCTTGGCTCCATCTGGTAGAGTATCTAAGCGCTGGACGGCTAAATGGGTGTTTTGGGCAACTGCAATGGAACCGATGCCGTCATCTAGCGTCAAGTTACTACTCGATGCCGATCCTGTTGTGAGGCTATTACCCGGTTGAGAGAGGCGATCGCCGATCTGAGCGGCCCGAGACTGATTCGTTCGGACGGAGACAGAGCCTGCAATACGCTGCACCTCCAGCCAGCGCTCAGGGGCTTGCGCCTGAACTTGAGGCAAAATTGTGGTGCCAACAAGAGTGAGCGCACCAACCGCAGAGAAAGCCGCTTTTTTTAAAGATCTGTGCTGATTTAGAACACTCTTGAGTTGAGTCGCCACCGTGACGACATTCCCATAGTTTTGACTTGGCATAGTACTGGTCTTTAATTACAAACTTTTGATTAAGCGCGTTCTAAAAAGCATTTAGATAGCGTGAAAAAATAAAAGATGACTTGATTTCTCGAATCATTCTTTGATTGTCCTCTGCCTGCTCTTAAAGCCTGAAATTCTTCTAAAGATACTGATCTGAAACTGCTAAACCGAACCCTGAACCCTGTCTAGATGAATGCGTTTTCATTTTAGATGTTTCGCCATAACGCCATAACATAGAAGCATAAAAGTTCTTTCGGGGCGTTTTGATTTGCTGTTTAAGAAAACAGATTTATTTTAACAATAAAACTTGTTTAACATATTTTTGAGTTAAGGAAAAACAATTTTCGAGATAGGACTATAAGCTTGACATTACTAGTACCGCTACGCGGAACTCAAAATTCAAAATTCAGAATTCAAAACCGAGGCAGATGGGCTTTCCCAATGTTTTGAATGGTGAGCCTATTTCTGCCGTAGTGTACTAGCTTTCTAGAAAGTGCCCAGAGATCCGGAAAGTACAGAAGAAGGGTTGTAGGCTCTGATGGGTATTGCCGCTACTTAAGGCTATCCGTCACTCCTTTAAATTTCATTGCCTTCTCTCTCCAGCAGTTCAACATGAGTTTGAGATGGGGGAGTCAATTGGCTGAAGCAGAGAATGAACAGTTTGAATTCTGAGAAAAGGTAAAACCCTTCACAGCCCCAAAAAATCCGTCATTATAGATTAGTTAGGCTGAGGTGTGTGGAGGGGGAAACGGTGGGAGATTTTAAGATTCAGGCGCCATTTGAGCCAAAGGGAGATCAGCCTAAAGCGATCGCAGGATTGCTCAAGTATCTTCAAGGCGGGCAACCTTATCAAACCTTACTGGGAGCTACGGGAACCGGTAAAACTCATACCATCGCTCGTGTCGTTGATCAAATTGGCAAACCGACACTGGTGCTAGCTCACAACAAAACGCTGGCAGCACAGCTCTGTAACGAATTGCGGGAATTCTTTCCTGATAATGCGGTGGAGTACTTCATCAGCTATTACGACTACTATCAGCCGGAAGCATACGTTCCTGTTACGGATACTTATATCGCCAAAACCGCTGCTATCAACGAAGAGATTGATATGCTGCGACACTCAGCAACGCGATCGCTCTTTGAACGGCGTGATGTGATCGTCGTCGCTTCCATTAGCTGCATTTACGGCCTAGGAATCCCCTCTGAATATCTGAAGGCGTCGATTCCCCTACAGGTGGGTATGGAAGTCAATCAGCGACAAGTGTTGCGGGATTTGGCGACAGTCCAGTACAGTCGCAACGATTTGGACTTGGGTCGTGGCCGCTTCCGGGTCAAAGGGGATGTTTTAGAGATCGGTCCGGCGTATGAGGATCGAGTTATTCGCGTCGAGTTTTTTGGTGACGAAATTGATGCTATCCGCTACGTCGATCCGGTTACGGGAACGACCCTACAGAGTATGGAAGCGGTGAATGTCTACCCGGCAAAGCACTTTGTCACACCGGATGAACGTCTAGAGGCAGCTTGTCAAGCCATTCAAGAGGAGTTGCGCGATCGCCTCGAACAGTTGGAGCAGGCAGGCAAACTACTGGAGGCGCAACGACTTGAGCAGCGCACCCGCTATGACCTTGAAATGCTGCGAGAAGTGGGATATTGCAACGGCGTTGAAAACTACGCTCGGCATCTGGCCGGTCGTCAGGCGGGTTCTCCTCCCGAATGTCTTATTGACTATTTTCCTAAAGATTGGCTGTTGGTGATTGATGAATCCCACGTGACGATCCCTCAAATTCGCGGCATGTATGAGGGCGACCACTCCCGTAAAAAGGTGCTCATTGAACATGGCTTTCGCCTTCCTAGCGCTGCTGATAACCGTCCTCTCAAAGCGGAAGAATTTTGGCAGAAAGTCAGCCAGTGCGTTTTCGTCTCGGCCACGCCGGGTAACTGGGAATTCGAGATATCTGAGGGGCGGGTGGTTGAGCAGATTATTCGCCCCACGGGAGTGCTCGATCCTGAAATCTTTGTGCGTCCCACTGAAGGGCAAGTGGATGATCTGCTCGGCGAAATTCGAGAGCGAGCTGTGCGGAACGAGCGTGTGCTGGTCACGACTCTGACCAAGCGCATGGCCGAAGACCTCACTGAATACTTCAACGAACAAAATGTCCGCGTCCGTTATTTGCACTCTGAGATCCATTCCATTGAGCGCATTGAGCTCATTCAAGACCTGCGAGACGGCATTTTTGATGTTTTGGTTGGGGTTAACCTACTGCGGGAAGGACTAGACCTACCTGAAGTGTCGCTTGTTGCGATCTTAGATGCGGATAAAGAGGGTTTTCTACGGGCTGAGCGATCGCTCATCCAAACCATGGGACGTGCGGCTCGTCATGTCCAAGGTAAAGCCATTCTCTATGCTGACAACCTAACGGATAGCATGGCTAGAGCGATTGAGGAAACCGAGCGACGTCGTACTATTCAGCAGCAATACAATGAGGAAAACGGCATCGTTCCTACGCCCATCATTCGCAAAAAGAGCAACGCCATTCTCTCTTTTTTAGAAGTCTCTCGTCGCCTCAATGTGCATGAGTTGGATGAAGCCTATGAGCATAAGGACGATTTGGCTTTGGAAGATATTCCTGAACTCATCAGCCAGTTGGAAAAGCAAATGAAGGAAGCGGCCAAGAATTTGGACTTTGAGGAAGCCGCCAAATATCGCGATCGCGTTAAACAATTACGAGATCGACTCGTCGGCAAGCATCCTTCGATCGCGGATTAAAGTTAGAGAACGCCAGAATTTAATCCGCATTGATATAGCCCTGTGCAGCTTGGTCAAGTCCATCTCAGTGTCTTGAGGGAATAGAGAACAGGGAATGGGGTGTGCTTGACTCAAACGCATACCGCTGTAGTTTTTAGGGAAGCGCCTTTCGAAGAGGTCATCATGGTTCAAGCTCAGTCTCGGCGGTATACCCCAGAAGAATATTTAGAGCGAGAAGCAAAAGCTGATCATAGAAGTGAATATCGGAACGGGAGCATTGTCCCCATAACTGGCGGGACCACCAACCACAACGAGCTAGCTCTCAATTTGGCGGCGACCTTAAAGCTGTCTTTGAAGGGACAGAACTGTAAGGTTTACATGGGTGATGTCCGCTTGTGGATTCCTGACTATCGCCAATATACCTATCCAGACGTCATGCTGGTGAAAGAGCAACTCGTTTATACAGACGACAGCAAAACAACGATTATGAATCCATCCTTGATTGCTGAAGTCTTATCAAAATCGACTCAGAATTATGACCAAGGCGATAAATTTATGTATTATCGCTCTCTCGAATCAATGCGGGAATACATTCTGATTGATCAGACGTGTCATCACGTCATTCAACACACCAAGACGGAAACAGGACAATGGTTGCTCAAAGACTATTGGTCAACTGACGAGCAGCTGGTCATGAATGCGATCCCCTTCAATATGAGCCTTGCCGATCTCTACGAAGGCGTCGAATTCAACAGTTCTGAAAAATAGTGGATTACGGCAGAAATACGTTCACTATTCAAAACACAAGAAAAGCTTAGTAGAGCCTTGCTCTTCTCGTTCGCCTTTAGCGTTCTCGAAGAGTAGAGTGCCTTGCATTTTGAATTCCGCTGAAGTACACCAAGCCAGCCTGTGATCAGCACTAAGCGTGAGCCGGAACAAGATGTACACCCGTTAAGCTAAAAGGCCGAACCTCAGTAATTTGGACATCAATAAGCTGACCCTTCAAGTGAGTAATATCGCCTGTGCAAAAGGTCAAGCGGTTGCCACGGGTGCGCCCCATAACCTGTGATGGGTCTTTAGGGTTCACGTCTTCTATGAGAACCTGTTCAACGCGATTAGCGTAACGCTGCGATCGCTCTGCTGCCTTGAGTCCTACCAGATGGTTGAGTCGCTGGAGGCGATCGCTCTTCTCTGCTTCGCTTAGCTGGTTGTCCCATAGAGCCGCTGGTGTATTGGGCCGGGGAGAATAAGCAGCCGTATTGAGTAGATCGAAGCCAACATCGTCGACAAGCTGCATGGTGCGCTGGAACTGTTCTTCGGTTTCGCCAGGAAAGCCGACGATCGCATCTGCGCTAATAGCGGCATCAGGCATGTATTCACGAATGGAATCGATAATGCGGCGATATTTCTCGTGAGTGTAGCCCCGTGCCATGGCCTTCAGCACATCATTGTCACCGGATTGGAAAGGAATATGGAAATGCTCACACACTTTAGGAAGTTCGGCACACGCTTGAATCAGCCGTTCGGTGAAGTAGCGGGGATGGCTAGTGGCAAAGCGAATACGCTCAATACCGGGAATATCGTGAACGGTATACAGCAAATCCGTCAGCGTATTTTGTCTACGGCCCTCCGCAGTGATTCCGGGCAAGTCACGACCGTAGGCGTCGATATTTTGTCCCAATAAAGTAACTTCCTTAAAACCCTGACGCCCTAGCGCTTCCATTTCCGCATAGATAGCTTCCGGTGTGCGGGACTGTTCAACCCCACGAACACCCGGTACCACACAGTACGTGCAGCGCTCATTGCAACCGTAGATAACGTTCACCCAAGCGGTGACTTCGCTGTCCCGTCGCGGTTGGGTGATGTCCTCCATGATGTGGACCGGGTCCGTTGCCACAACTTGGTTGCCGTTCATCACCTGCTCCAGCAAATCTTGGAGACGATTAGCGTGTTGGGGTCCCATAACCAGATCAAGTTCAGGCACCCGCCGCAGCAGTTTTTCACCCTCTTGCTGCGCTACGCAACCAGCGACAACTAGCGTCAGATTAGGGTTGGTCTGTTTACGTTTTGCTTGGCGTCCTAGATACGAATAAACCTTCTGCTCAGCGTTATCGCGAATGGTGCAGGTGTTGTAAAGCACGATATCCGCCTGTAAGGGATCTTCTTCCCAAGCCATGCCCATTGTTTCTAAAATGCCGGCCATGCGTTCGGAATCAGCCTTGTTCATCTGACAGCCGAAGGTCGTGACGTGATAGCGACGAGGAGCACTAGACATGACAGCAGGGTTAAAGAGTCGATGGATACAGCAGCATTCCATGTTAGCGCGGATGGGCTGAGCTTGGCGAGTAGCGTATGCCTGGCAAGGACTGCCGAGTTCAGCACTAGAAAACTCGAAGTATAGCCGTTGCTACTGGTGTTAGGAGAAGACGGCGAGCCATCTAGCGATCGCCTAGCACCTGTCTATCCCTCATCCTCCCATTAGCCCTAAGGTTCTACGATAGTGAAGTCACTCGAAGAAGATGTCTTCTGCTATGAGAATTGGGCGAATCGTTGTTGCTATCTTGATCGTTTGCACTTTGGTCTCTCTGACCGTGCAAAATTTGTCGCCAGTACTGCCGTTGACGTTTCTTAGCTTCAACAGTCTGGCGCTGCCCTTAGGGGTGTGGATCAGTGGAGCGATCGCCTTGGGGGTTCTGACTACAGTGCTGATCGTGATCGTGATGGACACGGGGATGATGTCCCGTCATCGCTCCAGTCGTCGGCGCTGGACAGTTCGCCAGGATACTGCACCTCAAGACTCAGCAGGTAATGCTGGAAAAGCTCGGGGAACGACTGCTACATCGTCTCCCAGAGAGGCTTCGACTAGACAGCCATTTCAGGGCGCTCGACCGGCACGCGAACCCGCTCCGCCACGGGAACCGGTACGAGAGGCATCGCCTAAAACCTCCTTTCAAGGGAATCGAGAGACACCGCCCCCTGTGAATAACGTTGCCGCTGCAGAAGATTGGCAGGCCTGGGAGCAACGGCCCTCTCCTAATCAATGGGAGGATTGGTCCCAAGCTAGCAGCAATGACCCCACCGACGAAAACCTGTCTCGACGGCAGCGTAAAGAACGGCAGAGAGCCGATGCTACCCTCCAAGATTTAGAAAAAGGTTGGGATGACTCTGCTCAAGACACTGTCTATGTCGCTCCCGGAGGAAGCCAGGTGCAAGATACGCTGGATGACATTACGGAGGGTTGGGATGATTGGGACTTGGAGGACGATCCGCCTGCCAGCACAGCCTATGCTCAACGCTATGAGGGTGGCGAGAAAGAGGTGCGTAAAGATACTATTTATGGTCCTCCAGATGATGCTGGGAGCGATCCTGAAGCGAGCGACGAGAGCGTCTATGATGCTGACTACCGCGTCATCATTCCTCCCCATCGTCCGCTGAATGAGGATGAAAATACAGGCGATCGCAGTCCCTAATCTTTGATACGGTAAATTCGGAACGTCTACTGACTCAGTTTTGAAACGTTTTGAATACCTCAACATTCGATCTTTTGAGGGGTACCAACTTGTACCTCGTTGGCATGATGGGGGTGGGCAAGTCCACGCTGGGAACTGCAATGGCCGAACGATTGGGCTATCGCTTTTTCGATACAGATACCCTAATTGAGCAGGTCGCTCATCACACAATTCCAGAGATTTTCGACACCGTTGGAGAAACCGAATTTCGAGTGATCGAAAGTCAGGTCCTCAGTCAGCTTTCCCCATACACCCGGTTGGTAATTGCCACGGGGGGTGGCATTGTTTTGAATCAAGAAAACTGGTGGCATCTGCGGCAAGGGGTCATTGTATGGTTAGATGTGCCTCTGCCGGAACTAGAACGACGACTACAAGGTAACCAGAATCGTCCGCTTCTACAGCGAGAGGACTGGCGCAAACATCTGTCTTATCTCTTGGAAAGTCGTCGTCGTCGCTATGCAGAGGCGGATATTCACCTGACCGTTGTGGCGGGCGAAACGGTGGAAGAGAGTTGCGATCGCCTAGTTAAACGACTGGAAGACCGCATTTTACCACCACCGGAGACATCGACCTGCCCTGACGATTGATACACTACGGAAATTATTGCTGTTCTTGAACTAATGACTACCCTACCCAAAGCCCCTGGAATTTTGGAAACCGATGCTGAGCGCGTCCGTATTTTGAGCGAGGCTCTACCCTACATCCAAAAGTTCCAAGGGCGCACCATGGTGGTCAAATATGGTGGAGCAGCTATGAAAGATGAAACCCTGAGAGCCAGCGTAGTGCGAGATGTTGTCCTGATGGCTTGTGTGGGCATTCGTCCTGTCGTGGTGCACGGAGGTGGACCTGAAATTAATACCTGGCTGACGAAACTCAATATCGAGCCGCAATTCAAGAATGGTTTGCGGGTTACCGATGCTCCCACCATGGATGTGGTTGAGATGGTTTTAGTGGGCCGAGTGAACAAAGCGCTGGTGTCGCTGATTAACCAAGCAGGCGGGTCAGCCGTTGGGTTATGCGGCAAGGATGGCAACCTCATTACAGCCCGTTCCCAAGGGGATGATTTTGGGTTTGTCGGAGATGTCACCAATATTGAACCGGGTTTGGTGAAGTCTCTCGTAGAGGATGGCTACATTCCTGTAATCTCCAGCGTGGCGTCTGATGAGATGGGACAGGCGTACAACATCAACGCGGATACGGTGGCTGGAGAGTTGGCGGCTGCACTCAATGCGGAGCGACTGATTCTCCTAACAGACACTCCTGGCATTCTGCGCGATTACAAAGATCCGTCAACTCTGATTCCCAAACTAGACATTAAACGGGCGCGGCGGCTTATCGAAGAGGGGATTGTAGCGGGGGGCATGATTCCCAAGGTGAAGTGCTGTGTGCGATCGCTAGCCCAAGGCGTCGGTGCTGCCCACATTCTCGACGGGCGCATCAGCCATGCCGTGTTGCTGGAAATCTTCACCGATTCAGGCATTGGCTCTATGCTAGTGGCCTCTGATTTTTTTGATCATTGAAGCAAGATCCTGATAAGAAGGAGCATCTTCAGAAGATTAATCAGGGTGCTCGCAACAATGACGCTTCATGCAGAGAGTGGATTTTTGAATTCTTGAAGAATAGTACTGACATCACTCATAGTATGTCAGCCCTAGAAAGCTAGAATTTCCATCGTTACATCTTACATCTCTGGAAAGCTGCGGATTATGGCCGCTACAGTTTCATCAGAACAAGACGGCGAGCCCTCTGGCTATAGACTAAGCAGCCAGGTTTTATTAGGTGCATAAGCCTAGATGACTAAAGCTACAAATTTCAAATCTGAAATTTAAGGCATTTTCTCATCTATAAAAACAATCTATAACTCTAAATTATATTGACACTCTACAGCAAATATATCGTCCTTTTGATATGATTAAATGCGCTGCTAATCGATGCATCCAATTCGTCAAAAATACTGCTTTTCCGAAAAAGCCAACAATGAGTAGTTCAGGTCATGGATTGCTAGATAAAGCAACTGGTAATTCATTGAAATTTCCAGTTACGGAAGACGATATTTTTTTAGTTTCATATCCAAAATCTGGCAATACCTGGGTCAGAAACATCATTTTCAATATTATTTTCCCGAATGAAAGTATTCAAACGCTTAAAGAAATAGATCATTTCGTACCCGATCTAAGCCGAAATTCCGGCTTGAATGCATTAGCAACTGGCTTATACGATCAATCACCTCAGCCTAGAGTTTTCAAAATTCACAATTCATATCCTTTTCGTCCAGGGCAGCAGAATAAGCTCGCATATCGAAGAGTTATTTACATTGTTAGACATCCATTCGATGTCATTCGCTCCTATCATCATTACTTCAAGAGATACAACTCTGATCAATACAAGCTGGAAGACTCTATCAACAAAGTCATCTTCCAAGGCAATCAGTGGGGAACCTGGCAGGATAATGTACTAACGTGGAAAGCCCATGAAAACAACGTAGATTTTCTACTCATTCGATATGAAGACTTACTATTGAAAACAGTTGACTTCATTGAAGAAATAGCAGCTTTTCTCGGCCATGATATTGATCGAGAAAGAGCAGAGATAATTCGCGATCATTGTTCTCTAGAGTCTATGCGTCGCTTGAAAAACAATCGCATCGCCGATAAGGATTTCAAGTTTGTGCGGGAAAGCGATTCCTCTAGGGAGCTTAAAGAACAGCTGACTCCGGAGCTGAAATCTGTAATCAGCAGCCAATGTGGTTATGCCATGAAGCTTTTTGGCTATGAAAACCAGTAGCTTGAGACTGTTGAACCCGCTCCTTCATGGTCTCAAGGCAGCTTTCAAGGTCATTGCCAATAATTCATTGAGGGATAAGCCAGCGGACTTCGCCATCTCAGCAATAACGCTTCTGGGGGAAAAAGAGCAGTAAAGTCCAGCTTCTAGAAAATAGGGATTGCCCTGGGGATCGATCCGAAAGTCAAATAGGCTGTAGTGACGACAGCCTAAAGCTTGATGGCACTGCTTCGCTGCGGCTTGGACGACTGGAGTGATGGAATCGCTGGGGTCAACTATCCAAGATTTGTTAATGCCTTTTGGCGTCAAAGCCAGATCGCCCGATTCGCTGCGCTCAAGCTTGTCGCCATAACTGCGAATGGGATGGTTTTTGGCATCAACAGGATACTCCTCCAACGGCAGGCCAATTAGTTCACCCTCTTTTTCCACCAGGCCACATCTCACTTCTCGACCCGGCTCAATGTATTCCTCCACTAGAACCGTGTCAGCATAGCTAAACGCCGTTTGTAGCGCTGCTGTGTATTGATGCTCGTCGCTCACCAAGCTGACGCCCAGAGAATTATCAGCACTGCTGGGTTTAATGACCACAGGCGGCCTCAGGGTTGGGCTATTGGAGGTCTTCAGCAGTTCGCCGTAGGGGACTTTGACGCCCGCTCCGGCTGCGATCGCCTTCGCTCTGTCCTTGCGAGCTGTCAGCGCCATCACCTCTCCAGCGTTCCCCACATAAGGAATGCCCAGTAGGTCAAACAGGTTACGGTAGAGTGTCATTCCCGCGAGGCAAAACATTTGGGGGATGACGACATCGATCCTGAGGGACTGGATGAGCGCGATCGCCTCTGAGAGGTCCAGCGTTTCTGCTGTCGCAATGTCCTGATCGCTCAGGGATAGTGGAAATCGCCATTGCCTGTCTGGTGTGATGTAGGCAATCTGAAACTCGTAGCGCGTCGGGTCAGCCGTGGCCGCCAGACAATCTCTGGCATAAAGCCGAGACAGGTCGCGGTGAAACCTATCTTGGGCAGAGCCAGTCAAATGTAGCACGCGCAATCTTGACACGGTTAATCGCCCCCCCGTTCAACCAGTTTGCCAATATTGAAATCGATTTTGACCCAGTCCTTGAGCTGGCGCAGATTGTTGAGCAAGAGCAGTGTGACTTGCCAGTGGGGAACGGTGAAGAAAGGGAGTGGATCATCGATTTGTAGGAGTGCATCCGTGCCATGCCAAAGGGTTGTGAGGCGGGTCTTTACATCACTCCAGGACTTTATGGCTGTCAGCCGCCAAGCCTCATGGTAGAACCAGTAGGTCGGACGACTACTCGGTAGCGGAGTGATAGGAATCGATGACTGGGTTTCGGCGTCTTCGAGGTAGGCCTCCGCTAACTGGGAATGGTTATAGAACATGGTGATTGCGGAATGGGTTCGGGGATTACATTCGATGGGATAGACCGTACCGTTGGGGGCTTGAATGAAGTCAAAAGAGATTTGCCCTGTCAAGCCCAAAGCACCCACGAAGGTTTCTACCCAGGCATCAATTGCAGGGTTGTGAATGTGGGCGTAATTGACCTGAAAAGGTGAAGACCTGGAGCAGCAATGAAGTCGAATTTTGCCGTCGCGGACGGTGCTGTGGGTGCAGTATTCCTGTCCCCTAATGAATTCTTGCATCACCCAGGGATTTGTTTCGCTGATAGGCAAACGGCTAACATAGCTCTCCATATCCGGACAAGGAAGTCGAGTCATATCTAGTCGAGACACTGAATCGTAGCGGATGCTTTTCAACAGATAGCGACTGCCATCCGCTTGAAAATCAAACTCAAGAATTTGTTGTGGATGGGTGATTAAAAACGCTTTAGGAGTTGTCAGCCCTAAAGCACTTGCCTTTCTACACAATTCATATTTGTTATCCAGCGTTTCGATGACGGTGGGCGAGCCGTGAATGACTTGGCAATAAGGGGCCAAGCGTTCACCCGCGATCGCATCGTAGTAGCTGGCAATGGGACTAGAGACTGGGATGAAAGCATCGATCTTCTCCTGTTGAACAAGATTAAGTAGTGCCTCCACATACCCTGACGGATCGTGTTCAGGAATCGGTACCGTGTAGAATCGATCAACCGCACGTGAAAATCGATGCCCCGACAGCCAGTATTTGTGAGTTTCTATCAGAACGACAGAGTGGCCTGCCTGATGAAACGATCGCGCCAGCTGTAAGGCTTTCGTCATCTTGCCGCCCGTGATCAAAATTCGCTGGGGCTGACCAGTCGGATGGATTGGTGGAGATGATCCGCGAACCCAACTCCAAAGGTAGGCCGTGCTGACCACTAAGAGGTTGAACGGCAAAGCCAGCATAAGGAGCACAAGCGCGGCTGTTGTTTTGATGAGAGCGTTAAATTTGGACGGCATTGATCAAAAGGCGCGTTAGTACTTACGGCGAATGACAGTCAAGCCATCTCGAATGGGCAATAGGACCTGCTCGACCTGCGCATCGGCAGCGACAAACCGATTAAATTCAGCGATCGCGCGTCCATTCACCGTCTGCTGAGCAGCTGGCAAGTAAGCTTCACCTTGAAGCAGAGTGTTATCCACACAGATGAAGCCACCAGGGGGAACCAAGTTTTTGTCAATCAGCTGTTTGAAATAGTCGATGTACTCTCGTTTGTCGGCATCGATAAAGACCAGATCGAAGGACTGCTGTTCGTTGGCTAGTTGAGCCAGGGTGTCTAGCGCCGGAGCAACTCTGACTTGAATTTTGTGACCGTGGGGCGAGGCTGCAAAACAGGTTTGGGCAAACTTTGCGGCATAGGCGTCCATTTCGCAGGCGATTAAACAACCCTCTGGCGGCAGGGCTTCTGCCATCGCCAGCGCCGAATATCCGGTAAACATGCCCACTTCAAGTACACGCTGGGCACGAATCATTCGAACAAACAACCCAAGCAGTTGACCTTCTACATGACCGGAGAGCATTTCTTGCTCAAGTTGGTGAATCGTTTCTTGATCGGAAAACCGCTGACTCCAATCTTCTGCCGCTGTTTTCTGAGCCAGATGTTTCAGGGCTTCAGTCTCGGGAGTGGTGCAGGTTGCCAAATACGGATCAAGTCCTGAGGCCAAGGCCAGGGTTTCTTGCAGGGCGATCAGCACAGACGCAGATGCTTGAGTCTGCTCAGCCATGACTGCGATCGCGTCCAACCGCTCTACCAAAATGCCCATAGGCGTGACGGCCCGTGGGGTAGGTAACGCTGTAAAGAGAGCATCTGTGGGTTGTTCGTCAAGCTGTTTAGACTCGATGGGATCAGCTGAAACCGTTGAATTGGCGGGCGATGAACGAGACGAAAAACTTTCAGGAGAGGAAAATAGTGAATTAGCGCGAACCATATTGAATCGATGTGGACATTAGCTTGAGGGAGAAACTTCTACAGGGGGCTGGGTTGGTTTTTACTTAAAGTGCTCAACCCAGGAATCATGAGAAATACAGCCCGTATCGTAACAAAATATTAAGGCACGGACTGTCTTTTCTAACTGTTTTGGCGAGAGCAAATCTTTGCACCGACCAACATCATGGTTGGCGATGAAATGATCCGCCGGTCATGGGTTTAGGGGAACTTCGCCCGAGACTAGCCCACGATGCAAAACGCGATCGCCCAACACTTGGGAATGATCAGCACGGTGCATGGTACAGCGGTTGTCCCATATAACAATGTCGCCGGATTGCCAACGATGGCGATAGAGGCGATGAGGCCGAATTGAATGCTTATACAACACACGAATGGCTCGGTGTCCTAGGGTCGCCTCCAATCCAGAGATGGCCTGACACCGCTCTGGCGTTGACAGAAACAGTGCCGTGCGGCCCGAAATCGGGTGTTGTCGAAAGAGCGGATGCCAGCACTCAGTTTCTTGCTCACCAGTCAGGTCCAGACCCGACACCACATGATGGACTTGGGCTTTTGAAAGCTGAGTTTTGACCTGATTGGGCAAGGTTTCGAAGGCTTGATATTGGTTGGAAAATAGGGTCTCTCCTCCCGACTGAGGCAGGGCGATCGCTTTCAGGGCCGTGTAAGCAGGCGGTTGAGCCACATAGCTGGTGTCGGTATGAAAAACGCTTCTCGGCGGGCGCGTTCGACCCACATTGCTGACGATATTGAGGCAGGGCTGATCGGCTAGGGGGGTTTCCCCCGTGGTAAAGGTCAGCGGTCCTAAGGCTTTTAGGAAGTTGACAAAATCAGCATCAGACACCTCTTGATGGCGAATGACGAGCACACCTTGGTCGGCCAGCGCCTGACGAATCCTTTTAGCATCCTCAGAGGTGATAGCCGTGATATCAAATCCAATCATCTCCGCACCAAACGGTGAGAGCGGTCGAACGTAATAGGATTTTGAATCACGAATAGCATTTGATAGCTGCATCCTAGCCCCGCAGTTGACTGCTGAGCGCAGGCAAGAATTGTTTCAGGGTGGCAAAGTCCAAATGATCTGTGCTGAATAGACTGGCCGAAAAGTCGTGGTGCGCAGTATTTGCGCCTGGAAACGCAATGCAAGCAATACCCGCAGATTTCGCCGCTGTTAACCCGTCCACATTGTCTTCGATTGCAAGGCATTCACCAGGTTGTTCACGCAACTGTGCCAGCGCCAACGAATAGGCAGCAGCAGCAGGTTTGGCGTGTTGAACCTGAGCAGACGTCACAACGATGTCAAAATCTTCAAACGAGAGTCTGTCACCTAAAGCCTTGAGGAGGGCATGCACGTTGAATTCGGAGGTCGTTGTCACCAACCCGACTTTTAGATCGTGCTGTTTTGCTGCCTGTACGGTTTGAACAACGCCAGCACGGGGCTGGAGCTGCCCAGAAGCCATAGACTGCTGAAAGATTTCAGACTTGGACTGATGAATTGCTGCGGCATCAACCGATTGTCCTAGCGATCGCCCATACGCTGCAATTCTTTGCCGCCCACCGCTTTTTTGCAATAGGGCAGCGTACTCTTCACGATTCCAATGCCAAGTTAAACCGTGGCGTTCAAAGGCTCGATTAAAAGCCTGTCTCTGTAGTTCCGAGGTTTCTGCGATCGTTCCAATGGAACCGAATAAAATTGCTGGCATTCAATACCTCTACAATGACCAAGTTGTATAGACCCCTTTTCAAAATGCATTTTTGAATGACTCCATTTTTTGCGCAGTTTGAAAACCGCATTTTGCGGAGCACTATACGACCATTGCCAAGATTACCAGGGGCTTGCTCCAGTTACCTATGTCACTCGATGAATTTTTCTACGAATGGATGAATTTTTCAAAAAATTGCTTCATATTGACACCATTTCCTGAATTCAAATTGTTTTGTCATTACAAGCTGATTAAAGAATTGACAGAGCCAGCTGTTGGGTGATTCCGCTGCTAAAAATTCTGACGGATGACGTGGTGTACTTCTCGGTTTCTGAACTGATTAATTAACTTCTGGACGGACGATTAGACGAAAGCAAACTTTTCACGGCTATGTGAACACTTCATAAATTCAATCGACCAAACCTCTGAAAAAACATGGGTTGAGTATTAAGTTAGTTTTCGAGACGGCGCGGTCTGAATCGATTTTCACAGATTTTCAGTCGATTCGCTCCGTCAAGGAATTCAGGTTTTTGCTCTGCTTTTCAGTTCCGATGAAGGATTAACCCGCTTATGCAATTGCTCTGAGCTGACAGGAGTACACAGTTCAAACTCTGTCACTTGTCATTGTTGCAGCGATAGTTCATAGCTCAAAGATGATGGTTAGAAAGCGCGATCGCGCTTTCTAAGATACGGCTGCAAGCATCTCAGGGTGTAGGTCTTGGCTGCAAGACTACACGGCATTATGAGGTCTTTATAAATGGTTAGTAATTATTTAAATACGGCTGAACTGGAGGCTAAACAAACTCCTGTTCCAGCCCTGTTTTTGCTATGCGTTGCTCTTGTTTCTCTTTCCTTTACGGCAATCTTTATCAAGATCTCGCTGTATGACATCAGCGCCAATTCAACGTTATTCAATCGCTTATGGATTGCAACGTTGATTTTTGGGGCTTGGAGCGGTCTCAGCAGAATGCGGTCTGAACACTCCAAAACAGCGGTTCCCCCTCAAGAAAACCTGTCTCGGCAAGACATGCTGCTGTTGGTGATAGTTGCTGTTATCCATGTTGTAGGGCGATTCTTTTGGACATGGTCTATCACTCAAACCAGCGTCGTCAATGCCACTCTGCTGGCTAATATGCCGCCCATTTTTACAGTCCTTGGGGGCTGGTTGGTGCTGGGTCAACGGTTTAATCGGCGATTTTTGCTAGGGATGGCGATCGCTCTAATGGGTGCCCTGACGTTAGGTCTCAACGATTTGTCCACCCCGGTCTCTGATCTCGGTATAGGGGGCACCATGCCTGCGATCGGAGATGCAGCAGCGTTGCTGTCAGCCGTCTTCTATGCGGCCAGCTGTTTGATCATTGAGCGCCTACGAGCCAGCATTTGTTCGCAAAATATCCTCTTCTGGCGCTGTTTTATTGGTTCAGTCGTGATGCTGCCAATTGTTCTAACCACAGAAGAGGTTATTCTACCTGTCTCTTTAACAGGGTGGCTGATGGTCCTGTGTTTGGCCGCTATCTGCGAAGCTCTGGGGCATGGCTTGGTGGTCTACAGCTTGAAATATCTTTCATCCGCTTTCGTCAATGTATTTCTGCTACTGGAATCAGTCCTCACGGCGATATTTGCCTACTTCATCTTTTCGGAAAGTTTGGGCCCCGTTAATCTGCTAACGTTTGCCTTAATCTTGGGCGGTGTTTTCATCGCCCGAACGAGTGATGGGTCTGTCAAAGCCACGACTGAAGAGGGCTAACGGGACACCGGTAGTTATAGCTTTAGACCACCAGTCTTGTCCATCGAATCGGATCCGGGTACTTAGACCACAGCCAAACAGCAAATCATCTTGGCCCACCGGAACTGACGACAGCCCTAGCATCCCCATCAGCCACCGTAGAGAGACGTGGTATATCACGTCTCTCTTGGCATTTGTCCAGCCACCCCAATCCTGTTTCAGAAACATTGCGGAATCTATCACTGTGTAAACGCTGGGGTAAATTTCACTAGAGCTTTTCCGTTGATGACTATAGTGAAGCTTAGAACAAACCAATACTGAAGGCTTCAATGCGTAGTCTTTTTAACTGGAGCCTGCGTTGAAGGATTGCGAGGGTTTTCGGCAAAAACCTCATTAGCAGTTCAAACCTTACGACAGGAGACTCCTTTTATGAAACTGGCCTACTGGATGTATGCCGGTCCTGCCCACATTGGCACGCTTAGGATCGCAAGTTCTTTCAAGAACGTGCACGCCATTATGCATGCGCCGCTGGGAGACGACTACTTCAATGTCATGCGTTCAATGCTAGAGCGTGAACGCGATTTCACCCCGGTAACGGCCAGCATTGTGGACCGCAATGTGCTGGCTCAAGGGTCCCAGGAAAAAGTTGTAGACAATATTGTCCGCAAGGATCACGAAGAGCATCCCGACCTCATTGTCCTCACCCCGACCTGCACCTCCAGCATCTTGCAAGAAGATCTGCAAAATTTCGTGCAGCGAGCTAGTCTTGACGCTCAGTGCGATGTTCTGTTGGCAGACGTTAACCATTACCGTGTTAATGAACTGCAAGCCGCTGATCGCACTCTTCAGCAAATTGTTCAGTTCTACCTAGAGCGCGCCCAAAAGAAGGGCAACCTCTCAACGGAAAAAACGGCAAGGCCATCGGTCAACATCATTGGCATCACAACCTTAGGGTTCCACAATAATCACGATCGCACTGAGCTAATCAAACTCATGGGCGATTTGGGCATCGACGTGAATCTTGTCCTACCCGATCAGGCTACGGTAGACGATATCAAGAAGCTGCCGCAGGCCTGGTTTAATCTGGTGCCCTATCGTGAGGTCGGTCCCTCCACCGCAGCGTATCTGAAAGAGACCTTTGACCAGCCCTGCATTGACGTGACGCCCATGGGGGTTGTGGAAACAGCACGTTGCATCCGAGCGATTCAAAAGATTCTTAACGCTCAAGGGGCAGCTGTCGATTACGAAGCCTTCATCGACGAGCAAACTCGGTTTGTGTCTAATGCGGCTTGGTTTTCACGATCTATCGACTGTCAAAACCTCACCGGTAAAAAAGCTGTTGTGTTTGGCGACAGTACCCATGCTGCCGCGATGACGAAGATTCTAGCCCGCGAGATGGGGATCCATGTCGTCCTGGCAGGGACCTACTGCAAGTACGATGAGGCGTGGTTCCGTGATCAAGTGAGCGAGTACTGCGATGAGATTTTGATTAGTGAGGATAATGGCGCGATCGCTGACAAGATTGCCACCATCGAGCCAGCCGCTATTTTTGGTACCCAAATGGAGCGCCATGTGGGTAAGCGACTCGATATTCCCTGCGGCGTTATTGCGGTTCCCATTCACATTCAGAATTTCCCCGTCGGCTATCGTCCCTTCTTAGGATACGAAGGCTCCAATCAAATTGTGGATCTGGTCTATAACTCCTTCACCTTGGGTATGGAAGACCACCTGCTGGAAATCTTTGGGGGTCATGACACAAAGGAAGTGATTACTAAAACCGTTTCCGCTGATTCTGAACTGGTGTGGAGTAAAGAAGCCCTAGTTGAACTCAATCGAGTACCTGGTTTTGTGCGCGGCAAAGTGAAGCGAAATACGGAGAAGTTTGCTCGCGATCGCAACTGCTCTGAAATTGACGTCGAAGTGATGTACGCCGCCAAGGAAGCCGTTGGGGCCTAATAGAACCCATCCCCATTGGCGTGTGTCCGTGCAGGTAGGGGCGAGGTTACCT
>NZ_JAQMUB010000006.1 GCF_028330965.1 Oscillatoria sp. CS-180 | reverse complement strand
GTACGAGTTCTCAAAGCGCTGAATCGGAGACGGCGACCGAGCTTACGGACGTCTTATAATGAAGCCAATTCTGCAGAAAATGGCCACTACAGACCGGGGGATTGCGGTCTACCGCTCCTACCTCTAAACATACAAGGGGATTGAAACGCTCGCGTTTGCACATAATCCAAATACATCTCTGTAGGGACTACGTCGAAACCACCCAATACCCCGCAAGGGGATTGAAACACACCACGATCTCTGGCTGAATTATTATTGTCAGGTCGAAACCACCCAATACCCCGAAAGGGGATCTAGAGACTCTTTGGACAGCCGCTGACGTCGCTGTCCCTACTGCGGCAAAAGGAAGGCTGCAAAAGTTTTGTCCATTCCAGTAGGAGAATGGAGAAATCGACATTCCTAATAGCCTCTGATGACTTTCCCCCTGATAAAACTGACGCTGCTTGGCCTTTGTACCGGGCTTCTTGCCGTTCAACTTGCCCTGCCGCTTAATATCACCGAGATGACGCTCGGTTTTCTATCCGTTCGGGCGATCGCCTCTACCCCAGTTTCTCAAGCCGCCATGATTACCCCTCAACAAGCACTAGAGCGCATTTTTACAGCATCTGAAATTCAGGCCAATTGGTTTGCCCCATCCTTTTTACAGCAGATTTCTGTGGCACAACTGGAAGGAGTGCTCAGCCAAGTCACTCAGGGTTTGGGCGACTATCAGGGTGTGGTGGAAACCGAAGCTGGCTTTGACGTGAAGTTTGAACGCGGGACCGTTCCGGCTCAACTTCAACTGGATGGCAATAATCAAATTATCAGTCTCTTTTTCCAGCCAGCCGCCCTACCCCTCAGCCTTGAGCAAGCCACCTCGGCGATTCAGAACGTGCCCTATCCGGCCTCTCTACTGGTCCTTAAAAACAATACCGAGCAAGCGACTGTTAATGCTGATGTCCCCCTCGCGATCGGCTCGGCATTCAAGCTGGCTGTGCTGGCTGCACTTCAGAATCGGATTCAAGCGGGAGAATTATCTTGGGATACGGTTGTTGGGCTTCAACCCGCCTGGAAAAGTTTGCCCAGCGGCATGCTGCAAGATTGGCCAGCAGGGACAGCGCTCACGCTAGACACCTTGGCGACCTTGATGATTGCCATCAGCGACAACACGGCGACGGATGCCCTGATTGACATTGTGGGACGCGAGACCTTGGAAGCGCTCACTCCCCGCAATCAGCCTTTTCTGACCACGCGGGACTTTTTTGCGCTCAAGAATCCAGCCAACGCCGATTGGCTGGAACGCTATCGTCAGGGCAATTTGTCAGAGAAGCGGCAAGTGCTTGAAGCAACGCCGACATTGCCGCTTCCTCAGGAAAGCCTATTTGCGGGCAATCCGGTGAGTCTTGATGTGGAATGGTTTTTCACGGGGCAGGAGCTGTGTCAACTTATGGAACAGGTTGCTCCGCTCTCGGCAATGCGGGTCAATCCAGGGGTAGCAAATCCTGCAAACTGGCAATCTGTTGCGTTTAAGGGCGGATCAGAACCGGGCGTGTTGAATTTGACCACTTGGCTCAAAGATTCAGCCGACAATACCTACTGCATTGTGACCACCTGGAACAATGCTGATCAGGCATTGGACGAGCTGTCCCTGTCCCAGTTTCATCAAGGCATCCTTTCCGGTCTGAAAGACAGTGAAGAAATCGTGCGGCTCTGATCCGTAGGTCCACTAGAATGAGAATCGAGTCTTTGGTGTTTTTATGCCTGCCGCCGCTTCCTTGAAACTACTTGTTGTCGATGATGACCCCATGATGCGGTTGGGCTTAACGGCGGCTCTGAACAACCAGACTGACATGGCGGTAGTGGGTGAGGCCGCTGACGGATGGCAGGGCATTGAGCTAGCGGCTGACCTGAAACCGGATGTGGTGCTCATGGATGTGGGGATGCCAGGAAAGGACGGTATCGAGGCCACTCAGGCCATTAAAGCGGCAACCCCTGATATTCGGATCGTCATGCTGACCTCTCATACCAATGAGACGGAAATTATTGCTGCTCTTTCTGGTGGGGCTGATGCCTACTGCATCAAGGGAACCGATGTAGAAACGCTAGCCAATGCCATTCGAGTTGCGGCCTCAGGTGCGGCTTACCTCGATCCCCAAATTGCTCAAAAGGTGCTTCAGAACCTAACGCCGTCCCGTCCCAAACCCCAAGGTGGAAACGGAGCACTGCTGTCTGCTCGTGAACTCGAAGTGCTGCAACTCATCGTGGAGGGGTTCAACAACACGGAGATCGGTCAGCAGCTCTATCTCAGTCCCAACACGGTCAAAACCTACGTGAAAGGCATCATGAACAAGCTGGTGGTGAGCGATCGCGTTCAAGCAGCCGTTGCAGCCGTCCGCCAGGGATTAGTCGAATAGCCGATGTCCAGATGGGCGAACCTAGCCGCAGGGTGTTGATTGCCATGCCCCTGACTATGCTGGATGTGTTCAATAAGCGTGGTTCTAGCGGTTCTGGAAGAATGGGTTCTCTAGGTCCTATCTGTCGAGTCTGCTAGCACCCAAATGGCTTCAGAATCATGTTTAAAACGATTGGAATGGCTTCAGGTTTGGGGTTGGCTCTAGGGTTAGGACTAGAGGTTTCCCTTTTGTCCAGAGGCCACACATTAGCTCACCCCTCCACCCTGCTCGTGATGCAGGAATCCTCCCTGTCATCACCTTCCACAGCAACCAAAGCGGACAGCACCGTGGCGTCATCTTGGACCACCGCTCCCGCCACGACGATCGCGATGGAGGCCGAACGCTTTAGTCTCAGCAGTTCAGGCGAAAGGCTCTTGACCTCACCCTTTGCGGGCAATGAATTCCAGGTGTGGAATACCCAGACGGGGGAACTGTTGACCGAGGTGAGCAGCGATCGCACGACTCGCTTTGATGCCCTGGCGATTAGCAATGATGGCACTCAGGTTGCCGCCGTTGTGCAAACCGCCCAGACCCAGTTGCTGGAACTCTGGCTTTGGAATATTGATACCGGCGAACCCCTTTGGAAAACACCCCTCGGCACCCTGCAGGGGCAGTTTCGCGATGAAGCGGGCTTTGTCTTTGGTATGTCGCCGCATTTGGCGTTTCGACCCGGTGATGACCTGATTGTCAGCCAAATCTACTTTGGGTTTGATGCGGCTGATCGCCCCAGCGATCTGCAACTCAGTCTCCACGATGTCACATCCGGAGAGGTTGCTCAGACACTAGAAACCCCTTCGAATGATCTCTATTACGACTTTGAGTTCAGTCCTGATGGAACTTTGCTAGCGGGTGTGGTGCTGGGGATTTTTGGTTTAGAGCCGGGAAAAAATAACTCCGTGCAGGTCTGGCAGCTCAGCGATGGTGAGTTGATTCACACGCTCGACTCCGATGGAGATGATGCTCTGTCCAATGCCTTCGGATTTGTCGATATGGTGTTCACGGGGGAGGAGAGTTTAACGGTCCTCGCTCAGCATCTATACGACATTCGCCTGAATACTTGGAACCCACAGACGGGTGAACGAGTTGCCCACACAACGGATCTGCCCTCCATTGATCGCCAAGATCGCGCGGGGCAGCTCAGTCCCGATGGTCGCTATTACTATGTCCGCAGCGATTATACGGGCACTCGCGTGATCAACCTTCGCGATCGCGAAGTCACTGCACTAGAAGGGCTGCACCATCGAGCAGTATTCAGCAACAGCGGCAATACCCTAGCGATCGCCACCCCCGAAACCATTCAAATCTTCTTCAAAGCTGACCCCAAAGAGTGAGGTGCACAACCAGAGTCACCCACTTGGAGGAACCAGTTGTCCTGAAACATAACCAGCTGTAGGTAGGACACCTTAAGGGAAAAGCCTACTGTTGAAATGTCCTGTGGGGCGTAGCCCAAGCTCCTTCAATGTGCCGCCCCACTTATTTCTTCAAGGAACACAATGATGCTGACTGCCGAGCAAGCCAATCTGACCCTGCTTCAGCGCCTCGAAAAACTGATTCCCGATGATCTCTCCAGCGCTAAGGACCTGGTTGCCCGTGACTTTGTTTGGCACTATTTCAACCCTAGCCTGCCGGAACTGGAAGGAGACTATATGGGACTCACGGGTCTGAAGGCATTTTTCGACAAGCTGGGTATGGTCACCAACAACACCTTCAGAGTCGAGACCCACCAAGTGATTCCCGTGGGGGACGAGCTGGTGGTCGTCCATGCGAATCCGATGATGACGTTTGCAGGCGAAACC
Source organism: Oscillatoria sp. CS-180 (assembly GCF_028330965.1). Classification (GTDB taxonomy): domain Bacteria; phylum Cyanobacteriota; class Cyanobacteriia; order Phormidesmidales; family Phormidesmidaceae; genus Halomicronema. The sequence continues at coordinate 41,145 of NZ_JAQMUB010000006.1, read as the reverse complement.
TTCAAGTTAGACGCGGTGGTTGTTTGGAGAATCGTGGACAATCGCATTGTCGAAGCGTGGGATATTCCGGCAGTCCATAGCGTACGAGAGGCGATCCAAGATTAATGCTTCAACCTGTCGCTCTTTTTGGACAATAATCGGCGGTCACTTGAGGACTATTCTTAATCCTCTGGCAGCACTAGCTAATCCATTAGGACAATGACTGTGAACAATTCACGATGCTTTCATTAGAATTAGAAGCGGTTCAATCTAACGGTAATTCTTCTGAGCGAAATGTCATGATGCGATCACGCTATGCTTTAGTTTTTAGTCCTTTTTTCCTCAGTTCTATCACGACTGATCTGGCAGGAATCGCATCAGCAAAATTAACAGGGTTCAAAGAACCTTCTCAGCTTTCTCTAACCGATATTGCTCAAACTAACCTTGAGCGAATAAGCGATTTTGAGTCGCATTTTCAAGCCTTAAATGCAGAAGGCTCTATTCTGATTTACGATTCCAAAAATGACCAGACCTATCAGTACAATCCTGATCGCAATTTAACGGCTTTTTTACCGGCCTCAACGTTCAAAATCCTTAATTCTTTGATTGCGTTAGAGACTGAAGTTATCTCAAGTGAAATTGCCGTTCTGACTTGGGATGGCATCGAAAGAAGTTTCCCTAGCTGGAACCGCGATCTCAATCTAAAAGAAGCTTTTAAGCTCTCAGCGGTCTGGTTCTATCAGGTTCTGACCCGCAGAATTGGACACGAGCAAATGCAGAATTGGGTGATTCAAGCGGAATATGGCAATCAAACTATTGGCAGCGAAGAGGATATTGATACGTTTTGGTTGAATGGAGAATTGCGAATTACACCGCAAGAACAAATTCAATTTTTGCAACGGTTACATAACAACGACCTACCTTTTTCCCAAAGGACTGTCGCGACGGTTAAAGACATTATGATTATGGAGCAGACGCCTGATTACACGCTGCGAGCGAAAACAGGCTGGGCGCTCGAAGGGCAGGTGGGCTGGTATGTGGGTTATTTGGAGAAAGACCATAACACCTATTTCTTTGCGACCAACATCACGATTAATGATGAAGCTGACTTGAGCGATCGCCTTGAATTAACTCGACGCTGCTTCCAAGAGTTGGGGATTTTGTAGGGTACTGACTTTAGATAATTAGGACTCAATATGAATCAGCTGAACGAACGCTCGGCTCAAGTCTTAAATGGTTTTTTAGGATTAGGCATTACGCTCGGTTTAACGAGTCTGGGTCTCCTGCTGGTTAGGCAATCGGTATTAACTGACCCGGAGCTAAACTTCGATGCTGTTCAATCGCCAATTGTGTTGGGGATTGGTTTAGGTCTTTTGATATTGGCGGGACTTAGCCTGTTGGGATTCACCTTAGTGGAACCGAATCAGGCGCGGGTGCTTTTGCTGCTGGGGTCCTATGCGGGCAGTTTGCGATCGCCTGGTTTTTACTGGGTCATTCCTTACCTGGTGCAGTTGAGGCCCATTTCCCTCAGGGTCCGCAACTTTGCTAGCGATCGTATCAAGGTCAACGATGCTCAAGGCAGCCCGATTGAAATTGCGACGGTTGTGGTGTGGCGAGTGACGGATTCAGCCAAAGCCTTGCTGAACGTGAACGACTTTCTGGGATTCGTGGGCATTCAAAGCGAGGCGGCACTGCGAACGTTGGCGAATCGCTATTCCTACGACAGCTTCGATGAACGATATCAATCCTTCCGAGATGATCCCGATCAAATCTCAAGAACCCTTCAGGAAGATGTCCAGGCCCGTTTGGACGTTGCGGGCGTTGAAGTCCTTGAGGCTAGGCTGACGTATTTAGCCTACGCACCTGAAATTGCTCAGTCCATGTTGAGAAGACAGCAGGCATTGGCGGTTGTGGCGGCCCGAGAGCGCATTGTCGAAGGCGCGTTGGGCATGGTTGAAATTGCCCTAAATGCCCTCAGCAATAAGGATCTGGTTCAACTCAATGAAGAGCGCAAAGCGGCTATGGTCAATAATCTACTCGTGGCCTTGGTTGCTGAAAATGGGATGCAGCCCATCGTCAACACGGGGTCGTTTGCTCAGGGACAGGATCGATTTTAGACCTGCTGGCGCGTCCTTAGGAGATTTCTGGCAATAAATACCTGGCTGTGGTGCATTACGCTGTGCTAATGACACCTGACCAGCGGTCAATTCTTTCCTGGAGATCCCCTTAACAGGCCCATGACAGACCTTCCGGTTTACACCGCGCTGCGGGTCGTTTCCGCTGATAAACGGGGAAGTTCGCGTCCGGTGGTGATTGAAACCAAAGCGGGCTACTTTCTGACAAAGCTGCGGGGAGCCGCCCAGGGTACGCCAGCTCTCATCGCCGAGATCGTCGTTGCCTCGTTAGCTGAGGCTTTGGGGCTTTGGGTGCCCTGTCGATCGCTAATCCTGATCGATGACACCACCCAGAGTGATGTTCACGACGATGAGTTTGAGGATCTGTTTGCGGCCAGCTCTGGTCTTAATTTGGGACTGCAATATTTGGCGGGAGCCACGGACATTCGAGCCGATGAGGCTGAAGCGATCGCCGATGAGGTGGCCTGTTCGATTCTGTGGCTGGATGCCTGGGTGCTGAATTGCGATCGGACGGCTAGAAACCCTAATCTGATGGTCCACCAAGATCAGCTCTGGCTTATTGATCACGGTGCGGCGCTACCGTTTCAGTACGACTGGTCCAAAGTTTCTGAGGCGTCACCTCGGACTACAGAGTATGCTGTTGACCGCCACATCTTTGGCAACAGGGCTGACAATCTCCTGGACTGGGACAACAGACTGGCGGCACGGCTGTCTGTTGAGAACTTGCAGAACACCGTTGCTCAAATCCCTGAGGCTTTTCTCAAGCCCCTACTGCCAGGCGCTCCTGCCGCCGCCATTGAGCGTAGACGACAAGCCTACGCCGCATTTCTCTGGAAGCGCCTCAAATTTCCTCGACCGTTTATGTGATGGGTAAGATTTCACGAACCGGTTGCAAAAGGGCAGGGGGTTGAACTCAGATCTTGCAGTTGTCCCGACATTGCCTGACTGGCTCCCCTGCCCCCCAAATTTGGGGGGTTCTGAGGTCGAAGTCCCCCAGAATTGGGGGATTTGGGGGCAAATGCAGGATGCCGATGTACTAGTGCAAGATCTCAGTTGAACCGACAATAGGCCCCAAAGCTTGAGAACGCCCAGCTGAATACCCTTTCTGCGAGGTCCAGGACGGCGGATTCGTCCTGGTCGGTGGGGGTCTGGGGGAAACACGAAATTTCCCCCAGTCGCCCGCCTTAACGAAGCCGATAGAGCCGCCTTATGATCCACGGAAAGCAGTAGCCAGAAGCCTCATCGTCTAAAGCTTTTGGCGGTATGCATCCAGGGTGAGGGTGGGAGTAGGGTTAGCCTTTGAGACCGCTGCCAGATTCAGTCGGCACAACGTATTGCTGCATCACCACGAAGAAGAGAAGGACAGGCAGAACGGAAATGACGGAGCCAGCCGCAATCAATCGCCAGTCGAGGGAGAAGCTGCCGGCCAGTTTGGCGACGCCGAGGGGAAGCGTATAGTATTCCGGGCGATCGAGCAAAATCAGAGGCCAGAGAAAGTCGCTCCAGGAGCCAATGAAGACGAAAATGGCCAGGGTCACCAGGGCGGGACGGGTGGAGGAGATCATGACATTCCACCAAATGCCTAACTCAGAACAGCCGTCTACGCGGGCGGCTTCTTCTAGCTCTTTGGGGACGCCTAAAAAAGCCTGCCGCATGAGGAAAATGCCAAAGGCTGAGGCGATGAACGGCAAAATTAGTCCCAGATAGCTGTTGCGGAGTCCAAGTTGAACGGCCAGCACGTACAGCGGAATCATCACAATCTGAAAGGGAATCAGAATGGTGGCAACGATCAGCGCAAAGAGAAACCGCTGACCGCGAAAGCGCAGTCTTGCCAGGGGATAGGCCGCCAGCGAACAAAACAGCAGGTTGAGCCCTACGGTCAGCACGGCAACGATGATGCTGTTGACGAAATATTGCCCAAAGGGGTTTTGCTGCCAGACGGTGATGAAATTGTTGAAGGTGGGAGAGGCCGGGATGAACTGCGGCGGAAACTCAAAGATGTTCTCATCCTGGGATTTGAAGGCCGTGCTGATCAGCCAGAGGAGGGGTAGCAGCATCGCCACAGCGATCGCACTCAACAGGCTGTAGGTCATTACTATTTTCGCCCAGCGCGATCGCCACGACCAATAGCGCCGCCAGGCTTTTTCGTCGGGTCCCATGATCGTCATCCCAACTGCACGCCCTGCATCAGCCAAAATCCGGCAAAAGCCTCAGTTTCTGGATTGTCCTGCACCGCCAGAAAGTGAACCTGGTTGGCCCTCGCCTTGGTGGCTTCAAAATTCTGAGCTTCTTTTTGCAGCTCTGGAGTGTTCAGAACAGCCACGACCCAGCTATCAGCACTGCCCGTTTCTAAGATCAGCCGGGACACTTTGCCCGCCTCGATTCGCAGCTCGCTGATCTCCAGCCCGGACAGCCAGCCCGCCATCGGCAAAGCCCGCGACGAAAACATCACCAGACCGGGAACCAGAGTGTCGGGTTCAAGGCCCGCAAAGCGGGTGGGGAAGGCTTCACCAAAGGAGATAGGCCACTCCGGCATATCGGCCAAATCTCCCGCCGGCAGCGTCACCAGTGCCCACTGCTGACCGATCAGCGCATCCGGCAGCGGCTGGGGAGCCGGCGGCGGCGCACCCACACTAGGCGACGGCTTGTCGGTATAGCCCGGCTCATTGGGATAAACTTCGGTCTTGCGGTAGTCCATCCACTGCTTCAACGCCAGCGTGCGGCGACTGGCCTGAACCGGAAGGCCCAAGTCCTCACAGGCGCGGGTGATCATGTTCTGCATGGAGAAGCGGAAGAAGCGAATGCGATCCGGTGGCGTGGGGGCCTGCGCGATCGCTTCTTCAATCGCCTTCTTCAGCTCAATGGAATTGACCTCTGTGTTGGAGAGAAACTTGCTGTAGCGAAACGCCGCCTCCGGGTCCGCATCCACCGTCTGCAAGCCCTCACTGATCAACACTTCCCAACGCTTCTTGTTGTTCTCGTCCAAGATCGGGCGCGAGTAAAAATCAACTTCCCAAACAGTACCCATAGGTTGCGCTCAGCCAGCTACAAACCTGATAGTAGCAGTCAAGGGCCGTAGACATGTGAATGGGGTGGGGAGGGCGATCGTTGGGGAGGCGCAGCCATGCCTGTCCGTACAGGTTTAAATGTGCGCTACGCTCAAGAAGACTGACAGACTCCGAAGAGGTGAGTAGATGGCATCTGTACAGTTTGATATTCCCCAAAAAATCTTTTCGGAGCTGAAAACGCCTCCTGACCAGTTTGCCCAACAGCTACGGTTAGCTGCCGCCATTTATTGGTACCAGAAAGGACAAAGTAACGGTTGTGGGCCTAACGCTCATGTCGGGCGGCGCGGCTTTCTATTTGGCGGGGCGATCGCCCCCTCACCGAATCCCAAGATCGGGTTTTGGATAGCGCGATCGCGATGTGGACAATGGGGACTGCTGCGCTGATCGGTCCGCTGGGGAGCAGTTCGGATGGCAATCAGGACGTGTAGGGATGCAATCAGTGTAGGGACGTCTAGCGCGTCCCTACGCCAAATGACACAGGCTTTCGCCGCCCAGTTCAATCGCGCCGTAGATCATGCCAGAGGTGGAGTGGCCGACGCCGCAGTGCCCATTGCGATCAATAACGATGACACCGCCGAGGCCGTTGACCTTATCCACCAGATAATTAATGCCTGCCGTGGCGGCGGCTTGGGCATCCATCCCTTTGAAGTGCACAAAGTCCGAGACCATCTTGCTGAGGACAGTGCGCTGAAACTGTTCGCCATACCCAGTGGCGGAAACCGCACAGGTTTCGTTATCGGCAAATACGCCAGCGCCCACGATGGGACTATCGCCCACTCGACCCCAGCGCTTGTTAACGATGCCGCCCGTGGAGGTCGCAGCGGCGAGGTTGCCGTTACCGTCGCGGGCAACGGCCCCAATCGTGCCGAGTTTGTGTTGGGGCGTCACGTCTTCGTGATCCAGCATCATGCCACCCGCTTTTTGGGCTTCTCGCCATTGACGAATGCGGGAATCAATCACAAAATAGTTGTCCGTCATAATTTCGACATTGTGGAGGTTGGCAAATTCCCTGGCTCCTTTGCCAATCAGCATGACGTGCTCGCTTTTTTCGAGGACTCGGCGGGCTAGCGCGATCGGATTTTTCACGTTCGTGATGCCTGCCACAGCCCCAGCCTCTAACCCCTGACCATCCATGATGGCCGCATCCATTTCGACTTCGCCATACTCGTTCAGCACAGAGCCGCGACCCGCATTGTAGAGCGGATCATCTTCTAAATGAACGGCGCAGTATTCTACTGCATCCAGTGCCGTTCCACCTGACACCAGGACCTGCCGCCCCCCCTCCAAAATGCGCTGCATACTCTGCATGAAATCTGATTCATTCCCCTCGCGTCGGATGTGCTGCAATGCACCAGCGCCACCGTGAATCATGAGGGAAAAATTGTCAGATATCATAACTATTAAGGAAAAATTCAGGCAGCAAGTATTTGAAGTTACCACACTTATAATGTTTATGCGCTAAGCAGCGCTTCACCCTTTATGTGGCACTGTCATGATCACGCTTGACCAAGACTTCTGTTTCAAGGCAACATTATCGGACTATGCGATCGCGGAAGCCAGAACCTTCCAAGTTCGCACAGAGTTAATGCTGGCTTTACAACAGGCCATTCAACAGCATGGATGGACGCCAGAAGAAGCCGCTGAATCTTTGAAGCAAACCCTTCCTCGAATGCAAAACTTGATGAATGGAGAAGTCAGCCGTTTCAGCATTGAACAACTCATTCAGCTCCTGTCTTTAGTTGGGCGACAAGTTCAAATCTCCGTCGCTACTTAACGATTCAGCCCTCGATACTGCAATTCTACGAAGCTTTCTTTTCATAAATGGCTACAAACGCTCCTTTTAGGGGCGTTTTTTGTTATGAAATCCTGACTCTTGGACCGGCGTTCTAAACTTTAATCCCTATTATGGTCCCCTTAAGAGATTACTCTCTTAACCTAAAGTTTAGTTCCTGTCACAAAGGTATCTGAACTGACTTGAAACGGATAGGTATCGTATTTTCATCTAGTTAGGCAGCTGTTCTTGCCCATTCCAACGTCTCTAGTTGTTCGTTTTTTTGGCCCCCTATGAAGATCTACAACCACGACATCACTCACTACACTCATGATTGCAATGCAGGCAACGAACTTTATGCTGGGCGAGCACTGGGCCTCACCGCTCCCGACGATAAGATTCAACTGCCGGAAGCGCTGAAATCTGAGTGGAGCGCGATCGCAGCTCACTATGCTCAAGTGGGGCTAAACCACACTCATGATGTCATCTGGGATATCTCAATTCCAGAGATGGATCAGCATCCTGACCACGAAATCAGCGTTTACTTTTTTGGCGATGTCATGAGTCCTCACGACACCTATCGGCAGCTTTTCGAGAAATGGGACGCTCGTTTTCATCAGGTGGTTGAACACATTAATTCCAAGAACCACTTCATTCGTTTAGCCGAGGAGTTGAATATTCCAGTTCCTAAAACCTTGCGTTTTGACAATCTAGCCGCTGCCAAAGCTAGTAACGACATCACGTTTCCCTGCTTTGTCAAACCTGCCGTTTCGGATCACGGCTTTGGTATCACTCGCTGTGACAATGAAGCTGACCTGAAAGACGCTTTTGCCCACTGCGGACCTAACGACCCGCTCCAGATTCAAGAAGAAGTCAACGCCACTGCCTTTTTAAATTTGCAGTACGAAGTGACCCATGAGGGCGTTCATCCGGTCCTGGCCTCGGAGCAAATTCTAGAGGGCTGCGTCCATTTGGGAAATCGGTATCCAGCCAGCCATGAACCGTGGGACGAAATCACAACGTTCGCCACCTGGATGGGGGACCACGGCATGAAGGGTATTTTTGCCGTTGATGTGGCTGTTTGCCCGGCAGGAACTGACACGCGCTATGTCGCGATCGAATGTAATCCCCGCTTTAACGGCTCGTCCTACCCCACTATCATCGCTAAACAGTTGGGCATCCCGGCTTGGAGCAGCGTCACCTATGCAACCCCCTTGCGATCGCTCAAAGAAATCGATCTGGAGGGCATTACCTTCGACGCGACAACCGGGAAAGGCGTCATTCTGATCAATTGGGGCACTATCAAGGTCGGCAAAATTGCTGTACTGCTAGCAGGCAGCGAAGCCGAGCAAGCCGAACTGGGTCAGGAATTGAAAGCACGCCTGAAGCTGTAGACGGTTCTCTAGCCTGAGCCCCTAAGCTGCGGCAGCTTCCTCTTGCAGTAGGGGATCAAGCCTTCCTTGGGCATCAAGCGAATACAGATCATCACAGCCGCCAACGTGCTGATTGTTGATGAAAATTTGGGGGACCGTCTTGCGACCGTTGGCCCGTTCTGCCATGCGAACACGAGCACCACCATCCCCATCAATTTTGTATTCTGTGTAATCAACGCCCTTCCACCACAGCAGCAGCTTGGCACGAATGCAGTAGGGACAAGTTTGCCAGGTGTAAATTTCAACGTTGGCACGCACGTCATCCGAGCGACGGTCAAAGAATCGATTGAAGAAAGACAGCATGGTCAATTCAGAAGTGTTTAGGCTTTGACGCTAGTGTGACACATCTCAGACCACGCCCACCCCAAGCCCTATTCCCTATGCCCATACAGACAAAAAAGCGGATGGCGATCGCCATCCGTCTTTCCTTGCTAGCCGGAGCAAGCTTGTAGCCTAAGCCAAAAACAGAGAGGCAAAGACAATCATGCCTCTCTGTTCTGTTGAACTTACTTATTCTCAGGCTCAGTAAATTCAGCGTCGATGACATCATCGCCACCATCAGAGCTACCGCCAGCAGCAGCATCTTCAGGAGCACCACCTGCCGCTGCGTCAGCTGCACCTGCCTGTTGATACAGATTAGCGCTCACGCTGTAGAGAGCCTGCTGAAGCTCAGTCGTTACGGACTTCATCTTGTCGTAATCATCCGCTGCAACAGCCTCCTTGAGAGCCTTAATTTGCTCGTCAATCTTGGCCTTCTCATCAGCAGGAACCTTGTCACCAAGCTCCTCAATCTGCTTCTCTGCCTGGTAAGATAGCGTGTCAGCTTGGTTCTTGAGGTCGATCTTCTCACGACGCTCTTTGTCTGCCGCCGCGTTGACTTCAGCGTCCTTAACCATGCGATCCACCTCATTGTCATCCAGGGTGGACGCTCCGGTGATGCTGATAGACTGCTCTTTGCCCGTGCCCTTGTCCTTCGCAGTCACGCTCAAGATACCATTGGCGTCAATGTCGAAGATGACTTCAATTTGAGGCACACCACGGGGAGCCGGGGGAATCCCATCCAGACGGAAGGTACCCAAGCTCTTGTTGTCGTTCGACATTTCCCGCTCACCCTGGAGCACGTGAATCTCGACATTCGTCTGGCCATCCACTGCTGTGGAGAAGGTCTCAGACTTCTTCGTCGGCACTGTCGTGTTCCGAGGAATCAGCTTAGTCATAACGCCACCCAGAGTCTCAACCCCCAGAGACAAGGGCGTCACGTCTAGTAGCAGAATGTCCTTCACTTCACCCGCCAGGACACCGCCCTGAATCGCAGCCCCAATAGCGACGACTTCGTCAGGGTTGACGGTCTGGTTTGGTGCTTTGCCCAGAATCTTCTTAACGACTTCCTGAACCGCAGGGATGCGAGTAGAACCACCCACCAGAACCACCTCGTCGATGTTCTCCTTGTTCAGCTTGGCATCCTTAAGGGCCTGCTCAACGGGGATCCGACAGCGATCGATCAGGTCAGCAACTAGCTCCTCAAATTTTGCCCGAGTCAGGGTCATTTCTAAGTGCTTAGGACCGTCCTGAGTTGCCGTGATGAAGGGCAAGTTAATTTCAGATTGTCCAGTGCTGGACAGCTCAATCTTCGCTTTCTCAGCTGCCTCAGTCAAACGTTGCAGCGCTTGCTTGTCTTTCCGTAAGTCAATGCCTTCATTGCGCTGGAACTCTTCAGCTAGGTAGTCCACGATCTTCTTATCGAAGTCGTCACCCCCTAAGTGAGTGTCACCAGAAGTCGCCAGGACTTCAAAGACACCGTCACCGACCTCCAGGATGGAGACGTCGAACGTACCACCCCCTAAGTCAAAGACAAGAATCGTTTCGTTACTCTTCTTGTCCAAACCGTAGGCGAGGGACGCCGCAGTCGGCTCGTTGATAATTCGTAGAACTTCTAGACCCGCGATTTTGCCTGCGTCTTTAGTCGCCTGTCGCTGAGAGTCATTGAAGTAGGCAGGAACCGTAATAACGGCCTGAGTGACTGGCTCACCAAGATATTTGCTGGCGTCATCCGCAAGCTTGCGGAGTACCTGTGCAGAGATTTCTTCAGGCGCAAACTGTTTGCCTGCCTGAGGACAATCCAGCTTGACGTTGTTACCAACGTTCAGCACTTTGTAGGCAACTTCGGTAGACTCAGTACCGACTTCATCAAAGCGACGACCAATGAATCGCTTAACAGAGTAGAAGGTATTTTCAGGGTTCATTACTGCGCCACGCTTGGCGATTTGGCCGACTAGGCGATCGCCATTCTTCGCGTAGGACACAACCGACGGAGTTGTCCGAAACCCTTCAGCATTTGCAATAACAGTAGGTTGGCCCCCTTCCATAACGGCCACTACTGAGTTGGTGGTTCCTAGATCAATACCAACAACCTTTCCCATAGATTTTGCTCCGGCTTAACAGCTATATACAGTGTGCTTGCTATGCCTAAATCTCTGTAGGGGGGGATACCGAACTAACCAGGGTGAGGAACCTGCAAGGGCTAAGACGCAGTGATGTTAGCAACGCGCTCTTCTGTCAGTCGCGTTGAAACGTCTAGAAGTTTTCTAAAAAGAAAAATACCCGGCTGTGGTGCATTACGCTGCTCTGATGACACCCTACCAGCAATCAATTCTTTCTTGGAGATTCCCTCTTAACACCAAGAGGCCCGAAATATTACCCGCTGCGTCAACCCGCTGCATCACGAACTCGCTATCAGTTTCGCGCACCAAGCCAGATGCATCTGAAAGCAAAACTTCTAAAAATCCGCCTCAGTATCCAACCAGACCTTTACCGATTGGGCCATATTTGTTCTCTGTATTTGAACTAATCTATTTATAGCTTCTATGAATTTCTGTTCGCATTGGGATTAAGAACGAATTTTTGACTAAGTTACTGATTAAAGCTTTACCTACTGGACATTTCTATGACCTCCCCTGGAACAGCGCGATCGCTAACGCCTGAGCTGATTCGACAGCTTTTGGACAGCGATGCTCGGGCAGAGATGTCTTCAGACTATGTGCGGCTGATGGAAATTTACTGCGTCGTGAAAGCGGGCGGAGTGGCTGCTCAAATTGCCGTTGCGCGTCAGCTTCAGGACACTGAGCAGTCAATGCTGCGGCAGGAAATCAACGCTCTGGTCAACCAAACTGAGATGAGTAGCCGAGTACGGGCACTGCGCCAAGAAATACAGGAGTTGGAGTATTCCATTAATAGTCGGGTGTCGTACCTGCAAAGCATCAACGCCCAGGAAGAAACCAATGTCCGCAGCTGCATCTCCATCATTGACAACTATTTTGCTAATTTAGGCAATCGCTCATCAACCCGTCATGAATGAAGCAACGACGGCTGATGTTATCGTCATTGGCAGCGGCATTGGTGGATTGGTAGCAGGGGCTTTGCTGGCGCGTTATGGCAAACGGGTCATTATCTGTGAGAGCCACACGATTCCTGGAGGAGCGGCCCACGGTTTTGAGCGGCAAGGCTTTAAATTCGATTCTGGCCCGTCCTTTTTCTCTGGTCTAGGGGATCCCGTTTCGCGGAATCCGCTGCGGCAGGTGCTGGATGTGCTGGAAGAATCGGTGTCGGCGATCGCCTACGAGCCACTCGGTCACTATCATCTGCCTGAAGGCACTTTGCCTATCTACCGCAAACTTGCCGATTATCAGCGAGAAGTGGCCCGGTTCACGCCTCAAGGAGCAAAAGAACTGGGGGCGTTCGTGCAGCGGCTCTATGATCTATACGAGCCACTGAAACAGATTCCCGCTCTGGGATTGCGCCCTGATTTGGGTGTCGTCCCCTTCTTGCTGCGCTATCCGGCTGCCCTGCTGCGTCTGCTGCCCCAGCTCGGAGCCGTGCAGCAATCCGTTGGCACTATCTTGGATCGCACGGTTCAGGATCCCTGGGTGCGTCAGCTGGTCGATTTGGAGTGCTTTCTGCTGTCAGGATTAAAGGCCCACGGCACGATCGCCCCAGAAGTTGCCTTCGTCTTTGGGGAACGAGAAACAGCCTCTGTTGATTATCCCCAAGGCGGTAGCGAAGCGTTGATCAATGCCCTTGTCCGAGGGTTGAAAAAGTGGAGTGGTGAACTGCGGTTGGGAACCCACGTAGAGCAGATTCAGGTCCAGGGAGGACGAGCAACGGGCGTCACGTTACGGAAAGGCGGTACCCTTCAGGCTCCCGTCATCATTTCCAACGCGACTCTCTGGGATACCTACGCTCAGCTGCTCCAGCCTGAAGACCTGCCTGCTCGTTTTCGTCAGGAGGCCCTATCCACTCCGGCGGTCGATAGCTTCATGCATCTCCATTTGGGCATTGACGGCACCGGACTGGAGCACTTGACGGTGCATCATGTCGTTGTTCACAGCCGATCTCGCGATTTGACCGCCCCCGGCAACACCTGCATGATTTCGATTCCTTCGGTGCTCGATCCAAAGCTGGCTCCGGCAGGGAAACATGTCGTTCATGCCTATACGCTAGAGCCTTGGACCGGATGGCAACGGGATGACGCCTACTCAGCCCGAAAACGGGAACGAGCTGAATCGCTCTACTGCGCTTTGGAGAAAGTCATTCCCGATATTCGCGATCGCATCGACGTTGAGCTGATTGGTACACCGCTGACCCATCAGCGCTACCTCAGACGCTATCAGGGCACCTATGGAGCCGCGATCGAAGCCAGTACAGGGCTATTCCCGAATGGCAAGACCCCAATCTCAGGACTATTGCGAGTGGGAGATTCAACCCTACCTGGGATTGGCGTTCCCGCAGTTGCCGCTTCCGGCATACTCTGTGCCAACTCGTTGGTGACACCTTCGCAGACGGTCGCTTTAATGTCCGCCTTGACCTCTGGTCGCTCACAGTAACTTTCAATGAGCTGTTGACGAGCAATGGTGATTTCCATGGAAACGTCTGAATCAGGTGATATAGCCTCAAAATTGGCTAGCTCTGCCATGGGCTGATCTGCCATTAGACTGTTCGCCTGGGGTGTTTCAACGGGAGCACTGATTGCCCCGGTCGGCAGAGGTAGTGCCGCAAACAAGGCACTGTCGGAAGTATCAGGTGTCGCCGCAGGTCTGGGTGCTGTCGCAGTTTCAGGTGCGGTGGTAGTTGCAGACGCTGCTGCAGGTCGAGGGGTAGCCGAAGTGCGAATGGACACTTCACTGGAGTTCACAGAGGCAGACGTCTGTCGTCTGGACTGATTGGTTGGCACCTGAGCTACTTGAGAGGCTTGAGCGGTGCCGCCAAAGGCCGGTCCAGAGGTTGACTGCTCGGGCTGAGGGGAGACAACGGATTCGAGAGAAGAGGAGAGTGCGATCGCTGAGGCACTGGTGCTATCAATGGCTTGGGGCAAGGGGGGCAGGTCGGGCAAGGGCTGCGTGGCCTCAGCGCGATAGGCAACAATGGTTTCTGGAACGCTCTCCGGGGAAGATGCACTCTGGTCTACGCCTAACATCGCGGCCAAATCGATCTTCTCGACAGGATAGTCGGCAGGATTATAGGACGCTGGGTCATATCCTCTCAGCTCACCCAGCTTGGACATTCGAGGGGTGTCCGGCATGGGCGGCAAGGCTACGGTTGGCTCATGCTCTGGGAATTCTTGGCTGAGAGCTTCCAGCGAAAACTTAGCGCTACTGGCAACGTCACTGCTGGAGTCAGGTTCAGGTTCAGGCCCTGGCTCTTGCCCCTGGGGGAGTTGAGCTAAGTTGTAGGCGGTCAGCGTGACGAGACTACTACAGGAAAAAAGCGCCCAAGTGTGCATGGTTTTTACCGAAGATCAACAAGATTACACAGCAGCTACTCCCCTATTCGGTAGAGACCGTTAAAATCCGCAGACTCAACTCAGTCGTACTATGAAGTTTTGATGAAGGCCCCGTAGGATTCTCGTTCTTAGGTAATGGATTGGAGAATCCCTAAACACTCATCTTTAAAGACTTAAGCTTTGAGCAGTATTATTCAAGTTACCGACCTGAGTGAAGGCGCTCCAAATGGCTGGATCAGCGTAGGTTTCTAGGGACGCAAGCATCGCTTTGCGAAGCGCGTGGGGAGTGTGATTGCCGTCTAACCGAGCCTCGTGAAAATCGATCATCAACTCAGCGGTTTGGGCATCGGGAACCTGCCAGAGGGATACGACAACTTGCGGTACCCCTGCGGCCATGAACGATCGCGATAGACCCAACACACCATCGCCCGTAATGCGCCCCCGTCCGGTATCGCAGGCGCTCAAGATGGCGAGATTAGCCCGCAGTGGCAGATCGAGAATTTCCGCTGCGGTCAGAAAGCCATCATTCTGGGCATCCGGAGCCAGGGCCAGCGCTCCCTGAAGTGGCTGAGCACTGTTAAACCGTCCGTGCGTGGCGAGATGGATAATGTCAGCGTTGGCGAGGGATGCCTTCACCTCAGCTTCAGTAGCGGCACCGCGCACCAGAGGATTGACTGACAGTAAGTCTGCAACCGTTGTTGCTTCTAACTCAGCGTTAGGTAAAGGAATAAATTCCTCGGGCATGGGACTGGGGTTGCCGACTACCAGAGCATCAGAGGCCGCCGTAGCTTCGGCCTCTGAAGTAGTGAGCGCCAGCGTTTGAATGGACGGGGCGATCGCCAAGGTATGCTGTTCCACAAAGTAGGTGCCCTCGGTATCTTGCAAAGCCGCAAAGGGAATGACAAAGAGTTGTTCTTGGGGGACAAAAATAACCAGATCGTCTGGATCGGTGGGCAGCACATCAGTGATGGGGGCAATTAGAAGCTCATGGAGCTGTTGCAAGGGCAATGAAGCAGTCGCCGCCGGAGTGTCCACCCGCGAGATCTCATCAATCGACAATACTGGGTTGGGCAACACGAAGTCGGGATGCTGCACGGTCACTGTCTGACCATCAGGCGAGATACTCACCACTTCGTAAGGCGCTAGGTCAGGCAAATCGCCTTCTCGCTTAACCCGATCACCGGGGCGCAGAGCGCGATCGCGAGATGCGGGCACCACACCCACACCTCGGTTAGCCGCAATTAAGCTGCTATCACGCCCAGTCAAAGCAATGCGCGTATCCGTCACCAAATCCGCAATGGACGTTGTTCCTAGCAGGCTCTGCAAATCAACCTGTCGAAAATGCGTATCGCCATTGGGTGAGACAACCCAAATGTAGAGCTGTGCATCTCGCGGTTCAACTGGATTCTGCGCAGAAGCAGCATGAGGCGGCTCGGCAACTTGATCGCGAATGATGGAATATTCCACCAGAGTGGCTGCTTGGGCAGCGGCGATTTGCTGCATTTGCGCCAGATTGGGCGGCGGCACGGGTCCGACCGAGTCAGGGTTCACCTGCCCCCTTGCCAACAGTTCGACAAAGGCCCGCGCCCGTCCCCGCTCAGAAATTTCGAGGGCTGTATTCGCTTTGTTTTGAGTCACCAACACCTCTTGTAGATTGCGATAGGCGGCCAGCTGCGTCTCAAAAATGGAGACTTTGAAGGCGTCGCTGGTGCCCAATCCAGCCCGCATTGCTTCCCAAACGGCGATCGCATTGAACAGCGCCTGTTCTGCTTCCGTCAGCCGTTCCAAATACAGAAGGGCATTCCCCAAGTTGGTCAGAGCAATTCCCTCACCGAGGCTGGCACCCAGCTCACGAGTTAGAGCGAGGGCATCTTGGCTATAGCGATAGGATTCCTCATAGTTCTGCTGGTAGGCGTAGGTGGTGCTGATGCCTAACAGGATTTGAGCCGCTTCTAGCGTGTTGGGAAGCGCCTTCGCTAAAGTCAGTCCCTGTTCATAGAGTGCGATCGCCTCCGCAAACTGCCCCTGAATCGCCCGCGTTGATCCGAGGTTGCCGTAAGCCTGCATTTCGCCATAGGTATCGCCTGCCCCTCGCGAAATGTCGAGACTGGTCAACTGCTGCTGCGCCGCATTGTCGTACTCTTTTTCCGCAAAATAGGCATTGCCCAAGTTGCGATAGGTCAAGGCTTTCCATTGGGCTGCGGTCTCGATGGGGGTGACTCTGAGACTGCGCTCATAGAAGTCAATGGCCGTAGCGTAGTCTCCCAACGCAGCATAGACCGCACCAATGCCCCCCAGGGCAATACCTTCCTGGGTGGGATCTTGAAGGGCGATCGCCCGCTCTAGCTGCTGCTGGTGCAGGTCAAGTGCCGTGAGGTAGTCTCCCAGCACGAAATGAGTAATTGCCAGATTGTTCAGGGAGTAGGCAATCCAGTGTGAGTCCTCTTGTTGAGTCGCTGTTGCCAAGTTCGATTCGTAGCAGCTGATGAGGGACTCATAGAAGGACTGCGTGCGATCGCTGCCGGCGATCGCTTGAATGCCCTGGGCCTCAGCCTGACAGTTTTTCAGTGCCTGGTTGACGGTGGAATCAGAGGAATCTGCAGTGACTCCCGTCGGCTCATCAACGTCTGAAGCTGCGCTGGTCTCCCCTGACGGCTCCGATAGGGTATCGTCCCCTTCTGAGCCGGGAGTATCCGTTGGCGAGGCATCATTGTCTTCTGGCAATACGGCAACATCTTCCGGGATGGTGTCGGCAGGTTCATCAGCAGGTTCCTCTGTGAGACCTTCAGAGTCCCCTGGAATCTCGTCTTGTTCACCAAGGGGATTGAGCGAAGCACCTTCATCCGGCTCTTGATCACCCGTATCTGGCTCTTGAAGTTCACCCATATCTGGCTCTTGAAGTTCACCCGCGTCCGGTGTTTCCCCTTCTTGCATGGGCAGAGACGGTAAAGGGTCAGGCTCAGGAGCCGAAACCAAACTAGGAAAATTGCCGCTGTTGGCAGCACCGCTGCTGGCACCATCGGATTGAGACCCGACAAAGATGGCGTTCACAATCAAAAAGCCGGGTTCCGGGAGCACCATCCCCATGATGCTCAGTTCTTCCAGCTGCGGCGATTGGGCTAATGGCATTCCCGTCAGGAGGGTTTCTCCGGGACTCAAAAGCTGCGGTGTGGAGACTTCACGAGTTCCTAGATTCGGGTCAACGACGTTCGGCAGGGACGACTGCGGCGGTCGCGGCGGTGGTGGTGTTAGCGGCGGTGGCGACGGCGGTTCGACAAGCGTAACGGTGACGGCAACTGGGGCCGAACTGGAAACACCATCCCGAGCCTGCACCGTCAGTGCGGTGAGGGTACCGCTGGTATCATCAGGAGGCCTGAATTGCAGTGTATCAGTGGGGGCGATCGCGTCTCCTGGCTGAAGGGCTACACCGTTTCTCAACAAGGTCCCTGTGGGGATTGAGGCAACTTCTAGCGTGGTGATGTCGTTGTTAACATCGGCGATCGCTGGATTCAAATCCGCCAGGGCAAAGGTCGAGGTCTCGTTGACTTCCGCATCCGGTAACGCTTGGGAAATCTCCAAAGTTGGGGGCGCGTTGACCGAAATAATCTCAATTTGGGTGCTGTCAGTGGGATTCTCGCTGCCACCATTGGGCAACACCTCAAAGGATTGATTGTCAGCAGGGATGTCAGCGGCGATCGCCCCAGCGGTTCCGTTAACCGCAGCATTGCCAATTTCGAAGGGAGCGTTAGTCGGTCCACCGTCATGCTGAATTGTGACCGTACCACTGGGGCTGATCCCTCCCCCTTGAGTATTAATCGTCGTCCCTGTGGCAAATCCTTGGACGGTGCCGTTCGCCAGAATAGTGACATTGGCTCCGGGGTCGGCGCTGATGCTGTTAGCAGCGATCGCGTCGAACGTGATGTTTTTGGTAGAGAGCAGGTCAACGGTTCCTGGAATAACGCTGCTAGTGTCAATCGTGCTGAGCTGTAGTCCTGACCCAGAAATATCCACCGCACCACCATTAGTCTGAATGCTGGTGCCTGCGCTGGAAAAGATGCCTCCCGTACCGTTGCCGTCAGCATCAGCTTCTAAGGTGATCGCTCCTGGTCGAGTGACAATGTCGCTATTGAGAAAAATGCTGTTGTTAGCGATCGCTTCCAGATCCACAGTCAGATTGACCTCCGTACTGAAGGTAATATCTTGGGTCGCTTGCAGCGTAATATCAGCCTTGGTGTTTTCCAGCACATCAACATCAATGCGGGTGATCTCATTGATGGTATCGGCATCGGCATCGCCAAAGTCATCAACATCATCGAGTCCGTCTGGCTCAGTCGTGTCGGGATCTGTGATATCTCCGCCCGCCGCCACAATTTCAATGTTGGTCGGATCAAGCAGTAGCGTTCCGGTCGTGCCAGAGTCAGACGAAGCATCCACTGACCCTGAGAATTGGAGTGAGTTGAGTCCCGAAACCTCGACCCAGCCACCATCGCCGTTTTCTTCAGCACCCCGAACGCTGGCGCTTCCCAAAAATTGCGTGGTGTCGTCGGCCCACACCACGATAGAGCCACCATCGCCTGTAGCTAAACTATCTGCCTGAAGCGTGGAGACCTCATCGACTAGCGTGAATCGAGCATTGGGTACCCTGCCCTGGCCTTGAAACTCGCCGCCAATTCGCAAGCTGCCGCCGCCGAACGATCCAGAGGCATCCACGTTAGCGTTCAGTAGCGAGACCTGTTGACCCAAGAGATAAATGGAACCGCCGCGATCGCCCGTTGCACTGATTTCCCCCGACGCAATCACGCCACCGGGTTCGGCGATCGTTGACGCTGTGGAGGACTCTAGCCGGACGGTGCCATCGGCATTTTCAACCACAGTTAAGTTGTTCGCGGCTAATGTATTCCCCGTCAGTAATTCGGGCAGCGAAAGCGAATCGAGGGATAGCTGTCCGCTCTCAGTTAGTGCTGGCGTGATTTCTAGGCTGAGCAGCTGGTTTTCTTGGCTGATGCGAACCAAATTCTCGCTGGGAATTGCCACGAGGGTGATTGTGCCGCCTGGCGCCTCGATAGTGCCCAGATTAATCACTTGATTGCCCAACAGCGTCACGTTTTGTCCTGGTTCGACGGCTAGGTTTCCCTGATTGAGCACTAGGCTGGACGAATGGCCTGTAAAGCTGAAGCCGTTGGGAGTACCTGTTAGCGCTTCATAGGTAGAGGGATTCAGAATGTCCAGCCAGGTATCGCCAAAACCGATCTGGTTCGCTGTCGTTGCCGTGAATGATCCGGTTAGGCTAATCGCTCCGTCTGGACCCAAAATCACCCCTGCCGGATTGATCAGGTATAGGTTGGCGTTGCTGCCGCTAACCTGAATCAGCCCATTGATGATCGAGGGGTTGCCGCCATTAACGCCGCTGAGAATGTTTTGAATATCGGGTGAGGTGATAAAGTTGGCAACCTGCTCAGCAGTGAGACCAAACTCTTGAAAGCTGTGGAATAGGTTGGCACCATCGCCGGAAAGCTGTCCACCAGTGATATTGATGCGGTTCTCGTCTGACATAATCACGGTGCCAGTACTCTCAGCATCTGGAATCACGGCTTGAGCAAGCTGGGGCGCAGAAAACTGAGGCGCAGAAAACTGAGGTCCCAAGGATGCCTCCGGCGACAGCATTGGCTGGGCTGTTGTGGCCTGATTGGCGTTCTCTGCATTAGTTTCGGGCATGGCCATCGTAGAGAGCACAGGTGGCACATCCGGTTGAGCGATCGCACAGAAGATACAAAGCATCTCTCCAATTTCTCCACTAACGTTCCAAGAAATCACACGTCACTGCTTCGTTCTCAGCGGTTAAGGAGGGAGCCGGTTTGGCTACGCAAAGAATTTCATCGCGCGATCGCACAAAAACCCACTCTCCCCCAAGTTTGACTGCCATCTGGTGGGTGTTTGAATTAAACGCGATTTCAGGACCACCCTCCGTTGGTGACGAAAACAGAGTGCCTTTCCTTAAAGTGCCAGCGGTGTACTGGCGATAGACCTCGCTACACCAACCAAAGCGACCACATTCCAAAAGCATCAGCCAGCCATAATTGTCATCAAAAACGGGGGCGGTATAAACGCTGCGATAGGTTTTGTGCCATGCCGCAAGCTCTGAACGACCGCCAGGAGAATACCCAAAGAGGACTGACGGTGCTGCCGCGATGAGCAGCATGACCAGAAAGCCAGCAATCATGCCTAAAGAAACAGCAAGGCGACGAACCAACTGTCGCCGTCGAGGGAATAGCACCGCAGCCAGTAACAAGACCAGCAAAATGCCGCCAAAGATAGGCCCCAAGTACACGAGCGCAATTCCCAGAAGCAACGTAGGGAGGTCGAGATAGCTATAACTCACGGCTAGCCAATGCCAGCCCGGCGAATGGCCTCCTGTAAATCCGGCATACCAACCCCAACCGAGCATCCCAAAAGCCATGACGCCGATTAGCAATATCAGTATTGGACGCTCAAACGGGAATGATGGCATGACTTATCTCAATGTGCTTGAATCCACAATTAAAGTTCAAAGTCGATGTCAGACTGGCAGCAGTCAGTCAAAGGCTGATTCACCACATCGTCTAGCTGTACGACTTCATGCTCTAGTAAACTGGCCCAGGCGATGAAGGCGTCGTCAGATTGAGGATCACGCAGTCGCCAATCGCCCACTTCGGTCAGCGTGTCGTACCAAAAGCCGTGGCTGGCAAGCAGATTGATCCGTTCTTCAGTATCGGCGTCTGCAAGCTGCTGACTAAGTTCGTCGGAGGGCGATCGCCGCACTACTACGCCTGTCGTCGCCGGATCTTCGCCGCTCTCATCAGGACAATCGACCGATAGCGTCCAGCGATAGGGTACATCCGGCTCCAGCGCGGGCATCCCTTCAGGAACCGCCAAACGACTGACGCCAACTTGAGGGATCTCAGCATAGGTGGCGGTGTAGAGAACCTCATCGCTGCCCTCTGGTGCCAAAGACAGGTTGATGGTGCGTCCTACTTCTGACAAAAAGACCCAGAACGTGGGCTGTGGTTGAGTAGTCTCACCCCAATGGGTCTGCGTCGGTTCCAGCGCAATAATGCCACAGCCACGACTTCCCGCCGTGCGAATGGTGCTGCTGCGTCCCGGTGCGCCTCGGTTTGGAGGATCTAAGGGGACTGCTTGGGCCGTCGCCATCAGCGTCAGCACGCTTCCAGTAATCACCGTTACCCTTGCCAAGCGTTTTCGCAAATGCGGTACAAACCGAACTTTCATATCCTCTCCCCTGTTCCATAGCAATAGACATCGAGGCTCGAACTATCGAAACAGACTACCTACACATTCAAAATCCAAAATCGTCAATCTAAAATTGCTTCACTTTCTAGACCTTCGAGCTTGCTCCAATCCATAAGCACTAGCAAAAACTCCTGCTGTTGCCAGGGGTGAACCTATTGCAGCAGGTACCCAAGGTATCCACCACCCTAAATTCAGCAATCCCCAAGCGATGCCGTAAATCAGGAGTACGGTGCCCCCCGCTACGATCGCGGCCACCCTCAAACGGCGATAGCGCCAACCTACCAGTCCACCCAGTCCGCACCCGCCAGCAATCCATATCATCTCAGCCCATTGAGGCCAGATTTGGATGGGCGATCGTCCGTCGAGCGCTGCCGTCAGCAGATGATTGACCATCTGCGCGTGCAGCAGCACCCCGGCAATCTGCTCTCGCGGCCAGCGATTAGCCCCCTCTGGCGTGAGGAAATAGTCCGTCGGATTGGAGACCGGAGCAGACATCCCGATCAGGACGACATAATTTTCCAGACTTTCAAAGTCGAGGTCTTGTGTCAGGAGGTCTGTTACAGAAATTTGCTGAACAAACGTCTCGGTATCGGCATAGTTCAGCAAGACCTGAAAGCCCCAGTGATCGAGATTGTGATAGGGACCTGAGTGGCTATGCAGAGGAGCGAATATGGCCTGTCCGAGCTGCAAGCGCTCGTCTGGCAGGATTTGCTGCTCAACGTCTGCCATTTCAAGATATTCCATTGCTAATAACGCGCTTAGGGAAAACCGAGTGGCGCAAGGGTCGTCTGCCTCGGGCGTCATAAACACTAAATGACGGCGGATGACGCCATCGTGGTCTTCAGCAACGTTGCTAAAACCCAAACGATCTTCGGACAGATTCGGCGGTGGTGCGATACCGCTTTGATCCCCTTGAATACCAATTTGAGCATTGCAGAGTCCAACTAAGTTTTCCTGAGTCTCAAACAGGGCCTGCAGCGGACTATTTGCCTCGGGACGATCGCGAAAAATATCTAGCCCAATCAGCCGGGGCTCGTAGGGACGCAAACGCTCAATCACATCGGCCAGAACCTGATCCGGCAGAGGATAACCGTAGCGGTTCACGTCTGCTTCTGTCGCTTCAATTACGAGCAAGCGCTCGGGGGTGGATTGAGGTAGCCGCTGTTGCAGGAGGCGATCGTAGGCGCGAAGCTCCCAAGGTTGCAGTCCGCCCAGCGATCGCACCACCAAAACCAGGACGGCTGTGATCAGAGTGGCGAGGAGAGCCGGTTGCCATCGTCCTGGGTTGGAAGAGATTTCAGCGATCGCGATCTGGCTTTGGGGAGAACGGGATTCTGGCTCAGCCTGCTGAAGCTGCTGCCAAGTGGGTGGCGCATCAGGTACGGTTTGCATCAGCACGGGCAACCAGCTAGCGCAAGGAAACTCGTTTTCAATTCCCTGCAATCTTTCTCGGGCCTGACGTAACGCCAGCGGTAACGGCTGACCCATCGCGTAGGTTGGCAACAGATAAGTCAAGAAAAGCTGAGCAATCCGATCTGGCACGGGCTGACGCATGACAATCATTTGTGGCAGATTTAGGGACTCCAGCGCTTGTGCCAGTCCAAGTCCGTCGCAGGAGTTGAAGATGGCGAGCTGTAGTCCGTTTGCGATCGCCCGCCGCAATCCGTAGCTCAGTTCCTCTAGTGTCAAACTCTCCTGAGGATTGAGAAAAATGCGTCCGGTCATATCGGCACTGTCGCTGTGTCCGGCAAAGAAAAGAATGTCCCACGATCGCTCCCAAAACTGGTCGTTGATGGCCTGCCGTTGGGGTTCCACCAAAAAAGTGACGTTGGCGTTGGGTAATTGAGATAGGAGGGCGCGATCGCGGCTGATATCAATGCCGTCACTGTGTCCCAGAATCGCCAAGATATTGACCTGCTTAGTCGTAGGTGGGGCGATCTCGGGACGCTTGAACTGGGGCGAGCCAAGCGTAACTTCTGCTTGCGGATAGCGCTGCAAAAAGTCCCACAGGTGCCAAGGCAGATGATACAGGTCGCGGTTCGTAGTTCGCACCAGCACCCGCACAATGTCCTGAGTATTCAGCTCTTCTCGCAAGCGCTGATCAATAGAGCGCAAGCCCTCCGCCGCCAACCACTGATTGAACTGTTGCGCCAGCGTTTTGGCTGCTTGTCGACAAGCAGCAACCCGCTGCATCGACCCGACGTAAACGATTTCCTTAGGCCGAATGCGTGTTGGTGTATCAAGCTGGCGATACTGCTGCTGCCACTCGCGCAGAGCATTCCGCAGGATTGAATTGGCGGGCAGTTGTCCCGTCACGACGGCATCAGGACGCTGACCTTCAATACCCATTTCAACCATCACGCGAAACCCATGGTGTTCCAGGTTTCCGTTGAGGGTAAGAGTGACAAACTGGTGACGCATGGTAAGTGAATGAGTGGGGATCGAAAATAGCCCTAAACCCTGTTCGTAAAGCCGAAATCTTGAATACAGCTCAGACCCTATACTCCCTTACCTCACCTGATTAGGTTTAGATACGGGTCAACGGCTGATTGAATACAGGTTTTTAGCCCACGGCGAATTCAGTAAACTGTCTTTTAAATGGAGAGTGGAACGCTAGAACGATGTCGTGTTTAGGAACACCGCGATTGACTAATTCAAGGGCGATACCACCTTCAGTACCATCATGCTGAATCCAAATCTTGCCTTCTTTAATGTCGAGATGTAGAACACAGCCATAAACGCGATGCTTGTTTGACCAACCGACATGAACTACTTGATAGCGGTCACGTTGAATATCAAAAATGGTTTCGGTCGCTAAGCCTGGATCGTTAAGGTCGATGTTGCTGTAGTCCGTCAATAGCTCTTGTACTAACCTTCGATAAAAATCTACGTCTGCCATTTCACAATTACCTCCTCTTCTGGATCGTAAATTAGTAATCGAACGTTGTAGCGTTCAATTAATCGGCGTGGCAGTTCCAGCCTGAAGAATTCCCGTTCGGCATCTACTGGAACAGCTAAATAGAGAACTCGCTCAGGATGCTCTTCTTCTAGCGCAAGTTGATATTTCAGAAACTGCCCAAGCGCAAAGTTAAATTCGGTCGTGGCAGAAGGACCAACGAAACTCTTAACCTCCACAGCAATCTTTTCGTCTCCACGATCAGCCGCGATGATTCTCTCAGCACCTAAATCCACGTACATATTGACTCCGCCGAAACTGAGAAAGAACGGATCGTGAGTAATCGTCCAGCCGCCCTTTTTGAGCGCATGTTTGACCGCATCATGAAAAATATCCTTGGCTGCCATAATTTATGCATCTCTTCGATGTCTGTGGGTTAAGGCTATACCTCAAAACGTGCCGTAAAGCTCTGATCGCCTAGCGTAATTCGAACACTGAACTGTTCGGCGATCGCCGCCACAAATTTGAGTTGAATAGCTTCGGTATCTCGCGCTTCGGCCTGCATCACAGCGGTGTTGGAGTCGTCCAAAATAGCCAGTTGCAGTGCAGAGGGTAGACGAGCTTGGTTCGCGGCTGGACTGATTTGCACCCAGACTTCAATATCATCCTGTGCTTGGGGAATTAACCCAACGAGCAGCGATACTGTAACAGCATCTTCTCCGCTTCCCAAGGTGACGGATTTGGTCTGTCCGATGCTGGGAATCGGGTGGGTCTCCGTTTCAGCGTCAGTGGCAGACGATCCCCGAAAGGCGAAAGCTGGAGACGGAGCGGTGAGTTCCGCGAGTGCATCAGAGACCGTCTGCCAACCAGTCTCAGTCGTTTGCTGAAGCCAACGGCTCAACTGGACGGGAATTGACCCTGCAATTTTTTTTTCTAAAAACGTTCCTAATTCTTCCGGAGACTGTAAATCAGAGAGTGGAATTAAAGTTATGGATTGGGTGGAAGCGAGCAAGGGAATTGCAAAACCCAGCAGTGTCGCGTGCCGAAGGGAATCGTCTAGCTGAATAGCGAGATAACAGACGCGATCGCCCATCACCTCAGCAGGAACAGAGAGGGTATTCTCTCCCGGCAAAACGGGCCGACATTCTAACCGCCCCACCTCTGCCACCCAGATATCAGCAACATTCATCAGGGTTTGTTGGGCTGGGTCGTGACTATAGCTATGGTTCAGCTCAACCTCATAGCCGCACATCTCTAGATGGGTTGCCCCAGCATAGACAGCGAGGGTATTCAGGTAAACACGCTTCTGCACCGACGGCGTTGAATGGCGGCGTTGAAAATCTTTGGCACGGCGGTGAGCAGTCAGCGCCAGCGGAATGGTAAATGCGGATGGGTTGCTCAAGTCGCTCATGATCGTCGTCTCGCGGGTGGAATGGAGTGGCGCATTACAGCAGGCGTTGAAACTGCGGGGCAAATTTCTCACAGCAGCGCTGGAAGAAACTGCTGAGAGTCGGGACTTTGATAGCAAATTCATGGGCGATGTCCTCCCAACTTCGTTCAGCAAATCGAGCCAGGGCGATCGCCTGAAAGCTAGCCTTAGGGTGATGGCGAATGTGGGTTGCTTCAAATACGCCTTCAGGGTCGGTAGCAATATAGTCTTTGACCTCATCTGCCAACGAGGTGGAGGCTGGAGCAGGCGCAGCGATCGTGTCTAAATCGTTCAAATTTGGCAGTTCCTGCGCGTCCTGTTCATTAAAATCTCGCCGACACTCAATAATTTGGCGATCCAGCCGAAAGTTGACCCAGTTCATAAACTTTTGCGCCGTGCCTCGTTCTGGATCGTAATTGTCAATCTTGCGGCACACGTATACCAAGGTTTGGTTTAGCGCTTCGTCGTAAAGCAAATCGTAAAAAGCAGGCGAAAATTTGCTCCGGTGGGGATGGGCTAGCCGTCCCGATTGCCGAATCGCTTCGATGAGTTGGGTGAGCGCATGCTGTCGCTGAGGACTGCGAAATAGATGTCGCTGAGCTTCCAACGCCAGCTGCTTGAGCTGATCGTCATCTAAGGCCGTGTGGAGGGCTGCTGCCTGCACTTCTCGGCTCCAGGTCTGTACCGTATCGCGATCGCCCTGATACTGCCCTATGGCTTTTGTGATGGCTTCTCGCAGGGAGGCTTTGATGCGATCTCGCAAATCCCGATAGACCGCATTCTTCGGCTCATCTTTGAACGGGCGACCTAAGGACTGCGATCGCATCAGTTTTGCCGTTAGCGACGATATCACCTCGGTGCGATCGCTCCTATCAGTGACTCGCTGAGCTTGATGTAGCAGTTGCTCCAATTCTGATTCCATACGCTCTACTCAAAGATGCCGTTGACAAACCGGGCTGAGATCACAAGTCAGGACAGGACGCGATCGCGATAGCGACGAAAGGCTCTCTCGGCATTGAGGCTGACAGCATTTAATAGTAGCAATACTACTGCTGCCCATCCTCCCAAAAAGCTCAACGACAGAATGCGTAACCAATGAGGCAACTCGATTGCAGGTAGGTTGCTCGCTGCGATCGATAGGACAACCAAAACTCCGAACACAGTTAGTAAGGCTTTCAATTGAAAGCTAGTAGTCCATCGCCATCCTCTGAATAGGCTTTTGCCGGTCAGCGCCTCAGCAATAGACACGACAACGTTGATCGCGGTTAAATACGGAGCTGCGAAAGCCATTATCAGCTCACCGATTTCCGGAACACCACCTTGAAAATCGCCTCCACCCGTGACGCTAAACAAAACAAAGTTGAATCCTTGCATTGCCCCCTGCAGGAGCCTTCCACCTGCTGACAGAGAGCCTTCCCCCGTTGTCGTAAACAGATAAGCCATCGCTACCGCAAACATGAGCGTTCCGGCGAGCGTCACCGCCAACGAAAACTTCAGCAGATTGACAGCAAAGCGGAATGCCCACAATTCAAAGAAGCGAACCAGGCGATCGCGCAACCTGGTAGATGTCATGGCGTTGCCCCTCCCTTCACTCATGGTTAAATCCCTACTCAAAGATCCGTCTCAAAATGGTTCATATCCTGATGACTGTACAAAGCTAAATAACGGGGACAATGCCGACCATGTCCCCGTAGACTCTCTCGTCTATGGCAGTGCGCAGACGTTGTAGATTTTTACATTGCGGGCAACGTCATCGGTATTACGTAACCGTAGTCTCCAAGTTGCCGAGTCTTCAGGATGGGAGTGAATCACTTTGAAGCCAGTTGAAGCATTGCCCGAAATGGCTTCCGTTTCAAATCCACCACCCACGGTATAGCGATAGCGATCGCCACAACGCCAGACTAGCGTTCCAGATTCTCCAGCCCCAATGCTTACCCAATCTGAGCTGGTTATTTGGTAAGGCATGGGCGGTCTTTGGGCGATCGCGCTGGGCACAAAAATATTGATCGCAGCCACAATAGTCAACGCAATGACCAAAACAGTCTTGTTGAAGCGTCGAGAAAATAGCTTAAGTGCAGTCATGGACCGTATCTCCTGAATAGACAGTGTCGTTACGTCCATCACTCAGGTCGTTTCAGAGCCTTTTATGCAAATTGTGACGGTGTTCTGTGATCACAGCTAAAGAGATGCCATATATCGTGTCCCTACACAGTGCCGCATGACGCATTGCCGCGTGTTGATTGAACAATAGGTGCTATAGCGTTGACGGATCAACACCAAGTTCCCGTAGCTTTTCTGCCAAACGATCAGCCCGCTGCTTTTCTTGTTCAGCTCGCTGCTTTTCTTGCTCGGCCTGCTGCTGTGCTGACTCCTCTGGCAAGGGAGCAAGCTTGCCCTCGCGATCATAGAGTCGTAACCAGTGACACCTTCCCGTCATCGGTTCTCGATTAATAGCACCTTCCCAAGTGCCTAGCCACAGCTCTAGCGTCTCGCACCAGAGCCAGCCCTGCTCATTAGGTAACAAAGGTTGATAGCCGTGAGATAAATCGAGTCGCCAACCTTGCAGAGAATCAGCGTCAAAAGGGTCAAAAACGAAATATTCACGGGTCTTGAAGACTGTTTCATAGAGATCCTTTTTGACACCCTTATCAGTGGCGGCGGTGCTGGGTGATAGCAATTCCACGATGACATCGGGATAACGGCCCTGCTCTTCCCAAACAACCCAACCTTTTCGTTCGCGATCGCTCTCTACCCCAAGCGCAGCAAAAAAGTCGGGTCCCCGAAAGTCGCGGTTCATCGCCTGATTGCGGCTGTAATAGACAAACATGTTGCCGCCGACAAACGTGTCAGTCTGCCCTCGCTCCAAAAACATCTGCTGAGTTGAACGGATCAGGACGTTCATGGCAATGCGATGGCGATTGCTTTCCAAAGGTTCTCCGTCATCAAAAATTAAGTCGGTTGGAGGAGATGGTTCCTCCCAGTCATACAACTCAGTTGGCTGTTCAGCTGTTTCTGGTGTCATGAGTCAGCGTTAAGTGGAGGGCGATCGCACGGCTTTCGCTACAAGCTACTCCCAAGTTTAGCGAAACGGAACTGACGTTCTACTGAATTCTGACTTCTAAACTGTCCTAATTTTGCATAAAACTCATTTCTCCTCCTGAGTGATTGACAGAAAGCAACGCCGCTTTCCGCAACTCAAATTTGGAGACCTCCCATGGCTTTTATCCCAGGCACTGAGAACGATGATTTGCTGGTTGGCACGCTATTTGACGACACTATCGAAGCTGGCGCCGGCAACGATTTAGTTGATGGCAGCTTGGGCAACGACGAGATCCTGGGCAATGCCGGCAATGATGAACTCTATGGCAGCTATGGCGACGACGTACTCAATGGCAACGGCGGCGAGGATCTGCTCAACGGTGATGAAGGCAATGACACGCTCTACGGTGAGCAGGGTAACGACATTGTTAACGGTGGCAACGGTGAGGATACGGTCTATGGGGGTATTGGCAGCGATCGCGTCGATGGTGGTGATGGCAATGATGCTATTTGGGGCGATAGCGGTACTGACTCTCTGACAGGAGGCGAGGGCGACGACAGTGTCTATGGCGGAGAGGACGATGACTTTATCTGGGGAAATGAGGGAGATGACATCCTCGATGGTGATGCCGGCGACGACGTGGTCAATGGTGGAGAAGGCAACGACGCTATTAGTGGCGACGACGGTAACGATTCCCTCACAGGGGGAGGCGGTAGCGATCGCATCTTAGGCGGTAGCGGCAATGACTTTGTGTATGGCGATGACGGTAGTGATGGAATTAACGGCGGTAGTGGCAATGACCGGCTCTACGGCGGCAATGGCAATGACGAAATTGTAGGCGGCAATGGTGACGATTTTCTCATCGGCGATGATGGCGACGACAACCTCTCGGGTAATGATGGTAATGATTCTCTATCCGGCGGCGCAGGCAACGATTACCTAGACGGCACCTCAATTCCTTCGGCACCGCTTTCTGGAGAGTTGCCGGGTCAAGGTGAAGTCGATTTGCTTAATGGGGGCAACGGCAGCGATCGATTTGTTTTAGGAGCAAACTTTCTCGTAGACGGGGTCGCGAGTGGAATAACTGCTTATGACAATGGTACAGATGGCGTTCTAGGCGACGAAGGCTTTAACGACTATGCCATCATTACTGACCTCGGTGTAGGTGATGTTATTCAGCTAAACGCCGACGCAGGCTACATCCTTGAAGATGCTGTTTTTTCAAGTTACGGCGTCTCGACACACATCTATGAGAACAAGGGCTTAGCCTTTGATGCGCCTTCAAACACTTTCTTCAATGATCGCGAGCTAATCGGTATTGTCGCTGGCGTTTCGAGCGATTCTCTGCTGTTCAATGGCGATAATTCTGAGTTGACGCTCTCAGCGACTTTACCCATTGTGCCGACGATTGAGCCGACGATTAAGCCGACGGCTGAGCTGACCTCCGCAGACCCGACTCGTATCGGCGCTACTAGTACGGCATTGGAATTCGTGCCGCCGACCGCTAGCCTGGGTTTCTTACCAACAAATAATGTGACTGGCTCCGATGGTGACGACACCCTTTATGGCAACAGCGAATTTGCCTGGACCCCGGAAAATGGATTAATCCTCACCTTCGCCGATGACAACATTTTTGGACTCGATGGCAACGACACTCTCTACGGTCAAGGCGGTGACGACTCCCTTTTTGGCGGCGAGGGCGACGACAGCTTGCTGGGAGGAAGCGGTGATGATTTTCTCGCGGGGGGTGTCACTAACTACGGCGCGTCGGGCATCGATGTCCTTACTGGCGGCAGTGGTGCCGATACCTTCCATTGGGAAGGGCAAGCTTATCAAGATGACGGTGAGACCGCGATCGCTTTAGGCAGTACTAACCTGGTGACTCAGGGACTTGATAGCTATTTCATCATTACCGACTTCAACACAGCCGATGGAGACAGCTTCCACGGGGCGACAAACAATATGTCCTTTGTGCCTGATTTTTCCCTGGGTCTCGGCGACGCAACACCCGACACGGCAGTTATCCGTGATGTGTCTTACGGCGGTCCTGATGGTCCTGTCGAACGATATGACCTAATTGGCATCGTAGTTGACTGGGTGCCGTCCTCATCGAAATAGCAATTTGATGATTGCCTTCACTTTATCGGCTAGCTCTCAAGATCTTCTTCTCTTGATGACTTATAGCCCTGTGCAGCTTGGTCAAGTACATCTCAGTGTCTCAAGGAAGCAGGGAATATGTCTCGCCAGGCAAATCTGGCCATTATCAGCACCTGCGACGCTAGACGCGGGCGGATCACGGGCAATGGTGTGATTGGCCTATGCTAGCGTAGCGTATCAGGATTAATCCCCTGAGCCTTAAGATAGGCAGCTAGCCGATCAGCTCGTTGACGCTCTTGTTCAGCTCGCCGGCGCTCCTGTTCAGCTCGCTGGCGCTCCTGTTCAGCTCGCTGGCGCTCCTGTTCAGCTCGCTGGCGCTCAGATTGAAGTTGAGCCTGCATATCTTGAATAACCTGATCCGCCAACGGATAGGCTTTGCCATGGACGTCATGCCAGAGCAGTACCTCCTGTTCGATGCCACCAACCACCTGACGACCTCGGCCAATGCCTAGGCCAACTTCTGTCATCCAATAAGGTTCACCAATTTGTAGCTGATATGTTAACCCTGTTAGCTTGTATACCTCAAAGGGTTGGTGTTGATGACGTTGCCAATAGTTGGGATTGTAGATGACGTAATACAAAACTCCTAAACGCTTATACAGATCCAGCTTCTCTTCATATTCATCGTTATAGCGATGAGAGACCATCTCTAGCACTAGGATAGGCACTGTCCAGTTTTCTTCCCAAGTGGCGTAGCTTTTGCGAGACTTGCCGTTCTTTCGGCGATCAACCCCAAGGCTCAGAAACGCATCAGGAACAACAGGCACCTTAGGACTGACGCCAGTCGTATGATAGACCGCCATATCTACAGCAAAAAACCAGTCCATGCGCTCTGACCAAAGACTGGCAAGAGCTAATAGCAACAAATTTGGGAGTAAATTTTGATCCTCGTTATCCACGGGCGTATCGTCGGAGCAAGGAAGCTCGTCGGTAGTGGGTAAGGTGTCTATAGGGCGAGAAACCATGGCGATAGACTCAAACTACCATCAGCACTATTGTACTGCAGTGCAAAAAATGTTTCTTTCATCTTCTGCCTTTAGCGGTAGCTCTGTGTAAGGTCACCAGCCGACGCGGCTGACTAAACTCCGGTGTGACAAAAAGTCCTAATCCCCGCATCAGCAAAGGGAGAAAGGCACGAGTTGCCTTAGTCCTGATAGACTAACCCAGCATCTTTGCCGAAAACTGCCAACTTATCCTTGTTCGCATAATCGGTAGCAAAACACCTTGAGTGATGACCAGAGAGAAGGCTGTAGTGCTTCTCAATGTTCTTCATCCAAGGAGCTGATGATGCCCTCCACTGTTTTACCTACGATTTACGCTGCGATCGACTTTGATGGCGATACCCTTGATGCGGCGCTTGCTGATACGTTGGAAACGCTGGAAACCTGGGCGCAAAGCACTGCGCTAGAGGAGTTGCTAACCCGTTTTGACCAAGGAAGTGCAACGGATGTAGAGGCGCTGCGATCGCTCCACACGGCCTGGCAAAATGGCGATTTCTCTCAGCTTCCTCGTCTTGAAATTCTACCGGCGACTGACTTAGCCGGGGCTAACGGAGCCTTCGCTCAGGACACACAGACTATTTATCTAGCGGCAGATTGGGTTGAGTCAACAAACCCGTCTACGCTGACCCGAGTGTTAATTGAAGAAATCGGTCATTTCGTGGACGCGCAGGTGAATGCAGCCGACACCGCAGGCGATGAAGGTGCACTTTTTGCCGCGCAGGTGCAGGGCTTGCCGCTCAGCGCTTCACAATTAGCGGCGATTCAGTCTGAGAACGACCACATCACGCTACAGGTCGATGGACAAACCGTCACGGCTGAAGCGATGACGCCTTATGAAGGGGATAACCTCAACGCATTTCAAGCAGGGTTAGCCGATTTTCTGACCAACTTAGAAACGACCCTTGATGAAGTGGTCTATGGTCAAAATCTACCGCTGATTGGCTCGGCTTTGGCGAGTGTGAGTGACGAGGCCGTGGATTTTGTGGCGCAGCTGCGAGAGGCGATCGCGGCTGAACTTGACGCAATCACGCCAGCCGACCTGACTCCAGCGGCTTTAGAGCAGGCGCTTAACGACGCTCTGGGAGAGGCAGGTTTAGATTGGCTAGACGGCAGCATCGCTCTCACTGAAACGGCCGACAGCCTTAGCTTCAATTTGTCGCTTAGCCGAGAAGCGCTGCAAGTGACCGGGGCCGAATTGACTTTGGCTGAAACCGTTCCTGGCATTGATATCAGCGGGGAAACGCAGGTCAACGTCGACTTCAACTGGAATTTGCAAATGGGCCTCGACAGCGAGGGCTTTTTTGTCAACACGGATGAAAGCAACGAGCTGAGCTTAGGGCTGTCGGCTAGCGTCTCTGACTTGTCGGCAGTTGGACCGTTGGGAGCGTTTCAAATTGGAGGCGAGGACAGCGGCGGTGCGTTGACTCTGGGCGTGGCGGTGGATCTTGACGGCGAGAATGCTACCGCAACTCTGTCCGGCGAGTCTGGTGCGAGTCTCGACATTGCCCTTGCCACACCCGATCTGCCAGTTTTGCCTACCATTGGTACCACCCTAGCCCTGGACTGGACGCTAGAAGCAGGCGAGGCATGGGATGCGCAGACGTTGATTCCGGTGATCGCGTTCAACGACGTCTCCATTGATGTAGGGTCGCTGTTAGGCGGTATGTTGGGACCTTTCTTTGAAGGCATGGGCACGGTGCTTGATCCGCTTGATCCGTTTTTAAGCACCCTCAACTATGAGTTCCCGCTGATCAAAAAATCCGCGATCGAGCTGCTACCAGGTTTAGTCCAGGCATTTGGCGGCAACTTCAATCCAGAGTCCGCTGAGTTTGCCAACGTCCTGACCACGCTGACCACGGTGCTCACGGCGATTGATGCGGTCGACGTAGACGGCCAGCAAATCATTCTCGGGGATGTCGGCTATGACCTGGGAGAGCTGAGTTTTGAGGGCGATCCGCTGGATGCGACAGACACACTTGGGTCGTTGGCGGGAATCGATCTGGGGGGTGGCACGGGTCTAGAATTTCCGCTGCTCAGTGACCCGACGAGTGCGGTGCAACTGCTGCTGGGCGAGCCAGTTGACCTGCTGGCGCTGGAACTGCCGACCTTAGCGTTTGGCGTCAGCGCGACGACAGAATTTCCCATTCCAGCGTTTCCGCCCATTAGTATCACCCTCACCAAGAGCTTTGAAGCGGCAGCCAATGTCGGGTTTGGACTGGATAGCTCGGGCCTTCAGGACTACATCCAAAGCGTGAGCGACGGCACTCCCAATCCCGAGCTGATTGCCAACGGCTTTTACATCAACACGCCCGAAATCGATCAGGAATTTGATCTCATTAACGACAACGACTTTCTGGTGGGCGTGGCGTTTGCCGTAGACGTCGGCGGCAAGCTGCGTCTGGGCCCAGCCTACATCGAGCCGAGAATCGGGATTGTGCCGCAGCTTTTCCTGGATCTGAACGGGCAGGGAGAGGACAACCGCGTTCCCATTCCCGATCTTGCGGACTCCTGTTTTCTCACTCCATCTGGCAAGTTTGACCTGCGGTTCTCGATCATTGGCGGGTTTGGATTCAGACGGTTTGCCGTGGAGCGATCGCTCTTTAAGAAGCGGGTGACCATTGCGGACTTTAGCGCGGGCTGCCCGGCGACGGCGTCGGACGAAGATCACCAGCAGGCGACCGTGGGTGAGGGGGGCGCAACCGAACTCACAGTGGGCGATGACGCTGCCGACATTCTCCAGGGCATTGACCAGGAAGGCATCGATGAGGATGAATTTATCATTGTCAGCCACGTTGCCGGGGAAGCAGGCAACGAAACCATCGCGGTAGAAGCCTATGGCGCAACTTGGGACTATCCGGGTGTCACCTCAATCACTGCCGATGCCGAGTCTGGCGACGACGTGATTGACCTGACGGGGGTGCTCACTGGGGCCACGCTTCATGGCGGCAGTGGCTTTGATGAACTCTACGGCGGTGAGGGCGATGATGAGCTGAATGGTGAGGGCGATCGCGACGTCCTTCAAGGGGGCGGCGGCAACGACATTCTCAATGGGGGCACAGAAGGCGACTTTTTGGAGGGTGGAGCCGGAAACGACACCCTGAACGGTGACAGCGGTCGCGACAGCGTCTCCTATGCCGGTGCCCCTAACTCTGTCGTCGTCAACTTGGCCGACCAGAGCCAGAACGACGACGGTGAGGGAGGCCAAGACACCTTAAACAGCATTGAGCAAATCATCGGCTCAGAGTTTGGCGACACCATCACGGGCGGTGACGGCAACGTCGAGGGGGTAGGCGATGTCATTCTCGGTGGCGGCGGCAACGATATTCTCAACGGCGGCGGCGGCGACGACTTCATTCTCGGTGGGGCCGGAGCCGACATCATCGATGGCGGTGCGGGCGACAAGGACGGCACCAGCTACATGGAGTCCACGGCAGGCGTCTATGTTGATTTGCTGAGTGGCAATGTCTTCAGCGGTGGCGGTAGCGATGCCGATGGCGATGTCTTAACCAATATTGAAGGAGTGCAGGGCAGCCAGATGAGCGACGTGCTCCTCGGCGACGAAAACAACAATGAACTGGGTGGTGCGGGTGATGATGACCTGCTGCTGGGCGGCGGCGGCGAAGATATCCTCGATGGCGGCTTGGGCATTGACACAGCCTGGTACATCGATTCTCCAGAGATGAAGGATGCTCCTGACGGAATTACCGGAGTAATCGTGAGTCTGGCAGCCACGGATGGGTACGACTCTGGCTATGGCGAACGCGGCCATGCCGAGGGCGATCGCCTCTTGATGGTGCTTGAGGAGGATGGCGAGACCCCCACGGACCGCAACAGCATTGAAAACCTGGTGGGGTCTTTCTTCAACGACAAGCTGACGGGCGATGACTACGCCAACGAGCTTCGCGGTGGGTTGGGCGACGATCAGCTGAATGGCAATGGCGGCAGCGATCGCCTCATCGGTGGCGCGGGCGCTGACAAACAGGACGGCGGCGATAACCGCGACTGGGTCGATTACAGCGAATCCGCTTTTAGCGTCGTGGTTGACTTAAATGGCGAGGGGATTGGCGGCGATGCCCAAGGCGACACCTACATCAGCATCGAGAATATTCAGGGCAGCGATCACGCCGACATTCTCTGGGGCAATAGCGCCAGCAACGATATCGCCCCAGGGCGGACCAGTAACGACAATATTGATCGCGTAAATGGGGGTGACGAAGCGGATGACGGGGGCGATCGCCTGATCCTCAATCACCAGAACGAGAGCGGTCTTTTTGGCGGCTACAACTACGATCAAGGCTCAACCAGCTCCGGCGAATTTATCAACCAAGTTGAGTTTGACAATATTGAGCGTTTGCAAGTCGTTGGTTCCCAGAGCAGTGACATCATCCGGGGTGGCGCTGGTGATGATGAAATCCATACCGGCATGGGCAACGATACTGTGTTCACTGGACAAGGGAACAACTACGTCACTGCTGATGCTGGCGATGACACCGTTATTCATTTCAATGATGCCTTTGGCGAAGTCTTTTATACCCCTGATGCCGATGCTGACGTCACTTATTGGATCGATGGTGGCGCTGGTATTGATACCTTCTCCGGCAACCTAGCGTACGACGACACGGATGTGGTGCTCACTGGCCTGAATCCTAACGTCGAAAGTAATGACCAGTTTTTCTTCGCTGGCAATGGGTCAGCTATCTACGGTTTTGAGCGCTTTGAGCAAGTGCAAACCAGCGGCGGCAACGACCAGCTCACCCAGCTCGGACGGGTCGAGAACGACTTCCGTACCGGCGCGGGCGACGATATCGTCAATACGGGTTTGGGGCTAGACTACGCCGATGGTGGTATTGACGGTTTCAGCAGCGGTGAGCATGCCATTTATGGCGATGACCTATTAGTTGTGGATTATTCTGTCGGTGACACCGGGGAAGGGCTGCAAAGCGAAGTCAGTAACAGTCCCTTGATCATCAGTCGCTACTACCGCAATGCTGCAAATGACACTCCGTGGGATGAGGTTGAGTTTCTAAACTTCGAGCGGGTTCATGTGGACGGCACTCAACATGACGACACCATTATGGGACTGGTTGGTAATGACGAACTGCGGGGTCACGATGGCAACGATTTCATGATGGGCGGTAGGGGTGATGATGAACTGCGCGGCGGCAGCGGCAATGATGTCATCATCGACAACATTCGTGAAGGTGGCACAGGGGGGAGCGATCGCCTCTTGGGTGATGACGGCGATGACTTTTTAGTTGGCGGTGATGGCAACGACGACCTCGACGGTGGCGCGGGCAACGACATTATTCTCGGCATCGAGTGGGGCGCTCCGGCATTTCCGGCCAACGCCGAAATCGATACCATGACGGGCGGCACTGGGGCCGACATCTTCCTACTGGGTGACGGCGCATCGACTTACTACGTAGGCGACGATGCCGCATCAGATGATGAGCCTACTGGGACAATTGACGACTTCCAGGTCTTACCCAATCCCGACGCTGACATTACCGATATCAAAATCAAGGATGGGCCGGAGTCGAACGGCAGCCAGCATCGAGCTATCGTCACAGACTTTTCACTGGAAGAGGGTGATGCGATCACCCTCCACGGTAGCGCCAGTGACTACATGCTGCAAGCAGGCGACGGATTCACCCACATCGTCTATACCGCTGACGGCAACAGCGATATCGTCGGCACCCTTCAAGGCGTGACCGGGCTAGAACTGGCTAGCGACGCCTTCCACTTCTTCGACGACGACGCTGATCCCCAAAATCTGGATCTCCTGCTGTCGGCGAGACAAAGCGCGCAGGCAATGGGCGACAAACATATCCCAATCCTTGACTTTGTTTTGCGGGGGGTGGATGCTTCTGAGACGGTTGACATCGACGATTTGCAAGTGGACCCGGCTGACCCGCAGCAAATTGGCCTGCTGCTGCCCGCAATCCAGAAAGTCCGCGAGGCAGCCGCTTCTGAGACGTTCCCTATCGATGACCTGCAGATCGGAACGGACACAGAGGCTCAAGCATCGGCGATCAACTTTATCTATCAGGACTATCGCAAACTTCGAGATCAAGAGAAAGAACAGCAGAGTCTGCTCACTGAGGATGAGTCATTGATAGGAAATGAGGCGATCGCCGCCACGCCAGCCGTAGCTGAGGCAGCCCCTGCGTCTGAACCCAGCGCTACTCTCGACCCAACTTCTGACCATGCCGAATTGGCTGGCGCGGGCACCTTCAGCATTAGCCAAACCAATAACACCAATAGTCTGTTGAATACTATTCTGGGCGACACCACGGGATTGACCATTTTAGAGACTCAAGTTGAAGGCGATACCCGCGCCTTTGGTACCTTCCAGTACGACCCAATGGGTCTCGGCAGCGGTTTTGTCATGAGCACTGGCGATGTAACTCACCTTGTGGGTCCGAATGGTGAAGAGGGTGGCTTTGTCGGTAATGCTGATATTCCCCTCACCTTTACGAAATTGGGGTCTGGTCCTGGCTTTACTGAAACTGTGGGCACTCGCCAGGCCGCTTCCAGTCCAGTGAATGCGATCGCCAACGTTGAATTGAATCCAAATGCAACGCCTGCCAGCACAATTGACGATGTTGTTGCAAATCCTGCCAATCCACCTGAAACGGCTGTTTTCCGAGCCAACCTCTCTGATTTGCAACAACTTCAATCCTTGACGATCGCCGATAGCGGTTCGGGCGCAGGGGGCGCAGGGGGTGAGCGCACAGGCTTTGACTTGGTGGGTGTGAAAATCAGCAACGTCCTGATCGACGACGCTGCCAGCATTGATGACATTCCAGGGCTGGATCTCTTTGACTTCAGTCCCCTCAGCACCTACTTTACACCCGGTGAACAGCGGCCCTCCAGCAATCCTAATTTCCCTGAAACGGCTGATATGTTTGGGTCGCTGCATGGCAATGTGAACAACGCGATCGCCACCCTCGGTGAATTTGACTTTGATGGTGACACGGGCTTTATCAGCCTAGGAGACGGCGGTTCCGTCGGCTTCGACCTCACCCAAGCCTTGGACTTCAATAACTTGAGTGAGACTCTTGGCCTCGATCCCGATAGTCCGCTCTACCTCTACGTGGGCGAAGCCGGCAACAACGGTGAATCCCTCACCGGCCAAATCACCGCCTCCGCTCAGCGCATCAATGGTCAAACCGAACTCAGCACTGACTTTGGCTTGCCCGGAGCCGAGGACGACACGACTCGCTTCTCCGTCAGCTTTGAGGCAGATGACAGCGTTGAGCAGCTATTCCTGCGCTTTGCAGTGGGTTCAGAAGAGTTCGTCGAGTCCAGCGGCAGCGATTTCAACGATACCTTTAGCATTAAGCTTAACGGCTTCAACTTAGCTCGGCTAAGTGACGGCTCAGAAGTCAATATCAACAACCTCGTCCCGAATCCCTTCGGTGACTATCACCCAGACTTCATCCACAATCCGGTCGGCACAGGCCCTGCTAGTAACGAAACGCCTCTAGATGGCTACACTCAGGTGCTTACCTTTACAGGAGCCGTGAACCCTAATGCGGTCAACCATCTAGAAATTGAGGTGAAAGACGTTGGCGATGGTTGGAAAGATTCGGCTATCTTCCTGGAGGCAGGATCTCTCGGCGTCAGCGAAACGCCACTGGGCAGTATTGACTTGTTTGGCTCTGGCGAGGTGCGCGAGGGAGACGGCTCGGTGCTTAACCTGAAGCTCAATACAATGCCCACGGAAACCGTGACCGTGACCCTTGATCCTGATGAGCAGATTGATTTAGGGAACGGGGCGGGCAATCCTCTTGATGTGATATTTACGCCTGAGGATGCCTTGATCAATCGCCAACTCATGTTCACCGCTGTCGATGACACGCTGGTAGAGGATTTTATCCACTTTGGCTTCATCACGGCTACTGCACAATCCATTGATCCCAGCTACGGCAGTCTAGAGGCGCAAACTATCGAGCAGATGATTGTGGACAACGACGAACCGTCTATCGAGGGTCGGGATCCTGTTGGTCGAGATCCCATTACAAGGGGCGGTCAGCCGGATGACCTATCTACGGTTGAACTGACCGACATCGACTTCAATCGGGGTGCGATCGCCCTACCAGAGCAGCCATCCCTGGTCAGCGATTCCTTGACAGAACTCGCTGTGAGCATTTTGCCCACCTCACCGAGCATTGTCGAAATCTAAGCCTCTGCCTTTTGCCTTTGGCTAATCTGCTCAAACTCCGCTTGGAATGCAATTTCTGAGCGGAGTTTGAGTCAGCATCCTCTCGGCACCAACCGACGTAGGGATGTTCATTGCCAGAAAACGCCTCAGTCGATGAGGACATCAGAATTCCATCAAGGTTGACATGAAAGTGGCTTCATTGCAGTAGGTATATGTTATTGATTGATGCGACGATTCTTTGACCTGATATCGAAGGATGAATACGCCTGTGTCCACTGCCGCTGACTCAAAATCTCCATTCAATATCACCAATATCATCTCCTTTGGACTACTCCTCTTTATTCCCGTTGCCATTTGGGCAGAACGAGCAGAGATGGACCCGTTGGTTGTGTTTGTGGTGTCGGCGATCGCGATCGTTCCCCTAGCCCTGTGGCTCAGCACCGCAACAGAAGAAGTCGCCGTCATCACCGGGCCGACTATTGGCGGGCTGCTGAACGCGGTGTTTGGCAACGCCACAGAATTGATTATTGCCTTAGTTGCCTTGAAAGCGGGACTGGTCGGTGTCGTCAAAGCCAGCATTACTGGCTCCCTGCTCGCTAACTTGCTTTTGGTTACCGGGCTGTCGATGCTCATTGGCGGCCTTAAGTACAAAGAGCAGACGTTTGCCTCCATCGTCGCTCGCATCAACGGTTCAACCATGACTCTGGCCGTTACCGCCTTGGTTCTACCGGCTTTGCTAATCAAAACCTCGACGGTTGTTGAACCGAAAACCATCCTCAATCTTTCAGTGACTGTTGCTGTAGTTTTGATTGTGGTTTATGCCCTAACGCTGCTGTTTTCGCTGAAGACTCACAGCTATCTCTATGACGTTGGCATGAAAGACCTAGACGTTGCTCCTGAAGAGGCCGCAGGGGAAAGCAACGAAGCTGAAGAGAAACCTAACCTCTGGCTCTGGGTTGGCGTACTGTTTGCAGCTACCATCGGCGTCGCTTTCGTCTCAGAAATT
>NZ_JAQMUB010000005.1 GCF_028330965.1 Oscillatoria sp. CS-180 | reverse complement strand
CCACTCATCCAAGGAAGCAGCTTCCCAGATGGGGTAGAAGTGGAGACCAATTGCGTTGGAGGATGGCACAACCGCACCGGAGATGATGTTGTTGCCATACATCAGAGAACCTGCAACAGGCTCACGGATGCCGTCGATGTCAACGGGAGGGGCTGCGATGAACGCAATCACGTAGCAAGCGGTAGCAGCTAGCAGTGTAGGAATCATCAACACGCCGAACCAGCCTACATAGAGGCGATTCTCGGTGCTGGTGACCCACTGACAAAACTGCTCCCACAGTGACGCGCTTTGGCGCTGCTGTAGTGTAGTTGTCATGATGAATAATTCCTGAGTGTCAAATGTATGAATGAAATGAACCGCTTTTGACTTAACAGTTCATGAGAATATATTACACGAAACTTTACGAAAATGCAAGGAACATTAACACGATCACTCGCATATATTGTTTTAGCTACCTGGGCTTGTGCGCTTAATAGCATCCGATTGCTCAGCCCATAGCCCAATGGCTTGCTGTCTTGTCTCAACGAAACTGACGACGGTTATATCGGACTTCATTCCTTCATTCCGTCCATATCTGAGCAAGTTTACACATGAGAAAGG
Organism: Oscillatoria sp. CS-180; assembly: GCF_028330965.1. Lineage (GTDB taxonomy): Bacteria > Cyanobacteriota > Cyanobacteriia > Phormidesmidales > Phormidesmidaceae > Halomicronema. Next base: position 62,905 of record NZ_JAQMUB010000005.1, on the reverse strand, counting down.
GCTGCTGGTTTATGAGAAGCCAACAACCCTTGCTTACACTTTTAGGTTTTCGGATGTTACGCCCGTGAGTCTAGGAATTCAATGCCGCACAACTTCTCTGACGCGGTAAATGGGTCTGCCTTGAGATTCGTGATACGTTCTCATCAACAGCTCTGCTAGTAATCCGAAGCAAAAGAGCTGCACACCCGTTAAAAAGAGTACTACAGACAAAATCAAGAGAGGTCTGTCACCAATCGTCTCGCCAAAAGCAAACTTGATGAAGGTGAGATAGGAGCCAACCGCAACTCCGAGCACCATAGCAACGATGCCCAGGAGTCCGAAAACGTACATTGGCTTCGTTAGGAAGCGCTTCATAAAGTAAACCGTCAGCAGATCCATCACCACTCTGAAGGTCCGGCCTAAACCATACTTACTTTTGCCGAACTGGCGAGCATAGTGATTAACAGGTAACTCAGTAATTCGTGCGCCTTCAATAAAGGCTAGGGCCGGCAAAAAGCGGTGCAATTCACCGTAGAGATTCATATCCCGGACCAACTCTGCCCGATATGCCTTCAACGAGCAGCCGTAGTCATGTAGCGAAACTCCAGTGACCCGACCGATCACCCAGTTGGCAATTTTGGAAGGCAGCAGACGAGTTACTTGATTATCCTTCCTGTGCTTTCGCCATCCGCTCACCAGATCGTAGCCCTCATTGAGCTTCGCCATTAGTTTGGGAACATCAGCCGGATCGTTTTGCAAGTCACCGTCTAAGGTAATAATGACCTTACCTCTTGAATAGTCGAAACCAGCGGCCATTGCTGCCGTTTGTCCGTAGTTGCGTCGCAGCAGGAGCGCCGATAATTTTGAATTGTCTGTTGCTAATTCCCTTAGCAATCCTGCGGAGCCATCGGTAGAGCCGTCATCTACACAAACAATTTCGTAAGAGAAGTTCAGCGTAGCCATTACGCTGGTGATGGTTTCTAGTAACCTCGGAATGCTCTCATACTCGTTATAGATAGGAATAACTAACGAAATATCGAGGGATCCCTGCACCATAGAGCTTTTCACGGATAAAGAATCACTGGTGGTAGTCATGAGAGAAATGAGATGAGATTTTTAAAGTGAACTCCGAAATTGCTTGTAGACTCAAAAACCATTCAGAGGCAATTATGAGGCTCTACGCCCAATCAGTTATCAGGTTATTAGATGCCTGTCCTAATAAATATGCTTGACTTACAAAAGCTAAACATCAAATTTAGCTATTTAGTCCTTAATATCGTCTGTTTGAGTTAAACAAGTAGTTTATGTCGAGACGACTCAATTTATAAGTATGTCCATACTTAACTTAAAGATTTTATATCTATCAATAAACATTGAATTGATATGGCTTATTTATACGAACAATCCGTTTAGCCATTCCCTTTATTTGATAGGTGGACTAATAGTAGAGTGCCCAATCTGACCTTGAAAAATATTAAAAGAGACTGATTGCTACTGATTTCTATTTGCGATCGCGCCAATTTATTCTTATTTTAGTTGGAAACGTGTTTAAAATCTGTCTCTAAAGGCTGCCTTTAATAAGTTGCATTAAAGCTTTCTTGAAGTAATTCTGAAGTTCCCTCTGACAGTCAAAACATATCAATTTCATTGAAACGATAGTCCAAAGGTAGGAAGCCCTAGTCACGCAATGCATACCTACGTTGAGCTGTATTCAAGAATGGATTTTATTATCTGCGATAGCCAGTAACTATCAACAAAACTCATTCTTTGAGGTATCGCTTGAGAGCCAATTTTCTCTCCTTAAAGATTGCAAGCAGAAGCACCTGTAGACCCGGTAATTTGAGCCCAGACTTTATTGATTAAAGCGACTCAATGATGTCACGAGACTGTTTGATAGATTGCTTAATAGGATCGCACAGCAAAAGTAAAATAGAAGGTAGAGGCTGTTCCTTATCAAGGATATAGGCTTTCAACATCTACCGTCTTAAACTGATTCATCGCTGGTACTGACCATGAAAATGCCCTGAATGGGGGAATATTCTGAACAACATCTATCCTTAAGAGGCTTTTTGAGTTTCTGGAGTGAACTTGTGAGCATAATCTTGCAGCAGTTCACTAACCTGCCCCAGAACCGTATCTCCCCCTTTCTGACCCAGAGTTTGACGCTCTGGATAGAACTCTGGCTGATTGAGACTACGAGCGATCGCTTCCTTGACCTGATCGGCAATTAAGGTCGATAGCTCAGCTTTGGCATTTTCTCTCTGAAAGTTCGCACCTTCCTCAGTCGTCGCATACAAGGGCGGAAGACGATTCAGAGCATAAGCCGCAATATCGCCCAAGTCTAATGTTGCATTTGAGCTGGCTTCAATTTCTGCTACCCGCGAGATTGCCTCTGTTAGAACGAGCTCTTCCATCACGTTGATGAATTGCTTCCGTGGAACAGCGACGACCTCTCCGGTCAACAAAGCTCCCATTAGTCTGTCCAGAGCCATGTACTCTTCAATAGAGAGTTCAGAGGCTGTATCGCAAATTCGTCCAACTTCGGCTTCCATTGCAGGCGTCAGGTAGCCGTCTTGAAGCGCCTGTTCAACAATATTCTCAATGCTCATGGGTTCTAACGCTCCATTGCGTTACCGGGCAAGTCCAAGAACGTGGGCAAAACCAGAACACAGCAATAGTTCAACGTTACCTCTCGGACTGCATTTAGTGTGCCCTACGGAGTTTGGAATTCTACACACCCAGATCACATTTCCGAGGAGAATAGAGAAGAATAAACATTTTCTCTGAGATTGCTAAAGACCTTCTGAAAGGCAGCTTTCAGGGTTTTCACTTAAAGCTTATTAAGCGCTTACTCGAACGTTCCGTTCCGCCAGGGAGCCGGGTCAACAGCCACCCCGTTAACGTACAGTCCCCAATGAAGATGAGGTCCGGTTGACGCACCTGTTGAGCCAACTGTGCCAATAACTTGTCCTGCTTGAACGAAGTCACCTTCCTGTACATTGATGCTATTAAGGTGAATAAAAATGCTCTCTACACCTTGACCATGATCGACGCCAATTGTGTTGCCGTGTAGCTCAAATCCGTCTGATACGCGACCGACTAAAACGACTCTGCCTGCCGCTGGCGCAATGACCGGAGAACCAATTGCCGCAGCATAGTCGACACCTCGATGGTAATAGTTTTCCGCGAAGACACCGTTGTAATAGCGCCGAACGCCATATTCAGAACTAACTCGTCCCTGGCTCGGTCTTAAGAAGGAGCCTGACCAGAGTTTGTCTGAACTAACGATCTGTTTAAAGGCATCAACCTTGTCAAATTCATAATCGGTGCCTAAATTGCTTCGTCCAGGAGGAAGAGTAATGTATTGGGTTCGAAAGGCGCGATCGCTCAACCACACCATTGGATTTCGCAATCCCTCAGGCCCTTCCACTCGAATTACGTACTCCCCTGAAGTGTGAAGCGGACTGGTGGGCAGGAAGGTTCGGTAACGACCATTACCCAGGGCAAAGGTTGGGAAAGTAGAGCCGTTGATAGTAACTGCTGGAACATCTGCCGTTCCTTGCTTTTCAGTCGTTATGATACTGACTGTATCTCCCTGACGTGGCCCAGCCGGTTGAATCACGACATCATAAGCATGAACAGGTGGCTGCACCAATGTTACGAACAGCGTGACTGCCCCTGCCAAGGTCATAAATAGAACCGATTTCCAAGAGAATTGGTGTTTTTTGAGGGCGGCATTAAGACCCGGCAATCCATAGAAAGAGATGTTCTGTTTCATGTTCGGGTGGAGCAAATAAAAGTGGCAAAGGTGTTACGGCAAACGGAGAAAGCAGCCCCTCTGCCAGGTGAGATCCCAACTTTCACAATTATCTTATAGCCATCCCAGATGATTTCTGGGGGTTGAGAAAGCTTTTTGAACAAGGCTTTCCTTGGAAAGCCTTGTTCAAGATCCAAATAGGATCGCTGTAGCTACGTGGCCTACAGATCTATAGGGATGAGGAGCACTGGTATGCAAGCTGGGTAGACAGAGTGGAATAGCAGCAGGACCACTTTACTTTCAACCTATTCGACCCCCTTGATATAGGCTAAGGCTGATCGCCAGATAAGAGTTGGCTCATCATCGACGTTAATGCAAATACAGACTGGATCCTGCCAAAAAAGGGCACCCACGACCGTATCACCTGTGACGAGCTTAGCTTCTACAGTGCGCTTGTCGCGCAGATAGGTTTGCAGCAGCCGAGTACTAGGTAATCCGGTTTCAAGATTTGGTGACATAGGGGCGAACAGTGATGACTGCTAATGACCAATCAATACTGGCATTAAGGTTACCCACTTTCCAAATTTTGATCGCGTTTACGTTGGGAAAGTTACTTGTTTGCAACGCATTGACGGTTTTGACACGCTTTTAGATTTACGATTATCAAGACTAACCGTGTCTACGGGGTTGATTCTATAGTGTTGGATCCCTGCTTCCAGTTGGCGAGAGTCGATTGCCGCAAGCTTTGAGGTCGGAAGATATTGGACGGCGAACCCGTAAGTTACAGCTAATTCAGGTTTTAGGAGTCACGATGGCGATCGCATTCAGCAAATACCATGGTCTGGGCAACGATTTTGTACTAGTAGACAATCGTCATCAGTCGGACCTCATCCTGACTCAAGCACAGGTCATCAAATGGTGCGATCGCAATTTTGGGATTGGAGCTGATGGCGTCATTTTTACGCTGCCGGGACAAGATGGAACCGACTACACAATGCGGATTCTCAATTCTGATGGCTCTGAACCGGAGATGTGCGGTAATGGCATTCGCTGTCTGGCCCAATTCATCGCAGCGCTAGAAAGTCGTGGGGGACAGCCTATTGAATTACCTAAAGCTTATGCGGTGCAGACATTGGCAGGCATCATCACACCTACATTGCAGCCTGACGGCCAAGTCACTGTAGATATGGGAGAGCCAATCTTGCTAGCGGGCAATATTCCCACAACGTTATCCGCTGCTGAGCAGCAGGTTGTTCAGCAACCCTTAGATGTCGCAGCTCAAACTTGGGAGGTGACCTGTGTCAGCATGGGTAATCCCCACTGCATCACCTTTGTTAGTGATGTCGCTGCCATTGACTTGGCGCAGCTAGGGCCCCAGTTTGAGCATCATTCCGTCTTTCCCCAACGCACTAACACTGAATTTATTGAGATTGTTGCTCGCGATTATCTCAAAATGCGAGTTTGGGAACGAGGCGCCGGGGCAACGCTTGCCTGTGGTACAGGAGCCTGCGCTTCTCTAGTAGCAGGAGTGTTGACTGAGCAATGCGATCGCACCGCCACCGTCGAACTGCCTGGTGGACCCCTGTTGATCGAGTGGTCTGCTCAAAACAATCGGGTCTATATGACCGGCCCTGCTGAGAAAGTATTTTCTGGACAAATGGAGCAATAAGGGGCTCAGTTGAGAGAAAAGCCAAGGGAGAAGGCAATACAAGCAATCTCTTGCTTTTTCATACGGTCTTGCTTTTCAGATCGGCACAAAAGGTGCAGGGAACACAAATGTTTGAAGTTCATATAGCGGCTGCATTTGAGTCAAGTACCCCCATTTCCTGCTCCCTATTCCCTATTTCCCATTCCTACTCTCTATTCTCTCTATTCCTCATTCCCTGCCCCCTTAAGACACTGAAACGGACTTAACCAAGCTGCACGGGCTACAAATCCTGAATTAATCTGAGCTTTTTGCTATGGCACTGATGATATTGCTAGGCCATTATCAAGACATCCTGTAGACTCGCGTGTGATTCTGAGCGACGGGTTGAAGTTACTGACAGGTTGCTTCAGCCCGACTTTTTTTGTTCAGCTGTTGCGAGGGCAATTGCTTTCAATAGCTTCACGCCTGCTCACTTCACAGGCTTATGACTTGTGCGGCGAAGTCTTACCGTAATGCCAGTTTTTACTTTTGAAGCTTTACTCAAGGCAACACGCCTCTGTAAGGCTGGTATTGAGCAATCACATTCGCCGGCCATCATCGTCAATCAGGCGTAATGGTTTCTACCTCAATGATGTATCCCGAAGAACTTACCCCGTGGCAAGCGCTTAGACATAGTGTGCGTATGGTGGCAAGGGCTGCCCCCAAGGAGCTAAGACGGTTAGCCTACATTAACTTATTAACTGGTGTTGGTCCCTCTGTTTCTTTGTTACTCGGCAAGATTGTTATCGATGAAGTGACGGCTGTTTTTGAGCAAGGAGGAGTGGATAATCCCTTTGAACTCATTGTTAGTAATGAAAAGCTATTGTGGAGCGTTGTCATCGCGCTAACGCTCAACTTAGTTGTCGATTCAGTGGATGCTGTCGGGACTAATCTGTTTGCTTCTTTACGCGATCGCGTCGAAGGTTTTGTGAGAGGCAAAGTTCTGGACAAAGTATCCCATTTCGATGATATTGCTCTCTTTGAAATGCCGGAACTTCTGAATCTGCTGGAATTGACCGAAAAAGGACTTGGCCGAATTCAGCGCTTGTCCTTCATCATCGCGGCGACCTTCGTTGGCGTTTTCACGTTTATTCCATCTGTCGTTGTTTCTGCTTCCATTGGTTGGTGGGTACCTTTTATTTTGATTGCTTCGGCTGCACCTTCCATCTTTGTAGAGATGCGTCACCATCGGAAAAGCTGGCGAGTGGAGGAGACTCAGTCTGGTGTGAGTCGCAAGATGGGAATTTACAGCAAGGCAATTACCAGCCCCGATTTTGCCAAAGAGATTCGTCTGTTCTCTTTACAGGAGGTGATTTTAGGTCGATGGCAGGGGCTATTTCAGACACTATTTAGCAATATGGAACAGGTGCGACGAGAGGGCACTGCCACTGTGATGCTGTGGTCCCTGGTGGGTGGTTTGGGGGTAGCAGCTCCCTACGTCTATGTGGTGGCAGGCGTTTTAGAGCGGACCTTTACGGTGGGTGACTTGGCGCTTTACACGGGCATTATTCTGCAGCTGCGTCGTAGTTTGTTTATTCTGATTGCTCACACAGGTGATTTGTATGACGTTTCTTTGGCGACAGCTCCCATCTTTCAGTTGTTGAATCTGAAACCTCAGCTGCATACTGGGACTCAGCGAATAATGCCTGCGTCAAGTTGCGATCGCCTCCAGCAGGGCATTATTTTTGATGAGGTTTCTTTCCAGTATCCAGGAGCTGATCAACGGCCTGTTCTGCAAAACTTGACTTTTCAGATTCAACCTCAGGAAATGGTTGCTCTCGTAGGAGAAAACGGTGCTGGCAAAACGACGCTAGCAAAGCTTTTGGTGCGCTTGTATGATCCAACATCGGGACACATCGTTTGGAACGGTCAAGATTTACGATCAATTGATCTAACTGCTTTGCGATCGCAGATTGCTGTCGTAATGCAGGACTACGCGCGTTTTCCGGCTACTCTACGGGAAAACATTGGTTGGGGAGAGTTGTCTAACCTCCACGACGACAGGGCCATCCAAACCGTGCTGGAAGAAACCGGTATTGACTATTTGCCAGACTCTCTGACTGAAGGGTTGGAAACGCCTTTGGGACGGCAACTTGAAAATGGTCTTGATCTTTCTGGTGGGCAATGGCAACGGGTGGCGATCTCCCGTGCTCTAATGCGACTGAAAAACGCAGAGCTGCTGGTCTTTGACGAACCAACTGCTGCTCTGGACCCGAAAAACGAGCAGGACATCTATCGTATCTTTCGCAAGATTGCCCAAGGACGAATGACAGTAGTAGTAAGTCATCGGCTAGCTTTAGCAAAATTGTGCGATCGCATTATTGTTCTAGAGCACGGGCAAATTTTGGAATCGGGTACTCACGATGAGCTAATGACGTTGAAGGGGCGCTATCATGATATGTTCACTCGCCAAGCAAGTAGCTATCACGATGAACTAGCCTACGCTGAAGCTTGAGCAAATAGCACCTGATTTCAGACAGCTTGCTGGCCGTTTTGTGGAAATGCTTGATGTCGTCTAATGCGATTTCGGCACCAGATAGAACGGTCAGCGATCTGGCTATGCCTTAGGTTACCGACCTCTTTCTCTGAAAATGGCGATCAGCAATATCCAATTCAAAAGGAATCTCCAAACTAGAGCAAACATTATTTCTTTTGACAGAACATTTCAAATGTAAAGAACGTTAAGTTATTAACATCATTTACAGAGAGGGAAAACTGATATGCAAGACCAAAACATCGAACAAAAATTTGGCTTTACTCGTAGTGCAGAGCTTCTAAATGGTCGCCTCGCAATGATCGGCTTTATCTCTGGCATTATTGTTGAGTATTTGACTGGTCACGGTATCTTGCAGCAGCTAGGTATCATGTAGTTTGTGTTGCGGTATTAATGTCTCTGACACGTAGCCTGAGCGATCTGTATCGGATGCATTAATAACAGGTTTCCCCGAGCAGATTAATGGTTTGCTTGGGGAAAGTTTTGACAACTCAAAGTTTCTGAAACTGACATCTTACATTCAGTGCAATATTCCGCATTTGCCGTCTAAATTCACTGAAGCCGGGAAGTTTGACCTTGAAATTTTCTGAATCTGGAAGGCAAGAGGCAAAGCAGGTAGCACAGGCTAGACTGCAATATCTAGATGAAATAGATTTTTTTCAATGCCAACGCTAGATTTTTTTGAAAAGAGCTAAGCGCATGAATCTCCCTATTAATGTCTTGCCTTAACTATTTTTCCAAGTTCCATCATGGCAAACATCTATCTTTTTCAATGGCTGAAAAAATCATTCCGTGCATTGAAAGGTGCAAAAGTCTGAATATCTCTTTAAGTGGCTTAGCGGTAGCCGTTTTTATTATCTTTTCTTGGGGTGCAACCCTAGCCGTAAGTCTCAAAATTGATGTTTCTCATACTTCCGTAGTGCTTGTTGGTTTTACAGTGCTTTTAAGAACCTTCTTGCATACGGGTTTGTTTGTTACGGCCCATGAGGCTATCCACGGCGTTATTACTCGAAATCGCTCGATTGATGATGTTATTGGTAGCGTTACGGCGATTCTTTATGCGTTTCTCTTATATCAAAAACTTGCAAAGAACCATCGGTTACATCACCGATTTCCAACATCAGAAGGCGATCCTGACTTTTGCCAAGACAATCCCCAAAATCCCTTCTTATGGTATGTCAGCTTTATGAGACGCTATCAGGATGGGAAGCAATTTTCTATTTTATTTTGGGGAATGACAGTTGTGTTTTGGGGACTAATGCTGCTGCATGTTCCAACCGAAAATCTGATTCTCTTTCTGGTATTACCTATCTTCTTGAGTTCTCTTCAACTCTTTTGGTTCGGTATCTATTTACCACATCGACCCTTAAGCCAAGGATACCGCGATCGCCACTGCGCTAGAAGCATTCCCTATCCCCCTTTCTGGTCGCTGCTCAGCTGTTACAACTTTGGCTATCACTGGGAACATCATCAATATCCTAATCTTGCTTGGTATCAGCTAGCGTCCGTGCGGGCAGAAAACACTAATTCTTTTCTGCGTGAAGTTCGGTAAAGGTAGACTCTTAGACTTGCGATTGCCTGAGAATGAAGCACTTTTAGGAGGTATCTATAATTAGATACACTTATGCTTTCTAAAAGTGCCTTTAAGTTGTAGCTTTGGCCATTTAGTCGTCGGTCAAACTTGAATTTTTAGGTTCGATTCCTGTCAAAAAAACTAACGTATTCCTTGCTGACATCGGTTTACTCTGCAAGAAGGCCCACTGCATCATGGCAAAGATATGTTCACCATTCAGAATGTTGGGAAAGCCCATCTGTCTTAGTTTTGTAGAGCTTTGCTATTCTCGCAAAGTATTCTGAATTTTGTAGGGCTTTGCCCTTCCCGTTCGCCTTTGGCGTTCTTGAATAGTAGGGTATTTTGAATTCCGCGTAGCGGTTAGCGGTACTAGCCAAATAGTTCGCCGTCTTGTCTTAACAGAACTAACGACGGCTATACGGTGAATTAAGACCTGCTGGTTTCCAACGCGGCTTTTTCTAGACGGCAGTTAAGTAACCCCGAAGCTGCCCACGATAGTGTTTGAGCCGATTGAGGGCCTGTTGCTGAATTTGCCTGACTCGTTCACGGCTGATATTAAGGCGCTTACCAACTTTGGCTAAAGATAGCTCCTTGCCATCTTCCAGCCCAAATCTCAAGGTCAAGACTTCTTGTTGCTGAGGTGTGAGATGTCCAAGCAGTCCCTTCAATTCAGACTGTAGGAAGCTTTTTGTCGTAAAGTCTTCTGGTGATTCACCGTCGGCCTCCAAGATGTCAGCCAACTCAGTGTCTTGATTGTCTCCAACCCGGACTTCGAGAGAGAGCGTCTTGCGGGCATGTTGTAGACAGTCCCGTACTTGCTCAGGGGTGATGCCTAACTGCTCTGCAATTTCTTCGGTTGTTGCTGTACGACCTAGCGTTTGCGTTAGCTTCCGCTGGGTCTTCTTGATCTTATTAAGGGTCTCGGTAACATGAATTGGGAGGCGAACAACCCGACTTTTTTCAGCGATCGCCCGTGTCATCGCTTGACGAATCCACCAGTAGGCATAAGTGCTAAACCGATACCCTTTATAAGGATCAAATTTTTCGACACCCCGACTTAGGCCAATGGAACCTTCTTGAATAAGATCTAAGAGGTCAAGGCCACGCTCAGTGTATTTCTTAGCGATAGAGACGACCAAGCGCAGATTGGCCTGCACCATTTTGGCTTTGGCTCTTTTTCCTATGTGAATCGCCTTCTTTAGGTCGGCAGGAGTAAGCTCGGTCCGTTCAGCCCACTCTTCCCAATTTGGCTCTCGACCTAATTCCTCAGCTAAAGAAGCTTTCAACGTCTGTAGCGCCATCATTGTTTTGACCTGTTTACCCAGGCTGATCTCTTCTTCGTGAGTCAAAAGAGGAATTCGACCAATAGATTTTAGGTAAGATCGCACTGCATCAGAGGATTGGGTAATTGGCATGAGGAAGTATCTCTCGGGAATAAACGAGGTGTCATACTAAAATCTAAAAAACTTTAGATTCGCGAATCTTTCTGATGGAAGATATCGTTGACTTGAAGCGATATCAAGACATAAACCATTTGTCTAAACAAGTTTAAGGCCATGATTTTCAATACGTCGAAAATAACCCTATAGAGGACTGTTCACCGGAAAATTCTTTCCCGAAAATTTGGAAAAGCCTTTTGGGTTCCTGTTTTCAGATGTTTAGGGAAAACCGCTGCGAAATTCTTCCATGAAGGAATTAGGGCAATTCTTTAAAGAGTGTATTGCTGAAGAATACTCAGTTATTGCAAGGGGTTTGGTATCCTACACATCGAAACTGAAATTCTGCTTCGTCTCTTCAGCGGCTGATTGAGTTGCTTTCAAATTAAGCTATTTTTTTAATCGTATCTATAGTTCTCTTCGCCAAAAATACTCTTCTCATAGGTTGGCGAAAAGATATCAAATTCAACATCCTAGAACAGAAGATGCCATTCATTGAGGGATGTTTAGAAGCTGCATCCCTCAATGAATGGCTGTGCCGGTAGGTTTTGGGATCCGTCTACGCCCTTCCGGTGTTGTTCACGGCATGGCGGAAATCCCGTTTGTGATGGGGTGTTTCAATCCAGAAGGCGATGGAAAGAAGAAACCCGCATGTTAAGGCGATCGCTAAACCAACTCAGTTACACCCATTAAGTAGCGATCGCACTCACGAGCAACTCCACGACCCTCGTTGATAGCCCAAACGACGAGGCTTTGACCGCGACGACAGTCTCCAGCGGCAAATACACCTGGAATAGACGTGGTGTATTGATCATGGTCGGCTTTGATATTGCTGCGACCGTCTTGCTCCAGACTTAAAGCGTCAATGATCGGCTGCTCGGGACCGAGGAAACCCATCGCCAGGAGCACAAGTTGGGCCGGAATTATTTTTTCGGTGTCGGGAATGTGTTGGGGAGTGAAGCGTCCTTTTTCATCCCGCATCCATTGAACTTGAACGGTATGGACGGCGGTGAGTTGACCGTGATCATCCCCTTCAAATTTGGTGGCGGTAGTGGTGTAAGCGCGAGGATCGTTGCCGAACATGGCTGCGGCTTCTTCTTGTCCGTAGTCCACGCGATAGATTTTGGGCCATTCCGGCCAGGGATTGCTGGGAGCACGGGTTTCTGCGGGCTTGGGCATAATCTCTAACTGAGTGACGCTGGTGCAACCGTGACGGATGGAGGTTCCCACACAATCGGTTCCGGTATCACCGCCGCCGATGATGACAACATCTTTACCCGCAGCAGAAATGTAGTTGCTGCTTGGGGTGCCATCGAGTACAGCCTGAGTGTTTGCCCCCAAGAACTCCATCGCAAAGTGAATGCCTTTGAACTCACGTCCTTCAATCGGCAAGTCACGGGGACGAGTGGAGCCAGTACAAAGAACAACTGCGTCGTAGTCGTTGACCAATTTCTCTACGGGCAAGTCTTTGCCAATTTCGGTATTGCAGACAAAGGTGACGCCCTCGGCCTCCAGCATGTTTAGGCGGCGCATGACGACCTGTTTTTTATCCAGCTTCATGTTGGGAATGCCATACATAAGCAGACCACCAGGGCGATCGCTGCGTTCATAGACGGTCACCCAATGTCCGGCAGAATTAAGCTGTGCTGCCGCAGATAGTCCTGCTGGTCCTGATCCGACGACCGCCACTTTCTTCCCTGTACGCTTGCTAGGAATCTGAGGCGAGATCCAGCCTTCTTCCCATCCTTTCTCTACAATCGAGTATTCGATGTTTTTGATGGTCACTGCTGGCTCGATCAATCCCAGCACACAGGCGCCTTCACAGGGGGCAGGACAAACCCGTCCGGTGAATTCTGGGAAATTGTTGGTCTTATGGAGGCGATCCAGTGCGTCTTGCCAACGTCCTCGGTAAACCAAGTCGTTCCATTCAGGAATCAGATTGTTGATCGGGCAACCGCTGGCCGCACGGTTCATTTCCATCCCGGTGTGGCAGAAGGGAGTGCCGCAGTCCATACAGCGAGCACCCTGCGTTTGCAGGCGATCGTCGGACATCGGCAGGTGAAATTCGTCCCAGTTGCGGATGCGATCAGCAGGGGCAATTTCGGTTGCCACCTCGCGCAGAAATTCCATGAAGCCAGTTGCTTTTCCCATGATGTTTGTGGTTGGTTGGTGGTTATGAGTTATTGGAAGAGAGGAGTATGGACTCTAAAATTTCTGGGGTTGAGCCTTGAGACTGAGCGTATGCGCTCATAGAATCCATTAATTTTTTCGAGCGATTGCTTCGGCGTAGTCGGTTCGCCTAACTGTAGGCTCAACAACGCTTCGAGTCTGCATCGTTCTTCTTCCAATGCAGCAAACAATTGTTCTGCAACATTTTCACTGACTTGAATTTGAAGTGTTTTCATCATCATGGTTTGGCATCTCTGTCCAAAGGTAATGGGAATACTTGGTTAGAATTTGTTCATATGCATATCGGGGAGCACCATGCAGATACCTGATAATCCGAGTAATAGCGATATTCGTGATGCACTTGTTCAGTTACGAGAGGGTATTGACATCGTTCGCCACGAACTAAGTGCAGAAATTAGCAGTGTCCGTGAGGATCTAGGCAAAGACATCAAAGCGCTTTCTGAAAAAGTGGATCGTCAAGATTACAAGTTTGATGCCTTTCAGCGCGGTACTGACAATAGGGTGCGTATGGCGATCACGATTATTATTGCTACAGCTACTGTGGTTGTCCTCCCTAGTTTGAGTCCTGCGATTGTGGCTTTGATGGAGGCTTTTGCCCAGTAGCCACGCGGTTAAGGTGGGCACTGCCCACCCTACCAGTGACGACCCATTAACTGCCGCTGATGCGGGCGATGTCGCGGGCGTTTTCTTCGAAAGCGGCGGTGAGGGCGTCGTCGCCGCTGAGGCCATCGGCCAGGGCTTTTTGAATGTGCTGGAGCACCCGCTTATAGTCACGGGGCATGACCTTGACGAATTTGTGGATAAGGGTATCCCAGTCAGCGAGGATGCGATCGCCCTTGTCGCTCCCTGTCAGCTTTACATGGGTCTGAATGAGGTCATGAATTTCCCGAATCTCCTCCGGATTGTCTAACGGTTCTAAGTCCACCATTTCTCGATTGCACCGAGTGGCGAAGTCCCCTGCTTCATCTAAGACATAGGCAATGCCGCCGCTCATGCCGGCTGCAAAATTGCGTCCGGTAGGACCAATAATGATGGCTTTGCCGCCAGTCATGTATTCGCAGGCATGGTCACCAACGCCCTCTACCACTGCGTGGACGCCGGAGTTGCGGACGCAAAAGCGCTCTCCTGCCAACCCCCGAATATAAGCTTCACCGCTGGTTGCACCGTAGAAGGCGACGTTGCCTGTGATGATATTTTCCTCAGCAATAAAGTCTGAGTCAGTGGGGGGATAAAGGATGATCTTGCCACCGCTTAACCCTTTACCCATGTAGTCGTTGGCATCTCCTTCTAACTCCAGCGTGACGCCCTTGGGAACGAAGGCTCCAAAGCTCTGTCCGGCGCTGCCTTGGAAATGGAGATGCACGGTGTCTTCTGGCAGTCCATCCCAATGGCGTTGGGTGATCTCGTTGCCCAAGATGGTGCCGACAACGCGGTGGATGTTGCGGATGGGCAGCTGAGCGCGAACGGGGTCGCCGTTTTCAATGGCAGGACGACAGAGGTTAAGCAGGGCCGTCATATCCAGAGACTTCTCCAACCCGTGATTCTGAGGAATCTGGCAGTAACGTCCGACTTCAGGCCCAACTTCTGGCTGATGGAGAATTTTGGAGAGGTCAATGCCCTTGGCTTTCCAGTGATCGATGGCCTTCTTCGGCTCCAGCACATCCGTCCGTCCGACCATCTCATTAATAGTCCGGAAGCCCAGTTGCGCCATGATCTCTCGCAGTTCCTGAGCGATAAAGGTCATGAAGTTGACCGTGTGTTGAGGATCGCCCGTGAAGTTTTTCCGCAGGTCAGGATTTTGGGTCGCCACGCCAACGGGGCAGGTGTTTTTGTGGCAAACCCGCATCATGATGCAGCCCAGGGAAACGAGCGGCGCGGTGGAGAAGCCGTATTCCTCTGCCCCAAGGAGGGTGGCGATCGCCACATCCCGCCCGGTCTTCATCTGACCGTCTGTCTCTAGGGCAATGCGACTCCGCAAGTTGTTCAGCACCAAGGTTTGGTGAGTCTCTGCAACCCCCAGTTCCCACGGTAAACCCGCGTGCTTAATGGAGGTCTGAGGCGATGCACCCGTGCCGCCATCAAAGCCGGAAACGAGGACAACATCTGCATGAGCCTTGGCAACCCCTGCTGCAACGGTTCCGACGCCTACTTCCGATACCAGCTTGACACTGACCCGAGCTTTGCGGTTAGCGTTCTTCAGGTCGTGAATCAGCTGTGCTAGGTCTTCAATGGAATAGATGTCATGGTGGGGCGGTGGCGAAATTAGACCCACGCCAGGGGTGGAGTGTCGCACCTTGGCAATCCAGGGATAGACTTTCTTGCCGGGAAGCTGACCGCCCTCACCTGGTTTTGCACCCTGGGCCATCTTGATTTGAATCTCCCTGGCCTGAGACAGATACAAACTGGTGACGCCGAAGCGCCCAGAGGCCACCTGTTTAATGGCGCTGTTCTTAGAGTCGCCCTGTTCGTTTGTCCAGGTATAGCGTTCGGGATCTTCGCCACCCTCGCCAGTGTTGGATTTGCCGCCGATGCGATTCATGGCGATCGCCAACGCCTCGTGGGTTTCCTTAGAGATGGAACCATAGCTCATTGCCCCCGTTTTAAAGCGGCTCATGATCGCTTCAACGGGTTCCACTTCCTCTAAGGGCACAGAATTACGGTCTCTAAACTCCAAAAGGTCGCGTATGCGGAAGAACTGCTGGCCGTGGGTGTTAATCTTGGCAGCGTACTTTTTATACAGTTCGTAATCTCCAGCCCGCACGGCCTGTTGCAGCAGGTGAATGGTTTCGGGGCTAAATAGGTGGGCTTCGCCTTCCTTGCGCCATTGATAGTCACCCCCCACGTCTAGAGTTTGATCAGGCGTATCGCGATCTGGGAAGGCATGGCGATGACGCAGTACAGCCTCCTGAGCTAGCACCGCTAAATCTGCCCCTTCTAACCGTGATGCTGTCCAAGTGAAGTAGCGATCAATGACTGAGGAGTCTAGTCCGATCGCTTCAAAAATCTGTGCGCCTCGATAGCTCTGGATGGTTGAAATACCAATCTTAGAACCAATCTTAATGACGCCCTTAGTCACCGATTTAACGTAGTTCTTGCAAGCTGTCGCATAATCAACCCCATTCAAGACGCCCTCATCGATCAGGCTTTCAATCGTCTCGAAGGCTAAGTAGGGATTAATCGCACAACAGCCGTAGCCCAACAGCACAGCAAAGTGGTGCACCTCACGGGGTTCGCCAGACTCCAAAATCAGGCCGACGCGGGTACGGGTGCCGTTGCGAATGAGGTGATGGTGTAGTCCCGAGACGGCCAGGAGAGCCGGAATGGCTGCGTGGTTCGCATCGATATCGCGATCGCTCAGCACGATTAGATTAGTACCGGATGCGATCGCCTTGTCTGCTTGACGACAAATGTCATCAATGGCAGACCGCAAGCCTGCTTCGCCAGCGCCGGGATCAAACAACATCGGCAAAGTGATAGTCGCAAAGTAGGGACTGTCGATGTCCTTCAGCTTTGCCAGTTCTTCATTACTGATGACGGGCGTTTTGAGCTTGATGAGCCGGCAGCTTTCTGGCTCAGGTTTCAGCAGGTTACGTTCGCTGCCGATCGTGGTAATAGGTGAGGTGATAATCGCTTCTCGAATGGAGTCAATGGGAGGATTGGTGACCTGAGCAAAGAGCTGTTGGAAGTAGTCGTACAGCAGTTTGGGTCGATTGGAGAGGACTGCCAGTGGTGTATCGGTCCCCATTGCGCCGATCGCCTCAACTCCGTTTTCTGCCATCGGCGAAAGCAATAAGCGGAGTTCTTCGAAGGTGTAACCAAAGGCTCGCTGTCGCTGGATAAATGGCGATTGGGACTGGGGCGAGCCGCTATGTGCCCCTACAGGAAGTTGGGTAAGGTCTACTAAATTTTGATCGAGCCAATCGCGATAGGGCTGTTCGGTGGCAATGGTCTGCTTAATTTCCTCGTCGGCGATAATGCGGCCCTCGCTCATGTCTACGAGGAACATACGACCGGGTTCTAAGCGACCTTTTTTCAGGATATTTTCAGGAGCGACAGGAAGGACCCCGGCTTCTGAGGCCATAATGACGCGATCGTCCTTGGTGACGTAGTAGCGGGAGGGACGCAGACCATTACGGTCCAACACGGCTCCCATCATGGTGCCGTCGGTGAAAGCGATGGAGGCGGGACCATCCCATGGCTCCATCAAACAGGAATGGTATTCATAGAACGCCTGCTTCTCGGGACTCATGGATTCATGTCCGGCCCAAGGTTCAGGAATCATCATCATGACCGCATGGGGTAACGAACGGCCAGACAGGGTGAGCATCTCCAGAGTGTTGTCGAAAATGGTGGAGTCGCTACCTTCGACATTGATGATGGGTTGAGCTTTCTTTAAATCTTCGCCAAATAGGTCAGACTCGAACATCGACTGGCGGGCATGCATCCAGTTGATGTTACCGCGTAGGGTATTGATCTCGCCGTTGTGAGCAATGTAGCGGTAGGGGTGCGATCGCTCCCAGCTGGGAAAGGTATTGGTGCTGAAGCGGGAATGTACCAGTCCTAAAGCGCTCTCCATATCGGGATCACTGAGGTCAGGATAGTACTGCTTCACCTGCACAGGCATTAGCATGCCCTTGTAGACAATCGTACGGCAGGAAATGCTGGCAGGATACCAGTGTTGATCAATGCCCGGATGGCGAATTGCCATGTGGGCCTGCTTGCGGATGATATACAGTTTGCGCTCAAAAGCCAGGTCGTCTGCCAAATCAGCACTGCGACGAATGAAGACCTGCTCCATGAATGGTTCGCTGGCTTGTGCAGTGGCCCCCAGTGAAGTGTTGTCAGTTGGAACATCACGCCACCCAATGACCGACTGCCCTGCACTTTTGACAATGTCCTCAAAAATCTGCCGACTCTGCTGCCGAATCTCTGCAACAGGCGACGAATAGATCATGCCAACGCCATACTGCCCTGCTTCCGGCAAAGTGAACCCTTCAGTCATTGCCACCTTTTGCATAAACCGATGGGGCAGCTGCATTAAAATGCCGGCTCCGTCTCCGGTATTAGGTTCCGCACCGACTGCGCCGCGATGATCCAAATTGAAGAGAATGGTCAGCGCCTGTTCAACAATGTCGTGGGAGGCATCCCCTTTCATCTGCACGACAAAGCCGACTCCACAAGCGTCGTGCTCAAATTGCGGATCATAAAGACCTTGCTTAGATGGCGAAGTTCTACGGGTCATTCTGTTTATTGGCCTGAAAACATCACAGGAAAAAACACCACGATGATGAATTTTAGTGTTCGTGGTTTACGCAGCGATCGCTAACGTTTGCGTGGATTATCTGTCGAAAAAAATGCTTTTTACGCTGCCCTTAAGAAAATCGTCAGATATTCCCCAGAAGCTTGAATTATTTCTTAGTAAAGCCATGACTTCTTGAGATTTATCGTCAATTTTTAGGCAAAGATAGGCAAGGATTTGATATGACGTTCATGAAAATTCATCAAAATTCAGAAGCCATTTACTGTTAGACAGGGGTATTCGCTTCACGGTGCAGCTAACAATCGGAATAAGACGAGGTTAAAGAAATTGAGCAGTGTTCTTAACAATTCAACCGATAACGCTTCAAAAATTCTCAAGCGCCGTGAACAAACCCATCAATTTTTTCGCAACTGTGACGGTTCGTCTCCGTAGCCAGCCTCAGGATCAAAACTGAAAGACAATAGCGCAGACCCTAAACGGGTCTGAATAATTAGCCAGTCTGAGTGAATTTCATGCAAAGAGACTTCGGATGGGAACACTCAAGGCATCTTCGCACTCTAGAATGCAGGCTAGCTATTAGCGACCTCTGTTCCCTGGCTAAATTTACTCCAAACGATAGAGGACAATCTTATGACTCACACTCATCTCTCTCCAGATGAAGTCTATGAGAACTTGAAAAAGTTAGATCAGGCCGATACGACTCATAGTGCTGAATATCGGCAGAGTGCTGTTGAAGTCCTTGCGGACTTAGATATCGATGTTGAGGTTAGACAAGCGATCGCTGATCGCCTTGATGATGCTAACCATTTGATGACCTTGAAGAATGTCGATTCTGACGATAGCTATTAAGCAGCTGGTCGATTATCAACAACTGCCTTTTCTGACCATAAAGAACACCGCAGCGTTGAAGTACGATGCTGCGGTGTTCTTTTATCTGTGAATGAACGGGCCTGTCATCATTTAGATCTGCAATGCTTCAGCACCAAGGGTTTCAGTCCCCAGTTTATGAATCTGAGGCAGGCGCGGTGATGCTTATTCCACAAGGCTCTTGGCATCAATTGACGATCCGCCCTAGAACAAGACAGGTTCGCGAGTTTCCTGAACTGT
The DNA here is from genome assembly GCF_028330965.1 of Oscillatoria sp. CS-180. Classification (GTDB taxonomy): domain Bacteria; phylum Cyanobacteriota; class Cyanobacteriia; order Phormidesmidales; family Phormidesmidaceae; genus Halomicronema. The sequence continues at coordinate 43,422 of NZ_JAQMUB010000005.1, read as the reverse complement.
CGGAATCCGTCGTCCGATGGCTGTAGCAATGGGATGCAGACTATCTACCAAAGCTGCCATGTCTTCCAATGACAGCGCTTGGCGGGCATCCGACACTGATTCCTCAGGAACAGGATGGCACTCAATCATGAGGCCATCGGCACCTGCCGCGATCGCCGCCCGCGCTAAATCGGGTACCAACTCTCGCTTTCCAGCCGCATGACTAGGATCAACAATGACGGGCAGATGAGTGAGCTGTTTCAGAGCTACCACCGCTCCCAAATCCAACACGTTGCGGGTATAGCTATCGAAGCTGCGGATACCTCGTTCGCATAGAATCACATTTGAGTTGCCATGGCTCATGATGTATTCAGCCGCCATGATGAACTCCTGGATTGTTGCAGCAAGCCCACGCTTCAGAACAACAGGCTTATCGACTTGTCCTACCGCTTTGAGCAGATCGAAGTTTTGCATGTTGCGGCTACCAATTTGCAGCACATCAGCATGGGCTGCGATCGCCTCAATTTGATGAATAGCCATCACCTCAGTAATGACGGGAATAGAGTAGAGACGCCGGATGCGGTCCAAAATGGCAAGCCCCGCCTCTCCAAGTCCCTGAAATGCATAGGGGGAGGTGCGGGGCTTGTAAACGCCGCCTCGGAGAGCCTGAATAGTTGTGTTCCCGAGACGAGTTGCTATAGTCTCCATCTGTTCTAGGCTTTCGACGGAGCAAGGCCCGCCAATCATCAAGAGATCGTCACCGCCCACAGTGACGCGATCGGACAAAGCGATGACAGATCGATGAGCGGTATGTGATTTGACGGTGAGCTTTGCATCTTGCATGGATTCGGTTCCTTATTAATTAGTGTGGAATGATGTTGGGTAATCCAGAATGAACTTTGGTGTTACGGCTGTCGCCAGTTTCGTTAGGGCAAGCCGGCGAGCCATCTGGCCATGGGGCAAACACCCGGATGCTGTTGGGCGCCTATTAAAAACCCCCCGGTCGCTTTGGCGCTCCGGGGGGTTGCAGGGCCATATCAGCCTAGTCACCCGGAGCGTGTCCCAGTGAAAAAGTAAAAGCTAAAAAACCAGTAGGCCAAGGCGGAGAAACACATGATGATGACCAAAATTGCCATGAAAACGAAAAAACCGCAGAGCGTTGTCTGCGGTTCACCAGAGGATTTCAGCAAAAGCTAACTCACCACTGGTGAACCTCCTCAAAAAACCAAAAGTAAAACTGCTCTGCGCTGAAAAGCATATAGCTATCAAATTAAATGTGTGTTACTTAAGGCTAGCAGGTGAATTTGAAGGCGTCAACGTCTGGAGTCTAGTACACGACGGCAGAAATAGGCTCACCATTCAAAACACTAGGAAAGCTGATCTGCCTTATAGCCCTGTGCAGCTGGGTTCAAGTACATCTCAGTGTCTTAAGGGAGCAGGGAATAGGGTGTGCTTGATGCAAGTGCATGCCGCTATAGTTTTGAATTCTCAATTTTGTAGGGCTTTGCCCTTCCCAAAGGGTATTTTGAATTCTGCGTAGCGGTACTAGTTAGACCTAGCGGTAGTCCACAAACCAATGATATGGCTGTCGCCAATTCCATTAGGCCAAGGTAACCAACCATCTGGCTGTGAAATTCAGGGGACTATATGTAAGTTGTAGAACGTCCTACACCCATCCTCTCAGATGAAGTGTGGAGTTTATTTAGCGGAATTTTGAGTGGCAAGAGGGGCTAGTACTGTTAGGGCTTTAGGTAAGCATTCAAGTTCAACTGAGGGGGCAGTCAAGATCTCTCCATCAACAACAAGCTTTTGCGGTGGTTCAGTCGTGATCTTAAGACGTCGGGTCCGGAGACGGATGATGTCATCTCGCTGAGTGGGCGTATTCACTAAGGCAGAGGCAAATAGGCTAGTGATTGCGTTGAGTCCTTGAAGTCGTGTTTTCAGCGTAGCGATAGTGACATCTAACAGACCATCATCGAAGACAACCTCTCCAAAGCCTTGAGCCAAAACAGATGTTGCAGGTGCAGCATTGGCAACGGTGATAGTTCCTGTTTCTACTTCGGTTAGCTCGCCTTCAATATCAATGACTGCCTTGAAAGCTGTCTGCTCTTGAAACTGTTGAACGCCGGCAAACAGATAGGCGAGAACACCGAGTCGATTCTTCAGTTCTCGATTGGCGCGATCTACCATTTCAGCTTCGAAACCAATACCGGCCAACAAAACATAGGGTTTGCCGTTGCAGCGAGCGGCATCGACGATGAGAGTATTACCTGCAAGAATGGTGCCACAGGCCGAGCGAATATCAGTAGGAATGCCCAGTGCATTGGCAAAGGCATTAGCTGTGCCACGCGGAATCAGGCCTAAAGGAATGTCGGTTTCGGTTAAAGCTGCGGCTACCGCAGAAACTGTGCCATCTCCTCCAGAGGCAACAATCAGTTCGGCTCCTTTCGCGATCGCAGCTTTGGCTTGCTCAGCGGGATCTTCATTTTCGTTCGTTAATACGACACTAAGCTGTACTTGAGGTTCCAGCAATCGCCGAATGACGGTTAAATCCTGATCAGGATTTCCTTGGCCTGATACCGGGTTGAAAATCAGAGCACCTCTGCGGAATTTCTGTAATTGTGTAAGAACGGCCTCTGCTGTCGCTATGTTAGTTGCCAGAGGAACGTTGTAGACTTCACACACTCTCAGCAGAGCCTGAATATCTGGCTCGTGGGGCTGAGCATTAAGCGGATCAAGGAGAAAGATGACCGCAGCTACATCTCCGTCCACAACTTTGGCAGAAACCTGAATATCCCCACCTAATGGCCCTGAAACCATTTGCTCAACGTCTAGCTCAGTTGCTTTATGAATGCGCTGCCCAGTTGTTCCCGTCGCAATTAGACGATAGTTGGCAAAAGTGCTGTAGCGTCGATGTACCAAAGCCACCATGTCATCTTTCTTGCTGTCATGGGCGATGAGGGCAATGTAGTTAGACATACGAAAATGCTCGACATATAGGAGGTGTAAAGCTTCCCAAAATCATAGCGACCTATTGATTGCGATCGCCCATACGGGGGTTAGCAATCTTCGTCTACCCATAGACATATATGGGCATATGCATAGGGATCATAGCTTTAACCCTCTAAGCTCATGCATCCGCTGCATCCAAGTGCCTAGCGCATCACCAGATGGTTCGCCGTCTGACCTAACGGAACCGGCATGTGATGTAATGTTCCGTTCACAACCATCAGTTCAATCAGCTGAAGGGAGCTTACGGATTAGGCATCTATCCATAACCTGAAAAAATTCCTATGGAACGGAAACAGCCTGAACATTCCTGGCTAGAATCAACCAGCGACGCACCCTTTGAGGATCTCCTATGAATGACAGACCTCCGCTTTCTCGCTCTAATCGAATGTTGCTGACTACGCTGGAGGGTGTTCCCGGTCATACGATTGTGAAGCATTTAGGGCTGGTGCAGGGAAGCACCGTTCGCGCCAAAAACGTGGGGCGTGACATTGCAGCAGGGCTTAAAAACCTGGTTGGGGGTGAACTGAAGGGCTATACCGAACTGCTGCAAGAGGCGCGTAACGAAGCAACTCAGCGCATGATGCAGGATGCTAGCAAAAAAGGGGCTAATGCGATCGTCAATATTCGATTTGCAACGTCTTCTTTAACTCAGGGCGCAGCAGAACTCTTTGTTTATGGCACCGCCGTGCAGATTGATTAGCGCTCATGGATACTTTATTAATCTTCTCTGTGCTGTTAGTGGTTGGTTTTTTTGCTGGTACCTACGTCGAGAAGAAGCATTTCGATGATTTGAGCGATCGCGAATATCGTACCCGACAGCTGCCCGTTATTAGTATTGGCGCCAAGACCCCGATGCCTGAAGCGGATCGGGCTAAGTTATTTGTTGGTAGCGTCGTCGTATCGTCTGACTATTTCAAAAACTTCGTAGCCTTCTGGCTCAATCTCTTTGGGGGACGTATTAGTGTTTACGAGACGCTAATGGAGCGAGGGCGCAGAGAAGCCGTTTTACGAATGAAGGAAGACGCCATGAAGTGGGGAGCTAGCCAAGTGGTCAATGTTCGTCTAGAAACCTCAGAACTCGGAGGTCAAACGGCGAATGGAATCGTAGCGTTTGAAGTCATTGCGTATGGGACTGGCATTCAATAGTTCACTATTCTTCTAAGAGGCATTTGTTTGTCCGCGTTTACTGAATTGTGCTTACTGTTCCAAAACGTGACTGGAAAAAGACTCGCGTGGTAGGGAGAACTCGTCAAGACGCTCCTAGCGCCGATTTCTAGATTCTTAGCCATAGCTCAAATTTCAATAAGTCTTACTCGATAAGACTTGCAAAACTTAAATTCAGCACTAAGAAATTGGTCCAAAGAGAATGTGTGAAACTCAAATCATCTACAGAGAACTGTGACTATTGAGGTCGTTGTTCGTCGATGTCTAGAAGTGTTTGCTTAACGAGCAACGATGCTACTAAACCGTCATCACTCTGTGAAATATAGAGCGTAGATACTTACGACCTCTGGAAAAGCGTTGGCGAAGCGTCGCTTCGGAAATGTCTTGTCCCCCATTTTCGCGGGTATAAATAGACTGGATTTCCTGCCATGACAATTCCTCAACCACTCGCTGATGAATCAGCCGGTAGATATCTGGCTTTTCCTCCTGAAGCTGGTGAACAGCTTGAAAGACAGCTAAGATCTCTTCCTCCAAAATGGCTCGTTCCATTGGGCTATCATCCTCATCAGAGAACATAACCTCCATCAATTCAGGAGCATAGGCATAAGTCTTTTTCCGCTTACGGTGCTTCTCACGTGCTAGGTTATAGGCTGTGCCTTTTAGCCAAGCTTTGGGGTTGCGAATTTCTTTACCCTGCTGCAAAGCTTTTTTGCCGTGGAGATAAGCATCAAACAACAGCCCGTGGGGCTCAACGTCGAGCTTAAATTGTCGGATTGTTCGTTTGATGGCTGTAAATACTGAATAAGCCGCTGGGTTTTCCTTTCCCAAAATTGATTCGATCGCCTGGTCAAAGCAATCTTGCTCCTCTTCAAAACCAGGAAGACGATGCTCCCTATCGTCATTAGAGTTTCCAGAGTGGGACATAGTATTTTCCGATGCTAGATTCCTACCAACTAAGTGGTACTCATCTGAGATATGTGACAGTTCTTCATCAAATTGATGGCACGCATTTACAAACAACAAGAACTGCTCAAGTTACGGAAATTCCCCTAGGAAGGTTTGAGATTATCCGAGATAGTAATAACAAACCATAGAAATCATGTGGATTTTATAAAGACAGTCTTCAATGCGATCGCGCCTACAACCCGTGATTGGCAACGGAATTCAAGTCTGTTGTCCACAAGTCCATACCGGATTGTTGGTTTTCTATAACTTATCCATTATTTCGGTATGACTTTTTTGTCACAAACTTCTTCTGGAAGACACAACTACACAGCGAGTTGTGCCTTCACAACCCAAGAAGACGGGAACGCACCTAGGAATTTAACAATGACGAACACTACAGATATTTACTCAGAGGCTTTTGATGATGACATTGCGGATCCAAGCCTGTCTGCTTTATTAACTGAATCCGACCTACACAAGGATGTTGTTTTAGAGTATTGCCAATTAGCGCTTAAGCCGACCTTGACTGATGCTGATCAGGATCGGATGGCCGAGATCCTTGACATGGGAGCTGAAAATGCAGTCTTAAACTTCTGGCTAGAGGAGGGAGACCATTTGGTTGCTCACCGTTTGGGACTCATTGATGAAAGTTTCATCAAAAATCAACAGGACGAATTTCGACGCTCGGTTCGTCACGGTTTGATTAAGAGTTTTTGGAATGATTTGCAGAGCAGAAACAAGGTCTTACAAGCTTATCTGCATCGCCAAGGGGTTTATCACGGTTCCATTGATGGCATCGTCGGACCATCAACGAAGGAAGCCTTGCGCCAGCTTCAAGAACAACAGCCCAGTGCTTTGAATGCCCTAACCGAGTTCAGCTTCACCTAGTCTTGCTGGGATTATCGGCAGTTTGCGTATTGCTCGCAGACCTACCTAAAAGCCCTACAAGGCTACGTTGAAAAGCAGTCTTGTAGGGCTTTTACAGGGCTTATATCGCTAAGAGAAAGGTTTTCTCAATAGCAAGTGTTTAGCGGAAAGGCGGCGAGTAGAGCAGGCCCCCTTCAGTCCACAGTGCATTCTGACCGCGATCCAGGTTGAATTGAGATTCTTGGCCTAGATTACGCTCGTAAATCTCACCGTAGTTACCAACGTTGGTAATGGCTCGCTTCATGAAGTCGTTGGGAAGACCCATGTCCTCACCCAAGGTGCCTTCTTCGCCCAAGAATCGAGCGATGTTGGGATCTTCGCTGCCTTCAAATTCGGCAATGTTTCCAGAGGTGATGCCCATCTCCTCAGCTTGAATGAGGCCGTAGGTAACCCACTTCACAACATCAAACCAAGCAGAATCGTTGTTGACAGTCAAAGGTCCTAGAGGCTCTTTCGACATAGTGACTTCTAGAAGGACGTGATCGTCTGGAGCTGGGAGCGTACTACGACGAGCAATCAGCTGAGACTTGTCAGAGGTCATTCCTTCGCAACGGCCTTCATCATAAGCAGCATAGGCTGCGTCTGCATCTTGGAAGACAACCGGCTCAAAATCAACGCCTAGCTTTCTCATTTGGTCGGTCAGGTTCAGCTCAGTGGTTGTTCCTGTCTCCACACAAACTGCTTTGCCTGCAAAGTCCTCAAGACCAGCGATGCCGCTATCTTGGCGGACCATCATACCCTGACCATCATAGAAAGTCGTGGGCCCGAATTCCATGCCGACTTGGGTGTCTCGGCTTAGAGTCCAAGTGGTGTTTCGGGAGAGCATGTCAACCTCACCACCCGATAGAGCGGTGAAACGCTCAGTAGAATCTAGACGACGATACTCAACTGCTTCCGGGTCATCAAAAAGTGCAGCAGCAACAGCGCGGCAAACATCTACATCCAGGCCAGAATAGTTTCCACCTTCGTCTACGAAACTGAAGCCGGGAATACCACCATCTACACCGCAGACAAGTTGTCCACGCTCTAGAACGGCATTCAGGCGGCTGCCTCCTGCGGCTGTTTCGCTACCCGCATCAGCACCATCGCCACTATCGGCAGCAGTATCGGTTGTTGTCCCTCCGCTACAGGCAGCGGTCAGGGTAAGGGCCAATGCTAGCCCAAGGAAACCCCATTTCTTCATTGGTTACACGCCTTAATAACTCATCACAATCACAGTTTTCATCAGACCGCCTCTAGAGGCAGTCCCCCTACCACGGGAAAGTAGGTCGATCTTCGCCTTACATTCCAATGCATAAGGAAATATTTTTGTATCACAAAACACACTTCGATGGCTATATTGGTGATTAATCCTAAACAATAAGGATTTGGGGCATCATCTATCGTGAAAATAGACGTTTGAAAGACGTTTGCCGAAGACAAGTGAATGGAAGTAGTTGTAGGTCTACAGTCACCGTATGACGGCCTATTGGCGATCGCAGGACCGCACTCCATCCTTAAAGCCTGCTCTTTATAGTGGTGATACAGGACCGTTGGATAGGTGGTGAATTAATGAAGAGAGATGCCATCCCGGGCAAATTAATGTGGTCTGTTGTCGAGACTAGCCAAGAGATTCGTTCAACATCGTCCGAACACACATTATCCGAGCACTACGCACAACTTCGAAGCGTAGGTCAACCTTAGTAGCCCAGACAGCTTTGCGGCGATCAAGGAAAATATCACTCAAGCTCCCTAGAGGATTTCTGAGGACGACTAGGGTTTGCGTTGAAAGGATGTAAGACAAGCACGACTTTAATTCTGAGCGATGTCTCGAATCAGGGGAATACGGCTTCGAATATAGCCGTTGAGATAATCTGTCTCCGCAGGATTGAGTATTCTTTCACCGGAAATTTGCTCAACCAAACATTGAACAAGGCTATTGTCATCTAAACTCAGGATCCAGTTGTCTTGAGAGCCTTCGATTAGCGACCACAGCTGACGCAGCAGATGAGGGTTCATACGCTCCAAACTCTTAATCTTTACTTTATGTTTCGCTGATTACACATTACTGCATACGTTGACAAGCTGCAGGAGAAAGCGGTGTTTGTTCATCTTTGTCGGCAAAGCGTAACGTTTCGATAGGCTTGGGGAGGCGACAGAGATGAGCAGAAATTGAGCCGCAAAAAAGAGTATGGAGCGATCGCTCCATACTCTCTCTCAAACTTAATTGGCCTAAAGCCGATCTAGGACTCTGGGACGAGCTGAACAATTAGCGACTTGGTATCTAGAGACTGAACCTTGGAGACGGTGTCTAAGTCTTGAACAATCCGCTCTAGTAGTTCACGTGCCCGATCTCTATGCTGGTGTTCACGCCCTCGCAAACGAATCTGAAACTTAACGTGATTACCTTTATCAAGCCACTGAGTTGCCCGCTGAATCCGAATGTTGTAATCAGAGTCGTCAACATTTGGACGCAGCTTCACCTCTTTCATCGTAGGCTTGGAACCCTGCTTTTGGCGTTTCTTCTGCTGATACTGATGCTTACCGTAGTCGAGAATCTTTGCAACTGGCGTCTCTTTGCCCTCTGAGACAACAACCAAATCAAGTCCGACTTCTTCAGCAAGACTAATCGCATCCCTGGTATCAGTTACGCCACGATTTTCATTCTCGTGATCAATTAATAGCACCTGCTGTGCTTTGATATTGCGATTAATATTTGGCTGCTCGGGACGACCACGACGGTTATCAAACCTCTTTCTAATAATGGCGGTTTCCTCCGGAACTCAATAGAGAGATAATATCTTGGTGACAATAGGATAGCTCAAGCTTCATACTGTCGCCATCCTGCACTAGATGGATGAATCCAAGCTTGTTCAGTAACTCTAGTCTGCGACACCTTTGATGTTTGTCTTAAGAAGATGAATTGAAACGTTACCTTTCTTTGGCTGATGTTGCGTTGGTTTTGCCAAAAACACTTTGAGGACAGACAGTACTGCGTTTACATCGCGAACTTAGGTAGAGACGACCTCACGGAACTGGCAACGGCTACAACGAAACTGACGACGGACTATACCGTTGAAGCCTGAGTTGGCTGCATCTTGGTATCCTAATGAGGCTTTCTGTCAGTTTCTGAGCTTAGATAGGGAAACAGATGGATGTCACTCAAAAAACAGCGCTCATGGAGTATCTAGAAACATTTGTGACTCCGGAGCGACGGGCGAAAATTGACGCTGTGTTAGCACAGAGAACTCGCCATATCACGGTCGTTGCTGAGGACTTCCATAACGCCCACAATGCCAGTGCTATCCTGCGAACCTGTGAGGGGTTTGGCATTCAAGATATTCATGTTGTCGAGAATTTTAATACGTTTAAAGCGCGACGCGGGGCTGCTTCGGGTTCCGAAAAATGGGTGGCAATTTCTCGTTATGGCAGTGACCAGGAAGACAACACTCGTCAGTGTTTGAGCAAGTTGCGATCGCTGGGCTACCTCATCGCTGCCACCAGCCCTCACGAAGGAGCGGTCGCTCCAGCAGCCATTCCTCTTGATCAGAAGCTGGCCGTTTGGTTTGGCAGCGAGCGGTATGGCGTTTCGCAAACCGCCCTTCAAGCAGCTGACTTCAAGCTCAAGATTCCGATGGTGGGATTTATTGAGAGTTTGAATGTCTCTGTTAGCGTGGCACTTTGTTTGTATGTTCTTACTCAGCGGCTATATCAAATGGAGATCGATTGGCATCTTAGCGATCGCGAGCAACGGGATTTGCGCCTAGAATGGCTGCGGCAATCTGCTCGACATGGCGATCGTCTAGAGCAGCATTTTCTAGCCCAACAGGGGTGGTAGTGCTTGATGACTAAAGCGTTCTTGATTGCTCTCATGCGGCAGATGAGTGTTGTGCCGCTCCTCCCCTTCTCGGTGAAACTGAGCTTAGCTCAGCGATACCGCCACTTGCGATTTTTTCTGCCGTCTGGAGAGCAGTTCGTCTATGATGCGTATCTCGACCGTTTTAAGGTCAATATCGATACGACTTATCCGATTGAAGTTGAGATGGCAACAGGACACTACGACCTCACAACCAGTGCCATCATTCGTCAATTTGTTCATCAAAAAGATACGGTTATTGACGTAGGCGCAAATGTGGGCGCATTAACTCTGCTCATGGCCTCTGTTGCTAGTAGCGGTCGGGTTTTGGCAATCGAACCAGGACCCAGCACATTCACCCGACTGAAAGACAACCTAGAGTTGAATCCTCAGCTCAAAGCCATTGTGCAAATTTTTTCTCTGGGGTTAGCTGACAAGGCGGGAGAGCTTTTCTGGCAGGAAGATCCGAATGTGCCGGGCAATGCCGGTCTTCTCAATGAAGGTGGGTTCCGGGTCAGTGTCAAAACGCTTGATCAATTTGCTGAAGAACAACGGCTCAAACGATTGGACTTCGTCAAGATTGATGTTGAAGGCATGGAATACGAGGTGATTTGTGGAGGCTTGGAGGCGATCGCTCGTTTTCGTCCAGTGCTGTACTATGAGACGCTTGAATCGTTTCGCCAGCACCGGGGTTTCGATATTTACAATGCCATCTTCGACCAACTTTGCCAGATGAACTATCGGCAGTTCTATGTGCTGCCAGACGGCAAGCTTTCTGAAGCCAAAGATTTGACTACCCTAAAATCGCCCAACACCTTGGCTGTCCCTGCCGAAAAATGCAGTGGACGTTTCTAATTCTGAGCGGGAAAATCGACCAAAGTTAGGAACGGGAACTTATTTAAGTATCAACTTTGAGCTTTGGATTCGCTGATAACTCAATCATTCAAAACTCAAAACTGAGAACTTAAAATTCATTCATTCCTTAGTCAAAGCCAGAAGTGACTACTTGCCCGTTTTCCAACTCATATCTTTCAAGTAGCTTTCTAGAAAGGGCAGTCCGCCAACGGCAGGCAGAAAATAGCGTGAAGTACACAATAACCCCAGAGCAGCTCCGGTCGCGGCGTCAAAGTAGGGTGCATAGAGGAAAACAAGGGCTGCGTCTCGTGTTCCAACGCCAGCAAAGGTGAGAGGCAGCAGTCCAGCCAAAATCGCCAGCGGAGACAGCGCCAAATTGGTGATGAAGGGTGTCCAGGCGTTCAGCGCTAGGATAAAAAACCAGATCTGCAATAGATGCAGCAGCCAGATGAAAACGGACATGCTGGTGATTTTCAGAAGCTGACGCTTATCTCGCCAGAAATAGTCGTGCATTTCTGCCCAAGCTACCTGAAGCTGTTTGAAGCGTAGCTTGATTTTCTTGGGGCCTAGTATTTGACCTAATTGGAAAAAAAGGTTAGCAAATCGAGTGGAACTTAGCAGTAAAATGCCTGCGGTTAGTCCTGCCAAAATGCCTAACGTTATGGCCCAGAAAAAGAGTCCTTTTTGGGGATAAAGCCACAGTCCAAATAAGCACCAGAGCAATAGCGAAAGCATATCGCAGGCTTTTTCAAAGACTACTAACGATAGCGCAAGGGACCCGTTTAGGTGACCGCGATCGCGCATAAAGTAGGCTTTGGCAATATCCCCTGCTTTGGCAGGCAGCACCATATTGAGCGAACTGGCTGCAAGGATTAATCGATTGGCTTCCCAAAAGCTCAGGGTGCTTTGAGGCGGCATCAAAAACTGTAGTCGTTGAGATGTAAATAAGGTGATTGGGACTACCATTCCTAGACTAATGACCATCCAAGCTGCATTGGACGTTCGGAAGACCTGAATCAGTCCCGTGAGGTCAATTTTCCAATAAAGCAGTAACAGAATGAAAAGACTAACGGCAATTGAAATAAGGCGTTTCATAGGATGCTTTTCTACTATTTTGGAAACTAATAGGTTCGCTCAATCGTTAAAACTTGACCAGGATTTAAACGCTTGATTCGGTTTGTTAGGTCTATCCAGGGCTGCAATTGACTTTCTTGAAATACTCGACTGACTACAACATAAATAGACGTTTGATGGCCGCTAATGCCAATTGTTTCCACCGTATCCCATGTCTCTGCTTTCAATTCATCTGTAACATGCCATTGGCCGTCATGCCAATCTAGCTGCCGGAGAAATTGAACAGGAGCCTGTTGCTTTCCGGTAATAAGAACTTTCTGCAAAAGGCTGCGAACCAGATTCGGTGAAAATCGCCCCAAAGTCAGGTTAACGAATCGCAAAACGAGCAGCTTGAGTGGCGTCATTTGGGTCTGCTTAGCCCAACCTAAATGACCTCGAACCACAATTCGATTCTCATCTATTTCAAAGTCGTAGTTGCCAAGGAGATGGCCCACCGCATTTTTGTGCTTTTGACCTTGCTGAATTTGAGCTGAGATCTGAGTGTCAGATACCACTAACTCACCGGCTCGAAATAGCTTAAAGACGCCTCCTTTGTTAAGAGCAATGTACAGCTCTGTTTCCTGGCGGCGATCTACTAAGATGCCTGCTTGTTTGAGCCAAAATCGCTCTGTGGGTCTGGGTTGGGGGAGAGGGCGATCGCTCACAAAATCTTTCCATGCCAACCAATAATTCCAAACGTGATGCCCAACAATATGGTCGTCGGCATAGCAGGGTTGTTTTCCTTGCTCCAGGCCCTTGAGGAAGGCATCGTTAACGCTGAGTGCCTCTGGATACCACTGCCCCACTAATTCAAAACCATGGGGAAAGAAGTTGTAGGTATTGCGACTGCCGTATTCCCCACCAAAGGACCCGTCTGGATGAACAAATTGAGCAGCAAGATCGACTGCTTGGATCAAAATTTTCTTCAAATCGTCCCGAGGTTGCAGGCTGTGAAGTCTTGCCAAACAGGAGATTGTAAGAGTGTGATACCCCGGATCAAATCCTCCATATTCTTGGAACCAACCCTCATCGCTTTGCCAACTCAACAGCCGCGCTAGGCGTTCAGATTTTTGAGCTTCCCATTGGGTTGTCTGAAGTAGTTCTCCTAATAGATGTAGGCACAGTACAATCAGGGCCTCATGGTTTGCCAATTGTCCACTTTCACGGTGATTCGCTAGCCAGGTGGCTCGGGTTTCAAAGAAGGCTAAGAGCTTCTTGTCTTGTAGATTCAGCAGCTGATAGCTCTCTAGAAATGCATAGAGGGAAAAAGCAGCAGCACCGCTGGCTCGCTCAAAAGGGAAGTAATCATCGCAGGCACCGTCTTTGTGGGCACTTTTAGCCGCGTAATGGATGATGGCCTCAGTCCAGTCCTTGATTGCAGATTGCTGATGAAAGGGATTTTTGGGAAGGTCTAAACAATAAGCCAACGCTAGCGGCAACGCAAATTCCTGGGACATGCCGCTGGGAAAATCGATGATTTTGTATTGCCAAAAGTTGCGATCGCAGCAACCATATGTGGGGCTATGGGGGTTGCGATCTGTCAGGGTCAAGATTTTGGGGATCTCGGCTAGGGCAGACTGGGCAAATAAGTTACGACTCATGGGAATTAGAATTAGGCTGAGTCCAGTTGAGACGACGAAAGTGGAGTTGGTTCTCTTCTAAAATTTTGCGATTGACGGCCAGCAGGTCGGCAACAAGGCCCAGAATCCAAAGCTGAAAGCCCATTAGCATCAAGATGGCGCCCAGAATCAAGCTGGGAACGTGCGATCGCGGAGTGCCTGAAAAATACAGAATCAACCAGCGAATACCGATCAAAAAGCCCAAGCTAAACGGAACGGTTCCGGCATACAAAAAGAACCGTAGAGGGCGATAGGTCATGAAAATGCGAACGATGGTGAAGAGCGATCGCTGCACATACGCTGGAATACTTTTCACTAGCCGAGACGGTCGAAGATAGCCGTTGGTACGAATCGGTACGGACTCTACCTTCATTCCCCGTTGACCTGCTTGAATGATGGTTTCAAGAGTGTAGGTGTATTCGTTGAAGACATTGAACTTCAGTGCCGCTTCACGGCTGAATGCTCGAAAGCCACTAGGAGCATCCGGTATTTTAGTGTTGCTGGCTTTTCGGACAACCCAACTACCAAGGCCCTGCAACTGCTTCTTGATAGGAGAAAAATGCTGGATATCTTGGATCGGACGAGCACCGATCACCATATCGGCCTCTCCTTTCAAAATAGGCTCAATGAGTTTGGGAATATCGGCAGCACAGTACTGATTGTCGGCATCGGTATTGACAATGACGTCGGCCCCGGCTCGAACAGACGCCTCTATGCCTGCCATAAATGCTTTAGCGAGTCCCTGATTGTAGGGAAATTGAACAAGATGTTTGACCCCACAAGCACGAGCAACATCTACCGTGTGGTCGAAGCTGCCGTCATCAATAATGAGCCATTCTATCTGGTCAACTCCAGGAAGACTTTTGGGCAGTTCTGCCAGCGTCAAACCCAGCGTTGCTTCTTCGTTGTAACAGGGAATCTGGATGATTAGCTTAACCATTCAAACTATCACCGAGCTGGCCTACAGGAACCGACATTCTACAGAAGAGAGAACAAACCGTTCTCTATCGAAATGCTCTGTTCAGCATCTATCATCGCTTACTGTAGGTCATTCAGCGGCGATCGCGCAGAAATTAGTGGATCAAACCCCAAAATGCTGTGTGTCAATAGTCCCTAGTCAGTTAAGGCTAAAAGACTCCAAGAAGTTTGTTGAAGCTGCGTCGTCATTGTCGTCTTCTGGCATGACGACCAAGATTTGATAGAGGCGATTCTCCACGAGGTAAATGCGGGAATCAATCACTGCGGGTTCGCCAGCGTTGACGTCGGTGCTAATGACCAGCGATCGCCCAGGATTTCCCTCAAGGTCAATAGCCTCTTCACTGACCAATGTTCCGCCTAGGTTGTTGATAGCCCCGTCACGGCTGCTGTCGAGGAGTTGGTCAGGATCAGTCTGCTCCACAATCTCAGGTGGATAGTCTGAATAAGCTACAACATAGGCAGCGTCATCTTGTTCTGCCGTAAAGGTGTAAATCTCAATAGGACCAACCGGCGTATCTACTGATTGCTGCGTCTCCTCCAGTGGTGCAGGGGTTGAAATGCTGAACTGCCCTGCTTCAGAGGAAAAGTCCTCAGTTATGGCTTGATCCTGGTTGCAGGCGGTGACCAAAAGCGCAGTCATTATGAGAGAACCACCAATGAATTGTTTCATAATGCCTAGGGTTAATACATTAAATAGAGGACTTCAGGCAGAGGATGCTAAAGCGTTCTGAGTCATCAGAATCAGGATGTCAAAGTGCGTCAGAGGTCTGAATATAGGTCTTCTTCGTCAAGGGTATCCAAGTTTTTTAAATTGTCAGTCAATTCGTATCGCAAATCTTCCAAAGACTGCTTGCGGCTGCGACGAGAAACTCGACGGTGTTTTTTGAGCTGTAGCCGAGGTTCTCGTTGAACTTGACCCTCGTTCGTGATTTTGATTTTGAAGGCTTCGTCAGGATCGGCTGAGTCGTTGACTGACTGAGTTTGATTAATGCAGTCGTTCAGTAGTTCTAAATAGTCGGGATAGCGCTCCCAGTCATCTGAAACGGCACAGCCGGGTTCTCCCCGGTGCAGGCAGTCTGTGAATTGGCAGGCATTATGCTGGAGACGATCGCGAATCTCAGGAAAGCAGTTGCTCAAGGTTTCAGGCGCACAGATAATATCGGGTTGATTAAATCCAGGGGTATCTGCCAGCAGCCCTCCTCCAGGTAATTCAAATAGTTCAACATGTCGGGTAGTGTGCCGCCCTCGCCCGAGTTTGCCAGAAACAGCGCTAACGCGCAGTTCAGCTTTGGGAATCAAGGCATTGATCAGACTTGATTTACCGACTCCGGATGGACCTGAGACAACCGTAATCTTATCTTTCAAGGCTTTTGTCAGTATTGGCAGAGTGTCGTCCTGTCTAACGCTGATGATAACGGGAGCGTAGCCCCAGTCGGCTATGCGGGTCTGCCAAGAAGTCAAAGTTTCGGCACTGACCAGATCTCGTTTGTTGAGACACAGGCAGACGTCCAAACCTGTCAACTCTGCCTTGACCAGAAAGCGGGTGAGTTGGTGCACGTCTAGATTCGGTTCAGCCAGTGCGAAGATCAGCAAAATTTGATCAGCATTGGCAACCGGAGGGCGATCTAGCTGAGTCTTTCGAGGATCAACGGCAGCGATCGCAGCTCGCTGTCCTTCCCAGTCAGGTTCTTCGAGCTGAACGCGATCGCCCACCATGACCTGCTGTCCAACTTTCTTGAGGCGTGCTCGACGAGTGCATAGCAGCATCGAAACAGGGTACGGAATACCTGTCCACTCCTCCAACCGCACCCAGTAATAGTTAGCCTGAACGGAGACTACTGTGCCCCTCAAAGGGGCGTTCATGGGCAGTTCAACCGCAGAAGAAGAAGTCATAGAAGCATCATGACTGGGAATTTCGAACTTGTAAGGCATAGTAACTGCCTTGTTCAGTCAGTTGCTCAATGGAATAGCCATCCATCTTCAAACTATCCGGCACTTGTGCCACAGGTTCCCCTGCGTCAATCCAGACTTCAAGGAGTGCTCCCTCCACCATTTGCTGCAGCTGCAGCTTGGTCCGTACAAAGTTGATTGGGCAAGGTGTGCCGCGCAAATCTAAAACCTTGTCTGGTGATGCAGATGATGGAGAAGTGGGGTTGGCAGAGGTCGGGACAGATTCACTCATCCTCGGAATAACCCCCCTAAGAAACCCTCAATTCCCCCGCCTTTGCTGACGCGATCGCCCCGCATTTCCGCTAGCTTTTCCACAAGTTCACGTTCTTCTGGCTTCAATCGAGTTGGGATCTGAACTTGAACTGTAATCAAATGGTCGCCTCGACTGACCGGGTTGCCCAATTTAGGAACACCATGATTTTCCATAGTTAGTACCGTATTGGGCTGAGTTCCCGCAGGTACACCGAGGCTCACCTTCCCATCAACAGTATCAACCTCAATTTTGGCTCCCAGGATGGCCTGAAGGTAAGTGATTTTCAACTCCGAGAGGATATTAATGCCATCTCGACGGAACTGAGCATCTTCTTCTACGAAGAGATAGACGTAGAGATCGCCTGAGGTGCCGCCCCGCTGACCAGCGTCCCCTTCACCTGAGACACGCAGCCGAGTGCCGTTATCAACCCCAGCAGGAATGGTGATTTTCAGCTTCTTACTTTCCTGAAGATGACCGCTACCACCGCAGGTCTCGCAGCGATCTTCTACCATCTCACCGGTTCCATTACAGGTCGGACAAGTCGATACCTGAGCAAAGCTGCCAAATGGAGTGCGCGTAGTGCGGCGGACTTGTCCACTACCGCCACAGGTGCTACAGGTGACAGGACGAGTACCCGGTTTAGCACCGGAGCCATTGCAGGTGTTGCACGTTTCAAGATGGCTGATCTTGATCTCTTTCTCACCACCAAAGACGGCTTCTTTAAAGCCGAGCTTGAGATCTAACCGCAGATCGTCACCCCGTATGGGTCCACGACGGCGACCAGCTTGTCCTGCGGCCCCACCAAATCCACCAAAAAAGCTCTCGAAGATATCGGCAAAGCCCATATCGGCAAAGTCTTGGAAGCCCCCTGCCCCAGCAGCGGCTCCACCAACACCCGCTTCACCAAATCGATCATACCGAGCGCGCATCTCTGGCTCTGAAAGAATCTCATAGGCTCGGTTGATTTCCTTGAAAACCTCTTCAGCACCATCCTCTTTGTTCACATCAGGATGATATCTGCGAGCAAGGCGACGATAGGCTCGTTTTATCTCCTCTTGGTCGGCGCTGCGAGAAACACCAAGCACTTCATAGTAATCACGGGCCATAGGCGTCTGTTAGCAATGCTGAATTTACGTTACGGTACATTAATCCATTCTATGGGACGTCGCATCGGATGAGTAAACAACCCACTTATAAATCGTCTAGATTTAATCAATCGCTTCATAGTCAGCCGTGATTGTAACGTCGAGCGTGCCGTCTTCATCACTACTGGTACTGCTGGCGTCAGCAACACTGTTAGCGTCAGCCAAGGCATCTTCTAAGGATTGATCTTTAGTCTCCGACATTTGCTCGGTAGGCATTTCAACGTTGAAGTCAACTCCTTCTTCGTCAAGCTCAGATTGGTCATATATCGTTGAAGTCATCTTGAAGAAGGCTTGCTGGAATTCCTCAATGGCGCGACGCAGTTTATCTGGGGTAATCGCCTTGTCTTGCATGGCGGCGCGAAGTTCAACAGCTTTTTCTTCAGCGATCGCCCGCAGGGTGTCATCAATGCTCAAATCACTGGTGTCACGCAGGGCTGCCTCATAGCTGTAAAGCAGGTTATCAGCCTGATTGACCAGATCTGCAACCTGTCTGCGCCGTTCGTCCTCATCGGCATAGTTCTCAGCATCCAGGCGCATCTTTTGGACTTCATCCTGGCTAAGACCCCCCGTATTCGTAATGCGAATACTCTGCGCTCTGCCCGTTCCCTTATCTCGGGCGGCTACCTGCAAAATACCATCAGCGTCGATTTCGAAAGACACTTCAATTTGAGGGATACCTCTAGGGGCTGGTGGAATACCGGTGAGCTGAAACTTACCCAGACTTTTGTTGTCCTTGGCCATTGCTCGCTCGCCCTGAAGCACATGAACTTCAACAGAGGTTTGACCATCAGTTGCTGTTGAAAAGACTTGCGTTTTGCTAGTTGGGATAGTCGTGTTACGCTCGATAATCTTTGTGAATACTTCCCCTAGGGTTTCAATGCCTAAGGACAAAGGCGTGACATCCAGCAGTAACAGATCTTTGACTTCTCCACCTAAAACGCCTGCCTGGATTGAAGCCCCTAATGCCACTGCTTCGTCTGGATTAACCGAGCGATCAGGTGCTTTGCCGCCAAAAAATTCGGAGATGGCCGCTTGAACAGCCGGGATTCGGGTAGAGCCTCCTACAAGCAGAATTTTGTCAATTTCTTCAGGCGAAAGCTCCGCATCTTTGATGGCCTGCTGTACCGGCTCTAGAGTGCCTTCGATGAGTGTCTTAGCCTGCTGCTCAAATTGGGCACGGCTGAGACTCATTTCCAGATGCTTCGGTCCTGTCTCATCAGCCGTAATAAACGGTAAGTTGATGGACGTTGTTTGCATCGTAGACAACTCAATTTTGGCCTTTTCAGCCGCTTCGCGGATGCGCTGAAGTGCCATACGATCAGCAGAGAGATCAATGCCTTCTTGTTCGCGAAAAATTTCAATCATCCATTGGGCAATACTGTTGTCAAAATCATCACCGCCCAAGTGATTGTTTCCCGATGTCGCTTTAACCTCAAAGACCCCGTCTCCTAGTTGCAATACGGAGACGTCAAAAGTCCCTCCGCCTAAGTCAAATACGAGAATCGTCTGATCCTGATCTTGCTTATCTAATCCATAAGCCAAGGCTGCTGCGGTTGGCTCGTTGATGATACGTAAGACTTCGAGGCCTGCGATCGTGCCAGCGTCTTTTGTGGCCTGCCGTTGAGCGTCTGTAAAGTAGGCAGGTACCGTAATAACAGCTTGAGTTACCTCTTCACCGAGATAAGCTTCCGCGTCCTGCTTCAATTTCTGCAAGATCATGGCAGAAATCTCTTGGGGCGTATAGGCTTTGCCCCGGACTTCAACATCGACGGTACTATCTCTTCCTGATATACATACGTAGGGAACTCGGGATCGTTCGTCCTCAGTATCGTCCCACCGTCGTCCGATGAATCGTTTGATGCTGTAGACCGTATTTTCCGCGTTTGTTACTGCTTGTCGCTTAGCAAGTTGTCCAACTAGGCGCTCTGCATTCTTGCCGAAACCAACAATACTGGGAGTTGTCCGTCCTCCCTCAACATTAGTGATTACAATCGGCTGACCACCCTCTAGAACGGCCACACAGCTATTAGTAGTTCCGAGGTCTATTCCGATTACTTTACCCATAACTCGCAGCTTCTAACGATTCGGATGAACATCTGGGAGCACTTGCGCAACTCAACGTTAGCTTATCTTCGAGAAAATCACCTAATTATTAGAAATTCCCGCTTAACTACTCCTTGATGTTCAGGGTTCCCAACTAGTTACCTTAGCCTCAACTCTCTGCAAATATTTTTCTACAACGATGCGTAGTCAAGAAGATCTAGCTTCAGTCATTTAGGCCAATACACCGGTGCTTAGCGTGTAGCCGGCTGGCTCGTCGCCTCGTCTTAACGGCACTGGCGATGGCTATAGAAATCAAACATGAGGAGATATAAGGCTGAAGGAAGGCTCTTTGTAAGAGAATAAAAGGGCTGCTGGGAAGGATACCTGGAATGGCTGCACTCATTCTCTTTACGGACTTGGATGGAACGCTACTGCATCCTCAAAGTTATGACTACGATGCTGCACTGCCGGTAATTGAGCGGATGAAGCAACGGGGAATTCCTGTGATTCCTGTGACCAGTAAGACTAGAGCCGAGGTTGAGACCTTAATTCAGCAAATCGGGTTAACTGATCCATTTGTGGTGGAGAACGGCAGCGCGATCTATATTCCCCGTGATACCTGTCCCTATCCGCTACCAGAAGGGGATGACGATGGTCCGTATCGAGTGGTGCCGTTGGGCGTGAGCTACGTCATGGCTCGGGCAGGATTGAAGGCGATCGCCCAAGACCTTGGACGACCACTTAAGGGATTTGGCGATCTCTCTATCGAACAAGTTCAGCAGCTGACCGGCTTGAACCCAGAAGCTGCTCATGAGGCAAAGATGAGAGAGTTCACCGAGCCTTTTTTGACGCCTAAAAATACAGCTTCAGAAACGTTGGTGGCGGCTGCGCAGGGTATGGGATTCAACGTTGTGGTGGGCGATCGCTTCTCTCATCTAATTGGTGCTGAAGCGGGAAAAGGCATTGCAGTTCACACATTAGTAACGCTGTATGAACCTATTTTGGCTGATGGGGGACCGCTTGTGTCTATCGGATTGGGTAACAGTCCTAACGATCTTGACATGTTGGAAAACGTAGACCGAGCGATCGTTCTGCCAGGAGAAGCTGGGCCCCACCCGAGGCTGGCAGAACGAGGCTGGCAAATAGCTCCCGATCTGGCTCCAAAGGGCTGGGCGATCGCTGTTACGGGTGTTTTGGACGCGATAGCTTGAGGCTGTTTGCTTGATATGCCTTATCGAGTTTTCAATTCCAGATGGGGGTGATGAAGCCGTAGAGCGTCTCGCAATGCCTGTAGCGTAACGGTTGAGCGCTGACGTTCTTGCAAATCGAGTTGGATAGTTTGAGCGATCGTCTGAATGTCTCCGCCTGTGAGGGGGAGCTGTTCGGCAAGCTCAGACCAACTAAGCCGTTGAGTGTTGAACTCAGGTGCAAATGACTGCGCCCACAACCGACAACGCCCTTTTTTATCAGGGCGTGGAAAGTGCAAGATACCATCAAATGACTGCCGCCAACTGGGACGTACCGTTTCTAGGCTTTTGACAGACACCAAGGTTAAACCGAACTGTTTGCGCCATTGCCACCACTGATGCAGCCAACTTTGGTCAACCTGCGAGTTCCGACCAAACCAGTGTTTTCCTTGTTTGATCAATAGCAGGCTGGAGTTTTCGTTGGGCGAATCAGTTAAGACGCCAGGGTATTGTTCGGGTGATAGGGTTGCCAAATCTACGCAGGTTAGCGCCTGGTTGATTTGCGAAGCGATCGCTGCGGCAGCAGTTGTTTTACCCGTGCCTGTATCGCCTACTAACAAAACAATTAGGCCCATCATTGGACCCTGCTGACGCTGTACAGTTTGACGACCGAGGTGCTGTAGCTGATGGATAAGCTTCTTGGGGAGCACAAGCGTTTCCCAACTCACTTCGACTTGGGAAGACAGGGTTGGGTTTTGGGGTTGACCAGAAGACTCCTCTTCCAAAGGTAATTCCGAACTGGTGGCTGACGCTTGCTCAGCTGTCGAGGTCAGAATGCTATCTGATATAAATACGTTGTCTTCGATGCCCGTCTCTGCCAAAAGACTGCTTAATACTTTTTCACTGGGATGATCTGACAATAAAAAGCGAGCTAACGGATCGCTTACCCTAACCTGCTGACTCAACAACGTGCCGTCTTCATCGCCGATCCACTCAACCAGTCCTCGATGAGCTAGAGAGTGAGTCGCAGTTAATTTTGCTCGTGTTTGCTGCCAATCATTGTCGTTGCGACAAAGAATGCGAAGACAGAGATCGACGGTAGGCAAATCTGCCAATGCTCCCTCTTCTTCTTGTAAGTAATCGTAAAGGCGACCGTAACGACGATTGATTTCGGGTGCGATCGCCATCAACACAATATTTTTCTCAACTTCGGATAAACCCAAGCGATCTCGCAGTAGGGGCAACGCTAGGATTATCTTTGCTTCGTAGCTTGCTTGAATTCGTGCTTCTAATTGTTGACTGTAGCTGGCAGTGGGTACGGATTTCGCTGGGGACTTAGGGGGTGGGCCTTCTCGGTCGTCAATGCCTCTGCTGACAGAGATAATGCCCTTCCACCAGTGACTCGTAATTTTATCTGCTGAATTGTTGGCAACTTGATGAATAGTTTTATCGTCTTGACGTTTACGAGACACTGCCATCATTAGGACGCGATCGAGCCAGCGCAGCTCTACTTTCAGATATTCCCAATTGTTCTTGAAAGGCTTTGCCCCGCTACTGCTCATGTTTCATCATCCGCAAAAACTCCAAAGGTAAACCGTCTGCATCTGCAACAAACGCAACCTCATAGACAGAGGTCCCAATCATTTGCTGTGTTGGAGGCAGCAAAATCTTGAGCGGTGTAACACCGTCAGGAGTGTTCTCGTGAGCTTCCGCAAAACGTGTTTCCAGCGATTCTAACCAATCCGGCAAACTATCGGTGACTTCTGTTAAATCAAAAGACAGATGGTAATAGCCAGTGTAATGTTCATCATGAAAACAGTCTGGCGTTGCCTTTGGCTCTGGAATTTGCAACAGTTCAATGCGTCCCGTCAGTCCCGTCATCCAGCAGGCCAAAGTGATGCCAGCGGTAAACTGCTCTTCCATTTCAAAGCCTAGTAGCTGATAGAAGGTGATAGCTCGGTGAATATCAGCTGTACGGATAGACGCATGGTGCATTGCGATCGCAATTATTCAAACAATCGAAAATATGGATAACGGACAGGTACACCCGGCTCTTTCTCAAGATTGAAGTTGATTACGTTCCAACAGGGTTCCTCATCCGCTGAAGGACTAAACTCTACCGGCAGGCCATAAAGTCTGGGGGATCCCCCTTCGCTATTTCCTCGCCAAGGAGCACTGCGTTCTAAATAGGCCTTCACAAGATCCTGGTAGCGTTGAGCGATGATCACCCGCGTTGCCCGAAAGCCTTGAGTATATAAACGGTCTAATGCTTCATGAATCTCGAAGCGAATACCGTCTGGATGGGTGTGCTGACGATACCATTCGCCTTCCCACTGGCGCCAGTGACGCCCCGACTGCAAGTGTACAAGTTCCTTGCTGGTGGGATCTGCCTCAAAAGCTCCATGTCGGGGACACAGATAAGTATCCGTCAGGGTCAACGCCGGAATCGTTTGACGGCAGTGAGGACACCTGATGTCTGGGCCAAAAATAGGGTGTTGTAGGGCTGGGTTAACCATTGAGCGATAGCCGATGGATGCAGTCCGACGGGTTCCGGTAGCCGTATTATAGCGGGGGGAACAGCCCGATTTATGTTCATTCTGTATGAAGTTCTTAGTGATGACTAACTTTCAGACCCCGATTTTGTCTCCTGGGGGAAATTTTTGGGATTCTCCCGACGTATCTCAGGCCGCTTTTGTTGCTCCGGGGGCAACTGTAATGGGGGAAGTCACCCTAGCTGAAGGCTGTAGTGTTTGGTATGGAGCAGTCTTACGAGCCGATGTGGAATCTATTCAGATTGGTGCCTATAGCAATATTCAGGATGGGGCAATCTTGCATGGTGACCCAGGCCAACCCACAGTTTTAGAGGCGTATGTCACGGTGGGGCATCGAGCGGTTATTCACGGTGCCCATATTGAAGAGGGCTGCTTGATAGGGATTGGGGCGATCGTGCTAAATGGAGTGCGGATTGGAGCAGGCAGCATTGTTGGGGCAGGCGCACTAGTTACGAAAGATGTGCCGTCGCGATCGCTCGTTGTGGGTCTTCCTGCCAAGCTCATGCGAGCAGTCTCGGAAGAGGAGGCCGCTGACCTGATTGACCACGCTAAAAAATATCACCAGCTTGCGATCGTCCATGCAGGACAAGGGACCTCTTTGGGATTCAGATAATTTTCTTGGATTTGAGAAGAAATATGAAACAGGTTTCGAAAAATTATGAGAGAATTATCACAAACTATTAAACAGGCTTTTAGGAGATATGGTCATGGATTGGAGAATCGTGGTTGTGTTGGCTCCAGTTGCACTGGCTGCAAGTTGGGCTGTTTTCAACATTGGTAGAGCTGCGTTGGGTCAACTCCAGACTTTCTTAGACAGTCGGGAAGCTTAGGCTACCAAGCTAAACCAATAGAACACAATAGAGAGCTTGCAGATGAACCTTTTCTGCAAGCTCTTTCTATTGACACAAAACGGCTACTGCGAGAGCTGCGGGTGAAGGATGATGGCCATCTGTCTTGGTCTAACAGAATTGGTGATAGCTATTAAGGTTCTTGTTTCCCTTGAAGTTAGGCAGCGACAGGCATCCATCATCAAAGCTTATTCAGAGAAAAAAAACGGAGTCAGGCGACCAAACCTGCTCCGTTTTCAACTTGGAGTTGAAGATGAAATTTTTGTGGATCTAGACAGCTCTAATCTTCCTAGTGCTGAGTACTCTAACAAGCGCCTCGACGCTGTAGAACAGCTAGAACTGTTTTTAGAATGAGCCTAATGTCGTAGAGTGCTGACCACCGCTCCTGATATTGAAGATCCATGCTGACGACATTCTCAAAGTTATCTATGGAGGAACGACCGCGCACTTGCCATTCACCAGTAATGCCTGGTTTAACCTCTAACCGTTGCCAATGATGAGGCTCGTATCTCATAACCTCATCAATGGTGGGTGGCCTTGTCCCCACCAAGCTCATATTGCCGACAAGAACGTTCCAGAACTGAGGAAATTCATCAAGACTTGTCTTCCGTAAAAAAGAACCAATGCGAGTAACTCTCGGATCATTTTTATTCTTAAAAATTAGCCCCTGAGCTTCGTTACTAACCAGGTGCTTAAGGGCATCCGCGTTGACTACCATAGAGCGAAACTTCCAAATTCGGAACGTTTTTCCTCGATAGCCGCATCGCACTTGACTGTAAAAAATAGGACCGGGGTCGTCAATTTGAATATTGATAGCAATCGGGATAAACAAAATAGCGGTAATCAGTAATCCGATCAGTGCACCAACAATATCAATACAGCGTTTAAGAATACTTCTTACCGAAGGATGGCCTGATTCCATGCTCGGTAAATGGCAGAATAATGGGTCACTAACGATTTGCGGCGCTGCGGTCGGCAGGGCAACATCCATGGCAGCGGTAGACTGACTCTGAATCCTGATCACAGGAAAGTTGACTCCTAGATTGGTCCTTCTGATTTACATAGAATATGGGCAACAACGATTTACGTGGAAGTCCGGATGACAGTATTCACCAAAACTTCATCGAGGTTTTTGATCCCGATAAAGATCAATGACTTAAACCCTTGAACAATGCCTACGCAAGGGTTTTGAGCGAACGTTGAGAGCTTATAAAAAGCTCGAATTTCACCCTTTATAGACTTGACATTAATACCCTTTGGTTCCGAAGAAAAGCTACTAATTCATTGAAATATCAAACAATGTATTGAGATATCAAATTTACTTCATTGAAATAACAAGATAGGGTGATACATATCGTTCAAGATTTTTGCTTGATTGACTCACTGACCAATATTGATGAGTCAGTGATTGCTTTGTAAGCGCGTCCAATACTGTTGGAGTGACCAAACGCCACCCACACAGGCAGCACCGACCCAGGCAAAACGACCACTTTGGAGATGCCCTGTGAGCAGAAGGAATCCCCCCGAGATCACTAAAACAAGCGTGAATCCCCCTGAGATCACTAGCATTGCCCGGATCGTTTGAGTCGTGATTAGAATTTGGGCCGCTAAATCGTCGCTCGCAGAGATTTGGATGTTAGCTTTTAAGGCTGCTTGAAGGGACTGATATTTCGCCAAGTCAACTTGGTAATAGGTCCCCAGGTCAGGATCCCTCAAACTGCTCACGGAATAAAGGCCCAACTGTTTGGCATGAGCGATCGCGCTACTGACCTGACGCTTAGTCGCCAAAGACTGAAAAGCCTCGAATATAGACTCTCGATAGACCCCCGTTTTAGCCATATCCAAAATACGCTGACTGAGTTCTGTTTCAGAAAGTCGGGGAGCAATCTCAGGCATGTCTTTTAGGTTGGTACATTCCAATATTGAGTAATGTCGAGGCAGCTTATTCAACGACTAAGGCCATGACGCTCAGAAAAGATGATTGAACGCCAATGTTCGCTTTAATGGTAATTTTGTACTGCAAGAAGTGAGGCTCTGTCAAGTTTTATCAGTAAGCAAACCCCTGCTCTGAAGTAAGAACAGGGGTATTAGGAATGTAAGTTTAGCCTCTAAATTCCATTGTATGAAACCCTCTATCTCAACAAAGCTTATAAGCATGAAGCTGTTTTACAACAGTCGTAAAAGATAGCAACGCTTAGTCAGTGATTGTGACAATTCTGAGTCGTGCTCTGCTGCAGGTAGGTATGACTTATGGTTTGGAGGATAAGGTGCGATCGCATAGCTTATGTGGGCAGTGGACGGAACTAGCAACGGCTATGGAACGGGAACTTATTTAAGTATCAACTTTGAGCTTTGGATTCGCCGATGACTCAATCATTCAAAACTCAAAACTGAGAACTTAAAATTTATTCATTCCTATAAAACTATGGATACTCATTTGGTTAAGCTGCTTTGTCTAATTTTGGGGCAAAACTTTTCAGGTCGAGATTAGGCGTCCAATAGCTGCCATCGGGAAGGCGTGTCTTTCTGCTGAATCGAGCACAACTGAAGTCAGCGTCTTTGAGGTTGGCGGAATATAAATCCGCATCCTCCAAGTTAGCTTCTACTAAATCTGCATCCTCCAAGTTAGCAGCAACTAGATTTGCTTTAGTTAGATTTGCTCTCCGAAGGTTAGCGTCTTGCAGATTTGCCTTGGTTAGCAAAGCTTCTGATAGATTTGCTTCAAACAAGTCTGTCTCTGAAAAATCACATTCGGTTAAATTCACTCGCTCTAAGTCGATCTCGTATAGCCATGCCCTTGTCAGCAGATTTTGCTGATTCATGCGATCAATGACTTTTTGGCGTTTCTCTACGCTGTAGGATCTTCTCAACTGATTGACAAAATGCTCCTTGCGGCGCATCTGCGCTTGATCAAGACGGCTAGCCTCATCTCGCTGTTGATAAATAACCAGTTCAACTAGCAGAATAGTGACAGCAGCCCCCAACATTTCTGTGCCAACATCTTGCAACCAATTTGCCCACCAGCGTAAAGCATTGGTCGTTGTACTCATCGAAAACGACCAATAGCCTGATAATCCTCCAATGATTGCCAAGGTTAGGGCAATGCTGAGACCTAGAATGCGTAAACGGCTACGGGGACTTTGATAATTATTCACTCAGTACCTCACACATTCATTCTCGTAGAGTGGCAACCATTCGCCGTTATTCATGGTGACTCAGTTGATAAATCTGAATCTTTTTACACATACTCTCTACGGCTAACGTTAGAGACCTCATCAACTCTGAACCTTCTTGGTAGTCAGCAGGTGCCAAATTAATGACCCGCTGATTCTGACTAGGCTGATAGTGTTTAGCCCATTCTTCAGGGCTACTGTTTCGGTAAACCCCGATCGCCATACCTCCTTCCTGATTCAGCATGGCAAAGCAAGGAATGTCGGAGGTCCCATCACCTACATAAATAATTTGATCAAGAGGAATTGTGAGTTCTTCTGGAGGAACATCTTTGTAGACAAAGAGTAAGTCTTCGTCGTCGCTGTAGTTAATTCCTCGCGACAGATAGTATAGGTATCGAGGTTTTTCGGGGTGGCTGAGCGATCGCTTCAAGAACTCAATTTCACCCGATTCTGAGTAGTGAAACTCACATCCCCACATTGCCTTAAAGAACTTAGCAATGCTGGTTTGCCGAGCAACTTCTACAAAACCACTGGTAATCAGATAAAACTCAATACTGATTTCGGGAGCAATTTCATTGACCCGCTGCTGGAGTCGAGTAAACATATCTGAAACGCCTTCAAACGGCTGTAAAGATTTCCCAAACTCCATTAGCGTTGATCGAGTAATTCGTTTTTCAGGCGGCTGAGCTTTAGAGTATTCGATCAAACTGTAGAAGCGGGCTGGAATGGCATCCCAACCCGCTTGTTTCCGGGATTCATATTTAGCTTTACGAAACTCAGCAGGATCTAATCCTAAAAACGAAAGAAAGTGGTCAAAACTATCAGGAACAAGAGTGTCATCAAAATCGAAAACAACCGCAATCTTTTGGGCTGCAGGATGAGTCGCTTTAGGCATTCACTTGCTCCGGCTAAGAATAACAGAGATAACGAAAGTTACAGAATTTGAATGCAAAATAAATCTGCTAAACTAAACGTTTCAGTAGTTTTTAAAAGTGATGTTGTGTCTGTAAACAGACGCAGAGCCCACTTTGTAAATCTCATCCTCTAAATCTTTCAACCAAAACTAGGATAAAGATATAGGGTGAGAACTAAAAGTGAGCATGCTGCTACTTTTCTTTTGTCTGTAAAAGTATTGTACGCATGAAGGACAGGAAGCTAGGGGAAACTTTCCTGTCCCTCTTTGCTCATTAGCGAGCTTCAGTTCCCTGGTTAGGATCACCGGGAATATCGGTATTCTTATCCCCAGGAGCCTCAGGCTTTGCACCTTCCTTCGCATCTGTAGAACGTACGTCGCTACCTGTCCTACGCTGTGAAGGATCAATGGGTGTCTCTTGTCCCTCAGATGGGAAGACGTCCGATTTTTTGTCTACCATGATTTACTCCAAACTCGAATGCTTGATATTCAAAATCTCTGCAGAGTGATCTGGAATAAGCCTATTCTGTTTGCAGCTAAAATTCACCTACCCTATGAAGTAAGTCAAAAGATATAGAGCAGTGAAAAGTCCATGAGTCGATTGAAGCCACAGCGTTACAGGCCATAAAATGCTTATGAGGTCTTGCCGCGATCGCTACTTGTGCGAGTAGTTTGATTATTGATTCAATATAAGAAAAACCTACAGTTCAACAGCATTTCAGTCAAAATTAGCACTAGTAAAAAGGCTATACCTGCTCCTTAAAACTCTTGTCAGAGCTAAATTAAAAACATTTTTTTCTAAAAGAAAATTACTTTATTCTGGGTAGAAAATATTTGGATTTTGAGTGCTAAGAAATTGATTTCTTTCAAATGACCGATGTTTTCTTTTGACCTGAAGACGCATAATCGACTTGTGTTAAGAGATAGGAGTTAATCATGAGTAACAACAATCCAAGAGTTCAATCTGATACCTATGATCCCCATATTGTTCCTGCAGAAACGGCTGCTCGGGCTGAACGGGAGCAGGAGAACTACAAGCAGGTTAAAGAGTCATCCAAAGGTGATCTAGATACTAGTGGTGGATACACAGTGGATCAGGAAGGGCTAGCTAACAACTACGCCATTGAACCAGAGATGTACGTTGACGAACCTGGAGACCTGAGGGAGGAACAGGCAGAAGAGAAAGAAGCTCGTGCATCTGAACTTCAGAATATCAATCAAACTGATGAGCAGGGCAATCTAACTGTTGAATCAGACGATCGCAGTAAAGGTGTCGGTCAGATTTGACCCGTTTTTTGTTGGAGAAACAGCTACAGACTTTGAACAGTAATGGTCAACCTGTAGAGGTTTTTTAGGCAGTAGTTTCTTCAAAATGGGGAACTACTGCTTGCTAGTGGTTAACTTTCAATATTCTCTATCCGATTTAGCTAGCTAGTCCCATTGGAACAAGACGACGAGTCGTCCGGTGATTGGAGAAGCTAATAAGCTAAAGTGCTGTACAAACCAGCTGCATATTTTAATGACTTGCCTCAGGTCTGATTAGGGGAAGCGTCACCGTGAAGGTTGAGCCTCTGCCGACTTCCGAAAGCAGCTCAATTTTTCCATTCATCAAATGGATGATTCGTTGAACGATCGCTAACCCCAACCCTGTTCCCGCAATTTCCTTCGTTTGTGAATTGGAGCGCGCATAAGGATCAAAAATTTGCGATCGCGCATCTTCTTCAATCCCAATTCCGGTATCAGACACCCTGATTTCCCAAGTGTTATCGTTTATCAGCCGAGCTATTACTTGGATACTTCCTGTCTCGGTATAGCGGATAGCGTTTCCAACTAAATTGGTTAAAAGCTGTTGTACCCTTAGCGGATCAGTTATCAGCAACTCGGGTAGCTGACTAACTTCAATCGATAGCTCCAACTCTTTTTCGTCAGCAAGTGGTTTTAATCCGTCTTCTATCATTTCACGAATCAAGATACCAATACTGACGGGCTTGAGATCTAAACGAATTTGCCCTTGGTTGTAGCGTGAAATTTCGAGCGTATCGTTGACAATCTGAAGCAGTCTGCGACCATTTCTTAAAACTCGCTCTAGCTGATTGAGGTTAGTTGCTGTATCTTTTTCTTGAAATTTTTTGCGCTGTTTTTGAAGCAAAATACTGGAATGCCCAATGATTGAAGTTAGTGGCGTTTTCAACTCGTGGGCCATGTAAGATAGATTATCCTGATGGACTTTTACAAGTCGCGTGAGTTCTTGATTCGTTAGTGTCAGTTGCCCCTGTAGCTGCCTTAATTCGACTAGTCTCGACTCAATATAGCTTTCCATGCTGATCGTGATGATTCTGTCGAATACATTGTCAATTAGTCGAATAGAGTGTAGAACTTCCGCAGAAGATCTTGGCAGTAATTCAGGCTCTAAAATTGATAGAATCACTTGTCGAAGTAGCCGATATTCCCGAGTCACTTCGGCTGTATCGTATCCCTGTTGCGCCCGAGTCTCTCCATGGCATAAACTCCTTGCTCTCAAATCTGAAATGTTTTCAGCAACCTCCGAAGACAGCAATTCGGCTAATTCTTTCAAAACTTCTGGAAGACTATTTCTTACAGCTTCATAGGATAGTTGCTTGGCGCTTTCGATCCGAGAATCCTGATGAACCGCGTAAATCCATCTTTCGGTAATAATCTCGACTTTGTCTTCTAAAACTTGACCTAAGTCGTTCATGTTTTCATTCCAATCCGAAGAGAGATTTGGGTTCAAAGTACCGCGCCTGTACTAAGTTTGGATTATTTTATCAGCTAACTGAACTGCGACACGATTTCGTCTGTGATCCACTCTGCAGTAAGTCCAAGGTTACGTTCTGGCGTTGGTACTAAATTGAGATAAGTTGCTTGTCGAATTAAATGACCCGCATGCCCTGAAATTCGGACACGGTCTAATATTTCGGCTAGCCCTTCTTCAGCACCTAATTTCATTAATGTTCCCCGAAGCTGAATTGCACTAGGCTTAAGCTCATTCCCCTCGATCATAGCTTGGATGTTGCGAGCGATCGCTTTCCCTTGTTGATAGGCTACCTGGGCACTCGTTGGTTTAGGTTCGTGCACATTGACGCTACAATCCCCCCCCGCAAATACGTTGGGATGGCCAATGATTTGGAGAGCGGCTGTGAGATAAGGACGTCCTCTAGAATCCCTATGGTCATCTGCAATAGGTAACTGCTTGACTAGAGGATGGGTGACCGAGCCTGCGGTCCAGACCGTTGTGGCAGTGGGTAATGTCTGTTTCTCATCAGCACAGGTGTAGGTCAACGAATCGGATGAAACAGAATCAACCGATGAATTAAGTCTTAAATCAATCGTTGCCCGTCGCTGTTCAAAGGCATCGAGGACAATTTCTCGAAAGGCAGAATTTGCTATATTGGGCAGAATTTTGGCCCCTCTCTGAAGCAGAACGACGCGAATTTCGTCAACGTCTCCTCCTAATTTCTCATACCACTGGGGTAGTAGGTCTGCCAGGGTGACTGCCAGTTCCACACCCGATGCCCCAGCACCAACAATCGCGACTGTGAGTAGCCTCTGTCGCTCGTCCACCACCGTTGTTTGGGCTGCTTTCTGCAATTTTTGACGTAGCTGTTGAGCAAGACCTGTAGCATCATCTGCCGTACGAAAAGTAAAAGAATGCTCTTGAGCGCCTGGGACTCCAAAAAAGCCAGGACTGTCGCCCAAAGCAATGACGAGGTAACTGAATCCGTAGGTTAATCCTGACTTCAGTTCAACCTGCTGATTGTCAAGATCAATGCGCTGAATGTCGCCCATAACATAGGTGACATCTCTATCTCCTAATAGCTCATCGTAATGGGGCCAGGCAAGTTCAATTTGAACTTCATTACTGAGAAGTTCGTAAAGCAGTGGTTTGAAAATAAATCTTGTATTCCTATCAATTAGTTTGATGGGTAGCGGACACTTTAATTCACAGAGATGAAGGGCGGCGAAAAGACCTGCAAAGCCGCCTCCCAAAATCAGAATTTGTTCATTATTTTGAGAATTCACTGCTTAAAAAGTTCTCCTAATAGTGAGCTATTTAGCTTCAAAATTTTGGCTGACTATGCTCTAAGAAAGGTGCGTGCGATCGCAAAACGAACATCCTGAGACCACTTCGTGCCTTAACAACATCACAAGCCTTCTCAGGATTTCAGCAACTCAGTATTAAGCTTTGAATGACGAAAATGTGAGTGGCTTACAGACTAATACTGGCGACAGATCCTCCATCAACACGATAATTTGCTCCAACGACAAAACTAGAGTGCTGAGAGCACAAAAATGTGATGACCGCTGCAACTTCCTGGGCTTTTCCTCGCCGCTGGAGTTCTAGATGGGGACGTTTTTCTTTGAGGAAAGTAGCGATCGCCTTATCAAAGTCAACACCTAGCTTTTCAGCCCGTTGTTGCATCATGGCATCAGTCATTGGCGTAGCGATGAAAGCTGGTGAAACAGAATTGACTAGTACGCCATCCTTGGCATAGGCTTTGGAAAGATTTTTGGCAAAGTTTAAAAGTCCTGCCTTAGCCGCGCAGTAGGGCATTTCATCGGTGTAGGGCTGCACGGCATCTTCAGACGTTACAAGAACGACTCGACCCCAACCCGATTTTTGCATCAGAGGAATAAACGTTCGACAAATGCGGACAGCCCCCATCAGATCGACTTCGATAGCTTCGTGCCAATCATCATCGCTAATTTCCATGAAATCTCCCGTGGCTCCTGTGATGCCAGCACAGTTCACAACGATATCGACCGTACCGTAGTGATCAACAATTTGGTCTCTGGCAGCTTTGACAGCAGAGAGGTCTCTCAGGTCTGCCTTGACAGCAAAGGCTTCGCCAACAGTTTTGACTTCATCGACGGTCTCTTGCAGTTGCTCAGTCGTTTTATCTAGCAGTGCAATTTTGACCCCTTCATCAGCCAATAGTTTAGCGGTTGCTCTGCCCATGCCAGAGTCTCCCCCGGTAATGAGTGCAACCTTGCCCTTGATTCCCAACTCCATGAGCTTCCCCGCAGTTTTTCCTGTCAGGATATTAGGAAAGAATGAAGATGGAAGTATCTATCAACTTGCAGACTTTGGTCATTCCCTCTGAAATTTGGTAAACAGGAGTGAGCTAAGAGACATTTCCAGCTAAAGTTCTTTTCATTGCTAGACATGTATTTGGATACCTCTGTACTGTAAGAGCGCTCCAAAATTTCTGGGAAAAAGTAAAATGCAGCGAAGATTGTGCTCGCTGTGATAGGACACCATTGGCAGCTTTAGGTATCCTTAACGTGAATCCCGTTTCTTTAGTGTCATGCTCGATGCCAATATCCCTCAACCAGAGCAATCCTCATCTGCACTCGTTATTGAAGATGTAGAAGACGACACCCCGTTGGAAATTGCCCCTGAAAAGCGACGGGTTAAGACGGAGAAGCAAGATCTACCGGTTGAAACGTTGGTGAGTTGGGTCAATCGAGGCAAATTAAATTTACAACCCGATTTTCAACGCAACTTTGTCTGGAATAGCAGCAAAGCCAGTCGGTTAGTGGAATCTTTGCTGCTAGCAATTCCCATCCCAGTCATTTATGTCGCGGAAGAAGCCGACCGGACCTTTTCCGTGGTGGATGGGCAGCAACGGTTAACCAGTATTTGCTCATTTGTAAACGGCGTCTTTCCTAATCAGCAGAAGTTCAAGCTATCGGGGCTCCAGGTCTTGAAAGACCTCAATCGAAAAACGTTTACCGATCTGCCATCAGAACTGCAAGAAGAAGTCCTCAATTTTATCCTGCGGCTCATCATCATTGAGAAGGACTCTGATCCTGACGTCAAGTTTGAAGTGTTTGAGCGACTGAACTTAGGAGCTGAAAAGTTAAACGATCAGGAGGTTCGCAATTGCGTTTATCGAGGCAATTACAATGAGCTGCTGCGATCGCTCTCTGAAAACGAATTTTTGCTGAGGATTCTACAGTCCAAAGAACCTCACAGTCGAATGGTAGACCGTCAACTGGTGCTCCGTTTCTTCGCGATGTGGCGCAATACTCATCACAATTACAAAGGCCCAACGAAGCGGTTTCTGAATACCGAAATGGAACTGCATCGTAATTTGCACGAAGACGAGCTAACTCAAATGCAGCAGACTTTTGAAAAGTCGATTGAGATGGCTTACGCCGTTTTTCAAGAACGGGCTTTCCGGCGCTACTACCCTGGCAATGCCTATAATCCCAATGGCACCTGGGAGAAATCTCGCCTGAACGTTGCCCTATGGGACACAGTTCTCTATACCTTCAGCTACTACGAACTCGATCAAATTTTACCTATCAAGGACCATATCCGCGAAGAGTTTCTAGATATGGTCACGAACGATAAAAAGTTCGTGGAGTGCATTAGCACGAGTACTGATCGTGTTGATCGCATTCACTATCGAGCTGATATCTGGCGAGAACGGCTTGATCGGTTGATCGGGCTAGAGACCGGAAAACCTCGCACCTATTCTTTGGAATTCAAGAAGACCCTATTGGAAAAGCATCCTACCTGTCACATTTGCTGGAAGCCCATTCAACACGTGGATGACGCTACGATCGCCCATATTTCTGATTATTGGCGAGAACCTAAGCAAATCCCTGAAAATGCTCGCCTTGATCACCGCTTTTGCCACCGCGTTCGATGGCAGGCTTGATGTTTGCTCAACAAACTTGCACAGTGGCATAACGTGAAAAAGCCCCGTACGGCGTGCACGTTCACGCTTCATACAGGGCTTTGATGAGGTTGAAGACAAAACTAATAAGCAGGATGGGCATCACGACCAGTAGAAGCACGAGCACGTTCTTTGGCCTTAGCTGCACTCCGCTTCAGAGCATCCAAACGCTTGATGTATTGGTCACGCTTGCGCTTTTTAGGGGTTTGTTCAATCAGAGTTTTCAGAGCGCTACCTAAGCTTTTATAAGCGTTAGGCAAGGTATACCCAAAACGAGTGGCGATCGCGATCGCTCGCTCGTCGGCATCAATGGATTCCTCAACGGCTTTGACGGGATTATTGCGCTTGTAAAGCCGCCAGCCAGAAAAGCCACAAAGCGCTAATGCCAGCATGAGCAACAGACCATCCTGCACCCATAACTCACCAATGGCGCCGCCCATACCAATCGCTAGGGCAGCCATCTCCCAACCGTCACGGGGAATGGTGTCGTTTTGCACTCGACCGACCTCATGCCAAAACAGTAGGTTCCGTTGGTCAAGGGCAAAACTTTCCCACTTCGCCAGATCAATTTGGATTTCAATCTGGTCTTTGCCCAGTTCCTCACTGGTAATCAAAGGAGGGGTTACATCCGTAGCAGCTTCAACCGTTACCCAACTCTGGAGTTCTGGCGGCAATAGACTGCGAAGGCGTCGTAGTTCTCCCATATCGGCTCTAGCGGTGGATGTTGCGTAGGATGTCATGAAAACTCAAAAAACATTCAGGTGCCCCATAGTCGCGCGTCCGTAAGGTCACACCAAGGGCGTATTGCATACCATATTAGCCAAAAATCAGAAATACTATCTAGGTCTGTCGAACGATCTATGAAGCTATTACCTTAAAGAGTCGCTATGGGTGCCTTTCGAGCGTATTCGGACTGAAGTCGATGCCCATACCGTGTAGCATGACCTTCATCCTTGAGGCGGGCGATCGCATCCTCCAACAACTGCTCACCTTCTGACACTGATTCAATTCGGCAAAGGGCATCTCGCAAGTCGGCAGCTCCAGCAAACCCTTTGACATACCAAGTCATATGCTTACGGGCTTGGCAAATGCCTCGATAGCCTTTGTAGTCAGCAATGAGCCGTAAATGCTCTTGAGCACAGAGCAAGCGATCAATCATGGTAGGAGAGGGCAGGCGATCGCCTGTTTTCAGATAATGATCAATTTCACCCACTAAGAAGGGATACCCTAATGTTCCTCGTGAACACATCACGCCGTCTGCCTGGGTTTGCTCCAAACAGCGAACTGCTGCATCTACGGAATCAATATCGCCATTGGCAATGACTGGAATTGACAGCGCCGCTTTGACCCGACCGATCCAGTCCCAGCGGGCTTGTCCTGTATATCCCTGAGCACGAGTGCGACCATGGAGGGTCAGCATTTGTGCGCCCGCGTCTTCCATACAACGAGCAAACTCAACCGCATTGATATGACCATCGTCCCAACCAATACGAGTTTTGACTGAAACGGGGACATCAACTGCCTCAACAAGGGTCTGCACTAGCTGAACTGCGGTTTCGGGATCCTTGAGTAGTGAAGAGCCACCGCCTTTCCGGGTGATTTTATTGACCGGACAGCCCATGTTGATATCAATAGTGTCTGCGCCTTCATCCACTGCACGTCGGGCGGCATCAGCTAGGAAATCGGGCCGACAATCAAACAGTTGAATGCTAATGGGATGCTCGTCGGGATCAACCTCCATAATTTGAGGCAGAGTATCCACATGACAAACGCCAGCCGCATGCACCATCTCCGTATACATCATGGAAGCGGGTGCATAGCGCCGGACTAAACGCCGAAAGACTTTGTCGGTCACTCCGGATAAGGGGGACTGCAAAACCCGGCTATTGACCTCGACTGAACCAATTTTTAACGGCGTCGAAAGTTGGTGATGTAAAGCGGCAGGGCACAAAACCATAGAGCTGCAAAGAACGGTTTTTTCAGTATGCCAGAGGTTAAAGCGGGTTTTTACGACCTGTGAGCCAATAGCTCTGCATTTGTCCTCTTCCCTTCACCAATACCGATCCCCGCAATTCAAAGTTGTAGCGATTGCAAAGACGCTCGTAGACTTCTGAGGTCACTTGAATCCGTCCCGCGACACCGGTTGTCTCCATTCGGCTGGCAATGTTAACGGTATCCCCCCATAGATCGTAAGCAAACTTCCGCATGCCAATGACTCCGGCAATGACCGACCCTGTGTTGATGCCAATTCTGAGCTGAAAGGGCTGACCATCGGGGCGAGTGAATTTCGCAATTTCTTTTTGCATATCCAAAGCCATCAAAGCGACCGCATCAGCATGATCGGGACGCGGGACGGGCAAACCGGCAGCAGCCATGTAAGCGTCCCCAATGGTCTTGATTTTCTCTAAACCGTGTTTTTCGGCTAGGCGGTCAAAGATTGAAAAGACATCGTTGAGCATCTCAACCAGTTCCTTAGGAACCATCTGACCGGAAGCCGCCGTGAATTCGACTAGGTCAGCAAATAAGACGGTGACTTCGTCGAAGCTTTCAGCGATCGTGCGGGCTCCGGCTTTCAAGCGAGCAGCAATCTGATACGGCAGGATATTCACTAAGAGGCGATCAGCTTGCTGGCGCTGCTGGCGCAACTCCATCTCAATCCGTCGGCTTTCAGTGATGTCATGAACGATCCCTTCGTAATAAACTGAGCTATCACCGTCGTCATAAACTTCGCGGATAGTTTCACTAATCCAGATTTTGGTTCTGTCTTTGCGATAAACCTCTGACTCTGCCCCAACAATTTGTTTGAA
The DNA here is from genome assembly GCF_028330965.1 of Oscillatoria sp. CS-180. Taxonomy (GTDB): domain Bacteria; phylum Cyanobacteriota; class Cyanobacteriia; order Phormidesmidales; family Phormidesmidaceae; genus Halomicronema. Next base: position 5,417 of record NZ_JAQMUB010000005.1, on the reverse strand, counting down.
CTGCTGTAGGTAAACGACAAGCTCGTCTCGTCGCTTGGGCTGTACATAGAGCTGTGAGCCGATATTGGTGAGGTTTTCCATCAAATCTTCGGGAGAATCGTATCCAAAAATTTGAGCTAGGGCAGGATTGACGCTGATGTAAGTACCATCTTTGCTGCTCTGAAAGATTCCTTCGGTAGCGTTTTCGAAGATTCGACGGTATTTATCTTGGGTTTGCTGTAGCGTGTCTTCGACTTGCTTGCGTTCTCGAACTTCTTCTAGAAGTAGCTTATTCTGATGGCTTAGCTGTTGCCGTCGGCGATAGCGCATCAAATGATGGTGAACCCGAGCTGTGACTTCTTCGGCCAGGAAAGGCGAACTGATGTAGTCACAGGCCCCCGCTGAAAAGGCGGCTGCAATGCGCTGGGGATCGCGATCGCCCAAAACAATCACAGGAATGTCCCGGGTAGCTCGCTTGTTTTTCAGGCTATAGCAGAATCGATAGCTATGGCGCTCGAAGAGCTGAGTCTCCAGCAGGATCAATTCAATCTTGTTGTCTCGTAAAAACTCAGGAAGGATATCTAGATGATTCAGAACCTGAAGACAGTACGACGCATCTTTTTCTAGCAGGTCAGATAAAGAACGGACATCAAATGCATCGGTGTGCAGCAGGAGCAGATTTTGCTGCCCTACCTTACTAGCATTAGTATCAATGGGTTCTGCACTGGTATTCAAAACTCGCAGTTCCTTAGCGCGTTTGGAAGCTTTTTTTCATCAAACTGCCCCGATGGTTTAACAAACCCCGTCCTAATCGGACTTGAACGTAAAAATCGAAATGCGACTCTGAAAGATGTCTAATTTCCTTGCAGAGTAGGTTTACAGCCGAGTCGTCTGGTGACTTCTTCGTTTGCAGTAAGACTAGGGAGAGAGACCTTGCAACTTTCCAACTTGAGTCTCGCCTATCGGCATCTTTGAAAGGTGGCTACATTACAAAAGATCAGGCACGATTTAGTAATCGTCAAGCTTTATTTTGTCAGTTATGTAAATCCTCCGAAAAATGATCAGAAACTTAGGACTTAAGTGGTTGTCTTCCCTAAGATTCCCTAATTCCGCAAAAATTTTTAGAATCTACTCTCCCTTAGCACCCTGATCAGGAAGCTGAGTTCCGATTCAACCCTGCAAATTCTCGAATAGAGGAGCGGATAACGTGGGTCTTTAAGAAACACAACTCTTCTGGCGAAACTAGCCCAAATATCTCCAAACTGCACGGCTTTCGCGATTTCCTTCAATCTAGGGCAGCCTGTTTAAGGATAGAGGGGCTATCAATGATGATTCAACACTAAGCTTTACGGGGTTGGGTCGTAGCTTCAGGAAGAGAAAGCGCCAATATCAAATTTTCTCTCACATGAGAAAGATCGGTGACTCTGCTGCCTGCTTTCCACGGAACTGAGCAGGCGGTAATATAAAGATTACATCGTCTTTTCGTTATAGAAATCCACAAATCATGACACCTTCTTTGACTAACTTTTTGCTGAGCCTTCTCGCAGGTACGTTGATTGTCGTTATTCCGGCTACTGTCTTCCTCGTTTTCATCAGCCAGAGAGACAAGATTCAGCGCTCATAATTCGCTGCTCATAATTCGCTTTGATAGCGATCGCTAAAATCAAATACGTCAAAAGGGGAAAGGCTCTAAGCCTTTCCCCTTTTTGATTCGTCTTCATCTGATCCCAGCAGATTTCAAGGCTGGCATCATCGCCATAGCTCACTCAAGCCAAGACAATCATGAACCATTGTGGACGCTAGATTGCCTACTGGGAACAGGATCAATTTATCAAGCTATTTTACAGGTTCAGCTACAGCCCTTGTCTTTTCAGCCTGAGCCAAGCGGCTTGGTTGGCCTTTATTCGTTGATTACTCTTGTGTTTGCTGAGCTTCTTCGGCCTCAATCTTCTCTCGCATCTCGTCCCAGTAAGCGCTCACGGTGATCACTTCTTTGTCGTCCTGAATTTCTGTTTTCCAACGGTAAATAGTCTTTTTGGGATTTACTCCAACCTCAATTAGCTTGGCTCCCATGTAATAAGTCATCGAATCACGAGTCCGTTTCTTCTTGAACGGAGAGTCGTTCTTGAGCACAGTGCGTGATAGGTGAGCTTGAGTATGCTTGGGTTTGGGCATAACAGGTTAACGAAAATCAATCGGAGTGCTCTTCATATTAATTTGAAACTCAAAGTACCGGATCGACCTGACGGAGCAGAACTGCCCCGTTATCGACACTAGTCGGCTACCTTATCAGGACTAACAAGATTGACTCGTTGAAGAGGATCCCCAAATTTGAGGAGTCCTGAATTGAATCCGGCTGCAAGAATTGTGAGAAAGGCTTTGAAAGTCCGTTAGCATATGACAAGCGGCGTTACGCTACTTGCCCTGCAAATGTGAAAGGCTACTGCCTGCGGTGGGTGCCATGATATCTCGCTCATCACTGGACACCTGCCTATCATTCTGCGCTAGCCTTTTTCAAGGTTAGACTTTTTGGCGCTAGATCTCTACTTTGAGAGGATTCTTCTGTGAACTTCGGTACGCCTGTTCCCCTATTAATTGGTATCGTTCTGATTCTTGGAGCGGTTGCTCTGTTTTTCCTGGATAGATTTAAGCCAGGTTATGGGCGAGATTCTGACAAGGTGTATTCGATTCTCTGGTTGATTTCAGGGGTCTTTCTCTTGGGGCATCTCAACATGGAGCTGTTAGCCTCTTTTCAACAGCTGATTATGGCAGGAATGCTCATTGCCATCACCATTGACAATGTTTTGTCTAGGGTGCCAAAGGAAGACCGCTATGTAGCGCAAGGTCCGGGAGATGTGCCTCCACGTGGCGACTACTACCGTCCCAGTCGAACACCCGATTACCGAACTAGCTCTCGCATGAATGTTAGAGCTGAGCTTGATAATGAACCTCCTTATCGGCCACGATTTCCCGAGGATCGGCGCATGTTGAGCGGTCGGGAAGAGGCTACCCGTCGTCGCTCGGATTATTACGATGATAGATATCCTGAGCGTTATGATGACAGCCAGGATCGATATACGGACCGAACTGCTCCTACTAACAACCGTCCTGTTGAGCGCCTTAACCCGAGTGGCGATCGCATTCGCCGTCGTCGTCCTAAATCGATTGATGATCGTTACACGCCAGGAGCGCCCAGCAGTGCATGGGATGAATCTTCCACAGGATATGCTGCTAACTCAGATACTTATGGTGATGGCGGGTACAGTAGCGGTTACTCCTCGTCATCAGAACCGTCCTATCCCAACCGCAATGGGAAGGATGACGACAGCTATGTCGATTATCGTCCGATTGATTACACCAAAAAGGATGATTCTCAATCCGACAACCCCTCTTCTGATTACGGTAGCCGCTACTGATTGATGATTCGTTTTTAGGTGATGGGTCTTCAGGTAATGGGGCGCTAAAAGCGACTTGCGGCGGATGGCTGCGATGAAGCGTCAGAACTGCTGTCTGTTGTGAATATCAATAAAGGGGTGCCAGAAAGCCAAAAGAGAGCATTCTAGACGGCTCCTGCTAGCTGCATACGACTTAAGAAGGTGCGCAGGCGATCGCTTTGGGGATTGGTAATTACGTCGTAGGCCTTGCCCTCCTCTTCAACCAGTCCCTGATTGAGAAAAATAACGCGATCAGCAACGTCCCGCGCAAACTGCATCTCATGGGTGACGATCGCCATCGTCATTCCTTCTTCGGCTAGCTGTTTCATAACCTCTAGCACTTCACCAACAAGTTCGGGATCAAGGGCACTAGTCGGTTCATCAAACAGGATGATGTCAGGCTCCATACAAAGGGCGCGGGCGATCGCGACACGCTGCTTCTGCCCGCCGGATAATTGATCAGGATAAGCATGCCCTTTCTCCACCAAACCAACTTTTGCTAGAAAGTGGCTCGCGAGTTCTTGACTCTCCTTAGTGCTCCGTCCTAAAACTTTTTGCGGTGCTAGGGTCAAGTTTTCTAGCACAGTAATGTGGGGAAACAGATTGAACTGCTGAAAAACCATGCCGACTTGAGCCCGCAGACGTTGAAGCTGCTTTCGAGAAAGTTTAGGGTTCGACAGGTCCATGCCGTTAACAAGCAGTTTACCGCCGTTGATCACTTCCAAACGATTGAAGCACCTGAGCAACGTGCTCTTACCACAGCCAGAAGTACCGATGATGGCGACGACCTCGCCAGTGTTGATAGCCCCACTCAAGCCTTTAAGGACCTCTAAAGATCCGTAACTTTTGCGAAGCGTGTGAAAAACGATAGCGGGCTGATTATCTGGCATGGCTAACGGAGCACGTTCTGTAATGGTTATGTCATTCGGAAAATACTTGGCAGCCTATCATCGGTAGGCTTGCAGTATCGTATCGTGTATATCTAGATTGTGGTGAAAGGAACATTTGTATATGACGATTAAACGTTCATCATTTCTCCGAAACATGGCCTTTGGGCTTAGTGCCTCCTTCGTTTTGGCCGCTTGCGGTGGTGCAGGCACTGAGACAGCAGAACCGACCGATGGAGAACCCATTGCTGAAGAAACCACTGAAGCAACCGAAGGAGGTGCGGGTGCTCTCACGGTGGCAACTGAACCCGCCTTTCCTCCGTTCGAGTTTCAAGCTGAGGATGGAGAACTGCAAGGATTTGACATCGATCTGATGAATGCGATTGGTGAGACGGCAGGTCTAGAAATCCAGTTTGAGTCCTTACCCTTCGATGGCATCATTCCAGCCCTTCAAGCAGGCACTGTGGATGCTGCCATTAGCGGTATGACGATTACGGAAGAGCGTCTGGAAACCGTTGATTTTTCTCGCCCTTACATCAAAGCGGGCTTGGCGATCGCCGTCAAAGAGGAAGACACCGATATCAATGGTTTGGCAGATCTAGAAGACAAGAGGATTGCGGTACAAATCGGCACAACGGGTGCCGATCAAGCGGCTGAAGTTCCAGGCGCTGAAGTCAGCACCTTCGACTCCGCTCCTCTGGCACTCCAGGAATTGTCCAACGGCAATGTTGATGCGGTGATCAACGATGCTCCTGTGACGCTGGACGCGATCGAGTCTGGCAATATTGAGGGGCTTAAGGTTGTTGGCGAACTGCTGACAACTGAGTTCTACGGCATTGCTTTGCCTAAGGACTCCGAAAATGTTGAAGTCATCAATGATGCTCTGATGACCATGATGGAAGATGGCACCTATGCCGAAATCTATCAGAAGTGGTTTGGTGATGAGCCACCAGAGCTGCCTGAATCGGCTTTCTAGTTTGCTTGTGGAGTGACATGGGACGTGATATATCGCGTCCCTGCACAGGATTGATATCCTTAGACGGGGCTGATTTTTAGATGTTAAAGCCGTGTCGAGAAGGTTATTCAGTGGCGATCGCGATCGCGATCGCGGCTGGTT
>NZ_JAQMUB010000082.1 GCF_028330965.1 Oscillatoria sp. CS-180 | reverse complement strand
CCCCCCCCCCCCCCCCCCCTGTCCGACGGGCGGCGGCATTTCAAGCTCAGGCTCAGTGGTCGAAACGGCTGCTGATGGCCGATGACCGTTTTGCGAAATTTGAGGCGAGGTTCTGTTGGCAGCAGCAGACTGGAGCTGTCCATCAGGGGAGAGCTGCGAAACCCGCTCGGCAATGCTGAGGCCAACGTCTTTTTGTGGCGCAGGCTGAGGTTCAGACGGTGACGCAGAAACAGCCTTATCATCACCAGCCGCTGCCGACCGGGTCGTCCCCAAATAGTGGGATGAAGAGTAAGCAGCGGGAACAGGCGACTGCATAGGAGGCGCCGTCGGCGTCGTTGAAAAAGGGACTTCGCCATAGCTAGGCGTGTCTGGCATTCCTGACCGCCGGTAGGGAAGACTTGTTTCCATCGACTGAGATGCGGGCATGGCCTCTAAGAACGCTTGGACCTGGGGATCAGCGAAGTAGTCTTTGAGTGCAGTCTGCTGATTGGCCAGATCTCGAAAGTGCGTGAACACCTCTTCCCGGAGCCAACGCTCTGCATAGAGACAGAGTCCTGGAAGTAAATCCGGCGAACTCTGCGAGTGTTCTCGAATAAAGGCGAGCGGCTCATACTCTTGGCTCAACTCCAATGCCCGTCCTGCTTCCTCAGCTTGCCCTAGCAGCAGAGCACACACAGCCTGTTCAAGATGTACATCCTGCCGTGTGCTGACAGGCTGCAATAGCTGTTTTGCCCGCCGGATTAAAGCCGGTTGATGAAATGAAAATCCTCGGGCCAGCAGCGCATAAACCGCAAGATAGGTTGCAACTGCTGACGGACGTCGAGCTTCGGCTTCAAAAATCTCTTGCTGTTCCCCAGCAGTTAAATAGCCTCGGAGCTGCTGAATAAACCGCAGGAAGTCATCGGTCGAGAGTCCTGATAGGTCGTCACCCACACCATCAATGCCGCCTCGATCTTGCAGCATCGTTTTGAGCAGCTGAATGCCTTGGCGTCGGGCACCCGTTTGTTCCAGAGGACGGGCAACCAATTCCAGAATTCGGTAAGGTCGAAGCTTGAAGAGATCAGACTGAAGTTCTGCACGGATTGCGGGAAACCCGTTTTCCTTAAGCAGCAATTCTTGGCCGGTTTCCAAAGACTCGGCAGCATTCTCGTACTGATTTTGCTGCCACTGTTCTCGACCCAGTTCTAAACAGGCTAAAGCCAGTGTCAGCACGATGTCTTCCTGAACTCGACTGGGTTCGCCGTAGCTGCCATTCGACAAACTGCCCTGGCCGTTGGCAACAAAGGGACGACCCAAGCGAATGACTAGCTCATACTCGCCCAATTCCAGCAGAATGAGTAGCGCTCCAACAAATTGAGTATCGTCAATTTCAATAGTTGGGGTGTAGGGTTCGGGCGTGGGTTCGGGAAGCGTGTTGGAGGCCAGCGATCGCAGGGCCTCTTCCCCTACCTGACTAAAGTCTGCAATGGCCTCTTTGACGGTCTCAGATCGAGACGACACCGACGCTTCCGGGGGGTGGGTGCGAGTCAAAAATTGTGTGTCGTAGGTCTGCCGCTTTTCGGCGTTAGACAACAGGGCATAGGCCTCGTCTATCAGTGACTTACGAGACTTAATCGCAATATCAGAGTACTCTCGTCGCGGTAGCTGTAGAGTGCGATCGCGATGCGCTTGTTTAAGCTGATCCGCAGTTGCCTGGATTGGCAACCCCAGTATCCGGTAATAATCCAGTGGAATCCGCACTGCTTTTTCGTCCCTAAATGCCCATTTTCTTAACCAACCATTAAGGGGAAAATCCCCTTGACCATCTCTAAAAGAAGTGCCCTCTTTTAGGTCAATCGACGGCTTCGACAACCTGTCGGTAAAACGTTCCTCATCATAGGCCGATTAGCCAGTTCTTAACAGACTAGTTTGCGTTCCGTAAATTCCAAGAGCCGATTCCAGGTTCTTCCTACCGATAGGGAGGAATACAGGTATAGAATTGTTGAGATTTGTCAGAAAGCAGTTTCTCTAGAGACCTGTACGGACTGGCATTCCTTAATTGTCCTAAGCGATGACCCTGATACTGAGGTATTCCGGTATTCGAAGGGCGATATTGTTTATTGTGTAAAGTTGGAACTGCCGTAAGGATACGTCAAACTCATGGCTCAGGAACGGACCCTACCTACATTTCGTGCAACCGATGCTCTTGTGACCCAGGCAGAAGGGCTTGAGATTTATGAAGATATGGTACTCGGTCGCTACTTCGAAGATAAGTGCGCTGAGATGTACTATCGGGGACGGATGTTTGGTTTCGTTCATCTTTACAACGGTCAAGAGGCAGTTTCGTCTGGCGTTATCCGATGTTTGCGTTCCGATGACTACGTATGTAGTACTTATCGAGACCATGTCCATGCGCTCAGCGCTGGGGTTCCTGCTAAGAATGTGATGGCCGAACTCTTTGGCAAAGAGACGGGCTGTAGTAAGGGACGCGGTGGTTCTATGCACCTATTCTCTTCAGAGCACAACTTATTAGGTGGCTTTGCCTTCATTGGGGAAGGCATTCCGGTTGCTTTGGGCGCGGCTTTCCAATCTCGGTATCGGCGAGATGCTATGGGGGATGCGAACGCTGACCAGGTGACGGCCTGTTTCTTCGGCGACGGCACGACGAACAATGGGCAATTCTTTGAATGCTTGAACATGGCATCTCTGTGGAAGCTGCCGATTATTTTTGTCGTAGAGAACAACAAATGGGCGATTGGAATGGCCCACGAACGTGCCAGTTCCCAAACGGAAATTTATAAAAAGGCCAGTGTTTTTGGTATGCCAGGCTTTGAAGTAGATGGCATGGATGTCCTTGCTGTCCGGTCAATTGCTCAGGAAGCCGTGCGCCGCGCTCGGGCTGGCGAAGGGCCAACGCTCATTGAATGCCTAACCTATCGTTTCCGAGGCCATTCCTTAGCTGATCCAGACGAACTGCGTTCTCAAGAGGAGAAAGAGCAATGGCTCTCCCGCGATCCGCTCAAGCGTTTTGAAGCCTATTTGTTGGAGCAAAATCTGGCTCAAGAAAGTGACCTGAAAGCGATTCGCGACAAAATTCAAACGGTCGTTGATGAGGCTGTTACGTTTGCTGAGCAAAGCCCAGAGCCTGATCCCAGCGAACTGTATCGCTACATCTTTGCAGGCGATTCATAGGCGATCGCCCCCCGCTCGCTCAAACTTTCCATGCTTTTGACTATTGTTCTTCACCTTCAGACACACGATCCATGACAGACACTCTGCTATTTAATGCCCTACGCGAAGCCGTTGATGAGGAAATGGGCCGAGACGATACCGTTTTTGTTCTGGGTGAAGACGTAGGACACTATGGCGGTTCTTACAAAGTTACCAAGGGACTTTATGAGAAATATGGCGAACTGCGGGTTTTGGATACCCCCATTGCTGAAAACAGCTTTACTGGGATGGCTGTCGGCGCAGCAATGACTGGACTGCGTCCCATTATCGAAGGCATGAATATGGGATTTCTGCTGCTCGCCTTCAACCAGATTGCTAATAACGCTGGCATGTTGCGCTATACCTCCGGCGGTAATTACAAAATTCCCATGGTAATTCGGGGACCCGGGGGCGTGGGTCGTCAGTTAGGTGCAGAACACTCTCAACGGCTTGAAGCGTATTTCCAAGCGGTTCCTGGTCTCAAGATCGTGGCCTGTTCTACCCCCTACAACGCTAAAGGTCTTCTCAAGTCTGCCATTCGTGATGACAATCCAGTCCTCTTTTTCGAACATGTTTTGCTTTACAACTTGAAAGAAAACCTGCCAGATCACGAATATCTCGTCCCTCTCGACAAAGCTGAGGTTGTCCGTCCCGGCAAAGACGTCACAATCCTGACGTATTCTCGGATGCGTCATCATGTCACTCAGGCGGCTAAGAAGCTGGAGCAAAAAGGCTTCGATCCAGAGATTATCGACTTAATTTCTCTAAAACCTTTAGACTTCGACACCATTGGCGCATCGATTAAAAAGACCCATCGGGTCATTGTGGTCGAGGAGTGTATGAAAACAGGCGGTATCGGGGCAGAAATCATTGCCTCTATCAACGATCGCTTCTTTGATGAACTGGATGCTCCTGTCCTGCGACTTTCCTCTCAAGACATTCCGACCCCTTACAACGGTAAACTAGAGAGCCTGACGATCGTCCAACCTCATAAGATTGAAGAGGCGGTCGAAAAGATGATGGCGCTACAGGTTTAAGACCAAGTTTGAGGATATATGGGTAAGCAACGGCTGCTGTTGGGACTAATCGTGTTGTTGGCGATCGCGGCGATCGTCGTCATCGTTCAGGTGCCAACCCGCTTAGGACTGGATCTCCGGGGTGGGACCCAGCTTACTCTTCAGGTTGAAACGACCGAGAAAATTCCGAACATTACGGCTCAGGATATGGACGCGGTTGAGCGGGTCATTTCAGACCGGGTCAATGAGCTCGGCGTTTCCGAGACCTCCGTTCAACAGCTCGGCCAAAACCAACTCTTGGTTCAGCTTCCAGGGGTAAGTGATCCAGAGCAAGCCCAGCGGGTTTTAGGCGAAACTGCTCAGCTTGAATTTCGTCCTCAAAGTCCTGGTACAGAGCAGCAGCTGCAGATTGAAAGCCAGATTTTGCGGCAGCATCAGCTTGAACTCACGGCCTTGCAAGAAGCCGATAGAAGCGGTGATCAGTCTTTAATCGAGGCTGCTGGTAACGACGACACAGCTGAGGTTAACGCTAATCTGGAAGCACAGCGGCAAGCCATTCAACAAGATATTCAGGAAAGTAATGAGGCGATTCGCGACCTGTTTGCTCCAGCTGATTTGACTGGGGAAAAATTGACGGATGCTTTTGCTCGCCCTAGTCAGAGTGGATTGCTTTGGGAAGTCGTCATTGAGTTTGATTCAGACGGGTCTAATCAGTTTGCAGACATCAGCCGCAGCATTGCGGGGACAGGGCGCAGCATTGGTATTTTTCTAGATAATCGCTTGCTGAGTGCGCCCACCGTTGACGTGCAGTACGCCGAAACAGGCATCACAGGAGGCAGCGCTGTCATTTCAGGTAACTTTGACGCCGAATCTGCTAGTGATTTAGCCATTCAGCTGCGGGGGGGAGCGTTACCGCTGCCAGTCGAAGTTGTGGAAACACGCACAGTGGGGCCAACGTTGGGACAAGACAGTATTCGTCGCAGTTTGTATGCGGCGATGGTGGGCCTCTTTCTAGTGTTGGTCTTCATGGCGGTGTATTATCGCCTGCCGGGAGTGCTTGCTGACGTTGCGCTGGTGGTCTACGCGCTGCTGACTTTGGCAACCTTCAACATCTTTGGGGTAACGCTGACGCTGCCGGGAATTGCAGGCTTCATTTTAAGTATTGGCATGGCAGTTGATGCCAACGTTTTGATTTTTGAGCGGACTCGCGAGGAACTGAGGAGCGGCAAAACGCTGTATCGCTCTGTAGAATCAGGTTTCTATCGAGCGTTCTCTAGTATTTTGGATAGCAATGTAACAACGCTGATTGCCTGTGCCGCCCTGTTTCGACTGGGTGCTGGCCTCGTTAAAGGCTTTGCCCTAACTTTAGGGATTGGCGTTGTCATCAGTCTATTTACAGCCATCACCTGTAGCCGCACCCTATTGCTGTTTTCCTTAGGGCTCCCTCAGTTCCGCAAGCCGGAACTCTTCTGTCCTGACTTGTCCACCACGCCTTCGAAATCATGAAGTTAGATATTATTCGACAGCGATCGTTTTGGTGGTTGATTTCAGGGTTGCTAATCCTCGCTAGCCTGATTGGTATGGTTCTGTGCTGGCAGCAGTTCAATGCACCTCTCCGACCTGGTTTGGACTTTGTGGGGGGGACCCGCATTCAAGTGTCTCGCGACTGTGCGATCGCAGACTGCACTGAGCCCATTCAACCTGCCCAGGTCCGTGACCTATTGGCACAGGAGGGATTGGAGACCAGTGTTATTCAAGTGACAGGAGATGATGGTCAAAGCGTTGCCATCCGGACGCGAAATCTGACAGTTGATGAAGAAACGATTCTCCGCGCCGATTTAGAAGAGAGTATTGGTCCGCTAGACGGTCAATCCATTCAAATTGATTCGGTTGGCCCGACTGTAGGACAACAGCTGTTCGCGTCGGGCTTATTGGCGCTATTGGTCTCGTTTGCTGGCATTGTGATTTATCTCAGTCTGCGGTTTCAGCTGGACTATGCGGTGTTGGCGATCGTCGCTCTTCTGCATGATGTCCTGATCACAATGGGATTATTTGCATGGCTGGGACTGCTTCTGAAAGTGGAAGTGAACAGTTTGTTCATCGTATCCCTCTTGACGGTTGTTGGTTTCTCCGTCAATGACACGGTGGTCATCTACGATCGCATCCGTGAAAACATCAAACTCCATCCAGAACGCCACATTAATGACCTGGTAGACGATGGCGTCAACCAAACCCTAACTCGATCCATCAACACCACGCTGACAACAGTTTTGCCCCTGATCGCGATCGTCTTTTTCGGTGGCGATACCCTCAAATTCTTTGCTCTGGCACTGATCGCAGGTTTCCTCGCAGGTGCTTATTCCAGTATCTTTATTGCGAGTACTCTGCTGGCTTGGTGGCGTGTGCGGTCTGGGCGGGCGATCGCAGGCTCTGCCGAACCACCCCAACCCACTGGAGAGGTCTCTAATGATGTCCAACTTTGAGTCTTACCTGTCGCTCAAAGTCAGGACTGACCAAACGGGACAGTTGACGCCTACGGCTAGCGCAAAGCAGGCATCGCTACCCTCCCTATAGATACCTGGCACAAGTCCTCGACGTTCATAGTCAAGCGATATCTTTCTCAAGAACACCTTTCGGTAGATGAAAGCTGATTTGGCGTATTCTTAACTCAAAACCAGACACTCAGAACTCAAAATCTCTTCAAGATCTCTGTCTAAGCCAACCCAAAAGCGACAGCCCTCCCGTGCAGCCGAATGATCTCATAGAAACTGAGCAGATGCTATCCCTTAGAAGGACCTGGATGCGCCGCTGGTGGTTCTTCACGTTGGGCCTTTGGATATCGGTGGGTCTGGCTAGCCTCTGGAGCCTACGCCGCACCTGGCAACAAGCCGCCGAATATTTCACTTGGGCAGCCATCCGCTATGGTTTAGCCTTCAATCGCTTCGCCGCAGTCGGACTGGGACTATGTCTGGGCCTTACCGTAGCCCTACTTGTCAAAGAAACCCGCTTTCTCCTCTTCGGCCTCTCTCGCAAAGAACGCAACGACCTGCTGGAAGCCTTGAGGAAGAAATCGTGACTGTTTGCTTACTGGTATCCGGCGGCCTGCATTTGGAATAGCTGAGCATAGCGTCCGCCGTGAGCCATCAATTCTTCGTGGGTGCCGTATTCGATCGCTTTTCCCCTTGAGAGAACCATAATCTCATCGGCCCGGCGAACCGTAGAAAATCGGTGGGAGATCAGGATTGCCATTTGGTTTTCAGTGGCTGCTCGAAACTGGTCGAAAATTTTGGCTTCAGCTTCGGCATCCATGGCGGAGGTGGGTTCATCCAACACCAAAAGGTCAGCATTGGATCGCATGAAAGCTCTGGATAGCGCTACCTTCTGCCATTGGCCACCTGAGAGTTCTTGCCCTCCCCGAAACCATTTGCCGAGCTGAGTCTGAAAACCATTCGGTAGTGTTTCAATGAATGGCGTTGCGGTGCCTTTCTTAGCTGCGATCGCCCACTGATCTTCCTGTTCTAGGTAGTGCACATCCCCGACGCCAATGTTCTCTCCGACTTTGAACTGGTAGCGAACAAAGTCTTGAAAAATAACGCCAATTCGCTCTCTCAGCACATCGATATCCCACTCGGCTAAATCACGTCCGTCGAGTAAAATGCGGCCCTTTGTAGGCGTGTAGAGACGAGTCAGAAGTTTGATCAGCGTGGTTTTGCCGGAGCCGTTTTCGCCAACAATTGCCAGCTTCTTACCCGGCTTGAGATGGAAAGAGACATCAGCAAGGGCTGGACGCTCTGCCTCTGGATAGTGAAAGGAAACCTGTTCAAATCGTAGGCCATCGTCTGGAGAAATGCCTGAACGGGCATACCCCATTTGTTGCGGCACCGTCTGTTCTAAAAACTCGTACAGGTTCGATAGATACAAGCCATCTTCGTACATGCCGCCAATAGAGGTCAGGATGGAGGAAAAGGCATTCTGGCCCTGCCGAAAAACGGTTAAATACATTGTCAGGTCACCCAGAGAAATGCGGCGGGCGATCGCCGCCAGCACAATCCAACAATAGGCTCCATAGAAGGCAGCAGTGCTGAGCAGGCCCAAACCATAACTCCAGAATCCTCGTCGGACTGTGAGGTCGCGGTCCTCGTGATAGACGCGGTTAAAGATATCCTGATAGCGCCTCAGCAGCATAGGACCCAGCTGAAACAGCTTCACCTCTTTGGCATAGTCTTCTCGACCTAGCAGCACTTCCAGATAGTTTTGCTGACGGGTTTCGGGCGATCGCCAGCGAAAGAGGCGAAAGGCGCGTCCGGCAAATCGAGTCTCGGCAATGAAGGCAGGAACGGTCGCTCCCATCAGAATCACCACGGCCCAACCGGAAAATTGCAGCAGCAGTCCGCCGTAGGCCAGGAGCGACAGCGTATTTTGAATCAAGCCGAAGGTGCGACTGACCATGCTCAGAGGGCGGCTAGAGGCTTCTCGACGAGCACGCGACATCTTGTCGTAAAACTCCGAATCTTCGAAATAGACCAGGGGCAGTGTCTGTGCCTTTTGTAAAATCAGCAGGTTGACCGACTGCCCCAGCAAAACCCGCAGGAGCGAGGTACACAGGTTCAATCCCTGTCGCGCACCTGCTAGCACGACGACTAGGATGGCCTCCAAGCCTAAATAGGTGAGGGCCTGATTGCGAGCTGCGATCGACCCTGTTTCTGCCGCCTCAATTACCGCATCTACAATTAACTTGCCGAAATAGGCGATCGCCCCTGGCAAGAGGCCGGCTACGAGCGTTGCAGCTGCTAGCGCCAATGTTAGCCGCCAGTTTGTCATCCAAACCAGTTGAATAGCTCGTCCACAATATCGATAAATATCTAAAAAATTTTGAACTGACTGCCAACGCTCCCTCAAAGAGCGTCGCCACCGTGTTGTTTGTCTTCGCATACTTTAAGGATACGTCGCCAAGCAGCGCGATCGCACCCTCCAGGACAGAACGCCACTCTTCGTGATTGCCGAACAATCGCCTGACGCTGCTGAATGAGACACTGCTGGTGGCACCCAAAGTTCTTATCAGTAGACCAACGTGCCAAATTCAGTTGTTTGATGTTGTGGGCTACCCGTTATGCAGCTTGGTAAAGTCCATCTCAGAGTTTTATCTGTTCCCTACTCCTTGTTCCCTTTGAAGGGTAGTCAGATTATTGCGGCGATCGCGAAGCCCCCACAAAGGCTGATCGCTGGAGCCGATTGAGAATTCGGTTCGGTAATTCTGCGGTCATGATGGATTTTCGTAAGAAGTCGTCGGCTCCGACGTGAAAGGCTCGCTGCTGAGTGCTGACATCCTCATGGGCGGTGAGAAAGAGAATGGGCAGATGACGCCATTGCTCATCGGCTCGGAGGACCTGGCAGAGGTCCAGGCCGTTGGCCTCTGGCATTTCCACATCCAATACCAGTAAGTGAGGCTCAACGATCTTCAAGGTATTCCACAGCTGTGATGGATGGCTGACGGTGGTTGTTTGCAGTCCCCACGGCGCCAAGAGGGTCTCTAGCAGCTCCAAGACTTGGGTATCGTCATCCACCAGCACGATTTTGAATTCTGCACGGTCTGCTTGTAGCGTTCGCTGGACCACCTGAATTGCCTGTTGTGCCGTTGTCGTCGCGGGCAGAATGCTATCAGCTCCCTGCTGGACTAGCTGCAAACGCTGCTGAAAATTCTGGATATCTGTTATGACAATCACCGAGGTTTGCTCTGAGTGGTGGGCGATCGCCTCCAGCAATTCCAGTCCTGCCCCCAAGTCAGACTGATCAAGCCACAGCAGAACACTGTCTGGGGGATGAGTTGCGAGGGTTTCAACTGCCGCTGCACAGTCGGCCACGACCCGGACTGGGATGCCAGCCGTCGTCGCCTCGGTGAGCGGCTGACTTGGGGAGGAGGGAGCGCCAACGACTAAGAGGTGAGGAGCGCTGGCGATCGCTGCTGACGCTAGTTCCTGACTGCCATCATTCGCTAAGCTCTGTTTCAAACGGTGAATTAACTCGGCAACTTGATGCCCCTGTTCTGCGGTCAGTAATTCATCACGCTGCAATATATGCTCTAGGTCGCGGGCTATGCGGGATCCTTCTGAGAAGCCGAAACAGCCCAGAGATCCCGCCAGTTTGTGGGCATGCGATCGGCCCGATAGCTGAAGCTCTGTGCTCAACTGTCCGGTGGTCGCAGCGGTAGAGACCGTGTCCAATACGTTTAACCGTTCTTGCAGAGTGCCTTGATGGGTTTCCCAGGCTTTGGCAACAGCGGCCATCATCTGAGACTTCGTAGGTTTGAGGGCTTCTGTTGCCTTGTCCTGTGCTTGGGAAACCGCCTCGGTCTCTAAAGCTTTGAGCCGATATCCCAGACCATAAACCGTTTCAATGAAATTTTTGTCGGCCCCGCCCGCCTTAAGCTTTTGCCGCAGCCCTTTGATATGGGTCCTGACGGCATCACCGCTGGGCGGATCCTCAAAAGACCAGATGCTTTCGATGATGGCATCAAGGCTAAAGACGCGATGGGGATGGCGCAGGAAAAGCTCTAGCAAGGCATATTCCTTGGGAGTGGTATGCAGACGATGCTGGCCGTAAAAAACTTCAAAGGTGTTGGGATCCAGCCGCAAATCTTCCCAACTGAGAACAGCAGTAGTGGTGTGACTATCTCGGCGCAGAAGTGCTCGAATACGGGCACACAGCTCGTTGAAGTCGAAGGGCTTGACAACGTAATCGTCGGCTCCGGCATCCAGCGCCTGAACTTTGTCGGTACTGTCTCCTTTCGCCGTCAGCATCAGAATCGGGTTATTGATGCCCGTTTGGCGCAATTGCTGACACAGTTCTACCCCACCGCGATCGGGTAGCAAGACGTCTAAAACGATAAGGTCATAGGCAAAAAGCGTTAGGAATTCCTCAGCAGTTTCGGCATCAACAGCAATGTCAACGGCATAGCGCTGCTTGATCAAGCTCTCTGCCAGCGTTTCCATCAATGCCTCATCATCATCGACGAGTAATATTCGCATGGTTCGTCTGCAAACCGGAGTGTTGAAATCTAGGACAGGCTAGATTTTGAAGATGAATATGATTCTAGCTTCCCAAACCTTGGGGACGGGCCAAAATCACAAGACTAAAGGATGCAGACTAACGGAAGATGGATAAAACGCTAAGGGCCTAACGGTCTGTCTAGCTTGAATTTGTAGGTTGGGTTGCCGTCAGAAAACCTAATATACCCCTGGCTATCGTTGAGTTATTTCCTTCGGAAAGGCTCTGCCAACACTTTGTTCTACGCCAACCTACGCATACACTTATTTTGAACGTTGACAAAGCACCAGTGCATTACGGCAAAACATGCTCACCATTTAGAATGTTTGAAAAGCCGATCTGCCTTAGTTTTGTAGAGCTTTGCTCTTCTCGCAGAGTATTCTGGATTTTGAATTCCGCATAGCGGTCTAGTTGGCGTTGGGTTGGGCAGGACGGTAAGGCAATTCAAACTGTTTTTTGCCCGGAATCTTAGTGCCGTCTTTCTCTTTGTCGCTAGCCTCTAGCCCAAATGCTTGCAGCGGATTGTTCAGCACGTTGACCAAACTGCCTGCTGTGTAGCCTAGTAGCTGGTCAGGGTTCAAAATAACCCAGCCCTGGGCGGTGAGTTCTCGTAGCTCGAAGTGAAGGTGAGGACCTGTGGAGTTTCCAGTGCTGCCGACGAGACCAATAACATCACCCTGCTGCACAATTTCGCCAGGGCGGACTAGAAGGCGAGACAGGTGAGCGTAGCGGGTTTCCAAGGATCCATCGTCATGGCGCAGAATAACCGTAAGGCCGTAACCGCCTAAGTAGTCAGCAACATGAACTTCACCATCTTTGGTGGCGACGACGGGGGTGCCTTCGGGGGCACCTAAATCGGTTCCGGTGTGGAAGCGACGATCGCCAAAAATGGGGTGAGTTCGCCAGCCGAAGAGAGACGTGATGGGAGACGGCACCGCTAGTGGGAAGACAAACTCTTCCATGCCGCGTCTCAGCATATTGAGAGGGCGTAACCTCTCGTTGAAATATTCACGGCTGACGACGGTTGTATTGCCAAACGTAACGCCGCTGCTACCAATATTGATGGGTCCGGCAGAGAAGCCTGAACCTTGGCTATAGGCCACATTTTCGTTCGTGCCCTCGGCAGCACCAACGAGATGTTCTCCATTCGCCACCTGCTCAGCTGTTAAAGCGTTGCCGCCACAAACACGACTGGGTGAAAACTGTCCCTCTGGCAAGGTGAACTGACAACCGGTCGAGCGATCAGTAAAGACTAAAGACGGTCTATCCGGTGATGCGGTAGCTCCCAAACTGTAGTCTGTGGGGTCAATGAAAGAGCCGTTGTAGCTTTCGCGGGTTTCAAGCTCGACTGAAACGCTGGGCGCAGGAATAGTTGACTCAGCGGGGGCGAGTTCAACCGAGGGGGCTGCTGCGGGTTCGCTTGACGCTTCTGCATTCGCTTCCGCAGGGCTGGGAGAGGCTTTGAAAGCTGGTGCCGGGGCAGTTGGCTCGATGACCGGGGTGGCGGTGACCTGGGGCTTCAGTAAAGCCTCTGCTGTGGTCTCAACAGGGGCTAGAGGAGGAGACGTTTCGACAGCCGCAGGGGCTTCAATGTCCACTTCAGTTTGTGCCTGAGCAGGTAGGGCAGCAAGTACAGAAGCACTTCCGGTAAGACCAACTCCCCCTAATAGCAGTAGCTGCATCAGTCGGCGATCGCTTCGAGACGATCTATTCGTGCTGGAGAAAGACTCCGGCTTCATGCTAGTTGCTCCGTCAAACACCACGACAAACCTCAGACATTGTAGCCCAGGCTGATCTCGCCTGGCTTGAAATATTGGACTGTTTCTTGTTCATTGTGAACCATTGCAACCGTAAGGTCTCCTTCTGGGGAGACGCCTGCAACAACTCCAGGGTGCCCATCTACGTCAACTTTTCTGCCAAGGCAAGAGAGTTTTTGCTGATATGCTTCCACGAGTGAGGTCGTTCCTTGCTGCTGCCAGTAGTAATATCCCTGTAATAGGCCCCGGAGGGCGATCGCGGTGACATCCTCCAAGCTCTTCACCCTTTCCCGAGCGGGATCCGGCAAAAGCTTACGTACCGAAATCGCGTTTTCAGGAAGGGGATTGTCCCAGTTAATTCCTACGCCAACGACTGCCTGGTGTATATTCTGCCGTGCCGAGGGTGATATTGAGTAGGGCGTTGAGTCAGAAAGTTTGTTAAGTCGCACCTGCGTTAGGATGCCGCCCACTTTGCGTCCGTTGCTAACCAAGTCATTCGGCCATTTGAGCTGAACCGGAATGGCTAAGTTTTGAAAGCTGGTGGCAATGCCCCAAGCGCTTGCCAGCGTGAGCAGAACCCCTTGAGCGATCGCGATATTAGGCTCCAACACTAGAGACAAGTACAGTCCTCCTGGATTAGAAAGCCAAGTGCGACCCCATTGGCCGCGTCCTGCACTCTGCTGCTGCGCAATCACCACCGTTCCGGCTCTGTGTCCCTGATGGATGAGCTGCCATGCCTGCTGATTGGTAGAAGGCAGCGTTTCGTAAATGTGTATAGCTAGCTGAGGCCGGAGCGCCGTTAGTTCCGGCAAAACGCCGAGCTCCTGAGCAGGACGATTGAGTGCTTCGATAACGCGATGACGATGCATTCGATGGGACAAACCTCTCTGATCTAGACTACGTCTTAGTAGTTCCATCAAGGCTGATCCGGTCAACTTTCATGAGTAATACCTGGCACTGGCACACGGGTGAGCACCCCTATTTGACAACAACGCTGTTGAAAAATTGGTCCCACGGCTTTTTTACGCGGGCCTCTTGGCCCAGCTCCCCAGAGAGCTTGAGTCAGCAACTGGACGGAGAGGCAGCGGTTTATCGCACTAAGCAAGTGCATGGCAAACAGGTGCTCGACCCTAGTGAGTTTCCGCTTGATTGGCAGACCTCTGGAAGACCTGAGGCGGATGCTGTGATGACATTGGCTCCGCAGCAGGCCGCTTGGGTGTGTACAGCAGACTGTACGCCCATTTTGATAGCCGATGAGGAAACTGGGCAGGTTGCTGCCATTCATGCCGGGTGGCGGGGAACGGCGTTGGGTATTGTGCCAGCAACGGTGAAGCGGCTCCATACCCAAGGCAGCCGATTGAACAATCTCCGGATTGCCATGGGGCCCGCGATCGCGGGAGAGGTTTATCAGGTTTCGACTCAGGTGGCGGCGGAAGTGGGGCGATCGTTAGTGCTTCAGGCGGGGGATGAGGACCAGCTGTTGACGCAGCTTCATGCCATAGAACCTTCGCCCCTACTGCCAGATGAGCAGGCTGGACGGGTTCGGCTTGACGTGCGCCGCGTTAATGTCTTGCAGTTATTAGCCTTGGGAATTGCACCGGATCAGATAGCTGTGGCTCCTCACTGCACCTATCAAGAACCTAAGAGCTTCTTTTCCTATCGTCGGTCTCGGGAAAAGAAGGTGCAGTGGTCCGGCATTGTTAGTTCCGGTTGAGACAGAACTCGTTACTTTCCCCTCGGAGAGGCTAATGGGGTGAGATAGGCACTCAAACTAAGCGTTGAGCACATGAAACAAGTACACTCTGTTCCCTGTCACCGATTCTTTGTTCCCTTTGAACCAGACTTGTAACGACATGCATTTGAGTCAAGCACACCCCAGTTCCTATTCCCTGCCCCCTTAGGACGCGGTAAATTTCTTCCTTAGAACTCTCCTAAGTGTCCTTTAACGGAGCAGTTTTGGGCTGAGGAGAATCGTCAGAGGATTGACCGTTTTGCGAGGCAGCATTCTGAGCTTGGTTTCCGTTGTTATTGGGCTCGGGAGGCGGCTCTGGCAACTCCGTAGTGGCTGACGGCGGTGGCGGTGGTGGCTCAGTGACCTTTGAAGGCAGCGGCACTTCCTCTACGATAGGCAGTGTTTCGATGTTGAGCCGGGTTGGGCGACTGCCTCCTGAGAGGCGCTTCAGCAGCTTAGGTTTAGGATCGTGCAGTAGATAAATGATGCGATCGCCTACTTTCCAGTCATCCTCCTCTTGTAGAGAAACCCACATGCGATCGTTGCGCTTAACCAAAAGAGGAATGAGTTCACCGTTTCGCATCAGAGCTCGCAGGTGTGCTCGCTGCATGAGGGTGCCCTCGGAACGCAGCAACGTTTCGCCTAGCCTGACAGCACCTTCTCGCAGATAACCATTCCAAAGCTTGAGCGGAATGACGGGAAAAATGGCCTTTGTAGACGAGGATTTTTGCCCAGAATTGCCTTTCTTAAGGGCAGCCTTTTTCGAAGCTGCCTCTTCTGATGCATCTTCTTGGGTAACAACGGAGATAATGCGAGGCAGCTGAAATTCTTCCTTAGCCTGCTGCGCGACGACCGCATTAACGTCCACATTATTAGTGATGGCCAGCAACGTTGTGGCAGAACTGATACCCGCTTCCTCCAGCACTTCCGCATCTAGAGCGCTATTGACAAAAACGGGCAGATTTTCCTGCTCGGCTTGTTCGCGAGCATCCACATTCGTGTCAATTAGCGCGACCGATTTACCGTCTTCCTTAAATAGGCGAGCAATCAGTAAGCTTAGGGGATTACAGCCGACAATCACCGCTCCACTGCGTTCCTTATGTCCTGTCAGTCCTAACAACCGAGCGAGCACGCTGGCCGTCAACCCCTGAGTCAGCACGGTAATAATGATGGTCAGAAAGACCAACGCTTTGATGGCATCTCCACCGCTAATTCCCCGTTCAGTTAGCAAGATGGCAAACAGGGATGCCACGGAAGCTGAGACGATTCCTCTGGGAGCCACCCAACTCAAAAAGATCTTTTGCCGCCAGTTCAAATCGCTAGAGGCCGTACAGATGCCAATATTCAAAGGACGGACGATTACCATCAGTACCGCGACTGTGAGAGCAGCACCACGACCTAAGGCCAAAATACTCGCGATTGAAAGGTCGGCAGCCAACAGGATAAAGAGCACAGAAACGGCAAGAATCGTCAGCTGACCTTTGAAGCGACGAAGCAAGCGCTCATCTGGAACAGACAAAGCCCGCAGCACGATGCCGGCAATGACCGCCGCCATTAGGCCCGATTCGCCTTGAATTTCCTGCGCGATGCCATACAGTCCCCACAGGCTAGCTAGAACGACTAGGTTCCGCAGTTCCTCAGACAAGAATTGGGATTGCTTGAGAAAAACGCCGAGCAGCGCTCCTCCCAATCCTCCAATGATTGCGCCAGTTCCCAGCCGCACCGTCAGACCACTGATGATCAAGAGGGGATCTGCGTCGCCATTCAAGATGATGTCCAAGACAACGACCGCTAGGATTGCCCCTACCGGATCAATCAGGACGCCTTCTCCCTCCAAAAGGGTTGCCACTTTGCGATCGACCGTCACCTGGCGCAGTAAGGGGTTGATGACAGTGGGTCCAGTTACAACAACTAAGGAGGCATATAAAAAAGCTAGAGACCAAGGGAATTCCCCCAGCCAATGAGCTGCCATGCCGCCCCCTAGTAGAGTTATGAATACGCCTGTGGTCACCAAATTTCGCAGGCTATTGGAAACCCTGTCTAGCTCTTTGAGTTCTAAACTCAGTCCCCCTTCAAACAGGATGAGCGCAACGCTAAGGGAAACGAGAACTTCTAATCCAATACCTAACTCTTGGGGATGAACCAGCCCGACACCATCTGACCCTAACCCAATGCCAAACAGCAGCAGGAAAATAATGCTAGGTACCTTAAGATATTCCCCGATAACCTGTGCGCTGATTCCGGCAAGAACAGTGAGGACAATTTGAATAGTAATCTCAAATGAGTTGTCCATAGGCGTTGAGCTGACCGAGTGGCGAGACCACTACGTGCAGGCAATTCAAAGATCAGTAGGCAAACCTGTCCACTGCCCGTACAACATAGGCTCAAAGCCTAAGTTTGAACCACAGTTAACTGAGAAAAAGCCCACAAGCTAGAAAGTTCACCCTCATTAAGGACAGCACCGTTAATTCTTCATGGGTTATCAGATCTGCCAAATCGGTAGTGCGTACTGATGGCCCATACCCCCCAAAACGTAAAAAAGAGTTTAACAGGTGTCGGTTCCTGAATTCAAAAGTATCTTGTCATTTCCATCAGCATAACACCCGTGAATGGGCTGGATGGGGAGGAGGGTTTGGGTCATAATAAGTGTTTTGTTGCTTGGCTCCTGCTATGGCTAACTTCATTCGCCCGGATTTACAGAGGTTTGCGGCTTACAGTTCCCACGTGCCTATGGGGACTACCTCTGTACCTGAGATTGTGGATCATCTTGATACGAATGAATCCTCCTATGATCTCCCCGCACCTCTGAAGGAGAAGTTGGCTGGCGACTATCAAGCACATATTCGAGCTAATCGATACCCTAGTGGCGATCATCACGAGCTTAGGAACGCGATCGCCCACTATGCCCAATCTTCAGCAACCTTGGGGGATCGGACAGTTACGGCAAAGCACATCACGGTAGGCAATGGTTCAGACGAGCTGATTCGATCGCTCCTCATTGCTACCTGTGTAGGACGACCCGGCGCCATTCTGGTCGCAGAGCCCACCTTTTCGATGTATAAAATCCTGGCTCAGACCCTAGGGGTTGACGTTGTCACTGTGGGGCGAGACGAGGAGACGTTTGAGGTTGATTTGGACGCAGCTGAAGCGGCGATCGCGAATGCTAAGGTCCCCATCCGCATGATCTTCATGGTCTCGCCCAATTCTCCCACGGGTAATGCACTGACGACGGCTGAGCTGAATTGGCTGCGGCAGCTATCGCAAGACATCTTGGTTGTGGTGGACGAAGCCTATTTTGAATTCTGTGGGCAGACGACAGTGGTTGATGCGCTTGCTCGGCCTAACTGGGTCGTGACGCGGACATTCTCAAAAGCGTTTCGACTAGCAGCTCATCGCGTGGGCTATGTGATCGCGGCACCCGAAATGATTCAAGTTTTGGAGAAGGTACGCTTGCCTTACAATTTACCGACCTTCTCGCAGACCGCCGCACTTGTCGCTCTGCGGCATGCTCAGTCGATTTTGTCGGTCGTTGAAGAGGTTCGGTCTGAGCGCGATCGCCTGTTGGCAGCTCTGAAAGATTTGCCTGATTTCAAAGTTTGGCCTAGTGCCGCCAACTTTGTGTACTGCCGCCCGACTCAAGGACTCGGTGAGGTGTTTCAAAAGCTCTATGAGCAAGGGACTCATGTTCGTCAGACCGGAGGTGGCTTTCGAATTACGGTGGGCACTCCAGAGGAAAACAATCGGACTTTAGAGCATTTACGGAATGCCTTGATGCTGACTGCTCAATGAGATCCCAGCAGGTGCTAGTAGAAGGCTATCAGCTACCAGAGCTATTACCAGAGCTATCGATTAATGCGTCTGAGACGGCCTTCTTTGAGCTGAACGACGGGGTGGTTGGACACGCGCACTAACTGTTCGTTGTGGGTGGTGACGACGACAGTAATGCCGATAGAGTTGAGTTTCTTGAGAATCTTGATCACTTGCAAAGCGTTATCAGGATCCAAGTTGCCCGTGGGTTCATCCGCAAGCAAGAGCGGCGGAGTGCCGACGACAGCGCGGGCAATGCTGACCCGCTGCTGTTCGCCTCCAGAGAGTTCATCCGGGAAGGATTCGGACTTATCTTGCAGGCCCACCATTTTGAGCGTCGGCCACAGGCGACGATGAATTTCCTTGCGGCTGTAGCCTTGTGCCCATAAGACAAAAGCTACGTTTTCTGCCACGGTGCGCCGTGGAATGAGTTTGTAATCTTGAAAAACAACACCAATCCGGCGGCGGACTTTGGCGAGCTGATTTGCCCGCAGGTTGTTAATTGCGGTGCCCTCAATGATGACCTCACCCGCTGTCGGTTTTTCCTGGCCGTAAAGCAGTTTTAGAAAAGTCGATTTGCCCGCTCCTGAAGCCCCTGTGATGAAGAGAAAATCGCCTTTGTGCAGTTGGAGATTGACGTCTAAGAGAGCTTGCGTGCCTCTCATATACCTTTTTGAGACATTCTGTAAAGCCACCACTACATCGCGTTGAGAGGTTCCTTGAGGCGGTTTGGGCTGAGCTTTCCGAGTGGTTGCCTGAGGAGTTTTTGTCGGTGGTTTCGAGGGGGCAGTGCTAGGGATGCGACGATCAACTTCTAGGTTTGAATAGCTCCTTTGAAGTCGATCGCTCAGCAGAGACCGCACATCTTCTGGAAGTCTTTCGTAGTTGCTATTTGGACGAGTAACCACCGAGGTCATGAGCAAAGTCCCCAAAAAAGAGCTAGCTGCCACCCACTGCATAGGAGCATCATTGGGCGCTATGACGCTGTATTGTACTGAACTTCGGACAAATGTCTACCCTTTTTTTCAGAAAAGTCTTTAGCGTCTTCTCAAAATAGAGGCCGCCATATATAGCGTTAATAGTGACAATTGAGATTTATTGCGGTCTCGAACCTACATAATTGAAAGCTGTTGTTCACCGTAAAACTCTGGAACAGCCGTATCCTGATAGCCAAGGTGACGACAGGCTGCCCGAGTCACCACCCGCCCGCGTGGTGTCCGTTGCAAATAACCCAGCTGCATGAGATAGGGTTCATACACTTCCTCAATGGTTTGAGCATCCTCTCCGGTTGCTGCTGCCATCGTGTCCAGCCCCACAGGGCCGCCATTGAAATTCTCAATCATGACCGAGAGCAAGCGGCGATCAGTCCAGTCCAGTCCACAGGGATCAACGTTAAATAGTTCTAGCGCTTCAGCGGCGATCGCCTGATTGATGGTCCCAGATGCTTTCACTTCAACATAGTCCCTAACACGCTTGAGTAAACGGTTAGCAATTCGGGGGGTGCCGCGCGATCGCCGCGCAATTTCCTCGGCGCCCTCTGTCTTAATTGGGGTTTTGAGAACTTTCGCTGTGCGACAAACGATTTGAGTTAATTCATCGATTTCATAGAACCGCAGGCGCTGAATCAAGCCAAAGCGGTCTCTGAGAGGGGATGTCAGGGCCCCGACGCGGGTGGTTGCGCCAACTAGGGTGAAGGGATGGAGCGGAATACTGCGAGTCCGGGCGCTTTGGCCCTTGCCGATGGTAATGTCGAGCCGCGCATCTTCCATAGCTGGGTATAGAATTTCCTCGGTGACACGCGGAAGGCGATGAATTTCGTCAATGAATAAGATATCGCCAGGTTTGAGATTCACCAGTAAACCCGCAATATCTCTGGGACGTTCGAGCGCTGGCGCAGTCGTAATTTTGCAGTCAACTTTCATCTCCTGTGCCAGGATCAGCGCCATTGTTGTCTTACCTAAGCCCGGTGGGCCGTAGAGCAAAAGGTGATCTAAAGGTTCCTCGCGGGACTGGGCTGCCCTAATAGCAATATCTAAGACTTCTTTGAGCGACTTTTGACCAATATAGTCAGCTAGCTTCTGGGGGCGCAGTCCGTCTTCTGGTGGACCTACAGGGCGATCGCTCTGCTCCCGAACTAAAGACTCAGGCACGGGCTGCTGAGGTGGCTCGGTTTTCGCTCCCCGATTCACCTGCTTTTTAGAGGGATTTGGCTCTGAGGGAGATTTTGAAGAGATGATAGCCATAGGGTGAGTGGGCGATCGCAATGAGTTGTCTCTGATTCTAAAGAGAACGAGCGTATTACTCAACCGGGCAATACACCACTCACTCGCATGAGGTCAGCGACTGTTGGGCAATAAGACTGTAAACCAAGCTTTTCCGGGTTGATGGAATTGTCGTAAACAAAGTGACGATATTTCAGGCAGAAGCGGTCCCACTCTGCCATGCGAATGTTAAACCCGTCGATAATCCGGTCGGCTAACCAAAGCGAGAGGGGAATGCGGAAAAAGATCCGCAAGCCGAGATAGTCACAAACCTCTTCCACTGTGCGATTGATGGTCAGTGCAGGATTGCCGATGATCACCTGCCGCGGTTCCTGAGGTGCCGGAGGATGATTGATGAGATGGCTCACAACCAGGGCGATATCTTTACCATGGGCAAAGTGAAAGCTGCCGTCTGCTTTCAAGAACCGAATCAGGCCCATCCATTTCGTGACATCCTGGATGCCAGCGGAGATGTGAGAGTAGGGCTTATCTTTGTCGCCACCAAATACGAGTGTTGGAAAGACCGTTGTAATTTTGGGATAAATAGCGAGTTCTGGCAGTTTGAGATAGCACTGATATTTGCTGCGAATGTAGTCAGTGCCGATCTCGTCGGCTTCTTTCAGCGGCAGATTGTGGCGATCAAGAATGCTGGCGGTTGAGAAATACACTACCTGCTGGCAGCGATCGCGATCCAACAGCGACATGAGCTTGTGGTTCCCTGTAACATTGATGTCGTAAATTTCGGGTGCACCTCCCCATGAGGTTGCTGCCAGCACTGCCGTATCGATGGTTGCTAACAGGTCAGCGTAGGCATCAATGTTACGAATGTCGTCTTGAATAATTTGGATCCGAGCATTTCCTTGCCAAGTCAACATCAGCTTGTCTGGGTTACGAACCAGTAAAAACAGCTGATGGGGCGTATCGGTCAACAGGGTTTCCACCAAGTAGTGACCAATACAGCCGCTGGCCCCAGTGATGAAAATTCGCTGAGGGTGATTGCTTTCAGGAAAGGACGTCAATTCAGACACTGCACTGCTAAGAAAAACAAAGTGCCCAAAAAAGCCAGCTCAGACACTTGATTCCTCTTAGGTCAGAGATAAATTATTTCGCAAGTTCCAAGCTTTGAGTTCTCTTGGGGTGATCCCAGCGTATCACCCCAAGAGAACTCCGACTAAGCAGGGACAGCCAGTAACTGATCGATGTTCTTGCCGGTCTCGAAGAAGAAAGCAGCATTCTCCTCAGGGGTCCCTGGTAAGATGCCGTGACCCAAATTGAGAATATGACCTCGCCGACCTGCCTTTTGCACGGTGTCGATAATGCGATCGCGAATGAACGATTGAGACCCAAACAAGGCCGCAGGGTCTACGTTGCCTTGAACCGCCATCTCTGGTCCCAAGCGACGACGAGCTTCGGCCATATCTAGTGTCCAATCAACGCTGACAATATCAACGCCGGACTCACCCATCAGTTCCAGTACGCCAGCGCTGCCACTGATATAAAGAACGAGAGGCGTCTCGGGATACTTGGCCTTCACCTGACGCACAACCTGTTGCTGATAGGGCAGTGCAAAGGTGCGGTAATCCATCGGGCTTAGCTGCCCAGCCCAAGAATCAAAGAGCTGAACCACCTGAGCACCACACTCGATTTGGTGGCAGGCGTAAACGGCGATATTGTCTGCTAGCTTGCTGAGGAGTTGATGCAGCATCGCCGGCTCTGAAAAAGCCATGCCTTTGATATTGGCGTAATTTTTAGACGTTCTTCCCTCGACGGCATAGGCTGCCAAAGTCCAGGGAGAGCCGACGAATCCTAGAACAGCAGCTTCATTGCCAACTTCAGAGCGCAACGTGTTGAGGATAGTACGGATAAAGGGAGTCGCTGTATCAGGATCAAGCGGGCGGACGGCATCAACCTGAGCCTGAGTGCGAATAGGGGGATCGATGACGGGGCCTTTACTCTCAACAATGTCGAAGGGGATGCCCATGCCCGTCAGTGGAGTCAGGATATCGGAGAACAAGATGACACCATCGGGTCTAAATGCCCGCCAGGGCTGTAGGGAGATTTCAATGGCTAGCTCCGGATTTTCCGAGCGCTCCCTGAAAGATGGATACTTATCGCGAAGGTCTCGATACACCTTCATGTAGCGTCCTGCCTGACGCATCATCCAAACGGGAGGGCGTTCTACTCGCTCTCCACGAGCGGCCCGTAGCAATAGAGGGTGCTGGTTCAATCCGGTCATTGAAACTTTATCCGCGTTAATGAAAGTTTTTAAGCGTAGTCGTTAGCGTAACATTCTGCGAATACCGCTATTTCAGGTCATACGAAGAGTTTAGGGTTTTTGGGATCAGCGGGGCGATCGCTATCAACGTAGAATAAAGGTCACAAGGTGATTTGAAGCCCACGAAGGCAACGGCATGGATATCGTTAATTTTTTTGAAAAAGTTGAAGGAATCTGGTTCTCCCAGCGAACAACCCACTTTTCGCCAGACCAGCCCTCCCAAACAGGACAGACACTGCTGCAAATTACACGAGTGAATCTTAGCGAGTCCCGCGTCGTTGACCTTTGTCAACAGGCTTCAGCCAATCCAGACGAAGCCGTTGTAGCCTTGTTAATTCAGCAAGAAAGTCAGCAAAGCACCTATCGAACTAGTGCACCTGTGGCGCAAGGTCCAACACTGCTAATTGGTTTTAAGTCGGAAGATGAGGCGTCAGGTAAGTTTTTGAGCCAAACCGGACAGGAAGCGATCGTCCCCGGCCATTATCAGCTGAAGGACGAGGTGCTGACGTTTACCATCCGAACTGATGAATTTCAGTCCGATGAGCGCATCTGGTACATGAATCCTAATTTGCGAATGCGGACAAGTTTGGTTAAACGGGCAGATGGCTTTCAAATGTCCTCTTTTTGTTCTGAACTGCGCCGCTCGTCAAAGTGAAGTAGGGTGCAGCCAATGCTGACTCCCCAGAAGTTATGAACCTAAGGATTCAGCACTGGGAGACTACGGTGGCGGAGTCAGCAGTATCATGGCAGCCTCCAACACAGCTGTAGAAATCAGCTCATCATTCAAAACACTGGAAAAGCTTATCCGCCTTAGTTTTGAATTCCGCGTACGGTACTAGCTTAGGTCGCTGAAGCCACATATTCGCTATGCAGACAGTGCTCCTCACAGCGTTGCCCATGAACGTAGTAGTCTTGGCTATCTTCAATGTCTTAAGGGCGAACGAGGGGATTCGAACCCCCGAATGTCGGAACCACAATCCGATGCCTTAACCCCTTGGCTACGCTCGCCTCGCGCGTTCCTCAGTATAGCATTTGTCTGAATTCTTAACGATTAGAAAACGGATGTTGGACCGATGATGGTTAAAAGTTCAGTAGGATTGAACGGAGGTGTTTCGGGGGAAGCAGGCAATATCTCCCCATCTTAGGCAAATAGACAAAGCCTTAGAGTCAGCTCCAATGCTTACCCTGTAGATATCTGACCACAAGCGCAACCTCAGCAGAGCATTACACCAATGAAACTTTCTGTCTTATTTAGTGCTGCGTTACTGTGTGCTGCGATCGCAGGGCTAGTCATTACAAACCCTGGCCCAGAAGCCTACGCTCTTTATGCGAGTGAACAAGCCGAGCAATACTTTTCTGAGAATGTCTGCACGAACCTTCCTCCTGGCGTCAATGATCTACTGGGACAAGGGTGTACGGATGCCGTTCAAACGCTCCAGCCTCAACTAGAGGCAATCGTGCGCGATCGTACAGAACGCCTCAATATTGGCATCGCTAGTTTCTATCGCACCTCTTTCGGTGTTCCACAGTGGCCTATGTTGCCTGAATATAGAGCCGATACGCTTGGCGTGGTCAATCGCTTCATTACCTATCGGCTTTCTGAATCAACGATGATGCGGAATTAATCGAAAAGCACCGGAGATATCTCCGGTGCTCACGTTTCAAAAGGCGGACATCAGATTGAGCTAAGTTATCCGCTATGCGATACGGGCTTCTCCGATAGGCGTTTCGGCTGAGCGGACCACCAAGACGTTAAACAAGCTGATATCCACGTCGTCAGTAAATGGCAGACTGAACGAACCACTGGCCTGAGGTAATGCCCCTAAATCAACAGTTCGCTTAGATAAATCCCCATTAATCGCTAAAACAGCGCTCAGCGCAGACACGTCTGCACTGGTCTCAAAGTTTTGAATGGCCAAATTACCCCCAACGCCGGGGATAACGGCAACGCCTACATTGCCAGTTGTCGTATGTCCTTCCAATCCTGAGAATGTGCTCACGGGTTTGACTCCCTTGCCTCCTTAGAAATCATAAAGGAAACCTATGCAAAAACTTGTCTTTTTCCAGGCATTCTCCCCGCCGTCAGAAGTCGATGACGTGGGGCAAAGGAGCCGTTGCCCGTTCCATTATGGACAAGACGGCAAGCCATCTGGCTAAGGCGCTAAGGCCTCAGATGCCCCTAGAGGCACAAACCTAGATGGCTAAAGCCATACATGCCTTCATAAATTAAGAGCGGCGCTTCAGAGAAACCCCTGCTCCGATTGCAAGCACGGTTCCCAAGATGAAGCTTGGTTCAGGTACACTCATCGGCTTTTCGGGCACAACGATTGGACGCTGAGGTAGAGCATCTGCTCCTCTGAGACAGGGAGAAGTTGTATCAGCAACTTGGCTAGTTTCACTGACGATTAAGAGACCTCGGCAGCTATCAGGACTGCCAGATGAAAAAGAGATCGATTCTGACGACCCAATGATGTTTCCGGTTGAGGAATCAACCGCAAAATAAGGAGAATCGCCTGTACTCGTTAGAGATGCCCCTACCGCGAAGAAACCTGATCCTTCGCGAGCTTGATTGATGGCATCAATAGCGGGTTGAGTAAGGGGAGCACGTCATCCACTGGGGGATGAAAAACAATCAAGTTGATGGTTGAGATAAAGGGATCTCAATTTGAGCATTTGTGGCAAAGACGCTTCATTCCATTGAGCCCCCGTCACCTGCAATCTGGCATCGATTTGTTTG
>NZ_JAQMUB010000081.1 GCF_028330965.1 Oscillatoria sp. CS-180 | reverse complement strand
TCGACTGAGGATGTTGAGGACTGAGGGGTCGGTGATGAAGGTCGCGCTTTCGCCGGTGAGCAGATTGAAGGCTTCGAAGCTGTGGAAGAGGTTTTGCGCATCAGCCGAGGACGTGCCGCCGGTGATGGCGTAGTCGCTGCCATTGGGAGTGACCTGAGTGCCTGTACCGTCTGCTGCGGGGGTGATGCCGTCGGCCCAAGCGGGCATACAGACACTTGCCAGAAGGGTGACCATCGTCGGTGCGATCGCCCATTCACTCAACCTATTGCTCAGTAAACTCACGGGACAACTCTCTGAAATTAGTAGTCAACAGAGCGATGCGCTCGGCTAGTCTTCACGACCGATTTCAATGTTGCCCGAAAATGACTGAACCAAAGGTCGAATACGTTATCGATGTCCGTTTTGTATCAATTCTTTGTCTGACACGGTTAGTGGCATCTGGGTGACTTTTGTGGCAGCCCGTCGCTGCTGAGAGACGTATTGCCCATGAATACTCACTGCATAGGGGACACAGTAGGTTAACACTGCCGAGATCCAGCGCCCCTGAGTCATTTGGCCTTGCACCAGAGCGGCAGCATGATTGATGGTAAATAAAATACTGCCGACGACTAGGGCGACTCTTAGGGCCATGGACATCAGGGTCGGGTTGACCAATGCCGTGAGGTAGCCTTTGAAAAACTGCTTTGTCATAATTCAAGCCAATTTGAAAAGTTTCTTTACAGTCCATCATGGCTTGAAGGGAGGACTCTTGGAGAAGAATTGTTTGGATGGGGATTATTGCTGGCGCGAATGCACCCTACGGAGTGTTGGGTTGGGAAGAGGGGGTTGAGTCGATGAGGGCCTGTACGGATGACTGTAAATCGGCGGTCAGGTCTGAAATAGCTTGGCGACGATTGGCTTTGTAGGCGGGCCAGCGATCGCTCACTGAAAGGGCTTCTCCAACGGATAGACAAGCAATTTGATCGCCTAAAGCAGGCCGAGGAAAAGGATTCTCGCCTTTGATGAGAACAATGGTGTCTCTGAGCAGCAAAAGCGTTTCAGCGAAGCGTTCGACGGTTGGTTTTTCGCTGACGTAGTTGCCGGTGACAGCGACAAAGTTCTCGACTAAGCGCATGTGCCACATTCTTAGTTCGGCTTCTTCAGCAATGCGATCGGCAAGGCCCCGTTCGACTGTGGAAAGCTGATGGTTCGTTCTCAGATCTTCTCGATAGATCCAGTCCCACCCAGCCTGTTCAATTTTGCGGCAGCGATCAATGACAGACCCTTTGGGTTGAATGTGGAAAAACGATTCAGCGGCTTGTAAGGCTGCATTGAGTAAGCGATTCAACCGAAAGCCAAGTTCGGTTGGTTGAGCATCGGGCTGGGCGTCAGGCGGGTCAAACGCAATTTGGAAGAAATCTGAATAGTAAGACTCCATGATTTCCAAGAGCTGATAGCCCAATCTCACTAGCCTTGGATAAAGCGCTTGGGCGATCGCGGCGGGGTCATCCTGAAAGGTTGGATGGGTGGTTGTCTCCGGGGTGATGCCGACTTCCTGCTCTAGCGCTGTCATCAGGGTTGCTAAAGCGGGCCACGGAGCATCTCGATAGCGATATTGGATACCCAACGGCACAATGAAAACCTGCTCAGGGCGGTCAGCTTTGCGGAGATCATCCACGCACCAAAAGCCGAATTGGGCGATTCCTGGCTCAAAGGGACTGATAATGCCGGTATGACCATTGTTCGCCCCTTCTGGAGCAGCTGCCATGGGAAATTGACCGTTGGCAAACAAATGGCGGGCCGATTTGAGGCCTTGACGATCAACTTTGCCACGCTGAATAGACGTGCCGCCTAAGTGTGAATAGAACCAACCGACCCATTTTCCAGCCCAAAGGGGAATGCCGCGATCGTAAATAAAGTGGACGTGGGGCACTTGCGAAAACGGCTGTCCTAACCGATGAGCTGTTTTGGGCAACTCGTTCCACAGCAGGTTCATCAAACAGTAAGCATCATTAGGACTGGGGTGCCGAAAGGCAATCAAAAAACGAGCTTTACCCGCATGAAACTGATGGAATAGATCGACCAGGATTTCCGCGCCCTGGATGTTGAGCTGTTGCACGCTACTCCGCCAATGCATCCATGTCGGCAACAAAGTTTTGGTTAACCACAGCACTTTGGCATCGAATGCAGGTGGCAGAAAATCGAGAGGCGGCTGGGCGTG
This sequence comes from Oscillatoria sp. CS-180, assembly GCF_028330965.1. Lineage (GTDB taxonomy): Bacteria > Cyanobacteriota > Cyanobacteriia > Phormidesmidales > Phormidesmidaceae > Halomicronema. The sequence continues at coordinate 266,879 of NZ_JAQMUB010000081.1, read as the reverse complement.
ACGGAGAGTGTTAGTCATCGACGTTGGTCACCAATATCGCTCAAATCGAGGGGGCCAAAATCGTCGTCTTCATTGGCTGTTGGGTTCATCTCATCACCCGGATTGGCGGCAGACAGATCTTGAATACGCTGCTGATAGTCTGCTTCCATCGTTTGCATCTGGCGTTGAAACTGATCTTGCCGCTCGTCCAGCTGATCTGAAAGCCGCTGCTCGTATTCCTCACGGACCCCAGCGATCGCCTCTTGAATCCGAGCTTCCATTTCGTCCTGGGTGTAGTTTGCAGTTGTATCCTCGGATGCAGCTCCTGACAGCTTTGCGGGAGGCATGGTCATTGTTGTTTCGTCACCCGTGCCCATGATTGAACTCGGAGTCGTTATGTCTGGCTCCTCAGTGATCAAGTCAGATAGGGAAGCAGGCGCTGGACGATTCCGATATTCCTCCTCAAGCCTAGCGGTCTCTTCGGCTAGCTGCTGCTCATAGGCTTTAGATTTGGCAGAAAGCCGGATCTCATATTCTTTTTTAATGTCTTCTCGAACAGCTTTGGCGTGCGCAGCAAGCTGTTTCTCATAGGCTGACTGGAGTTTCTGAACGGCTTCTTTGAGACGAGCCTCGTACTGCTTTTTGAAATGTAAGATTTGCGGATGCGTCAAGGCGCGATCGCGATCGTCTGGCAAGGGTTCAATTTCACCCCGGCGCGGCACTGGGGTTGGAGAAATCTTGACAATGGGGTCCGTATGAACAACACGTTGAGGTTCAGGTGGCGGCGGCGGCGGTGATATCTCTCCCTGCTGCAACACCCGAAACCGAGTCTCATACACTTGCTCCATCTCGATCGCTTTTTGTGAAAGCTGATCTTGATAGTGTTCAATGGTTTCAGCTAGCTCGGCTTCATACTCTTGGCGCAGCTGAGTTGTTGTTTCGCGCAGCCGCAGCTCGTGGGATTGTTCGATTTCTTCAAGACGGCGCTGGCTGATTTTGAGCGCTTTTGCCTGTCGTCTCATGCGGCCTTGCATTAAGGAGTAGCACACCAAGATGCCCACCAAAAAGGCAATGAGGAGCGCGATGATAATGCCTTGAATCGAAGAAGTCATGGGTCTTGCTCAAATAGGCTTCACAGTCGTCTGCTTTGACCACACAGTCGCTGAGGGTCGCTTTATGCGTCTGCAACTTATGGTAACGGGCGAGGCCTGGCACACTTCAGAAGACGCAAAATCCCTGTGTTGAGAAGCAAAAGAATGAGCATCATCATACACGCTGGTTTCAAGAACGCATCGTTTCGGTAAGGCTTTTTTGCGATCGCCCCATCGAAATACGTTTTTGGGGAGACAATCTGTGTCGATTGCCAGACTGCCTAGGCGTAATTTCTCCCCGTCGGCGTAGATGCAAACTCAAATTTTAGCCCTGTAGAATAGAGAAAAGAATTTTGGCTGATTTAGAGTTTAGAGTGATCCCTATCGCAAATTGCTTATGACAACATCGTTGTTGATGTCCGATACTCTGCGTGAAGATGTTTTGCAATGGTTGAAGCAGGAGGTTCCTGAAAAACGATTGCGTCACATTTTGAGAGTAGAGGAGATGGCGATCGCCCTAGCACAGCATCATGGTTTGTCTGTTGCTCTCGTGCAGCAGGCAGGACTCATGCATGACCTGGCGAAGTGTTTTCCGCCCAAACAGCTTTTGGCTGTTGCCGAGGCGGAAGGATGGACGCTAGATCCAGCTGAAGTTGCTTGCCCGCACCTGCTCCATGCCCCCGTTGGTGCCGTTGTTGCCAGAGACACCTTTGGCGTCTCAGACGAACGGGTGTTAAAGGCGATCTCGAATCACACGCTTGGTAGTCCAGACATGGACGCTATCAGCTGCGTCGTGTATTTGGCTGATGCGCTAGAGCCAGGTCGGGGAGACACGTTGAAGCTACAGCGCTTAAGAGACCAGAGTTATCGCAACTTGCAGGGAGCCGTTTATGAGACCTGTGTTTTTTCCTTACAACATCTTCTGGAAAATAGACGTCCCATCCATCCCCGCACTATCCTGACCCATAACGGGTTTTTGAATGCTCGCCATTGCCAGCATTCTGTTGACTCGGCTGCTTAGGCTAACCCTAGGGAATTTTCCCTTCGCAGAAACCCTGTTGAATTGAGGACATTCGCCTTCACATGTCAAATTACCAAAACTCCGTCACCCACCTACAGTCTCCTTCTGAGCCAACAACCCTCCACACATCCGAAGATATTGCGCTGGACCTCGCCCTTGCGATCGCTCAAGCCGCTGATGAGCGTAAAGGAGGCGATATTCGGATTTTGAAAGTCTCTGACGTTTCCTACATTGCAGACTATTTCGTCATTGTGACGGGTTTCTCTTCAGCTCAAGTCCGGGCGATCGCTCGTAACGTGACCGATATTGCTTCTGAGGCATTCAATCGCGATCCGCTGCGGACAGAAGGTCAAATAGAAGGGAGTTGGGTGCTACAGGACTATGGTGAAGTTATTGTTCACATCTTTCTGCCCGATGCCCGTGAATACTATGGCCTTGAAGCTTTTTGGGGCCATGCGGAAGAAGTGCCCTTCGACTCAAAGGAGTAATTGAGCGTCAGGTTAGCCTGAGAATTTTTGGCGGGCGGGAGTTCAGGAGTCAGAGTGTAAAAGCGTCTGACTCTTGGCCAGCTCCCTATGCTTTGACCTCTATGGTTTCAGTGTCTCCATCAGCCAGCGTATAAGAGCAACGTCGTCCTCCGTTTGCGATCGCTCCAATGCTTCCTCCACAAAGGACAATTTCAATCCTGGCAGGACTTCTGATGTTTGGATTTGACCGCTGCGTCCGTCGGCGATGGAGAAGGCAAACAATCGTTTTGCTGCCACGTTAACGACCCAATAGTCTTGATTGCCAAATTGCTCATAGAGCAACCGTTTCGACCCTAAATTATCTTCTCTCACTATGATTGATCTTCGCAGTGATACGGTGACTCAACCCACGCCAGAGATGCGCCAGGCGATCGCCCAGGCCCCTGTTGGTGACGATGTGTTAGGCGATGACCCCACTGTTAATGAACTGGAAGCAACCGTCGCCGCGCTGCTGGGTAAAGAAGCCGCTGTCTACATGCCCTCGGGCACGATGACGAATCAGGTTGCCCTGCGCGTGCATACGGAGCCCGGCGACGAAATCATCCTAGAAAGCCAGGCCCACATTTATTTTTATGAGGGGGGCGCACCCGCTGCCCTATCTGGCGTGATGTGTCGGCTTATTCAGGGAACGCGCGGCATTTTCACGGCAGCTGACCTGCAAGCAGAACTGCGGCCATTCAATGACCACTATCCCCGCACAACATTGGTCTGCCTGGAGAATACGCATAACCGGGGCGGCGGCAGCATTTTTCCGCTTCAGACCATTCAGGAAATTGCAGCGGTTTGTCGAGATAACGACCTGCGACTGCATCTCGACGGTGCTCGGTTCTGGAATGCCTGCGTTGCTACGGGCCTCTCGCCAGCAGAATACGCGGCTCCCTTCGACACCGTTAGCGTCTGCTTTTCCAAAGGACTGGGTGCGCCAGTGGGCTCTGCTCTCGTTGCTTCTCAGGAACTGGTGCAGCGAGCGCGACGGTTTCGCAAAATGTTTGGCGGCGGCATGAGACAAGCGGGTATTATTGCCGCTGGAGCGCTTTATGCCGTGAACCACCACCGCGATCGCCTCGCCGACGACCACGCCAACGCCCAACGCCTCGCCCACGGCCTCCAGCACATTGACGGTATCTCCATCAACCTAGCGGACGTCCAGACCAACCTCGTTTACTTCCACACCCCCAACACAGTGCCCGCAACAACTTTCGCTCAACAGCTTGCTGAGCAGGGCGTTGGCGTGCTACCCACCGCCGCAAACACGCTCCGCGCAGTCACTAACCTGATGGTGAATCAGGCGGACATTGATCTGGCCCTAGAGACAATTGAACAAGTTATGGGGCAGACGCGATCACCCTCCCCGATTTCCCCAGAGCCTACGGTCTCTCGCTATTAGCCGATAGGACCGTGACCTGTTTGTTGCCGCACGGACTTAGTGTCTACTCCTGGACCGATTTACGCCTTCATCCAATCCAAACACTTCCGCATCTGTTCCCGCATCCTCTCCTGATCCGCATGGTGGCGACGACCGTGACCCGGCAGCACCCATTCAAAATCATATTCCGCCAGTTTCTTCATGGACTGAACGAGCTGCGGCCAAGAATACCAGCAGTGGTTGCGAAAGGCGTAGAGTTGGTGCAGTCGCTCTGACCAGGCAAGGTGATCTCCTGTGAAGAGAACACGATCACGATAGAGCAGCACGGTGTGTCCCTTCGTATGTCCCGGCACCGGAATGATTTTTACGTCTGGAGCCAACTGAATCGGGTCAGTGCCCCGGAGCGGAATTTCAATAGCGGCGGTGCTAGCTGTAATGTCGTCTTCGTGGAGGAGGCGATCGCAGCCGAAGCGATCGTGAAACTGCTGATGGTCGGCAACATCGTCTCGGTGAGTCAAATACAGGTAGCGAACGCCGCCTAGCGCGTCTAGCTGCTTCACCAAAGGAGCCGCAAATCGAGGAGAATCGATCAAAATGTTGCCCTCAGGCCGCTGGATGAAGTAGCTTGCCGCGCCGAAGGACTTTTCGGAATGGTAGCCGCAGTGATAGACCTTGTCTGTGATGGGAATGGGGAAACTGGCCTGCGCCACCTTCATATCGCGAGGCGGTTCAACGGTGCCAATGGAAGCCGTTGGGCAGGACAGCACCGCCTGCAATGCTGCCAACCGCTCCGCCTCCGTCTCCGGCTGCTGCCACACAATAGACTGTCCGTCTTCACGGGAAAATACGTCGGGCACCATCCAGCGACAGGTATCGCAGTCAATACAGGAACTGTCGACATAAATGTCGCCGTCCACGTTCTGAGGCCGCCGCGCTTTGAGATGAGCCATAATTGTCACCTACCCATTGTTCTATAGATCTGAGTCTATCGCTGTGGTAAGCGATCGTGGGAAGCTCATCGTATCAGCCACCCAAAAAGAAGGGCGATCGCAACACCAAGCAGTATCCAGGTAATGAATTTGGACACAAGCATTGATGCTGTTTCCTTATGGCTCTCAAGCTCCCTAATCTCTTGCAAGGCAGCCTCATAGAAAAATTCAAACTCAGTGTCCCGAGCCAGTTCGGCAGCGCATTGCAAAGCCTTTAAAGCATCCTGCTGCTGACCCAGTCGAAGGTGAGCTGGAGAGACAAATTTCAGCAAATTACGGCACTGACTGTAGCGATCGCCAATAGCCTCATAAAGCGACTGGGCTTGTTGCAAAAGCCGTAACGATTCTTCTAGATTGTCCTGCATTTTGCCCAGTTCTTGAATGACGTTGGCTTCGCCGAGTCGAGCCCCGGTGGCTTGGTAGAGTTCGAGGGCTTGGTCATAGTGCTGGAGGGCCTCAGAGCGACGGTCAAGGAATTGGAGGACATCGCCTTTGGCTTTTAGCGTGTTGGCTTCGCCGAGTCGAGCTCCGGTGGCTTGGTAGAGTTCGAGGGCTTGGTCATAGTGCTGGAGGGCCTCAGAGCGACGGTCAAGGAATTGGAGGACATCGCCTTTGGCTATGAGCGTGTTGGCTTCGCCGAGTCGATCCCCGGCGGCTTGGTAGAGGTGTAGGGCTTGGTCAAATCGAACGGAGGCCTTACTGTGATTGTCTCGTAGACGATGAACCTGCCCCAAACCAAAAAGCGCATTGGCCTGATGCTCTAAATCGGCGTCGGTCTTAGCCCACTCCCAGGCGCTGTGGTAGTGTCGCCGGGCCTGGTCTAGCTCAGAGAGACTGCGGTAAGCGTCTCCCAGCTCTAGCGCTAGGGCGATGCAAAGGGGTTGTGGGTGGGTGGGTGGGTTCCCAGTCTGAATAGATTCACTTAGCAGTTGTTCTAGCTGTTCAATGCGGGCCTGTTTGGCCGGTAAGCTGTCAGTCGGCAGGTCACGACTTGCCTGTCCCATCTGAGTTTGGCTGGTTTCTATCCGCTGGCGCGTAGTGCGAAATCGAAAGAGCCCCGATTTCCAGGTCCAGAAATCTTTAGCATAGTGAGCGAGGCGGGTGACCCCATAATCGGGCAAAAACAAAACTATCGGATGGGGCACTTGGGCGGCCAGCAAATCTCGACTGTAATTGAGGTCTGCCAAAAATTGTGAATAGTTGCCCTTCACCCCGATCGCAGTCGACAGTCCCCGGATCAGCAATACCCGCTTGCGCTCTGGCTGCATCGGAGTGTCTGCCAATCTGGCGTTCACCTCGTTGAGCAATGAGAAAGATGCTGCCTCGCTAAAATCCATCTCCATAAACTGGATGCTTTGAGCCATCTTATGCGTCTCAAGAGCCTGGATAATCAAGTCTCCATCAGCCTCAAAGTTTAGCTCTGCGATCGCCAGCGTAAATCCCTCAGCGACTCTGGCAAAGGTAACCAGTTCTCGGAAAGCATCCAGATTCAACCCCAAAAACTCGACCGAGTTCTCGTTAGACTGGCTCGGAGGTGTCGGAGGATGAGGCATATTCGGTGAGGGCGCGTTGGAAGGGTTCACTGTCCAGAATGACGGGATTGGGATAGAGCCATCGACTACCACTCCCCTCGTATTCTAAGATAGCGGTGCTAAAGAGCAGATCACGCCCAATATCTTTATCTGAGAGTTCTTTTTTGACGGCAACATGGGCCAACTCTTGGTAGGGGTTAGGATACGCAGAAACTGTCCGCTCGAAGCTGCTGCGTTCTTGATTGATCGCATGGGTGACATCAGCGGCTTCCAGGCGAGTATGCCCTCGACCAATGGCGGTCAACAGAGCCTGTCGAGTGATACGCATCATCTGGCGCAGGTGACCGCCACTCATCTGGGCCAGCGTCAGCAGCAGGTCTCGCTCTGCGAACACCGCATCAATCTCAACCCGGTTTTCGATTAAATTCGCCATTTGGTTCAGGCCATCTTCGTCGTAGGCTAGTTCAGTCGCCTCTCGGTTGAACTGATAAACGGTGATCATCGGCATAATGTGAGGATTTTCGAAAATGCTGCCCAACTTACGCCGCGAGTACAAGATGGCAATGGGAACCGTATAGATAATGGTGCAGCACAGTTCTTTGATCTGAGCGGCGTAGTCAATAAATAAGCGAGTGGCTACATCGGGCGGGCATTTATCCAAGCCGTCCAAAATCAGCAAAAATCCCTTCTTCTCCGGAAACTGTTTACACAGCTTCTGGGCACCATCTTCGAGCAGCAGATTAATATCCGTTCTCAGCCGAGACACTTCTCGGGCTAGCGTTTGACGAATGGTGACTTTGTCTTTCGTGCCCGCCTTAATTTGCGCCATCAACTTGACCAAAAATTTTGCCAGAAAGGGCGCTTCTGGCCCGAGCGAGGCTTCAGCATTCACGTTGACTGAGCGCTCGACGGTTTGTTCAGTTTCTTGGGTAATGTCTTTGAACCAGTCCTCAAAGCTAGCCAGTAAGTCATTGTCAAACCGTATGCCTGCCTGCCTGAGGGCAAACTCGACCTGCTTGATAATCACAAGATATAAATCGGTGTATTCCAGATCGCTAGCGTCAATTTCCTCGTCTACCTGTAGCGGAACCACGAGATATTGGTCTTGCCAATGGTCAGCAATGCGGTTCAATTCTGAGGTTTTGCCACACCCGACATGTCCCGTGAACAGAAAACTGTCAAAGTCCCCTGGCCGTTGAAGCCGTAACAGCGAGTGTATGCTCAAAACAGCGTCCTGCCGCGCTTTGAACGGCACATAATAGTCGAGCTGGGACGCTTCTAGGGGTTTAACGTCGCAGACGCGATAAGCGTCTTCGAGGGTGCGAGCTTTAGACGTTGCCATATTGGAGCAGACAGGAAATGGATGCCTCTATTAAATCGAATAAATCGTCATCTGAGTGGACAATGCGCTTTCGCTGCGACGGTGTGAGCTGGTTTTGGGGTCTGCGCGATCGCGATCGCCCACCTCATTGGACTTTCAGCATTCAGAGAAGCCCTGAATAATCATCAATGTCCTGTGGGGGCGATCTCCGTTGCGGCGTACTCATGCGCTAAAAGTTTTTGGCTTGATGGGTTTTGATATCAAACTCAAAGCGAGCCTTGCTATGGGTTTCACCGTAGATATTAAACGTGACCAAAGGCGTATCCCCAACGGCCTTGACGCAATGAATTGCACCAGGGGAAAAGCTAATAACATCCCCAGGGCGCAAAACTTTTTCCTCCACAGGCATCACTTTATCTTTGAATTCTGGCGTGGGTGTGTGTTGCCAGAAGGTATTTTTCTCCTGTCCCTTCAGCAGAGTGACCACTCCCCAAGTGCCATGATTATGAACAGGGGAGGCAACTCCAGGGGGATAGGTATTGGTTTGCACCGTCAAGGGATACCCAATTTCGTCATAAAGCGTTTGAACGGCAATATCGTCTAAGGTGCTGAGTTCAGGGTGCTGCATCTGTAACCAATAAGAGTTCAGGGCCAATTTGCGGACCAGATGTCGAATGGCGGACAGGCAGTCATCCTCATGGGCTGTTTCTTTGAGAACATCCTCTACCTGTGTCAGAAAACGATGAAAGTGGTAAGGCGTTTCCAGTAGAGTCCAGTCACGAGGAGGGGTACAGGCTCGAACCTGTCCATCGTCGCTCGCCATCCAATCTTGTCCCTGCATCACATGTTTACCTCAGGCAATTGCCCTCAAAAGCATCGTTAGCTTACGGCCAGTCATCATACCCATCAGTATTGATTTCTCAGATGTCCGGACTTGCCTAAGGAGCGGGAACTTATTTAAGTATCAACTTTGAGCTTTGGATTCGCTGATAACTCAATCATTCAAAACTCAAAACTGAGAACTTGAAATTCATTTATTCCTAATCTTCCAGACTGTTTCTCGTTTAGGTATGGAGGCAGGGCTGGTTTTCATGCGGCAAACCTGCGGCTAAATCTCCTTTCCAATAGGCTTCAACAGCCTGATCTGGATTTGCCTCAATGGTTGTTAGCAGTTCTGTATTGCGCTGTTGTAGCCTTCGCCGAACCCCTTCACCTGCAGAAGCCGCGATGGCCACATCCACAAAATGTAGGGGGTGGCGTTCACCGTCTCCTCGGACATGCCATTCGTGGAGGCAACCGATATCCGTTAAATTCAGTGTCCACGTTAAGCTTGCATTGATTTCATCAGCAACCACATAAACCCTCCATTGCAGTGCTCTGCCTGCATGAGGAGCAATATTGCCATCGTTTGCGATCGCTACCGCCACCAATTTTTCAGTCATTGGCCAAAGTCTCCACAGAAGCGCAATATCCTAAACCCAGAACCTTTACAAAATTTGCGGCCAGTTTTTCGGGTCTGGCGACTTATCAGATTGAGTCAAGACAGGCAAATTATAGGAGGTGGTGATTGTGAGTTGCGGGTGCTATTTAAGCGTGTACTCAAAGGCTAGAAGTAGCCGCCGATCACCCCTTGCAAAATCGTTCGGACTGATGGACGAGTATTTTCGCTAACAGCTTGGGTTCAGGTTTACGCGCTGCCCAACTGTAGCCCAAGGCAGGAATGCAGCAGTCTTTCAACTAGAAAACGTCAGCAAAAAAATTACGCATGGATTGCCATGCTCGTCGAGCTGCTGCTTCGTGATACTGAAGGCCCTTTTCTGGCATATTTGCGCCTTCAAAGGTAAAGGCGTGGACTGCGCCACCATGAATGTGTGCCTGCCAATCAGCCTGACGCTCATCCATCTCACGGGCAAATGCTAAGTAATCATCTGGCGGAACTAAAGGATCATCCCAGCCATGTTCGATGAGAATACTGGCCTCTATTGGCTTTGTATCCTTCAGTTCGCCGCCAGTGAGACCGCCATGAAAACTAACAACACCCTTCAGGTGTTTTGGCACTGACCTTGCCAAATCGAGCACACACGAACCACCAAAACAGTACCCGATCGCACCCATTCGAGTTGCATCTACTGTTTCTATTTCTCCAATGGCTGCATAGCCCGCCCGCAAGCGATTACGCAAAATACCTCGATCCTCCAGGAGAGGATTCATGAGGCGTGAATTGTCACCCATGGGATTGCCTCGCATTCCCTGGCCGTAGACATCAACGGCAACGGCAACATAGCCTAATTGCGCTACCTGCCGAGCGATCTTCTCGATGGGGGCATTCAAACCGTCCCAGGCGTGAGCGACGAAAATGGCTGGAAGTGCCTGCGTCACTCTTTCGGGTTGTGCGATATAGAGATCGAATTCCATCCCTTCTAATTTGTATGTCGCCGCAGTTATGGATATTGAGTTCACTGTCAGTTTCCAAAAGTAACGCTACGAGCGTAGAGCTTTCAGCGTTGACTGTATTGAACGTTTGCGACATCTACAGGTAGAAGAGGGTCGGATCCAGGCTGACTCGTTTGGCTGAAGCGGCAAAGGCTTGAGCCAGCACCGATCTGTTCTCAGTGCAATATCGGCTAGGCGTTCGGTTCAAATATTGACGCCATGCGCGGATTTCGTGAGCTTGATCGGCAAATTCTGACGGGGGGAGCTGGGATGTAGTCTCGACATTAGCTCTGATACTTCGTTGCAATCGATGCAAATTCATCACCTGTTTTGGGCTTACACCAAGATGGCGTTGAAATTCACGCTGTAGGGTTCTTGGCGTTATTCCGAGTTGCTCACATGCTGTGTCGATGCGCTGGTTGGACGTCAATACCTCGTGTAGCTGCAACCGGCGCTTTCTCACATCAGTCGGTGCTGCGCTGAGCAGGGTTAGGAGCCATTCATCCATAGCGCTTTTCATCGCGTCGAGTCGCCCTAGGTGGGGAAGGCAGCGCCAAAATGCCTCTGTCTTTCGCTCACCCCACAAACCGGCAACATCCAGTAGGTTATCAGCAGAATCTTGACCAATCTCTGGAAACAAAATCATCATGCCGGGGACGGTCAGTATGGCCATGACGAACAACGTCTCTGATTGGGGTAGCCATTGACGAGTGTGCGTTTGCACCCCTAGCAAACCAACCTTAGGGTGAATGCCGCCCGACTCGTGGTGCGATCGCTTCCCGAAGTTTGCGCTTAATATACCAATGGGTTCAGGGCAGGTCCAAACGGGTAGGCCTGCAAATTCTCCTAGCTTGTCTTCAACCAGCCTATAACTCAGCACATAGGGCCGAAGGTGTGGATGCGGTTCAATCGCCACTATACGCAATTGTGTGCTCCAAACAAAATAGAAATGCCGACAGTCCCCAGGGTTCATATTCGGCATTGTATAGCGCGAGTTATTAAGTAGCCTGCTAATTTTGAAATTGTGAGTGAGTTATCCCTGTGCGTGTCGAGATAGTCAATACGTTGTTCTTCTCTCGGTTCAGCAAATAGCGTAATTCGCCCCCTAAATCCCCCAGGGCTGGTAGGGCGAATTCTTTGTGTGTAGAAAAAACATGAAGTAGCAGCCGATCACCCCTTACAAAATCGTTCGGACTGATGGACGAGTATTTTCGCTAACAGCTTGGGGTCAAGGGTGCGATCGCTGCCCAACGACTTGTCAGAGCACAGCATTCCGGGTATAGCCATTGCCAGTTCTGTTAGAACAAGATACCTAAAGCATCTTCATGACTAGACTTGAACAATATCAAAAGTCTCCTGATTTCTGATGCGGTAGAACAGGAAGTCTGAATCGAGAGTAAGGATTCGTCGAGAACCTGTATTCTCAGCCACAAGAACCAATGATGCATCAGCCAAGTCCATTGGGCGATCTTGATATTTCTCCATCAATTCCAATAAACGGACGTAATCCCTCTCTTGGATTTCGTAAACTGTCAACAGCTCGTCCAAAAGCAGTTTTCCTAGCTGTTTTTGCATCTTCCACCCGCCTCGATGAAGAGCCAGATACATCGCTTCCGTCAAAAGGACCAAGTTGTGAGAAGAGGTGAAGCAAGCTGCATCAAGGTATTTCGGTAAGCTTCGTGTTTAGGCTGAGTGCGATCAACTAGACACAGTAGGACTCCTGCATCACAAAGAATCAAAGCTCTAACCCCTGCTGTCGATACTTAGACAACAGATGCTGTTGATAGTTGCCAACTGAGTTTATTGAAGTCACTTCTAGATGGTCAACAGATTCAAACCAGTTTGCCCACGCTTTAGCACGTTCACCTTCATTCTCATCACCGATGGTGCTGTGTTGCTGTCGATACATCAAAAGGTCAATAAAATTGCTGACTTTTTGAAGCTGAAAATTAGGCAGTTGCTGTAATTTAGCAATGGCAGTTTCAAGCATTGTCATAGTAGTAACCACCTCCAAAAGCCTTTATGACTTTCTCCAGTTTGTTTGATTTTAAGAGCATTACCCGCTGCCTAGTGCAAAATGCTGAACAACGATCTAAATCTCTTGTGCAGTGGTCAAAACGGCCCTGGGATTGATCTTCATTGAATCACAAACACAATATCGAGTAGGACGCTACCGCCTTGGTCGTTGAAGTTCTGATGTAGATCAAATTCATAGCTTGAGACGGCCTCTAATGCTGCTTGATCAAGCATGGCATTGCCGCTGGATTGATTGATAGAGGCCCCCGTCACGTAACCCTCGGCATCAAACTCGACCCTTAGAAGAACAGTTCCTTCGATGCGATTGTCTAGAGCTGACTCGGGATAATCGGGACGTGGACAATATCGACAGCTGACTGATCTTTCCGGTGTGACCGTCAGGACAATCCTAGTCTCCTCTTGGCTGATCTCTACGGTTGGCTCACCAGCACTACCGACAATCCGAATGCGTACGCTGTTCGTGTCAAGTGGCTCAATGGAAATCAGTCTGATGCCGTGGATGGGGTCAGATTGAAAGGCATCAAGCCCTTCGCTTAACTGTGTAACAAGCAAATCCAAAGTCGCTTTGTTCCCAACATAGGTTTGCAGGATTGTCGCCTGGTCTGCATTGGTCGCCTCTAGATGAATGACGAGGTTGTGGTCACTGGGTATGACGTTGATGCGGGTAATCTGCCTGATTTGAGCACGAGCAGGTGATATCAGAATCGTGTTGAAAGCCGCGATCGCCCCTACGATCCCTAACAATGAAAATCGTTGTCTCATGTCTATCCTTCGGAAAGTCACCATAGTGTCACTATCCTTCCTCCTGTCATTCTGGGGTGAGATAAGCGAAACTCAAGCCTAAGAACCGACATCCCCTCCTAGAATGAAGACTGACCCCTTTTCACCATAACGTCATGTCTGTTCGCGTTCGTATCGCGCCAAGTCCCACGGGAAATCTACACATCGGCACTGCCCGGACGGCTGTTTTTAACTGGCTATTTGCTCGTCGTCACGGCGGGCAGTTTATTCTGCGGGTCGAAGATACCGACACAGAGCGATCGCGATCCGAATTCACCGATAACATCACGACTGGTCTTCAATGGTTGGGCCTGACTTGGGACGAAGGTCCCTTCTTTCAGTCGCAGCGGTTAGATCTGTATCGTCAGGCCATTCAAACCCTACTAGATCAAGGATTGGCGTATCGTGCTTATGATACGCCTGAAGAATTGGACGCCATGCGGACAGCGCAAAAGGCAAAGAATCAGGCTCCCCGCTATGACAACCGCCACCGCGACCTGACGGAGGAACAGCAAAAAGCCTACGAAGCCGAAGGTCGGCAGGCGGTGATTCGGTTTAAAATTGACGATGATCGCGTCATTCAGTGGAAAGACCTTGTGCGGGGCAACATGACCTGGCAGGGCAGTGACCTGGGTGGCGATATGGTGGTTGCTAGAGCGTCTTCCGTTGCCGAGATTGGACAACCGCTGTACAACCTGGCGGTTGTGGTAGACGATATGGACATGGGTATCACTCACGTCATTCGAGGTGAGGACCACATTGCCAATACGGCTAAGCAAATCTTGCTGTACGAAGCACTTGGCGGCACCGTTCCTGAATTTGCCCATACGCCGCTAATCCTCAATCAATCGGGACAAAAGCTCTCTAAGCGAGACGGCGTTACCTCCATCTCAGATTTTCAAAAAATGGGCTTTACTGCTGAGGCCTTAGTCAACTACATGACGTTGTTGGGCTGGTCTGCTCCTGACAGCGAAGAAGTCTTCACGCTGGAAGATGCCGCTAAGACGTTCAGTTTTGATCGTGTCAACAAGGCTGGAGCCAAATTCGACTGGGACAAGCTGGACTGGCTCAACAGCCAATACCTGCACGACATTCCTGCTGCTGAATTAGTGGAGATGCTGATTCCCTATTGGCAAGAGGCTAGCTATGCCTTCAATCCGGATGCTGATCAGGACTGGCTGACGGCTCTCGCGGGTCTGCTTGGCCCTAGCCTGACGCGGTTGCCCGATGCTGTGGAACAGGGACATTTTTTCTTCAGCGAACTCATGGAGTATTCTGAGGCCGCTACCCAGCAGCTGCATCAATCAGGCGTTGCTGACCTGCTACAAGCCACTTTAGAGAAGCTACAGGCAGACACTGTTTTGGATTCTCCAGCATCCGGCAAATCTTTAGTGAATGAGATCGTCAAGGCTCAGGGCATTAAAAAGGGACTGATGATGAAATCTATGCGAGCTGCGCTAATGGGCGATATGCAGGGGCCTGACCTAATGGAGTCCTGGCTCATTCTGCACCGGCGGCAGTTTGATATACCGCGCATTACTCAGGCGCTAGAGTTGGCTAAAGGATGACACAACTGATCAATAACACGTGGTGTTCCTATGAGTTCTACGAGGTCTGTTGCATTTCTGGTTGCGGCTGGATTGATGTTTGGGTCGGCTGGAGTCCTGCTGGAGGGGCTGCAACGGCTGCCCGCTGAAGCTCAGGTTGATTTTGTGACGCTGGCTAATGGGTTTACGCCGAATCCAACCGTGCTAAAGGGCGTCGGTGGTGGCGATCGCGTTGCCGAAACGGTGGTCAACACTCGTCAAAGCTTGACTGGTCCCTGCTTGGGCTACATCTCGGTCAACCCGAATGAAGAAGTGACCCTGCAAACCGCGTTCTCGAATCTTGAGATACGGGTAGAGTCTGCTCTGGATACGACCCTGATTGTGGAGGGGCCAGGCGGTGTGTGGTGCAACGATGACAGCGGTAGCCACAATCCGGCGATCGCTGGAGAATGGCTGGCGGGCAGCTACCGCGTTTGGGTGGGAGCCTATCGTGCTAAAGACAAACCAGACTATGAGTTGTCAATTCTGGATCGCTTGCCGTAGGCGGGGGCGAAGGGCACGATGACCTCATCTCTATGACAAAGCATCCCCATCGGGTGTTTCCAGCACAAAACCTGCATCGCGAATCATGTCAAAGTCGGCTTTGGTGGCCTGTCCGGGGGTGGTCAAATAGTCGCCGATAAAAATGGAATTCGCCGCATAGAGTCCCAGGGGTTGAAGCGATCGCAGCTGCACTTCTCGACCGCCTGCAATGCGAATCTCCTGGCTGGGTAATAGGAAGCGGAAGAGGCAGAGAATGCGTAAACACTGTCGAGGGGTCAGCGAATGACGGTTCTCAAACGGAGTGCCGGGAATGGGAATGAGAAAATTGAGCGGCACGCTGGTGACGTTGAGCTGACGCAGCGAAAGCGCAAGGTCAATCACATCATTTAATGTTTCGCCCATGCCCAAAATGCCGCCGGAGCAGGTCGTCAACCCTGCTGATTTAACGGCCTGCACGGTGTTGACGCGATCTTCAAAAGTGTGGGTGGTGCAGATGTTGTCGTGATGGCTCTCTGCGGTGTTGAGGTTGTGGTTGACGCGATCAACGCCGGCTTCGGCGAGACGATGGGCCTGATCTTCGTCGAGTAGTCCAAGACAGGCACAAATCTTCATGGGGTATTGCGTTTTGACGGAGCGGACGAGATCGAGGACGCGCTTGAAGGTGGGTTCCGCAGGCGATCGTCCTGAAATTACCATGCAAAAAGTGCCAGCCTTGAGGGTGTGGGCGCGTTCGGCTGCTGCCAATACCTTGTCCTCAGCCATGAGGGGATACTTCTCAATCTCGGCGGTGGAAATCTTGGATTGTGAGCAGTAGTGGCAATCTTCGGGACACAGACCGCTTTGGGCGTTAAGCAAAAAGTGGAGTCGAACGCGGTTGCTCCAATAGTGATGCCGCACGCGATAGGCGGCGGCGAGCTGTGCCAAGAGTTCTGTATCGGGGGCTGCTAGGACTTGGTGGGCTGCTTCACGGCTGACGACTTCTCCAGCGAGTGCTTGGTCGGCAAGGTGGTTCCAATCAAGGGCGGTCAGCAGTGTGTTCATAGCGCGAAACGGAGTAAAGGCCAACCTATAGGCTAATACGAGAGGGTAAATGGATGAACACAACGATACGGTCTGCAAAACTTTTGAGATGTATCGCTGTGTTGGGTCGTGCTTTGGGGACTAGATGTATTGCTGGACGTTGGCGCAGCCTCGCCTGGGCGTTATGTATCCTACGTGGCCTTTCGTGATATAGCCGTTGCCAGTTCCGTTAGGGCAGGACGGCTAGCCATCTGGCTATGCGCTAAGTATCCGGAGGCTGTTGAGTGCACAAGCCTAGATGGCTACAGCTCTATTTATCGGGATTGCCAGCTCCGATATAGTCCTACTCCCAGCAGGCCAATGCCCCAGAGAATAAAGTTAACGACGAACCATCCCATCCAGGTGATGAGATGGCCCATGAAGATCCACAAGCTGAAGAGGTTGCGGAAGAGATACTCACCTAGGGAACAGGGATAGGCGGGAATGTCTGGCGGGCTGGGGGGACAGGTGCCGGTCTGAATGACGGAAAGGGCACCAGGCCAAATCCAGGTAATACTCATGAGGAGAGGCGGCACGATGGCTGAGGTGAGGAATAGCCACACCCATTTGCGAGTGAAGAGCGATCGCCGTGCTCTGGTCTCAGAAGGTTGTTCCACGTCCATAGCTCACTCCAACACAACGGCTAGGCATCGTCTTCAGTGTCCAGGATGCGGACACCGACTGTGCTGGTATAGAAATTGTAGAGATCGCCTTCGATTTGAATTTGAGTGCCCACTTTGACGTTGATGTTGCTGTTGTTTAGGACGGGGCCGTTGTCGGTAATCAGAGCTTCGTCAGCGAGGGTAATCAGCATATCGATGGTGTAATCCAGCTCTGGGCGCGGATCTGGAAAGGATTTGACGGTTCCATCGGGTTGGGGAACTGCCTGACTGCGGGGCAGTTTGATGACGTCTTTGATGGCAACGTCACCGTAGGGCTGGTTGCGGACGATGACGTTGGTGGTTTCAGATTCCTTCAGCGTCTGATAAAGGCCCTCAGGATCAGATACCGTTAATCCCCGCACCATTACATCAATTTCCACAGGCTGGGGATCGCCACCGACCTGAGCTACCGAACCGCCTGTGCCCGGGAAGATAAAAATGCCGACCAGCACCATGAGAATGACCAGTGCGGCTCCAATGTCCAACAGGCTGACCTTGCCAAACAACCGACCTTTTGCGTCCAAAATTGCCATGATCTTTCCTCTAGAGGTGCTAATGCTGGTACTGAAACAATCCGTATTCTTTAAAGCTCACAATGCAGCGGAAGAACGATGCACCGGAAGCAGATTACTCAGTACCTTCAATTCAAATCAGTGATCGCTAGTATTTAAGCATCTGCGAAGGCAACTTGGCAGCAAATATTAACGTCAGAGTGATTAAGTCAGCAAGCCAAACAAGACGTGTACGTGTCTATTGGCTAGCCCATAAAAATACCAAAGATACTTTAGCTCAGGCAAAGCTTTTGAAGATGTAGGTGGGTTCGGCGAACCGTGTATCCCGACGCTGCCAACCGTTTTGTCAATGCTTGAATCGAGCTAGTCGTATCCGTTGTAAGGACATTACGCAGAGCAAGGGGCCAAGGAAACAATGAATTTCTGGATATCTCGATTACGCAATCTAGGTAAGCGGTGGATGTATGGCGCGATCGCGACGCTGGTGGCTACCGGACTGATCGTTTCGACACCTCAGCCTACGCAGGCCGACATTAGCATTATCGATTTGATTTTTGGCGGGATTCAGTACATCCAGCTGTCCAACTTAAGTGATGATCAAGAGGTTGACTTGGGCCGACAAACGGATGCTGCGCTGAAGCGCCGAGGCGTTAGGGTATATAACCAGGATGCTGAAGTTGTTAACTATGTGAACAATATCGGTCAAAGACTGGCGGCTGAAAGCGATCGCAGTGACATTCCCTACACGTTTCAAATCGTGGCCGATGACAGTATCAACGCCTTTGCAACCTCTGGCGGATTTGTCTATGTCCACACAGGGCTGCTGCGTGCAGCGGACACGGAGGCTGAGCTAGCCGGGGTCATGGCCCACGAGATTGGTCACATTGTGGGTCGTCACTCTGTGAACCGGATGCGTGAGATTGCCTTGGCGAACGGGATTGTTGGTGCGCTCGGCGTCTCAGAGGACGATTTGGTCAATATTGGTGTTCAGCTCGCGCTCTTTCTCCCCAATAGCCGCAGCGCCGAGTATGAGGCTGATGAACTGGGTTTTGAGAACATGGGACGGGCAGGCTACGATCAGCGCGGATTAATCTCCTTCATGGAGAAGCTATCGGATGGCGGCGTTTCCCCTGAATTCTTCAGCACTCACCCTGATCCTGATAACCGGGTCGATCGCCTGCAAAGCATGTATTCAGAGTCCTATCAAGCCGATGCAACGGACGGCAACAACCCAGAAATCTATAGCTCCAAGATGAGCGGACTGTAGTGGAAAATGGCTCGCTGACTTGTTCTCGCGGACCGAGTTAGAGCCATATCTGCGGGACGGGAAACCGTGTAGGGCGATCAACTGCGGCCATGGTGTCGGACGCAGTTGAGGCCCCAAAACGTGAGGTTAGCGTCCTGATAGACGTTGAGGATAGTGTCTTCCTGGCTCAGCCACTCGAAAATGGTCTCTCCGTCGCCGCCAGTGAGGACTGCGGCACTGTTGGGATGTTGCTGGCGCCACTGCTGGAGGAAGTCTCGAATGGTGGCCAAAATGCCATAGATAATGCCGCTGCGAATGGCGTCGGGGGTATTCACCGACCAGCGCGGCGGCAGTAATGCAGAAACATTTGCCTGGGGCAGAGTGGCGGTATGTTGGACCAGCGCGGCGAGTTGTGTGGATAATCCCGGTAAAATGGCACCTCCTGAGAAGGTGTTTGCGACCCCTCCGGTAAAGGTCAGCGCGGTGCCTGCATCGATGACGAGCACCGGCCAGCCATAGCGATCGCCTGCCCCCAGCACGTTTAACGCTCGATCAATCCCCAACGTTGGATATACATTCCCCAAGGGCAAATCTGCTAAACGAACTTCACGGAATCCCTGATAGGTGTCCCACAGCTTAGTTTGTTCCGGCACTACGGAGGCACAGTACAGCGCAGGGATCTGACCCTGTGACAACTCACGTTTCTCCAACCCTGGTAACGACGAGACAGGCTGTTGACCGTTAACCGCTAGATGTTGCCAAGCACTGGGCAAAAACCCACGCTGCATCAGCGTCTCTGCTTCGTCTAGCGAGAGATGAGGCGTATGCCAAGCACACCGGATAGCTTGTCCATGAGCACCGCCATCCCATTCCTCACCATAGTCGCCAATGTTGGAGTCCTCCTCGGGTAAGGAATTGGTGTTATCCGTATCTGTCTGACTGCCGCCGTTTGTCTTCCGTGGTCTAACTGTTGGCTTCAGCTGGTCAAAAACTGCCCAGTGCAGCCGGGTGTTACCTATGATCAAACCCAACCAAGGGACGTCATAGTCTTCAGTCAAAGGCTGATGGGGGGCCATATTAGGCATCAATCAGGATGGCACGGAAATCATTGACGTTGGTAAGGGTGGGACCTGTTTCAACAAGGGCTCCCACAGCTTGAAAATAGGCGTAGCTATCGTGGGCTATTAGAAAGTCACTGGCTTTGAGTCCC
Source organism: Oscillatoria sp. CS-180 (assembly GCF_028330965.1). Lineage (GTDB taxonomy): Bacteria > Cyanobacteriota > Cyanobacteriia > Phormidesmidales > Phormidesmidaceae > Halomicronema. Next base: position 247,024 of record NZ_JAQMUB010000081.1, on the reverse strand, counting down.
TGCTGACGTCCCTGCTGGAGGGTGTCAGGGGTGAGTATGGCTCCGGCGTTGTCTTCACTGCCGTCAATGCCGTCAGTGTCACAGGCGATCGCCCACACTCGTTCCTGCCCCTTCAACGCCACCGCTAGAGACAGCAAAAACTCACTGTTACGGCCTCCCTTACCCGCTTTGTCGGTGACGGTGACGGTCGTTTCTCCTCCGGAAAGCAGGACACAGGGCGGTGCAATGGGTTGCCCGTATTGAACCACTTGTTGGGCAATGCCCGCGTGAACAATCCCAACCTGACGAGATTCGCCCTCTAAAGCGCTACCTAGAATAAGGGGCATATAGCCCAACTCAATGGCGGTTTGGGCTGCTGCCTCCAGCGACTGTTGAGGGGCGGCGATGAGGTGGTTGCGGGTTGTGCTGAGGCGAGGATCGTCTGGATGAACGACAGGATTGGTGCTGTTGGCGAGATGAGCGGTCACCTCTGGGGGCACCTGCAAACGATATTTTTGAATGATCTGTAGGGCGTCTTGGGGCTTGACCGTGTCGCCAACGGTCGGACCAGAGGCGATCGCCCGCAAATCATCCCCCGGCACATCAGAAATCAGCAGCGTCACGACCTGAGCCGGATATGCCGCTGCTGCCAGCCGTCCCCCACTGGAGCGAGAGAGGTTTTTCCGAACGGCGTTCATCTCTCCAATATCGGCTCCAGAACGCAAAAGTTGCCGATTGAGATCGGCCAGAACATTCAGAGCAATACCTAGGGGTGGCAGGGTTAACAGAGCCGATCCACCGCCTGAAATTAAGCAAATCACGAGGTCGTCCGCTCCCAAGGGCGTGACGGTCTGAAGCATGCGGTCTGCTGCTGCCATGCCATTGGCATCTGGAACCGGGTGGGCTGCTTCTAACACCTCGATGATTTTGGTGGTTGCACCATGTCCATATCGCGTCACAACGACGCCTTCTAGCGGCCTCTCCCACGCTTGTTCGACCGCCTGCGCCATTGCCGCTGCGGACTTTCCTGCACCAACGACGACTGTTTTGCCCCTGGGAGGAGCGGGTAGAAAATCAGGGATGCGGTGATGGGGTTGAGCAGCCTTCACGGCTGTTTCAAAAAGAGCCTGTAAAACCTCAGGTGGAGACATGAGCATATTCAGGAGACGCAGTGAATGGATGCATTATGCAACAACATCCCAACCTGAAAAAAGCTACAGGTTAGCATTCACGACCAACTCATCACCTAATAAAAGCGTAGGCAAATTTAAGACATAGAGTGGCTGATCGTGATAAGAAGCAACGCCTTGAAGATGCTCAGATGCGGTATCGAGTGCTGTTTCGGAAATCGGTTGAATGTCGTCAGGTTTGACTGAAAACATCGCATCGAGAATGCTATCTACCACTACGCCAACAGCAGTCTCTTGAAATTCGCAAACCACTGCCTTGGGATCTTTAGAAATCGTTTTTGGCGTCAAATTCAAAAACTGACCGATGTCTAAAACGGTCAGGATTTCGCCATGTAAGTTGATGTTACCAATGATGTGGTCAGGGCAGCAGGGAATGGGGGTGGCTTGGCGAATGGTGATAAATTCTCGGACCATTTGAAAGTCAATGCCGAAGAGGCGATCATTGAGGGCGATTACGACCAATGATTGAGTCTCCTCTTCAAACTGTTTTTCATCATCGAGCGATCGCCTGAGTTCTTCTGCTCGCTGGCGAAAAGCTTGCTGGACTTCTGGTGTAGCTGTAGGACAAAAGGCTGTCTCAACAGTTGCGGATAAATTATTAGGGGCTGGTTCTTCAGATTCAGGCTGGGCTGACGATTGAGAGTGAATTTCGGTAACCAAAAAACTGGTTACGGATACAAACTGCTGAATTTCATGACTATCGAACCAGTGGTTCGGGTCACTCAACATCAATATCGTCTCTTCTCCTGACATCGTGCCTGAAATGAGATGACTGACATCCGGATTCAGCCAAGCTGGAGTCTCCCCCTGGTCCGGAGTAATATCTTGAGTTGACAGTTCTCGAATTTCGTAAACAGCGCTGACAATCAGGCCGAGGCGGAGTTGGTCTTGGCTAACAACAATAATCTTGTCGCTGAGCTGATAGCGTTGTGATGAACTTTCAGTCCTTTGGCGCAAATCGAGCACAGGCAAGACCTCTCCTCGTAAATCGAGGACACCCACGATGCTGAAAGGTGCATTGGGAATCAGAAGGAGCTCAGGCAGTGCAAGAACTTCTTCGACGTATTCTGCTTTAATCGCGCTGCGCTGCTGATCCAGATCAAAAATAAAATGAGGGATTTGCATCTTAGGTGCCTTTAAAGAGTAATCTGCTAATTGTTTTCCAGTTCGAGAATTAATTCAGATACGGTGCGATCGCCCAGCCGCGTAATTCTCATGTCTGCAGGAAGATTTCGCAGGAGTTTGAGAGCGGCTTCATGCATCTTCGAATTATGGTTTTCAATGATCGATTCCACACCTTGAGGAGCTGTTTCTGATGATGTATTTTGGCTAACACTGGATTTGCCATCATCGTGAAATAAATTCGCCTTTGAGGTGGTGTCTCTATTTTTGGGGCGCTGATAGGCAACAGATTCTTCAAAGACTTCAATTTCGAAAGGAGCAGGATTCTGACTATACAATTCTGAATGACCTACAAGAAGATAGCCGTGAGGAACCAGAGCCTCATAAAAATTCTTCAGGACTTTTCGAATTGCTAGCTCATCGAAATAAATAAATACGTTTCGACAAAGAATAAGATCGATGTTTTTAAGATTCAGTTTGGGATCTGAAAAGGCATTCTTGAGTAAGTTTGCCGTTCGAAACGTAACCATTTCTCGAAAATAAGGATGAATTTGATACTCACCGTTAATTTCTTGGAAAAACTGCTGCTGGATAGTCTTGTCAACGCTTCTAAATGACCAAGATCGATAAACGCCTGCCGTAGCTTTCTTGATTGCAGCGGAATTAATATCAATGCCTAAAATATTGATAGTCCAGTCTTCTAAGTCTGGAATCAGCTCCTTCAGAAGAATGGCAATAGAATAAGGCTCCTCGCCTGTAGAACAGCCTGCACTACAAATATACAGAGTTTTATCCTGAGCCTTTTGTTGAATTAGGCGCGGTAGAATAATCTCCTTGAGAAGCCTAAACTGCCCTTTATCTCGAAAAAAGAAACTTTCGTTATTGGTGATTTCTAGAACGATTTGTTCCCATTCTTGACGGCTGTCCAAAGTTTCTGATTCCAGAAAACTATAATAAGCTTCTGGAAATAGTAGGCCAGTAAGCTGGGCCCTTCTGAGAATGATGTCTTGAAAGCTTTCGTAATCAATATTTCGAATCTTCAAGCCGGTACGATTAGCAACTAATCGAATGAAAGCTTGTCTTAAATGAAGGGTCAAGGACTCTGCTTGTGACATTTGAGTGGCTGCTATAGTGATGAACAAAACGGACTATTTCCCAGCAGTAGGAGAAGGATTGTTGACAAGCTCAAGGACTGTAGGGGCGATCGCTTGAATGGGGAGAACGTGCTCTGCAGCGCCTAGAGCGATCGCTTCCTTCGGCATTCCGAAGACTACAGAAGTGGCTTCGTCTTGGGCTAACGTCATCCCGCCAGCCTGGGCGATCGCCTTCATGCCTTCAGCTCCGTCTCGTCCCATTCCTGTCAACAACACTCCAATTGCTTTGCGACCATAAAACTCAGCTATTGAGATGAATGTTGTCGTTACAGAAGGCCGATGGCCACCCAAAGGTGGGTCTAACGAATGGGTAAATTTGCCCTGGAGATTGATCTGCAAATGTTGTCGCTCAGCCGGGAAATAAACGTGTCCGCTTCTAGGCCTTTCCCCAGCCTCTGCAATCTGTACAGGAAGTTTGCAGCTAGTTGATAACCAGTCAATTAGACTTTGCAAAAAGCCCAAACTAATATGCTGAACACAAATAATCGGCAATGGAAAATCATCGGGTAGATACGTTAGAAATTCTTGTAAAGCTAAAGGACCACCGGTTGAGGCTCCTACGGCCACAATTTTAGGTCTGCACCGAGCGGATACCAAGGCAGGAGTCCGACTGTTTTTAAGACTATTGGACTGATTCAGATTAGCTGATTGTTTTTTCTTGAAAACCTTAACGCCCGATAAAATTCTCACTTTATCAATGAGCGCTTGCCTAAGCAAAATGTTCTCAAGATCTAAACCCACTCTTGGCTTTGGCAAAATGTCTACGGCACCAGCTGCCAACAGTTGAAAAATCCGATGTGTATCTTCTTCTTGCACTGATGCACTGACGACTAAAATGGGCAGTGGATGATGAGCCATGACGTAGGATATGAATTCAAGTCCATTCATCTGAGGCATATGGAAATCGGTACAGATGACTTCTGGATGAACCTTAGGAATGAGTTCTAATGCCTCAATCCCGGTCCGTGCAGTACCAACGATTTCGATATCGGGGGTTGAATCAAAAATTCGCTTCAGGATTGTCAGGGCAACAAGGGAATCTTCAACAAGGAGAACGCGGATGGCCATAAGGGAGACATCAAAAATTTAATATAAATAAGTCACTAAATAAGTCTTTCTAAGGTTTCTAAAAGGGCTTCTTGGTTAAACCTGCCTTTCAGGATGTAGGCGTTGGCTCCAGCCTCCGCACCTCGTTGCCGGTCCTCATCCGAGTCCAGGGTGGTGACGAGAATGATCGGCAGGTCATCATACTTAGGCAACTCGCGAATTTTGGCGACTAAGGAGAACCCATCCAAGTGAGGCATTTCCACATCGGACACGATCGCATCAAACTTGCCTGTTTTGAGGGTGTTATATCCCTCTCGACCATTCCTAGCGGTAACGACCTCATACCCAGCTTTCTCAAACAGCCGTTTTTCCTGGGTCCGCACCGTGGGGGAATCTTCGACCAGCAGAATGACGGATTGTCGTGTGGTCTCTGGCTGAGGTGGAGTTACGGTTTCTGAGAGGGACTGTTGCTGTAATGATTTCAGAAGGTCGGATGGGTTGAGAATCATGCAGATCTCACCCGTCCCCAAAATGGTCGCTCCTGTTACGTTGGGCACCCGTTTGAGAATTGGACTGAGTGCTTTGCTCACCACCTCCCGCTGGTCAACTAATTCGTCCACAAAAAATCCGGCTTGCTCGTTACCGACTTTAATCAGGATGCAGGGCCGGCGATCGCCAGTCATTGGAGCAGGACGGGCCACCCAGTTATAAATTGGAGAATTACGTAGTTCTAGAACATCGATCAGATTCGCAACCGGAATAGTCTGATTGTCGATAACTAGGGTGTCTTGTCCATCTTCTGTAACGATCTGCTCCGGAGAAACCAGGAGAGATGTTTGTAGGAAGTCGATAGGTAGAGCTAGGGAAATGCCTTGGGTTTTGACCAGTAATACATTAGCCGTGCTGAGAGCGGTACTGAGCTGTAGACGAAACGTACAGCCTTGACCGGGCACAGAGTCGATTTGGATGCTACCTTTCAGTTTTTCGACTTGGGTCTGCACCACATCGAGTCCAACGCCCCGGCCTGAGATTTCAGTAATAAAGCTGCGAGTTGAAAAACCAGGCGCCAAAATGAGTCGCTGGATTTGACTGACCGACATTGTTTCCAACTCTTCAGGACGATAGAGTCGTCGCTTGATTGCCGTCCGTTTAATCTGCTCAGTGTCTAGACCTCGGCCGTCATCAGAGATTTCAATCATGAGGCTGATAGCCGTTTGATGAGCCTTTACCCGCAGGGTAGCTGTCTCAGGTTTGCCCGCAGCGATGCGGTCTTTGGGTGGTTCAATGCCGTGATCGATCGCATTTCGAACGAGGTGCATTAAAGCATCTTTGATACCTTGCAAGAGTCGTTTGTCGGCAGAATTGTCTTCGCCTTCGAGAATCAAATTGACCGCTTTCGATTGTTGCTTGGCCAGATCGCGCACGACTCGCGGCAATGGCTGAAACAACATAGATAAGGGAATCAGCTGTAGTTTGCGTATCCGATCCCGTAGGTCTTCTGCGACCAGCTCTAGCTTGCTGCTATTGTCCTGAATCGTTGAACGCAGGGACATTAGCAGGTTTTCTAAGCGCTCTTCATAAGTCAGCTCTTCAGGGTCGAGTTCTTCGTTCTCGCTCGTTTTCCACGCCTCCCATAGATCTATTAACTGATTTGTTTGAGCAGAGGTCTGAGCGACTTGAATACGAGTCACCGCCAATTCTTCTACCTGAGCCATCAAGACATCCAGTTCGCGGGTCTGTACCCGCACAGTGTCAATTTGGGCAATATCTTCTGTCCTGCGCAGGGGTGGCTCAGGTCGTGTTAGGGAGGTTGCCGTTTCAGTTAGAGGGGCAGAAAGCGGCTCAGTTTCCGACTCTTGGGTGTCTAGCGGAGGAAGCGTTTCTCGGAGGGCGGCTAAGAGATGCTCCGTATTAACGTGGGCGGGTTCACCCGTGACGGCTTCCTGTACCAGCTGCCCCATTGCATCTAGCCCTTGATAGAGGCGATCGCAGATCGCTGGGTCAAGTTCAAGTTCCTGACGCTGCACGCTTGTAAGCACATCTTCGAGGGCGTGAGCCAAGCCTTCTACGGAGTCAACCCCAGCACTTCTAGAGTCTCCTTTCAAGCTGTGAGCTTCCCGCATCAAGGCTGCCAGCGTGGCTCCATCCTGAGGATGTTTTTCCAGATACAGTAAGTTTGTTTCTAACTGCTGAAGCCGTTCTTCGCTGGTGGTACGGAAAATGTCGCGCAGTTCATCATCCGCGATCGCGCTGACGAACGATGGAGAACCTGATTCTATGGCATCAGACATCCCTGGGACAGAATCATTCGCTCCTGCCGCCACCTGTGTCAGGCGCTCCAACGCTTGGTCAACATCAACGCCGCTAGGCACCCCTGATACAGCTTCCTGCACCAGTTGCCGAATATCCTCCAACCCTTGACCAAGGCAGTACCTCACGTCAGGAGTGAATGACCTCGCTTGACCTTGAATGTCTTTGATAATGTCTTCAACAACTTGAGTGAGCTGAGCAACGGCATCCACTTCAACGGCTCTAGAGTCGCCCTTAAGACTATGGGTTTCTCGTCGCAGCACGTCCAAGATGGCCTCGTCATGACCCTGTTCCAGGTGTTGGAGATTCGTTAATAGGGCCTGCAATCGTCCTTCACTGGTGGTGCGATAGATTTCCCGCAGCTCGTCATCCGCAATGTACAAGCTCGCTGGGAACGCTGCTGTTGACCCACCAACAGCAGCGTTCTCCACAGAAAAATGGGGTGGAACTGGAGAGGCTGTATCCACCACAGACCCCAGTAGGATCTGCAGCTGTGCCAAATCTACCTCCCCGGATTCTCCGGAGACGGCTTCGTGGAGAATCTGTCCCGCTGCATCAAGACCTTGATAGAGGCGATCGCTCACCTCTAAGGTAAACGCCAATTCCTGCCGCTGGATAGCGGTGATGATGGTCTCAAGTTGATGGGATAACTCCACGATGGCGATGACTCCAACACTGTCAGAGTCGCCCCTGAGACTGTGAATCTCCCGCCGCAGTTCTTCCAGAACCTCTTGGTCATTAGGCTCCTGTTCTAACTGCACCAACCCCATCTGTAATTTTTGAAGTCGCTCTATGCCCGTTACCTGGTAGAGGTTCCGCAGCTCTTCGTCTTGAATCATCATGGTTGGAAGTCACCGTTGGGCTTATCTAGCTGTACCTACAAAGTTTTAGGACTGACGCATGGCCTCCTTGCGTCCCATTTCTGGAAGACGTTGATATCCGGCTTTCCCAGACTTGGGACCAAGGGTGGCAAAGCTGGATTCAGCTGCATCAGTCCTGCGTTTAAGACAGACAGGAACGCCAGAGTCTCTGCTGTGTAAAGGATCGAATTCAAGCTGCTGCTTTCGTCCTTGTGCTACACCATTTGCTGGAGATCTGCGGCTGCTCCATTGAGCTGTTCGGTGGCCACTTTGGTTTGGTTCAAACCAGTCGCCGTCTCTTTGGCCCCCCGGTTGATGACTTCCATCGCGTTCACGACCTGCTGGATCGCATCGACCTGCTGCTTCAAGTTCAGCGATACCTGCTGGTTGTTCATCACGACCTGATTAACCGCCCCTTTCACTTCCTTAAAGGAGTCTTCCGTGCGTTGAGCAATGTGCACGCCTGTTTTCACAGTTTTTGTTCCCTCTTCAGTCACCATTACGGTTTCGTTGATGGCTTTTTGAATGTCGGACACCAGGGTGTTGATTCTGTCAGCCGATTTTTGGCTTTGGTCGGCTAATTTACGAATCTCATTGGCAACAACGGCAAAGCCCTTACCATGTTCCCCAGCCCGCACAGCCTCAACGGAGGAGTTTAGCGCCAGCATATTGGTCTGGTTCGCAAAATCCATCACAAGCTGAGAGATGATGCCAATTTCGCCCGTTTGACCACTGAGATTGACAATTTGTTCTGCGATCGCCTCTACCTTTTGTTCCAGAGCAAACATGCCCTCCAAACTTTCGCCGACGGCCTGAGCACCATCTTCTGAGGCAGAAGATGCCTGTTTGGCTGCTTCCACTGCGGCATTGGCTTGTTCTGCGGCGTGACGCGAAGAGGCCTCTAGCTCATCCATTGTGGTGGTGGTTTCATTCACCGAAGCGGCCTGCTGGCTAGCAATCCGCTCTTGCTCTGCGATCGTGGTTGCCATTTCCTGGCTAGAGGTAGAAATATTAGCGGCCAATTTTTCTAACAGGGCCACCAGCTGCCGACCCCGGAAGACCGCCGCTGGAATGACTAATCCTAAAGAGACAAGGACCGTCAGACCAGCTAGAAGCTTAAAGGAATTGACTGAGGAAAAAACGCTGCCCTTGGGGACCTGATTGATCACCGTGAGGGTGTAAGGCAGACTGCTACTGGGAATAAATTCGTCGTAAGCCAGGATGGAATTTCCAACGTCAATTAGTCCCCCATCACCATTTAAGATTTCTTCGGCAACATCGGGTGAGAAGTCCTTAGCCAAAGTTTCTTCATGGCCTAAATCAAATCCCCACTCTTTGGCTGGATCAGGGTGAGACAAGTAATAGCCTGATTCATTCACCAAGAATAATTCTTCTCCGGGATACTGAGTCTCTGTACTCTCAAGCTCCTCTAGAAAAGCATTGCCAAAGACGTTGGCAATGACAATGCCCTGCTGCTGACCTGATTCATCAACAATGGGAGTGGCATATCGAATCACTGGCCGATAGGGTTCTTCGATGGCACCTTGTTCTCGGTTTAAGTTCAGAGCCGAAACATACATCTCTCCAGCAGACAGAGACGTTGTACTAATGAAGTAATCGCGATCGCCTTTATTCTGGAGTTGAGCATTGGGAATGATGCTGGGAGCCCCATCAACAGAATCAACCCGCACTAACTCATTGCCTGCTGCATCAATGTATCGCAGCTGCATATACTGCGGCACATCTTCAATTTTGGCTGCAAATATAGCTTGCAGCTGTTCAGCCCACTCTTCATAAGTCGCGTCACTCTGAGGATCGGTGCCACCGTTAGCCTCGGCACGAATCATTCCTTGAATCGGCGGCAGCTTACTCATGAACAGCACATCATTGCTGACGCCTCTCAAGAAATTGTCAATCTCTTCAATTTCATCCTCGACTGCTTTCTGAAGCGTACTTTCAGCATTCGTCGATAAGGAACCTGAGGCAGAAACTGTGCCGAGTAACCCAACGAGTGAAGCGGGAATAGCTGCACTCAACACGACGAGTAAGAGTATTTGATGCTGAACTTTTAACTTTTGCAGTCCGCCAAAAATATTTGAAACCATAGAACTTGACCTATACAACAAGACATCAAGGAACGCACCTGAACGGAAGGTGCTGTCGAGGTGTAGGATGCAACCCTGATAGTTGAGAGAATGGGACTTTTGTCGCAACGCCATGAGTGGCGTTTGCTATGCAGTTCGAGGAATGCCAGCTTGAATAACCCGTTCGCTTCCAGAAATTGTGGCGGTCATCATATCCATCGACACAATCCTGGCAATTTAGCGAGTTAATAAGCCGTGTATTCCTAGAACCAACCTGTTGGTGAATTCGCCAATCCGTCTCATCGATGCTTTAGACATCCTGCAAATCGTTTTGAGTCAAGCCAACCCATCGCAAGAGATCAATCGGTTGGAAAAACCATCAAAAACTGAGACGTCGTACGAGAACTAAAACTAACTGACGCAGGAGTCAGTAAATGAGAGCTTAGACGCTAAAAAGACTATCTGAGGTCTCTAAGTGCAACTAAGTCATTTAATGTCAACCATTAGCAAGATAGGGTGTAATTTTAACGGTAGAAGCAAATCACCCAAAGAAGTCTTCATTCCTATCTATTGGAAAGCAGGATGCTTTTATAAAAGCCATGAGAAATGTGATCTTGCCGGATACACCTGCCTTTCCTACATGAACAATCCTTGCTTGTTTTTACTGAGACAAGTGGGAAATGCTCTGCTTTTCTAGAGAAGTCATTCAAAAAAAATCTGGAGCTTTCCGCAGAAAAGAAGTTTTATGTCTACAGCGACAAAACTGCTAAAAACTTTTCCTGGAAAGGCTTCAGCTTCTTTCTGAGATCAAAAATCCTGACAAGAAGGAGTCATGCTGTCTTACAAACTTAATCTAAGATTTTGTATTCAGAAGTCGCTCCTCAGTGATTTTACATTATCTTTATAAATAATAAAGGCAAAGTTAATTTTGAAGGGTTGTAGATATTTAAAGAACTCAATTCCCACTTTAAGGTAGATTGTTTTGGGTTTTAAGAAACACTTTTCGATTGATGAGATTTAAGCTCTAGCGAAAGATAATTTCATGGTTTTTTAGAAGTGCTTTTTGTACTCTACCGTACGATTAAACTGTTGAAGTCACCTTCAGTCAAGGAACCTGAGTCTCTTTCGTACTATTTGGTCTGCAAAGTTGAGGCGATGGATTTGGATTTTGAACACTAATTTTTTGAATGCAATTTAGATTGCATCTTGGAATCATACATTTCGGAAAAATACGTCCTGTTTCTGTGTTGAGAAGGTGAAAGTCTTATTGAGAGGAATGATCAAATTATCAATTTGGCTTGATTGATTCACTTGATGATCTCGATGATTTATTTTGATCTAGACGTTTGCTGAATCCTGCCGAAAACAGTGACCTGCGTATGACTGTTCTAATTGTTACTAATGACACCTACAGAATTAACTCAATTATTAGATCCTCCCAATAAGCGTTTTGATGGGCATTTAATACTCAATGATGACAATGCTCAATGGACGCTGAGTTTTGTGAAGGGGCAATTGCTTTATGTGGCGGATCAATTGCACGCGGTCCGACGCTGGAATCGAGTTCTCAAGCAGTTTTTTCCAAACTGGAATTGGCCTAGTGAGTCGCTCACTGCGATCGATCCTAAAACTTGGCAACTCGCTCTTTTAGATCAGGGTGTCCAGCAGCAGCAGCTCAGCTTGATTCGTGCCAAGCTGTTAATCCGCAAGGTGACTCAGGAATGTTTGTTTGAGCTGAGCCATCGGTCTCATTTGCAAAGTGATTGGCAGCCGCGATCGCTCTCAATTTCTCGCGCTTGTCACAGCATCGCCCTGTCTGTTTGGGAAGTGAAAATGACCTTGAGCCAAGTTGAGAATATGCAGCAGCAATGGCAGGCTGCAAAGCTAGAACGGCTTAGTCCTGATCTGTCGCCAGTGCTCAAGAAGGGTGCTCCGACTGAATGTTTGCCCGTTCCAAGCCAGTATCTGAATGGGAAACTGACGTTATGGGATGTGGCTGATCAAAAGAGTCAGTCCGTGACGGAACTCATCCAGTCTCTGTTGCCACTGGTCGATAAGGGATTTTTGGAATTTCAATCGATTCCAGATATCCCATTGCCTCAAATTCGAGTTAACACCTCATTTGTGCCAGTAGCTCAATCCTCTTCTCAAAGCGCAGTTTCTCAGGTGAAGTCGCCTCAGCTTCCCTTGAGCAAGGCTCCTGTTGCTCCACCAAAGTCTCAGGCCAATGCCTCAGAAAGCAAAGCTGTCGTGGCTTGCATTGATGACAGCCCTGTCCTAGCCCATACGCTCAAAAAAATATTGGAATCTGCTGGCTATGAGGCATTGACTATTCAAGAACCGATGCGGGGGTTTTCTGAGCTGATTGAACATCAACCCAGCTTGATCTTGTTGGATTTGATGTTGCCTAACGCCGATGGGTACAGCGTTTGTAAGTTTTTACGGGATACGCCTGTTTTCGAAAAAACACCCATTATTATCCTCACAGGGAAAAACAAGCCGATTGACCGGGCGCGTGCTCGACTGGCCGGGGCAACAGAGTTTTTGGTCAAGCCTCCCCAGCCAGAAGAACTGATCCAAATGATTGAGAAGCATTTGCAGCGTTAGAGGGAGGATCGCAAGGAATGGAACAGAAATAGGACAAACTGGACAGGCAGCCTGTAAAAAGTAGCTGGAGATCGCTAGCGAATGGCCACAAAGCCCGTTTCCTGTAGCAGCGCTTGTCCCTGCTGTGTCAGCAACAGGTCGGCATAGGCTTCTCCGGCCTGCTGATCTAACTGTCCGTCTTCTTTGACGATGACAAAGAGCCGCCGAGTTAACGGGTAGTCTCCGCTTAGTAGAGCAGCGCTGTTGATTTGGTTTCGCTGGTTGGGACAGTTCTCTGGTGGCACGTAGGGGTCGGCATAGGGCTTCACTAATTGGTCTAGCTGCCGACCAATGGCGATGGGCTTGACGGTGCATTGCCCCACAACTTCTGGGGCGGAAGCATAATAAATGGCACCAGGCGTGGCGTCTACAAGGCGCAGCGCTTGAGTGGTGGTATCTGCTGTCTGTACCGTTCCTGTCAGGTTGGCCCCACCCAACACCGTGCTGACGAAAAATTCAACCGTACCGCCTGCAGAAGGACGCGAAATCGGGACAATGGGCAGGTTAGGGCCGCCTACTTGGTTCCAGTTCGTGAGGTTGCCCAGATAGATATTGCGCAGCTGGTCGAGGGTGATGCCTTCGATGGGCATATCGTTGTTGACCGCGATCGCAAGTCCCTCCAAAGCGATCGGAATTTCCCGCAGGGCATAACCCCGCTGCTCAGCCTGTTGACGTTCCTGAGGGCTGACTGATCGTGACGATTGGGCAAACGAGAGCTGGTTATTCAGAAGCATTTGGATGCCGGGACCTGAGCCAGGGGGGGTGCCAATGGGGTCCGTATACCGTAACTGAAAGTCGGGCTGAGCCTGCTGAATCAGCGGATCGATCGCTCCCCGAATGGGTGCCCAAGTCGTGCTACCCCCATAGTTGAATAAGCCAGAGGGTACGTTGGACACATCGCTAAATTGAGCAGCTCCTGAACCCGGTGATGGTGCAGTGGGCGTAGGGGCTGCTCCTGAATCCGGTGATGGTGCAGTGGGTGCGGGGGTGGAAGTGCCTGTCCCCGTGAGTGGCCCTAAACTGAAGTTGCCGCTACGAGTCAGCCACCAATATCCTCCACCCAATAAGCCAACGGTGATGAGAAGCGATGCAATCAGAACGGGAGTCTCTTTTTGACTGCTCATGGGGGTTACTCCTAAGAAGGACTCCATTACATCAACGTTGACAACAGACGATAGATCAGTCGAAACAGCGTTCCGATCGCGATCGCAATCAGACCGGCCATTACGGCAATCACCGCGATCACCAAACGAGGTGCCGCCGTACCGACCAAGACGGTCTGCAAAGGCGGCAAAATCAGCACGAAGCCGAAGGTCAATGCTGCAATAATAACCAAGTCAAATCGTTCAATCACTTGGCGAGCCTGCAAGAGGATCAGCCCGGCGACCAGAATTAGCCAGGTGCCGCTGCCTAGCCACGTTGTTCCCAACAGGCTTGCAAGGGCGATCGCCAGCAAACCGCCCTCTACGCCTGTAAAAGCAGCTCCTCCCAGAAATGGCAGGAGAGGTGTTGATGCCAAGGAGGTCTGAGATGCGGATGATTGAGCCTGAGACTTCGCTATGGATTTTCCGGTTGTCTGAGCTGTCGCCTTGCCAGGACTTGTACTGGGCTGCACTGATCTCTGCTTGGGGGAAGGATTGCCTTGTATCGACGTTGAGGGGGAAGGGGATTGAGCGCTGCCCCCAGTCGCTGTACTTGATGTTTGGCTAATAGAGGCGGAGGACGTTTTGCTAACCGTGGCGGTCGCTTGGCGCAAAGTCTCCAGGACGGCTTGAGCGCTGGCATATCGCTGATTGGGAATCGGCTGGAGCATACGGTCAAGAACATCCGCGATCGCGGGGGTGATCTGAGCATGTGCTCGCCAAGCCCAAGTGTTGTTGTAAGAGTCGTAAAGTTCTCCGGCCTCTTTTCCAGTTAGCAGCGTGATGCAGGTGACGGCCAGGGCATAGAGATCGGTTGAGGGATAAACGGTACCGCCTGCCATTTGTTCCGGTGGGGCAAAGCCAATAGAATAAATGCCCGTTGATTTGCCACTGGGGTTGCCCTGGCCAGTCGTCACCTGTTTCACTGCTCCAAAATCCAACAGGAACAGCGTGCCGTTCCGATGGCGCATGATGTTGGACGGTTTGATGTCGCGATGAATAGTGCCGTTGTCATGGACAAATTTCAGCACTTTCAGCATAGAGACCAGAACTTCAGTAATGTCTTCTGGGGGAAATGGTCCCTGACGCGCTAGAGTTTGCTCTAAGTCCTCGCCATCAATGAATTCCTGCACCAGGTAGAAATATTCTTCTTGGGAGCCTGGGCTAGTACCGGGCACAATCAGCGGAAAGAAGGCATACAGGTCTGGAATTTGGCGATGCTTATTGCCCAGATCCTCTAAGACCGCTGCTTCTCTTTGAAATAGAGACTGGGCCAGCTGCATTTGATCGGGACTCAAATCGCCTGATGGTTGAAAAAGCTTGACGACACAGGGCCGCAAGGTTGGCGTGTAGCGATCGCGAGCTAGATAAGCAGCGCCAAATCCTCCCTTTCCAAGCAGCTTTTCAGGCAAATATCGACCACTCAAAATTAGGGGCATGCCACAAGCCGTGCAGAACTTTTGCTGCACAGTCGTTAGCGTGCCAGGGTTCTCTAAATCCGCAAAGTGATTTTCAGGTCGAGGGCAGGTAGGCCGAGTACAAACAATCTCCATATGTGCTGGGTTTAGGTAGGCAAGCCTAAATTAACAGAAAAACCTGTGAGGGCTTACCCATACCTTACAAGCTGAAGGGCTACTCGACAGGAGTTTTCCCATTCGCTTCAGAGACGGGAGAGACGGGGCGTTTCTGACCGTTCTGCTCCGCTTGGGCCGGTTCTAGAGAACGGTTGGTAAACTGGGGCAGAATTTCTTCTGTAAAGGCCTCGGCGGCTTTGGAGCGATAACGATTGGGGTTGAAAATAACCGACAGCATACGGTGGACAACAACCGTTTCGATGCGGCTGCGGTGAAGCATTCCCATCTGCAATTCTTTCTCAATCGCTGAAATAGAAACGAAGGCAACCCCCAACCCCGCCTGTACTGCGTTCTTGATGGCCTCGATGGAGTTCAATTCCATCTCAATGTGGAGGTTTCCGGTTTCAATGCCGCTGCGAGTTAAGACCTGATCGATCACCTTGCGAATGGTGGATTGAGAATCTAGCGCAATGAACTTCAGCTGATATAGATCTTCTCGGCGAATAATTTCAGCGTTTGCCAGGGGATGAAAGACGGGCATGATGAGCGCCAGTTCATCCTCGGCATAGGGAATGATTTCCAGTGACTCTTGGAGTTCAGCCGGAACTTCACCCCCGATAATTGCCAAGTCAACCTGACCATTGGCAACGCTCCAAGAGGTGCGTCTGGTTGAGTGAACATGGAGCTGAACGGCGACCTCAGGATAGCGCTGACGAAACAGCCCAATCATTCTCGGTAACAAATAAGTTCCTGTTGTTTGGCTGGCTCCGACAATGAGGGTGCCTCCCTGAAGGTTTTGGAGGTCTTCAATGGCGCGACAGGTCTCTTGACACAGGCTGAGAATGCGATCGCCATATTCCAGCAGCAAGTGTCCCGCTTCGGTCAGCTGTGCCCGCCGCCCGCCGCGATCAAACAGGGGCACGTTGAGCTGGCGCTCTAAGTTCTGTACCTGCAGGCTAACGGCTGGCTGGGAGACATATAAGCTGTCGGCAGCCCGCTTGAAACTACCCTCAGTCGCGATCGCCTTGAGGATTCGCAACTGATCTAAGGTGAACGGAAGATCAGACATAAAAACCTATCCAAAGCATTGAAGAGAACATAGCCACGTCGTTAAGTCACAAAACAATCGGCATTAGGGAGGAAAGCTTGTCGCTGATACCTCATCTCAGGTAGCGGATAGTCGCTGACTAAATAAAAATTTTGGGATCATCCGCAATCCCTAGAGTACTCGCTTAGCGTGGTTTCCTGGAACTGCATACCGAGAAAACGATGAACTTCATGAAAAAATAAGCTGCTTTCACAAAGCCAATGTTCTCGAAAATCCCGGCCTGAGCTTGGTGATCAGGCATTTATGCTGTTTGTGTCAAAAGTTGATAAATTGTTAATTTTTTGACTGATTTTTGTGATTACCCTGTTGCTGCACTGTGCTGAGCGGAAGCTGGGTGAGCTTAGTAAGCTGCTTACAGGCAAAGTTTGTTGAGCAGGACTGACACGTAGTCCCCTTATATCCTCCCGTTAAGAGACGTTGAATCCGGCTTTCTTATACTTGAGGAGCAAGGGGTCGAACCAGATTCAACTGCGTTGAGTCCGTTGAGGATGATCGCCTGGCATGCTTCTGTGGGTGAAAATTTTCGCCCTGAACGTTCACAAAGTCCTACTGTTGTACTCAATTGCGAAGTGAATCTGCTAAGGTAAAATCCAAGATTTCATCTTGTAAAGCGTACGCTTTAATAACTGCATGTTGGCTCCCATTACCTTAAACCCACGCCAGCAACACGTTCTTTGGGCAACGGTCCGGCAATATGTCACAACTGCCGAGCCAGTGGGTTCAAAAGCGCTGACTCGGGAATATGACTTGAAAATCAGCCCAGCAACGGTTCGTCATGCGATGGGAGTCCTTGAAAAGGCAGGACTGCTATTTCAGCCGCACACTTCGGCAGGTCGAGTGCCGTCTGATTTTGGGTATCGACTCTACGTAGATAATCTAATTCATCCCTCTCAGGGCATTGCTCAGCAGGTTGATAGTCAACTATCTGGAACTTTGAACTGGGACGGTTGGAGTCTAGAAGCGCTATTGCGAGGAGCCGCGCAAATTCTCTCAACGCTGAGCGGCTACCTAACGCTGATCACGGTGCCGCAAAAACGCGATGTCACCATTCGCCACATTCAGCTTGTGCTGCTGGATTCAACGCAAATATTGATGTCCGTTGTTCTAGATTCTTTAGAAACCCAATCAATGGTGATTCAACTGCCGTCTCAGCACGAGACAGATGTTCATCAGCTTGATGCTTTGGAGCGGGAGCTCAAGATCCTGTCGAATTTTCTGACAACTCATCTCATCGGTCATCCTCTGATGAAGATTGCGGAGCTTGACTGGGGGAGGCTGGACCGAGAGTTTCAGCGATACATCAACATGTTGCAGGATGCGATTCAAATGCTGGCAGAGCGTAACCAGGCGCTAGAATCGACCCAGTTCGTAGTCAGTGGTTTAGGCGAAGTTCTGAGACAGCCAGAATTTTCTGAAACGCAGCAAGTGCAGGCGATCGTTCAGCTGTTAGAAGAGGAGCAGGATCAACTCTGGTCTCTCGTGTTTGAAACCAATTTATTTGAAGCCAATCCAGAAGACAGTTTGAACCGCCGCGTTAAGGTCCTGATTGGTTCTGAGAATCCATTAGAACCCATGCAGGGCTGTGCTTTGGTATCAGCGACCTATGGCAAAAGCCAAGCTCCTCTGGGAAGTGTCAGTGTTTTGGGGCCAACCCGCATGATGTATGAGAATGCGATCGCAGCAGTTGAAGCCGCCGCGAATTATCTGTCTGATGCGTTTAACGCTATTTTGTAGGCGGTAGGAACGGTCAGAAGTTGGCATTAACGCTGATCAGTGGGCGATCGCTAGCCCCGCTTTGAGCGGGCTAGCAGCCAGGCGGTGAGTGCGCCACCCAAGAAGCCGAACAGATGTCCCTCCCACGAGACGCCAGGCTGGTTTGGTAAGACACCCCACAAAAAGCTGCCATAAAAGACAACAACCAAGACAGACGCCGTGATCGCAAACGCGCTGCGATCAAAATAGCCCCGCAATAGCAGATATCCGAAGTATCCAAAAACGATGCCGCTGGCACCGATGTGCAATGAATTCGGTGCACCGATAAGCCAGGTACCCAAGCCGCTGACTAAAGCGGAAATGACCGTCACACTCCAAAATTCTGAGGCTTCGCCCAGCATAATGAGGCCACCCAAGGTCAGAAGCGGGAGGGTATTGGCAATTAAATGCTGGAAATTTCCATGCAAAAAAGGTGCCCAAAGGATGCCCTGAAGTTCACCAATTTGCCGAGGATAGATGCCATGAAGCACTAACCGCCCTCCCAGTAGCCCGTCATTGATACCCTGCACCGCCCACAGGATGACGATCAATCCACCTAAGGTCCAAATCGGTGGAGGGATGTCTTTCAAATTGTTTTTGTTTATTGGTAGTGCCATAGAGTCAAAAATTTACGATAGCTTTCAATGCTTTCAAACCCTATTCAGCCTTAAGTTTCGGAGAGCTATTGATATGTTTCCAATGGACAACTGTCTGACTCTCCTCCCTTTAAAATTGCGATGTCTTATGTTGAAAGAGATTCTGTACTTCAGCATAACTACCCAAGGGCAAGTGTGATTATCACTGAGTTATTAGCCGTTTTATCCATCTCGGCAGCCGCTGGGTTTAGATTGGCCTTACCGCTTTTGATCATTGGGTTTGTTTCCGGTAATTTGTGGGCCGAAGTACCGATCTTGTCTCAGTTTCCCCCTTCTGTTGTGGTTGGCGCATTGGTGAGTTGGACGCTGATTGAACTGGTGTTTTCAAAGCAGTCTATTGTGCAGCGTTTCATACAAAGCGCAGAAATGTTTCTGAGTCCTGCCGTAGGGGCGATCGCTGGGATTACCGTTGCTCGCACATTTAACGTAGACACTGGGCTAATGTTCCTCTTAGGGGGGCTAGGTGGACTGTTGGCCCTAGTTATCCACCTGGTACAGGTTGGTTGGCTATATCGTCTCAAAAGGCCCTCTCCGTGGCTCATTTTTGCCGAAGACTTCCTCTGTGTCTGTCTCGTTTTGTTCGCTTTTGATGCCCCCCAACAGGGTGGACTCATTGCCTTATTGCTCCTTTGGCTGGCGTTGCGAACGTCTCGTGGGTGGCGGAGATGGTATCAGACTCAGGCAAGTCCTCGCGATCGCAACCACCCAAGGCGTCTGAAGCGAGAACCTGATTAATCATTGCCTTATCGTTTTTCTTATACTTTTGATAATTAATTTTGATATCAAAAAAACTTTGAATTGTCTCGCAAGGCAGGGTTTGAAATCGCTGAGTTTTCCGTGTTTTCCTCAGACTATGGCAGTGAGATGGCCAGAAGCTGTAACAAAATTTCTGAATATCAAAGATCGAGCGCGTGATACTGGCAGTTACCAAATATGAAGACTATATTGATACAGACAGGTTTAAGATGACGTTTTCAAGAATACTTTTGTATGTTTAAGCCTTCAGTGCTATGCAAGCTAGCTATCTGTCGCCGTTTGGTCGTCATTGTTGCGATTTGGAGCGCTTTTCTCATTGGCGCTAATGAGGTGCGCCGAGCTGCCCAAGGTGACAGTGTCGTGTACGAAGATGTGAAGCGACTTGCCGTCTATAGTCTCGCTCTGCGGTTGAATCGTTGATTGATTTGGGGCGCGATCGCATCAGATCATATCTTGCAGTTGAGCTGATGCTGACTGCTTTAACCCTTGCTCTCTAAATTCGAGGATTTTGAGGTCGAAGTTCCCAATCCTAGCTGATTTAAGGGCAAATGTAAGATGTTGTGTTGAATGCGAGATGTCGATAAATGGCTCTTAGCGGTTGTGCCTTGCAGAAGACGGAAGCGATTGGCTGCCTCGACTCATAGCCGTCGCCAGTTCTGTTAGGACAAGACGGCGAGCCGTTTGGCGAGGCGCTAAGGACCTGGATCTAATGGTTGTGCCAGCCTAGATGGCTAAAGTGATATGTCATTCTGGACAACTGCTTTTTATAAAGACGCTAGTGCTTGAAGTTAAGCGCCGTCTGTGGCTAATTCTAGGGCTGAAGAATGAATCAGGATTCCAGACAGGCTAGCCCTCGAATTTCCGGGTTTGTTCCCCCCAGATCTGACTATGCTCTGAAATTGGCTTGTACTGCAAGCAGTGAACGCATAGGGTTTAATGTAGGAAAGATAACAAAATTGAGGTGACAGGCGATCGCGGTTTGGTCCTAGCGGAGTGGCTGGAACGCCTGAGAATCCTTTTTAAGAACGTCTGGTCTTAAAGATTGCCGTAATGAAAGAGCTGCTTTATATAGAGGTGCCAACGCCAAATACAGCCTCTGTTCGTGCTTGGCTACAAAACACGTTCGTAGCGCCAGCAGGCAAAGTCACTGCAACGACTGAAGGCGTTCTGGTTGAGTTTCCCAGTCGAGACAGTCGGATGCCTTTGCCAACTGCTCTGTCCATTTTTGTGTGGTCTTTGCAGCGGACAACGTATCTCAAGGTGTTTCGCTGGAGCGAGCGATCGCTGCCGCAGGAGTCTCGTCTCCTACAGCAGCTTGAGCAGCAAATTCGTCAGGCCTTTCCTCCGGATTACGGGCAGATGCCCGCGTTTCAGCCAGAGCAGCAGACTATTTTTGAAGCTTTAGCAACAAAGTTTCCGAAAACCGTAACTTATTTTCAGCGGATGCCTAATGGTGAAGCTGATCTGGAGCGAGTTTATTGGTGGGAAAAGCGCTGGCGTGATAGCGTGCGATCGCCCAAAAAGCCCAAACAAGTAATTTTTCGAGCAGACAATACCGCCTTAGAGGCCCCTCCCGCTGAGTCAGGTGAGCAATACGACCTCATCTATGTTGGTGGTGCTTTGGGTGTTATCCATGCCGCTGTGATGGCTAATTTAGGGTATAAAGTTCTGCTCATTGAGCGGCTTCCTTTTGGTCGGATGAATCGCGAATGGAATATTTCACGAGTAGAGTTTCAGAGCTTGATTGATCTCGGGCTGTTCACTGCTGAAGAGTTCGAATCGCTAATTGCCCGCGAGTATGAGGACGGCTACAACAAGTTTTTCGACGCAAACAATCCGTCTGTTGCTAAAGCACCTGTCTTGCATACGCCAACGGTTCTTAATATTGCGCTCGATTCGGAAGCTGTCTTGAAGCGCTGTGGAGAAAAACTAACGGCGGCAGGCGGCACCATCTGGGATGAAACTGAGTTTGAGTCAGCCCATGTCAGTGACACAGAGGTCACTGTTCAGGTTCGGCGACGGGGCAGTGGAGACGCTGAGGTGGTCCAGGGCCGTCTGCTTGTAGACGCGATGGGGACGGCATCGCCTATTGCTTGGCAGCTCAATAACGGGCGCGCCTTCGACAGCGTATGTCCTACTGTTGGAGCCTGTGTTTCGGGCGGTTTTGAACCAGAGGTTTGGGATTCAACCTACGGTGATGTCCTCTTTAGTCACGGTGATATTTCACGTGGCCGTCAGCTCATTTGGGAACTGTTTCCCGCGCGAGGAAACGAACTGACTATTTATCTGTTTCACTATCATCAGGTTGACCCTGATAACCCTGGTTCGCTGCTGGCAATGTATGAGGACTTCTTCCATATTCTGCCGGAGTATCGCCGATGCAATATGGACAAACTGACCTGGCGAAAGCCAACGTTTGGCTATATTCCAGGGTATTTCAGCTTGGATAAGGACGATCGCACTGTTGCCTTTGATCGGCTGGTGGCGATCGGCGATGCGGCATCCCTTCAGTCTCCTCTAGTTTTTACTGGGTTTGGTTCTCTGATTCGGAATCTGTCGCGTTTAACGAGTTTGCTAGACGTGGCGCTGCGCTATGACTTGCTCCAGGCTAAGCACCTGAACCAAGTCCGCGCGTTTCAAAGTAATATCGCGATCACGTGGCTCTTTTCCAAAGGCATGATGGTGCCAACGGGCAAGAACATTGCTCCAGCACGCATCAACTCCATGCTCAACACTTTCTTCGGCATTTTGGAGTCTGAAACGCCCGATGTTGCTGAGCGCTTTATCAAAGACAAGGCCAGTTGGAGCGAATTCAATCGTATGGCGCTCACCGCTGCCAGCAAAAATCCCGCTTTGCTGTCTTGGATTTGGGAGCTAGCAGGCACAAAGGATCTCATACGGTGGGTTGGCAGCTATCTAAATTACACGCTGCAAACTTTTTTACTGTGGCTTTTTGGCTGGTTCCCCAACTGGTTAAATCAAAATCAAGCTTGGCTGGAAAGGAACAATCCAGCTCTGTTTTTCTGGATGCTGGCCCAAAGCCATCAACTGACTTATGGCATGGGACGCCCACCGAGTATTCAACGGGTCAAAATTGAGCCTAAATTGCCCCCTGAGCCAAAACCACCGAAGCGAGTTCGTGTGTCAGCTCAGACAGTACCGTCGGGTGCTAGCAGTAGCCCTGTTGCACCACCCGAATCTCCCTCGTCGTGAGGAGTGTCGCCATACGTCAATAGAGCTTTGGCCATCTAGTGGTCTGCCAAGTTGGCAATTGTGAGTGAGTTATCCCTGCAAGTGTTGAGACAGACAATACGCTTCTCTTGGTTCAGCCAATAGCGTGCATTCGCCCCCTAAATTCCCCACTCTGGGGACTTCCGGGGATTGGCTCCCCCGAATGGGGGCTGGGGGCCAAAGCAGTCAGCCTCAACTCAATTGCAAGAGCTGGATTGACTCACAATTTCAATCTTGACGCTGCACTAGGCTAAGGCACCAAATAGCGTTCAGGGGCTTAGTCCATCGCTAGATAGCTTGCCGTTTTGTCCTAATGGAACGGGTGACGGTTATCCAAAGAGTCTGCTCGCTAGGGTGTAGTGCTAATCTCTGGTTCTTTGGGATTACGAGGATTCGTAACGACCAGCTCAAATTGCCAGCCGGGAATTTCAGTGATTTTTGCGGCCATCCGGCGTAAATCTTCTGAGCCGTTCCGAGTCAAGCTTTGACGTGTTCGTACTTCAACCGCAATGACCTGATCGTCTGTTCGGGCAACTAAGTCAAGCGGACATTTTGATAGCGTGTCAGGCAGATCCGCCGCTTCTGGATAAACCGTAACGTCATACCCTTCGCTGCGGTATTCTCTGGCAAGGGTGAGAACCCGACGGTGCTCCAAACTTGATTGGTGGCTGCGGAAACCCATAGAAGCGATCGCCTCAAGAACTCACTACCTCAGATCAGATGGATCTGGAGCAACTTCGATCATAACATGGACAAATTCTTCGCCTTTAATGAAGCCTTCCGCCAAGGTTAAGGAGATTCCTTTAACTCTAAATGAACCGTTCAAATTGCGGCGGCGACTGGTGACATCTGTGACCTGGTAGTCGTACTCATAGACAATGCCCGTTAGGGCTGCCCGTATGGGTTTGACAATGTTGTCGCTGTCTGGGACATTTTCCTCTTTACCGCTGGGAGTATCAAAATAATGGGTCAATTTGATACGCACATTGTCGTCAACAGGATTATCATTCGGCCATGATTGATTAGCTGCCCGACGCACCGCCGCAATCCACACCTGCAGTTTGGATTTATCTTTAGTTTGGTTAGAGATAGGACGACCAGTCAGAATAAACTCGAAGGGCAGCACAGGATTTTACACAAAAATACACCACAGGGTAGAAACAACCAGAGCAGACGGAGGAAGGTCAACAACAGGAAAATCGTGAAAGCGTACGGGACTCAATACTTCTCAGCCAACGAGCTGGCCTGAACGAAAGTGCTTGGAGACCAGCAGGGTTTTACACTTCAAGGGGTAAAAGTTATACCGGCAAGATTTACGCAAACGATCTACAGGCAGGATAGGCAATGCTATCTTATGCTCTCTAGGAAGCAAATAGCTCCATGAATGAGTCCTGACCCACTTAACTCAGACATCAAACAGAGCGGTTTTGTCAGGTTTAGGCGTTTTCTGGCAACGAATATCCCCACGTCGGTTGGTGTCGAGGAACGAGACCCAACATCCTCAAAGCCTCTATTCGTTGGGTTTCCCAATGTCGACCGTAACCTACCGCCTTAGCTTTCTCAGGTCATTTCTTGTTTAGAACTCTCCTTAAAGGATCTGAATAAGGTCCCAATAGTAAAACTGTTCTGCTCAATTCTACTGACGTTGGAAGCTGTCAAAAAGTTCTACACCCTAGTGCGGGCTGGACTGCCGAATTAATGCTTTTCAGCTTTGCGGGTGGGATGACTACGCTGTTCCAGCCAAAGGAGCACACTGTTCACGGCAAAGGCAAGCACTGCAACGGCAATTGAACCCGCCCAAAGTTTGTCAATGCGATTGGTTTGAATTCCGTCAAACAAGAGTTTGCCCAACCCACCAGCGTTAAACTTGGCGCCAATCGTGGCGATCGCGATCGCGACTACTGCTGCAATTCTCACCCCGGCAACAAAAACGGGTAGCACTAGAGGAACCTGCACCCACCACCAGCGCTGCCAGTTGCTCATGCCCATGCCCTTAGCCGCTTCTAAGACTGCTGCATCAATGCCAGATAAACCGACCGTGAGATTGCGAACCAGGATGACCTGTGTGTAGAGCACCATCGCTACAATGACCGACGTTGCATTAAGGCCAAAAATAGGCACCAGAAAAATAATTAGGGCCAGGCTAGGAATCGTGTATAAGATGCCCAGAATGCCAATTACCGGGACGGATAGCCACTGATAGCGAGCAATGAGGAGTGATAAGGGGACAGCTACAAGGACGGCAATCAGGAGTGTGATGCCCGTCATTTGAACGTGTTGGACCAGAAGCGTCAGCACCTCGCCCGGATTATCAAGTAAATACCCCACTAGCGGTTTGCCTCCACCGCGCAGTTACGGATATGGTCTAGGGTCAGCAAGCCGACCGGTTCGCCGTCTTCTAGGACTGACAACTCGGGTGCCCCTGTTCTTAGAATAATCGAGAGTGCGTCTCTTAAGTTGTCCGCAGTTTCAACTGAGGGCTTGTTGCCGTTTTGGTAATGCTCTGGCAGCGAAATCATGGCCGAATTGACGGGTAACAGTCCTAACTGTCGCACCATGTCGTCTGCGCCTAAAAGCTCGTGGACAAAAGGTTCGCTAGGTTGGGTCAGGAGATTAAAGGGGGTATCGAACTGAACGATACGGCCAGCATTCATAACCAAAATGCGATCGCCCAATCGCAATGCTTCATCCACATCGTGGGAAACAAACAAAATCGTTTTTTTCAACTGTTGCTGAAGCCGAATAATTTCGTTCTGGAGAGATGTTCGCGTAATTGCATCGATTGCCCCAAAGGGTTCGTCCATCAGCATATAGTCCGGATCTCCAGCCAATGCTCTAGCGATACCAACCCGCTGCTGCTGACCGCCAGATAATTGTGCCGGATAGCGATCGCGATACTCATTTGGCGGCAGCTTTACCAAATCCAGTAGCTCGTCTATCCGCGCCTGAGTACGAGGGTTCGGCCATCTCAAAAGCTTTGGCACAACAGCAACGTTCTCAGCAACCGTCATGTGAGGAAATAGGCCAGACTGCTGAATGACGTAGCCAATTTTCTGCCTCAGCTTGGTCGGTCTGAGGCGCGTAATGTCCTGTCCATCAATGCAAATCTGCCCCGATGTTGGCTCATAAAGGCGGTTTACCATCTTAAGCAGCGTCGTCTTGCCACAGCCGGATGGGCCTAAAATAACGACCAGCTCGCCAGCCGCAATATCACAGGTAACCTGATTCACTGCGGGCCGAGACATACCTGGAAATTCCAGGGTGACTTGATTGAATTGAATATTACCCATGAGAGTGCAGAAGAATTAACAGATGTTAGGAAAGGGAGAGAGTTGAATGCTGAGTTTTGAATGGTGAATCAACAGCTTCGATTAACAGCTGAAAACTCGCAAAAATTCCGGCTAAAGCCAGGTCACCCTGTTATTCCGCATCCGTCTCTTCTAAGAAACCATTCTCTACCAAGAACGTTTGAGCAACCTCTTCAGGTTCACGTTCCTCTCCGGTGACTGCATAGTTGAGAGTTTGCATCACTTCGTCGGTGATGGCAGGAGACAGTTCATTCAAAATAGTTTCAATTTCAGGTGTAGCGTCCAGAGCCTCCTGGCGTACAACCGGAGCCACTTGATAAGGCGGGAAAAGTTGCTGATCATCTTCTAAGACAACCAGATCAAAAGCGCTGATCTCACCGTCGGTACCAAAAGCTACGGCAACATCTGCTTCCCCGTCGACTAGGCCCTTATACCGTAATCCTTGATCAACAGCTTTGTATTCTTTGAGCTGAAAGTCACCGTATGCGCTTTGAATACCAGGTAAACCATCTTCACGGACTTCGAACTCTGGCGGACCAATTAAAGTCAAATTATTGGCCTGCTCAGCAAATTCGGAAATTGTGGTGATGCCCAGCTCATCCGACCTCTCACGGGTCATTGCCAATGCTTGGGTATTGTTCATTGGGGCGGGTGTCAGCCATACCAGGTTGAACTGTTCCTGATATTGACTTGAAACGGTGTCAAAAACCTCATTCGGGTCACTACTCACAGGTTCTTTCAGAACAGTCAATAGACCTGTCCCCGTATATTCTGGATAGAGATCGATCTCGTTACTTTCCAGAGCGGCTTGCGCGACAGGGGTGCCACCTAAATTGAGTTTGCGCTCAACTGCATACCCTGCGTCTTCCAGCATCAGGGCATACATTTCGCCTAGAATCAGCTGTTCAGCAAAATCTTTCGAACCTACTCGAATAACATCGCCACTGGTATTGCCTCCTGCACAGGCCACAACCGTTGTAGCAGCGCAAATAAACAAAGCGACGAAAGAAAACCATCGACGTACTAATTTCATGAAAGCAGTATCCGCTCGGAATCTGTGTCGAAAATCGTTTGCTTTTGAGAATAACACCTCATCTCAAGGGTTTCCTCTCACCCAATGGAGAAAACCGATCTGAAAAAGTCATAGATTATGCAGCCTAACAAGCGATATCTTTTATTTAAGACGGCGTATCAGAAAACTAAATTGTTCAAAACGGTTTCTTTGCTCTATTCCGGGTCGTAAATATCTTGTGGATATACCTGACGGGTACGTCTAGGAGCGGGTAAAAATTGGCCCTGATAGTAGGGATTAGGGGGGACAGGAACCTCAGTTGAATACACCACTTGGCTAGCCGGTGACTGGCGATTACGAGATTGAAAAGCAACTAAAACAACCAGAATGACCAGGACGATCGCACCGCCAATTAAAACGACAACGACGAGTCCGGCGCCAACCCACAATAAGGAAGACTGAGTGCGATCAGTTTCTTGCTGAACGCCCGCAAACTGTTGTTGTTGAGAGGTCAGTGCGTTAATTGAGGTTTCATGGGTATTGACGCGCGCTACGAGAGCTTGGGCTTCTTGCTGTTGCCACTGAATTTGGGCTTCTAAATCTTTGAGTAGCGCATCTTGCTCAGTAATTTGTTCTTCCAGACGTTGATTGATCTTCTGTTGCTGTTCAAGCTCTTCAAGAACGTCTTCTACCTGAGGTGCAGCAGCAGTAGTTGATGTTGTGGGTACAGGGGCAACTTCTTCGATCGGCAATGCGCTGAGATCTTCAACGATCGGAGGGGATTTTGACACAGTAACGCGCGCTATCAGCAAAATTAACGCTGCAGCGCCAGTCGTTGCACACCCTGCAATAAATGCCGACGAATCGCTCATAGAGATGGAATAATCCTGTAGATCCAGTTACATAAGTGTTGATTTAGACTGTGAAGCTGCGATCTCCAGGAACCTTAGTAGGTTAAGGATAACGCGCAACATTCAACTTAGTGCACTCTGTTGAGACCCAAATTCAAGAAATCGTGCTCTATAATTACAATTCTTTTGCAAAGAACGGGTCACATTTAGGGTGCTGAGGTCACATTTAAGTACATCCTGCTATCGCTGTGTTTGTGCCACACCTAGCTCAGAATTCAGCACGTATTCTGAGCTAATGCACTGAGCCTCATTCGATCGCTCAGTACATAGTCACAGGTTCAGTGCCGTGTCCTCACAGAATTGATGTTCATGAATCTCTTCGAAATGCTCTTCCTCAAAGGGTTCTGGCGATTTGCCCAAATTGAAGAGCTGAACTTTTGGTGAGAACACCTGAATTTAACTGAACTTTTCCATATTGTTTGCGTAAAGCGTCTAGGCCACTATGTAGGCATCCTGTAGACTCGCGTGTGCTCCTTGAGCACGAGCTGAGCTGGAAGTTCGTTAGAAGGACCAGCTCAGCTTTTCGTTTTAAAGGATTAGAACAGCGCAGAATCACTAGATTTTCCACTTTGCGGTTCGATGACAGCCGTACAGCTCATGGGCGTGAAGTTGTCGCGAGGAGTTATGCGGCAGGCGGATTAAGGGGCTATCGCCAGGCTGTGCGAATACACCGGAGTACGTTGATGACTGGTTGTGGCAGGTGTCCCTATTCGTCAAGTGGGGTTAAATCGGGTTCTTGGATTTCGAAGGTGTCTAAGGCGTCGGGTGTGAGCAGCACGGGTAGAAAATCAACGGCGTTGCTCCAGGTTTCCAGGGTGAGGCCAACTGCTTCATCTAGAGCAACAATGCTGTCGAGGAATTGAATACGAGCTGAGAGTTCGCTATTTTCGGCATCTACCAGGTTTTCTTCTTGAGTTGTAATTTGAAAGATGTCCCGAATGCGGCCTCTTAAAAAGAGCTCGCGGGTTACATCTAGCTGTAGTCGAGCGTTCTCCGTGGCTCGCTGTGCGGCTTCAACCCGCGCTAGGTTGGCGTTAACGGTGTTGAGCTGATTAGTAATTTCATTGCGGATGGTGGTCTGCTGTTGAGCCAAGCGATTGTCCTGCTGAACAATTTCCACTTGGCGCTGAACTAAGTCAGTTTCCAGATTAGGTTCATCAAAGGTGCGGCGAGCAACAAGACCGATAGTCGTTTCTGAAAAGTCGCCTAGGCTGGCACTCCCTTCAATATCAAGACGCCACCGTAGACCATCTTCCGCTAGTTTCAGATTAAGTTGAGCGATGTCTTGCGCTAGCTCAGTTTGCAAATAGTCGGGGCGCGTTTGATAGGCGATCGCCACCAAGGTTTCCAAATCATAGTCTTCAACCCGTGCGATCGCTACTGTGAATAGCTCGGTGATAGTTTCTGGAGATGCTACAAACACAAGGTCACGATTAACCCCAATTTGATCTAACAAAGCCGTATTGGCTTCTTCCAGCTGATTTTGAGCCAGGAGCAAATCTCTCTCGGCATCGGCTACGGATCGCTGTGAATCCACTAAGTCAAACTCTGCCCTACGCCCTGCTTCCACCAATGCCCGCAAGATGGTTAGCTGTCGCTGTCGTCGGTCTAGAGCTTGCCGTTGAATTCTGACGGATTCCTGGGCTTCAATCAGGTTGGTGTATTGAGTCACCGTCGTGCTGACGGTCGTTGTCAATGTTTGCTGTAGCTCCAGAAAATTCTGAGACTCTTGCAGACGAGCGATATCGACAGGCGCTTCATTGACTGCCGTTCCCGCCCCTCGGAGCAGCGGCTGAGTCAAGTTAAGGCGCACAGAAGGGGTATTGCTCAGGGCATCCAGGGTGAGATCAATCTCAGTTCCCTGGCGCGTCAGGAGAAGTGCTGACGCGCCAGCGCTTTGGGTCAGCGTCGTGCGATCGCCCAAATCCGTCGATGTGCCCCCAATGGTATTGGGTAAACGAGCACCACCTCCAAAGACCTCTTCAAAGCGCTGATTCAGACCAATGCCGACAGTGGGAGTAAGCTGCGGATCAAACCGTTCTTCAGCAGCCTGAAGTTGCTGCTGTTCAATCAGTCGCTGCAGCTGACGATCGCGTAAATCACGATTGCCCACAATGACCAGATTGAGCAACTCAGGGAGGGTGACCGCAACGCGCGATCGCCCATCGGTCGTGACCGCATCAAGGGGACTAACGGTTTCCTCCAGCTCCAATGCCTCATCAACATCAGAACCTTGCTGTTCCTCATCCGTTAATGTGTCTGGATAAGTAGACCCTTCTGCGGGAGACCCCGTTTCCGAGGGCAGCGGCTCAAAGACAGGCCCCTCTATGGAATTGGCAATTCCTGTCCGAGCTAAGGGGAGAGCCAATAACAATACTGCGCTAACTCCTCCCCACCAGTACCTATGCTGATTGATGCTCTGCTCTCCCAGCTTGCTCCAATGCTCCCTTGCGCTCATGTCACCTACTCTCCCCTCAAGGCTTGAACCACATCAATCTGCGTGACCCGCAATGCTGGAAAGAAACTGGCCCCGACGCCGACGGCAAACGCTGCTCCCATGGAGATCGCTGCTGCTTGAGGACGAAAGGTATAGGGTGCTTCAAAGACCTGAGTGGTGGCTATTCTGGTTAGCCCATGAACGGTGGCGATCGCAGCTGTGCCGCCAACTAAACTGAGAAGGGCTGCTTCTACAATAAACTGCATCATGACTTCCCAGTCAGTAGCGCCGATGGCTCTCCGGAGACCAATTTCGCGAGTGCGCTCCATGACGGCAGCTACCGTAATATTGGCGATGCCAACCCCACCAATCACCAAAGCCAGGAGACCTACAACCTTGAGAATGCGGTTACTGGTTCGCTGCTGCTGCTCTTCGCGATATAGATCGGCTGCATTGCCCCAGATGCCGACTTCAAAGCCGGGATAGCGCTGGTTGAGAAAAGCTTCAATGCCGGCTTCGACGGCTTCATAATTCTCCAGTTCTTGGATCGCGATTTGAGTCGTCCCCCAGCTGTATTGGCCAGCGATCGCGTTGGCATAGTTCTGAGTCAGCCATACTTCTGGATTAGGTTCACGACCTGACCATCGCTGCTTAGCCTCCGTCACGCCAATCACCGTTAGCCGAATCGTGCCTAGAAATAGTCCTTGATTGACGGGAGATCCTTCAGGAAAAAGCTGCTCAGCTAGAGTGGTATTAATGATGGCGACCGGATAATATTCGTCAAAATCGGTTTGCTGAAAGAAGCGACCTTCAATGACCTTGCGTCCTGTCGTTTCCTGAAAATTTAAAGATACGCCTTCGATGTCAGCATTCAGCGCCACTTGTCCCTGATGGCGTACTTGGCTGGCACTTAAACCGCGTGTCCTATAGCTTATGCTCGCAATTCCGGGGACCTCCTGCTGCATCACAATGAAATCTTCTTCCCCTAGTTCCGGTGCTGTCTTAAGTCCTGTAGGGTCGTACATAAAATAGGTGACAAAAGGGTTGTCCCGCTGGGCCAGTTTTTCTTGAAGCTGCGCGCTCGTAATCGTTCCAATATTGAGTGTGGCGTTCACTGCGGCCACGCCCATAAAAATGCCTAAGGTGGTTAGCCCGGACCGTACCCAGTTGCCTCCCAAATCGCGAAAAGTAGTGATAACCAAGTCAGTTGGAGACAGCGCCATGATTCAGTTTCCTCCTGAGTTCTGCTGGCCAGAGGACGTTTCTGCTTCGCGTTCTGAGGGCGCGTTGGTTTCAGGTGGTGTCAGCGGGCTGCCCGGCACGAGGTCGGTCTCTGGCGGAACTGCAACGACGATTTCATCCCCTTCCTGCAGGCCCGACAGAATCTCAATAGTTTCTAAGGTCTCTAGCCCGACCGTAACTTCCCGCTGTTGGGCCAGTCCTTCAGCATCTTTGACCCAGACATAAGGATTGCCAGCATCTCGCTGTAGGGCCGTTACAGGAATCACCAGTACATTTTGTCGCTCCTCCAGAACCACATCGACGCTGACGGCGCTGCCTGGAATGAGTGAATTGCTGGGTTCGTTCAAAACCGCTTCGGCTTCAACCGTGGACTGCTCAGAATTGTTCTGATCGGTAACAGCTTGGGGAGAAACTCGCTGAATCCGCCCTTCGAAAATGTCTGGGTTGGGGCCAATCACGCTCACTCTCACCGGCATCCCAATGCCCACGTTAGCCGCATTAAGCGTTGTCATTTGCAGGCGAATCGTTTCTTGTGTCGGATCACCAATGCTCAACAGACGCCCTTCACGCTGCACACCGTCTCCAGGTTTAACGTCCACCTTGAGGACGATCGCATCGATCGGCGCAACAATTTGATTATCTTCCAGCTGTACCTGCAAGTTAGCGGTGTTGATGTCGTCCTGGCGTACCCGTAATTCCGCTTTAGTGACTTCAACTTCGGCATTCCTGACCTCCGATTGAGCCTCTTCGAGCGATCGCCTGTCTATGCGAAAGTCATCTTCAGAAATATACCCCTGCTCTAACAGTTCTGCCGAGTCCTGCAAGCGACTCTCGGCATCTGTGAGCCGTGTTAACCGTTCCTGCAAAACTTCCTGTTGGCGTTGAAGATCCAGCTGATTGATTTGGTTCTGCACGAGCTGATCATCAAGCTGCTGCTGAAGCCTGCGATCGCGCAGCTCTAGCAAGACCTGTCCCTGACTAACCCGTTCCCGCTCTTCGACTAAGACTTCCTGAACGGTTACATCACTGGGAGCTTTGAAGGTCTGTTGTCCGCCCAGTTCCACAATGCCCGCTTCGGTAATACTGACTTCCAAATCTTGGCGATTGACCGGGGCCATAACGACCGCGATCGATTCAGGCGGCGTTTGCAAAAAGGTTCGATATCCTAGCCAACCCCCTATGCCCAAAAGCGTGACGAGACCAGAGCCGATAATCCACCGCAGCCCTGTCTGTTCTTTACGAATAGGGGCTTCTAACGGTTCAGCGATATCAACATCAGAGTCTTTAAAGGGGGCAGAAGATGCAGACTGAAAGTCCTCAGGCGTGGTTGGTTCCACAGTAGTGTCCTAGTCAAGTGTCTTATAGCTTTGGCCATCTAGGCTAATGCACCCAGTTGCATCCGGGTGCTTAGCGGACAGCCCGATGGCCCGCCGTCTTGTCCTAACAAAGCTGGCGACGGCTATACCTGAACCTTTTTCATTCTGCTGAGGCCGGTTTTATTCGTCAACCGGAGGGGGGTTGGACGTAGGAGATGGTTGCTTTTCGGCGTCTAATCCACTCAATGCGAAATATAGCCCCGTGCGGCTAAGTACATCTGCATGCCGCTATAGGATACACAGCCTTAGCCATCTGAGCTTGTGCACCTAACAGTGTCCGAGTCGTATCCGAGTGCTTAGCCCATAGCCCGATGGCTCGTCGTCTTGTCCTAACGGAACTGTCGACGGCTATAATTAGCCTCTACCGTCCTATCGTTGACGTGCTATCGCCCAAAATTCGGCCGTCGCTGACCTGAATGATACGTTTGCTGTGACCGGCTACGTCGTGGGAGTGGGTGACCATGATGATGGTGATACCGCTCTTGTGAAGTTCGCTGAAGATAGCCATCACGGCTTCAGCAGAGTGGGTATCCAAGGCGCCTGTTGGCTCATCAGCAAGGAGCAAGAGGGGACGGTTGACGATCGCCCGAGCGATTGCAACACGCTGTTGTTGTCCTCCAGAAAGCTGGGTGGGGCGTTTGTCCAGTCGTTGCCCGAGTCCCATACGTCGGAGAGCGGCAGCGGCTAAACGACGTCGTTGTTTGCGATCGATACCCATATACATCATTGGCAGCATGACGTTTTCTAGCGCACTCAGATTATTCAGGAGTTCGTATCGCTGGAAAACAAACCCAATTTTCTGATTACGAATTCGAGCTAGTTGATTTTTACCCAAGCGAGAAACGTCAACGCCATCTAGCCAATAGCGTCCATTGGTGGGCTGATCGAGACAGCCGATGATATTCATCAGGGTGGTTTTGCCAGAACCCGACTCGCCCATAATGGCGCAATATTCGCCAGGATGAATGTTTAGGCTAATGCGATCGCACGCCCGCACCATCGCCTCTCCACTACCGTAGACTCGCGAAATCTCGCTGAGCGCAACAGCAGGACTGGAAGACGAAAGTGTCCCGCTATAGCCGTTTCGGCGACTATGACCGTTCTGTGGCGAAAGGGACATTAGACTCCACAATGGATCAACCACGCTAAAGCTGTAGACTGGGCTGAGGCTAAGGACGCCCGATACAACGACTATCAGCGTTGGTTAACTCCATGAAAAGGCAAAACCTTTTTCAACACCAATCTACACGGCTCGCGATGTTAGCCTCAACGCACTATGACACAGAACGTCTATTATTCATCGTTTTCAGGTACCGCTTCGTCAGATTCATCGATTTTCTGGGACTGATTTGCAGCGGCGGCTAATGCTGTTTTAGTGCCTGGAGCTTCAGTTTCTTCAGGGCTGTTGTATTTAGCTACGACATTGGGAGGTGTTGGCTGCACAGGCGGTTCGCCGACTTCGGGTGGCTCCGACGGAGGGGTTGGACTGCTAGGTGAACTTTTAACTGTTGGTTCAGATTGACTAGGCGAACTCTCTACCGTTGGCTGAGAAATAGAGGGCTTAGGCTTAGGCAGTTTGGGTGCGGGTGGCTCAGCCTGAATGCCTAACTGCTGTTTGGCCCGATAGAGCAAAGTCTCAGTTCCTGAGGCCAGTGAATCAGCCGCCGACTTGCTCATATTAGCGATTGTCTTAGGTTCTGTCTCAGTATCGTCAGGTTGCTGGAGACCCTCATACCAGTCTCTTGTCCTCTGCCCGAGGTTGATGGAGCTTTTCCAGAACCATTCCCCAGCGACAAAGACCAAGCAGATGATTAACCACAGCAGCACCCCAGTTTCTCGTAGAATATCCCACGTAAGAACGACTGCTTTTTTGTAAGTAGCACCAGTGTCGGCGGCGAACAACAGTTCACCCACCTTGTTGGCTTGACCTTTGATTTTCTCCACGGTTTCGGCTCCTTAGGAAAATATCGACAGAGTAAGCGATCGCGCCGTCTCCTACCCTTCTCCCCAGACCTTCTTCAAGACCGTTTCGACAGGAATGTCAGCCAGGTCTTTTCCACCTGATTCCACACCCAGAAATCTTTGTTCACTAGTATCAACAGGGGGCAAACGACGCTCAGGGCTGTTTTGACCAAATAGCACCAGGGTAAATACGCTGAGAGCAACACCTAGCTCTGAAACATAGCTATCCGTTGCTAAAACTAGGTTTGCCCCTGCTACTAAAGCAGCAGTTTGTCCCAGGTTATCAGGGCGGATAACAGTTAGGTTAGGCGCTGACTGTGTAATCAGTTTAACCGTGTCAGCAGTCTCTGGCTGCTGCAAGAGAACTAGAGGTAGACCCGGCTGGCGCTTCTGAAAGTCTTGAGTAATAGAGATCCAGTTTTCCACAGGATAACGATCATCCTTAGCCCCCTCAGCTAACCCTGGATAGATTAAGACATACCCCTGCTCATCAATTCCCTGAGACTGAATTTGGTTATTGACCCAATCAATATCCCCCTGAGGTACGTTGATGGTTGGATCAGGAC
This sequence comes from Oscillatoria sp. CS-180, assembly GCF_028330965.1. Taxonomy (GTDB): domain Bacteria; phylum Cyanobacteriota; class Cyanobacteriia; order Phormidesmidales; family Phormidesmidaceae; genus Halomicronema. The sequence goes on along the minus strand of NZ_JAQMUB010000081.1, from coordinate 211,599 downwards.
AGGGACCGACTACTTCCAAGGGAATGATCAGATCGTGATATTGAAAAGCTACATACTGCTCGGTTTTTAGAGGGACTGTCGTCGTTAAGAAAAGCGTGTTGGCACCACTTTGATAGCCAATGCGGTTAGGAACCCCACTGAGCCAGAGCAACAGTGCAGTTGCCCAGTCAGTTGTGGCCGTGATGACAACGTCATATTCGCGATCGCGCATAATGCCCAACAGATTGGCCCAATCTGCAGGACTGTTGTTTTTTTGAAATGTGTAAGGAATCGTTGCCTGAACAACCTTGGAAACTCGGTATGCCGCTGCTGCTGATGGCTCTACGACTACTGAAATTTCTGCATTCGGAAACGTCCGCTTGAGATGCTCAAGCGTTGGAAAAAAAAGAAGCTGTTCGCTAATTCCACCGGGAACGAGAGCCAGTATATGCATAGCCTTCAGTCCTGCTAGTCCGTCCCACATTTTAGAGGAACGTGGCTCCTAAGAAAGCGTTGTTACCCACAAAACTACCAATTATTAATCTTGCCTTCCAACAATACGTTCCAGTTTCCTAGCTCAGCTCTCCGGCTTTGCTGCTCCTCATTCCCCATTCACGGTACTGTAATGAAGCCGACCATTATTGAAGGAATAGACTGGTGCATTTGCTGATTCCCGCTGCGGGTGTGGGGCGTCGCATGGGCAGCGATCGCAACAAGCTACTGCTGAGGCTAAAAAATGAGCCCCTTCTAGCATGGACACTGCAGGCGGCTGAGGCTAGTCAGCAAATGACTTGGATTGGCATAATCTGTCAGTCTGTCGATGAGCCAGATATCAAAACTATCCTGCAAGATTTAGCGTTGACAACACCCATACAGCTAATCCAAGGAGGCAGCACGCGACAAGAATCTGTCTACAATGGCTTGCAAGCGCTACCGACCGATGCAGACCAAGTTCTAATTCACGATGGAGCACGGTGTTTAGCAACCCCAACGCTGTTTGACCGTTGTGCTGAAGCGCTTCAGTCTTGTTTGGGTTTTGTGGCTGCGGTCCCTGTGAAAGACACCATCAAAGTGGTGGATGACACAGCAACGGTGCAAAATACACCTGATCGAAGTACGCTCTGGGCGGCACAAACCCCCCAGGGTTTTCAGGTCGAGCAGCTCAAGGCGGCCCATGCCCAAGGTATTGCTTCAGGATGGACGGTCACAGACGATGCTGCCCTATTCGAGAGATGTGGTCTTCCGGTCAAGATTGTTCTAGGGGAAGAAACCAATTTCAAGGTGACGACTCCAGAAGACCTTAAAATTGCAGAGATGGTGCTGAGCGATCGCCTCGATGAGTCATAGCCAGTACGCTAAGACAGCAATAGGTTCACCCTACAAAACATTGGGAAGGCTGATCCGCCTTTTTGAATTCCGCAGAGCTTTGCTCTTCTTGTTCGCCTTTGACGTTCTCGAAGAGTCGAGTATTTTGCATTTTGAATTCCGCGTAGCGGTACCAGTCAAAGCGAAAAAGCAGGTCGCTAAGATCGCAGGTAATAATTCCGTTTTAGTGTTCTTCTGCGTTAAGACAAATCCGTTAAGAGCATGATCAAATCTGAGTACTAAAGGTCTTTATAAAGCAAGCGTTTGCAATATTCTGCAATCCTCAGCATTGGCCGTTTTATGCGGATCCACGTAGATGTTTTAGGAATGTAACATTTTACTAAAAAGTTCCAGTAGGTCTATTTTTAGCATTTATGATTGTATGCCTCATTTTTGAATCCAGCTTGCTGGTGTCGATTGATCTCGGTGTCTCTAATTCTAAAGAGATTACTAAAAACGCTAGATAAGGCAGGCCGTTTTTGGTGCAGGCAGGAAAAAACGCTAAAAAAATAATGCCTAAATGCGTGCTTTAAATGACATTCTGGGTATCATTATCATCGTCCGGATTGAGCTAACCCCCTGACCTCTTGAATGTAAGGAGAAGATGTTGGTTTGAATGATGGCAATGATCTCTGTGAAGCTTGCCATGAGAGCGATCGCGGCAATATTTAGAGAGCTTGTCTAATAAAAACTTAATCGCCTTCTGCTGAGTTAAAGAATGAAGTTTTAGCTGAGACAGTTGTTTGCTTGGGTTGATTTGTTTGGTTTTTGCGAGTTGAAACAGGCAGCCTGACGTCGTGTTTTTTGCAACTGTAGGGAAGGTTAGCTATTCTTCTTTGCCCCACTCAAGTGGAACAATGGGGCTGGTGTTTTTGCATTTATGTATAGGAAAAAGGTGCTTTAGAAACCTTTTTTCTTGGTGTTTGGTATTCGGTGTTTTTTGTGTGTTTCTCGGGAAGTCTTTTATTAGGATTTCGGCAATGTCTTGACCGCTGTTTATCAGCAGGCGGTTGAGTAAATGCAGTGACCTTAAAACGCAGCGTATAGAATTTTTTTTGGGATGCGGACCATGGCGATTAGAACGAAGTCCATCGTTTTTGTTGATGCAGGTGTTGAGGCTCCATTGCAGCTAGCAGCGGGGATTGCTTTCAACGCTGAAGTCTTGATTTTGTCTCCGGCTAAGGACGGTGTTGAGCAAATAGCTGCGGTGGTTGAGGCGCGGTCCGATGTTTCTGAGGTTTGCATTGTTGCTCACGGCTCGTCGGGTGAGCTGATTTTAGGAAACGCTCGCCTAAACCTAGAAACACTGCCGCTTTATCGTTCTGTGCTGCATCAATGGGCATCCCAGGGGCGGTTGGTTGATTTGCGCCTCTATGGCTGCAACGTTGCTGCGGGAGATGCGGGTGCAGAATTTTTGGCAGCTTTGCGATCGCTCACTGGGGCCAACATCGCGGCGTCTTCTCGACGGGTCGGTCACGCTAGCAAGGGCGGTTCCTGGACGCTAGACGCCGCTGTGGGTCAGCCCCGCAACACTGCTCTGTTGACTGCGGAGGCGATCGCGGCCTACCCCGGAGTTTTGGCAGGCAGTAATAATTTTGTTGATGCGCCTGAGTTGGTCCTAGTGGATGGTCGTGTCGTTGATACCGATGACACGACAGGTGCTGATTCCGAAGCTGGTGAACCGTTTCACGATTCCTCTATTAGTGATCTGTCTCCCGAATTTCAAGCGTCTTTGAACGACTCCATCTGGTGGCGTTGGACAGCCCCAGTATCGGGTCTCATCAACGCAACTACAGCAGGGAGCGGCATCAATGCAGTCGTTGCCGTGTATACGGGAACGGCCATCAGCAATCTGTCCTCCGTAACCAATCAGGTGTCTCCAGGGGGGAGCAGCGGCAGTTATACCTTTACGGCCAGTGCTGGAACGACTTATTTCTTTGCCGTAGATGGTGTCCGGGAAGCCCAAGGCCCCATTCAGTTAACGCTAAATGTGCCGCCTGTCATTACGCCTGGCCAAACCTTTCAGATCGGTGAGGATGCGACCGATGGCGCTCTCGTTGGCACCCCAATCGCTGTCAGTAAGCCCGTGACCTGGTCTATCGTGAGCGGCAACCCCGATAACGATGGCGATGGTACGGTGGCCTTTGCGATTGATGCTGCTGGTCAGCTATCAGTGCAGGATGCTGGTGACCTCGACTTTGAGGTGTTTGACTCTTTCTACAGCTTGGGCGTTAAAGCGGATGACGGCAGCTTTTCAGATACCGAATCCGTCTTTGTGGACGTGTTGGATGCTCAAGACACGCCAGTCCTGATTGGCCTAAGTAGTCCTGCCAGCGTCGACGAGGGGGCGCTAATCACACTGTCGGGTTTGTTCTCTGACCCGGATGCTGAGGACACTCAAATTATCACCGTGGATTGGGGTGATATGACCAATCAAACGGTAATCAGCAGTGATGGTCTTGCGATTGATGCTTCGGGAAACACCAGTTTTGCCCTCAATCACCTCTATCGAGACAACGGCGATTTCAACATTTCCGTCAGTATTAGCGACGGCGTTAACACGGTTGCGGATACTCGTGCCATTACAGTCAACAATGTTGCGCCAACCATCATTAATGGCGATACGCTGACTCTGGATATCGTTGAGGATGCTGAGGTTGCGTTTCAGCTCAAGGCGACTGATCCGTCTACTTTAGACGTATTGACCTACACGGTGGTCAGTGCACCTGCTAGCGGCACCTTAACACCGAATCCACCTGCTGCACCCGCCAATGCTAGGGACCGCAATCGTCTTTTTACCTACGACCCCAGCGACAATTTCAGCGGCACGGACTCGTTTCAGATTCAAGTCCAAGATGATGATGGTGGTGTCGATACCGTCACTGTCAACGTCAATGTTGAAGCGCAACCAGACGCGCCAGAGGGACTAACGCTAGTACCGACTCCAGCGGCGATCAACGAGGGAGAAATTCTGACGCTGAGCGGCAACTTCGCGGATCCAGATGCTGACGATACATTCACGGTCACTATTGATTGGGGCGATGGCAGTGAGCCAGCCGTATTGACTAACGAAAACCTAACCTTCAATGCGGTTTCAGGCCGATATTCTTTCGCGGTTGATCATCAATATTTTGACGACACGGCGACAGGCATTTTGGTTACGGTGGTGGACGGCTCTGGTGCCGTTGCCAATGGCACGACGGGCATCACGATTAACAATATTGCGCCGACGATTATTCCGGGACCGGATGGTTCCCTGTCGGTTGATGAAGACGGCACTGCCACAATTACCTTCACGGCCAGCGATCCTGCCGATACCAACTTCACCTGGCAGATTATCGACAACGGCACTGATGGAGCTGGTGGAGACGAGTTAGGCGTGGCAACGCTTTCTGAAAACTCTACGGGGGCTGAGCAAACAGTTACTTACACGGCGGCTCCCAATCAGAACGGCCTGGATAAGTTCACGATTCAAGTGTCTGACGGTGTTGATGTCAGTACTTCAACTATTGTCGTTGGCGTGAATCCGGTGAACGATGAACCGACCAACCTGACCACAACATTGACGCCGACGGGGGCGATCGTAGAAGGTAGCACAATCACTTTGGACGGCAGCTTCTTCGATGCTGATAATTCTGCTGATCCGCTGCTGGATGACGTGCATACCGTCACCATTGATTGGGGGGACGGCAGCGCTGTCACAACCCTTGACGATGCTGCGCTGATTGACGCCACCACACCGACGGTTTCTTTTGCCGGCGTTACCCATACCTACGTCGATGGTCCTGGCACGTTCACAGTTACGGTGACTGCAACGGACGCTGCTGGAGCCAGCGTTTCTACCACCCAAGAGGTTACGGTTGAGAACGTTGCGCCCGTCATCTTGGATCCTGATCCCGATCCAGATGGCAAGACAGCAATCACCCTGCCTGAAGACAGCAGCACAACGCTGACTTTAACAGCTACCGATGTCGGCATCCAGGATGTCCTAACTTGGAGCGTGATTGGACCGCCCAGTAACGGTGCTGTCTCCCTAGCTCCAGGTGCAACACCAGGCGAACAGACGTTTACCTATACGCCCAACCTAGACTATGACGGTGATGATACGTTCACAGTGCAGGTGGATGACGGCAATGCGGGTACGGACACCCTGCAAGTGCTGGTTACTGTTACACCAGAGAACGACCCGCCGCAGATCATTACCAATCAGTTCAATGTTACGGAAGGGCAAGCGCTGCCAATTGATATTGGCGTCTTGGATGCGATCGATATTGATACGCTGGACGATTCTCAAATCACTTTCACGATTACAGGACTGTCAGCAGGTGACGCCTTCACCGTCGGTGGCGTAGAGCAAAATACATTCACCCGCGCTGATATTTTGAATGGCGTAGTGGCGTTCCAGGACAACGGCGATGAAGTCACCCCCGCCTTTACAATCGAGGTTTCCGACGGCACCGCTACCGTATCAGCACCGGCTAACGTTACCCTGACGACCGTCAACGATGCCCCTGAAATCATCATTGCCGATCCCTTTACGGTCGCTGAAGGGGGTCGTGTCCCGGTTCGTGCCCAAAACATCAGTGCCACTGACGAAGAGTCGAATGATGCAGATCTGATATTTACGGTCTTTGACTTGGTTGCTGGGCAGTTTTTGGTCGCGGGTGTACCGGGCAACACCTTTACGCTACAGCAGATCAACCAGGGCACCGTTCAGTTTGAACATGACGGTAGTGAAACGCCACCGACCTTTACCCTGACGGTCAGTGACGGTGAATTAGAGAGTCAAGTTAGCTACGTTCCCGGATTCTCTGCGGTCAATGATGCGCCGACCTTCTTGGCGAATACGATCGCCATCAGTGAAGGCGGAGAGATTCCCATTACCACGGCTGAGCTGAATGCGACCGACATTGAGACGCTGCCCAACGATCTGGTTTTCTCCATCAGTAATTTGGCGGCAGGGGAGTTTTTGCGAAACGGAGCGGCGATTGACGTCACGACTGAGACCTTCACCCTGGAAGAAGTGCTGCTGGGTGCGATCGCCTTTAGGCACGACGGTTCAGAAATACCACCGTCCTATTCTGTCACCGTTACGGATAACGGCGTGCCGGTTCAGGCTGCAAGTCAGGACGTCACGGTCGTGTTCACTCCGGTCAATGATGCCCCCGTCATTGCTGATCCAGTTTCCGATCCGCCATTCACCCTCAACGAAGACGGCACCGTCCTCATCACTCGGTCCATCATCGATGCCACCGATGTTGATAATCCACAAACGGACTTGACCTTTACGGTCTCTAACGTCACGGATGGCTTCTTTGCCTTAACAACGGACAAAACGGTTCCCATCACAAGCTTTGAATGGGAGCAAGTCGATAGCCGGCAGATTGTCTTTGTCCACGATGGCGTTGGCACCACTCCCAGCTATACCGTCACGGTTACAGATATTGCGGGTGGTTCCGACACGAAGGATTTTGTGGTTGGCTTCAACGAGGTCAACGATGCACCGACTTTCCCAACCAATACCCTGACGATCAGCGAAGGGGAGCGGGTCTTTCTCACCACGGCCAATCTGCTGGCAACCGACGAAGAATCTTCGGATGCTGAACTGACGTACACCATTGACAGCTTGGTGGCAGGGACCTTTGAAGTGAATGGAGCGCCCATCGCGATCGGCGACAGCTTCACTCAGCAGCAGGTTGTAGACGGTGCGGTGAGTTTTGTTCAGGACGGGACTGAGGTTCCTCCTGCCTACTCTTTAGTGCTCACCGATGGCGGCATTGATGACGGCGCCGGCGGCATTAAAGACATCATTGCTTTGCCGCCTAGCGAGGCCATCATCGGCTTTACCGCAATCAATGATATTCCGGTCCTGACTACGGACTTTCCCATGATTAGCGAAGGGGAAACGTTGCCCATCTCCGCAGCAGTCTTGTCTGCTACGGATGAGGAAACGCCGGATACCGCTCTGGTTTACACCGTGACGACGACGGTGGGTAGCTTCCAGCTCGATGGAGCCGATACCAATACCTTCACCCAGGCCGATATTACGGCTGGACTGGTGGACTACGTTCACGACGGTAGCGAGGCGGGACCAACTATCACAATTTCGGTCAATGACGGTACACCTGAAGGCACTGCCGAGGCCGTCCTGACGCCGACATTTGTCAACCTCAATGATGCTCCAGTTTTAGTTGCTAATAAGTTGACGATTGACGAAGGCGCTACCGTTCAGCTGACGACAGAAATTCTCAGTGCCGAGGATTTAGAAACGGCAACGCCTGACCTCGCATTTAGTCTCACTGACATCGATAACGGCTTCTTCACGGTTGCTGGAGCCGGCATCTTCGGTGAGGGACAGCCTGATACGACGGGATCCTTCCTGCTGCGAGACGTCATTGAAGGGCGCGTAAGCTTTACCCACGATGGCAGCAACTTTGCGCCGACCTACACTGTGCAGGTCTTTGACAACGATGCTGTGGATCAAAAGAGTGCTGGCCCCGCACCCGCAGAGATCGTCTTCAACGCGATTAATGACAACCCGGAACTTGATCCGGCGATCGTCAGCCCGGTCTTTACGATCAACGAAGGCGGCACAGTTGTACTGACTACGGCCAGCATCAACGCCACGGATGAACTGGGCGAGACGCCCCAGGAAGCTCTACAGTTCGGCGTCACGAACGTGGAGAATGGTTTCTTTGCCTTTGCCTCAGCGACCACGGTGCCTATCTCCGCCTTTAGCTGGCAGGATGTCAATCAAGGTCGAGTGGTCTTTACCCATCAGGGCAGTGCCGCTCCCAGCTACACGCTGATTGTGGGCGATGAGCAAGGGGGAACAGACACCGAGAACTATACAGCAGCTCTGATTGAAGTTAACGATCCGCCTACCTTTCCAACTAACGTTCTGACGATTAGTGAAGGGGAGCGGGTGGTGCTCACGACAGCCAACCTGTTCGCCACAGATCAGGAATCTCCTGATTCGGAGCTGACTTACACTATCGATAGCCTGACAGGCGGTACGTTTGAGCTGAATGGGACCGCGATCGCGATCGGCGATAGTTTTACCCAGCAGCAGGTCATTGAGGGCGCGATCAGCTTCCTGCAAGACGGCAGTAATACAGCACCAGCCTATTCCCTCGTACTCAGTGACGGTGGTATTGACGATGGCGGCGGTGGCACCAAAGACATCATTGCGCTGCCACCGAGTCCAGCCGTCATTACCTTTACGGCAGTCAATGATGCGCCCATCCTGACCGCGGCACTCGCGACCGTCAGCGAAGGGGAAACGATCCCGATTACGACGGCTGTTCTGACGGCCACCGATGAGGAAAGTCCTGATTCCACACTGGTTTACACGGTCAGCGCGACTGTGGGTAGCTTCCAATTAGATGGCGCACCCGTCAATACCTTTACCCAGGCGGACATTGAAGCTGGGCTAGTGGATTATGTTCACGACGGCAGCGAAGTTGGGCCAGTCATCGAAATTGCCGTTAGCGATGGCAGCCCTGAGGGCGTTGCCACAACGACCCTGACGCCAACGTTTGTTAACTTCAACGATGCGCCTACCTTTGTCGCCAATACATTGACGATTGAGGAAGGCCAGACCCTTGAACTGAGCACGGCAAACTTGAGTGCCAGCGATCTAGAGACGATCGCACCCAACCTCAGATTTGAAGTCAGCACGATTGAAAACGGCGTCTTCACTGTCGAAGGGACAGGCATCTTTGGTGAAGGGCAGCCAGACACTACAGGTTCCTTCCTGCTGCAAGATGTGATCGAAGGGCGCGTCACCTTCACTCACGACGGCAGCAACTTTGCTCCTACCTACACCGCTGAAGCCTTTGACGATGATGCTGCTGATCCAAAGAGCACTGGACCGGCGGTTGCGGAAGTGTTCTTTACGCCCACGAATGACGCTCCACAGCTTGATCCGGCGATCGTCAGTCCCGCGTTTGAAATCAACGAGGAAAGCGTTCAACTGCTGACCACTGCCAATATCAACGCAACTGACGAAGAGGGCGAAACGCCGCAGGGGGCCCTCCTGTTTACGGTCTCGAACGTTGTCGGCGGTTTCTTTGCAAACTCCACAGCTACTACTGTTCCCGTCGATTCGTTTACCTGGGATGAGGTGAATCGCGGACAGGTTGTCTTCAGTCATACGGACAGCAACACTGCGCCGAGTTACACACTCACTGTTCAAGACGAACAAGGGGCAACAGACGTTGAGAATTACACAGCAACGCTGTTAGCCGTTAATGATGCACCGCAGTTCATCGCTAATGACCTAGCGCTGACAGAAGGCGACACCATTGTCTTGAACAGCAATAACCTATTCTCCAGTGATGAAGAGACTGGGCCAGCCGGACTCACCTACACCATCAACAGTTTGGTAAATGGTCAGTTCTTCCTAGGGGCCGATGAGCTTATTGTTGGCGGTACCTTCACGCAGCAGAACGTTTTGGATGGCCAGGTTAGCTTTGTTCATAACAACACGAACGACGCACCCAGCTATGAACTGACCCTGACCGATGAGCCCATTGGAGCGGATCCTGCCATTTCCATTGGTCCCAGCACCGTTCGAATCCTGGATTTCTTCATCGTCAACGATCCGCCTAGCTTCGTGGTTAACTTTCCCACCGTCGAGGAAGGGGCTGTCATTGCCATCGACAACACCATCATCAGTGCCAGCGATGATGAGAGTGCCGCCGCTAATCTGGGTTTTGTGGTCACGACGATCGCCAACGGCGAATTTCGTTTGGATGGTGCCATCACGGGCTTCTTCACCCAAGAAGACATCAACAACAGTCGGGTTTCCTTTGCTCATAATGGCAGCAAAAACCCGCCAAGCATCACGCTGACCCTCTCCGACAACGGTGTGCCTGCACCTGAAAGCGTCACCCAGGTGATTGAACCTGAATTCGTGACGATCAATACGGCACCGACGTTCACAGCCAACAGCTTCAGTCCCATTGAGGGCGACTTCACCGTTCTAGCGCCGACGGATTTGGCCGCAACGGATATTGAGGACGAAGCGAGTCTGTTGCAGTTCACTGTGGATTTAGCCACGCTGGAGGGTGGACAGTTCTTCCTCAATGGGGTGGAATTGAGCACATTGCCCGAGGGCGATCGCGCCTTCACGCGAGCTGACCTTACCTTCAGCCGCGTGGTCTTCAAGGACGATGGCGACGAAGTTCCTCCAGTCATTTCCTTCACCGTCACTGATACCGAAGGTGGCAGCACAACGGCACCCGCAACCGTTAACTTAATTCCTGTCAACGATCCGCCTGCGGTTACGGTCAACACCTTTGAGATTGGCGAGACCGGGCTACTGGTTCTGAATGATGGCGATACCGTCAACCTCCAGGCTGAAGATGCCGAGACCCTTGACCCCGCCGGATTGACCTACACCATCAGCGAGCTGGTGGCAGGCACCTTCTTCTTTGACGACAATCCTGAAGCGCCCATTAACCAGTTCACCCAACTGGATCTGAACAATGAGCGTGTTGTTTTTGTTCAAGACGGCAGCAACGTTCCACCCAGCTTCAACATCACGGTAACGGACCCAGAAGGCGGCTTGGTGACTGTTCCAGCCAACGTCACCTTTACCGCAACCAATGATGCACCCATCGCAGTTGATGACTTTGGCAACGGCTTCGGCATTGACGAGGACACCTTCCTCACTACACCCGTTCTAACGCTGAATGATATTGACGAGGAAGGGGATTTGCTGACCATCATTGCCCTCAATGGCGCGCCAGTGGGCGTCGGTGACGCGATTACCCTGGCGTCAGGGGCGACGGTGACGCTAAATGCAGACAATTCTGTTGGCTACAATCCGAGTCGTGCCCTGGAGTTTTTGTCTCCGGGTGAACAACAGGCCGAACCCTTTACTTACACCATCAGCGATGGCAATGGCGGTGAAAGCACAGCAACGGTGACGGTCATTGTTGACGGTGTGAATGATGCACCTGTTGCCGTGGAGGATCTGGCCGCGACCAACGAGGCTACACCGATTGTTCTCAATGTCTTAGAGAATGACACGGACTTTGACCTCAACGAAACCCTGTCAATCACTGAAGTCGGGGTCGCAGGTCTACGGGGACAGGTCTTTATCAATGGTGATGGCACCTTGACGTACGACCCGACACCGATTGGGGGTGCATTGCGCGGTGACGAAACCATCAACGAAACCTTCGCCTATGCCATCACTGATACTCGTGGAGCGGTGGCGACCGGCAGCGTAACTGTGGCCGTTACGGGCGTTGATGATGGCCCCACGGCTGTCGATGATAGCGGTGAAGGCTTTGCTACCGATGAAGATACGGCCTTTGTTACCGGAAATGTTTTGGTGAACGACATCAATCCGGAAGTGGAGGGGCTGGCGATCGCCGATATCGATACCTCCCAAACTGCAGGTAGTGTGATCAGCAATGGGGATGGCACCTTCACCTATGACCCAGCAGGTGCATTTGATGGTTTGCCAGAAGGTGGACTAGCAACCGATAGCTTTGTCTACACCGTTGTTGACAATGCAGGCAATTCATCTGCGGCGACGGTGACTATTAGTATTACTGGACTCGTCGAAACGCCAGATTCCTTCTTCGATTTTGAACAGTTCTTGCGGTCTCAGGATCCGGCTACCATGTCTCCTGCTGAGGAGGTGGGCGGTTTGCTGCTGGCGCAATTCTTCGACGAAAATTTCTACCTTAGCCAAAATCGAGATGTGGCTGTTTCAGTTGAAACGGGTCGAACACCCTTCGGCTATCAGCACTTCCTCTCGTTCGGCTTAGCGGAAGGTCGTGACCCCAGCATTTTGTACAACGAGGAGTTTTACGTTGGCAGTAATCCTGATGTTGCAGGGGCGATCGCTGCGGGTACGTTCTCCAGTGGCTTGCAGCATTTCTTGCTCGTCGGCAACCGAGAGCAACGAGACCCCAGTAACTTCTTTAGTCAGGCCGACTACTTGAACAATAATCCTGACGTGGCGGATGCCATTAATGCTGGGGCGGTTAGCAGTCCTTTCGAACACTACGTTGAATTTGGCGTAGATGAAGGACGAGGCCCCGTGCTGAATCTCTATTCTGAGAGCTTCTATCTGGCGACTAATCCTGATGTGGCTGGAGGGGTAGCCGCAGGTAGCTTTGCTGACGGCTTCGAACACTTTGTTCGATCTGGGCAAATCGAAAATCGTCCGCCGAGCAGCCTATACAACGAAGGCAGTTATCTAGCGCTTAACCCAGATGTCTCAGACGCTGTGGCTGCAGGTGCATTTACGAGTGGTTTCCAACACTATGAAATGATGGGTCGTTTCGAAGGACGAGGTGTTTTTGCTTAATTCAAGTATGTCGTAATGAGCCATATCTACCTTGTCAGGAGTTCTGTTCTGATGAGGTAGTTGATCGGTAAAGGAAAAGGCGCAGGATGAAGTTGAAAGGATGAACTGGCGACGGCTATAAATCTCTTGTTTTCCAAGCCGTAAGTTTTCTGTAGCCTCGTCAGTTCCATCAGGACAAGACGGCGAGTCATCGGACTATGGGCTAAGCACTCAGATGCTATTAAGTGCACAAGCTTAGATGGCTAAAGCTATCTATTGCAATCAATACCCAGACGCTCTTTTTATCGTTGGGATTGTTCAGCATGAGAGGTCAAAAACAATAAGAAAGTAATCGATTTAAGACTGTTAGAGTTAAAGCTGTCTGTGAATTCAGCGATCGCGCTACTGATTCTGAAAAGCCTATAAGTAGTGCCGTGTTCTGAATGACATAACGTTCATCTCAGAAACATCTTTTATTCTTCTTGGACTATTTTAATAGCTGGCAAACGGGAACATACTCAATTATTTTTACGCCTTTAAGATTGATGGAATTACTCCTTATTCTCAGCCATCTGTTCTGAGAGTGCTTTCTATTCTTGACACTTGCTCGGGAAGTAAGATTTATTACAAGTATGATGATTGATTTTTGGCTGGCAGTTCTTTTGGTATTTGAATTTCCAAAGTAACCGTCTAAACTTGAAATCGCGAGTCGGGTCTGATTGACTAATCGGAGCAGGAAAAAACCTGCGTCCAAAATCTACAGGATGCGCTAAAGTTGGGATGCCATTTTGGTGTGCGAAGCAAATTTTTGGGCTTTCTTCTGGGAGTTTGTCTTTGCGATCGCGGCATCTCGTAGAAAGTTTGATGTGGAGAGAAGCGGTTTTAGAAAGCCGTTAAGACAATTAATTAAGCTCTCACAATTGAGTTGATATCAAGAGTGAAATCCAATGGCAGCACCTCAAATTACGACGAACCGACTCGATATTGAAGAGGGACAAAATATCCCTGTCTCAACCAGTGAGTTGAACGCTAGCGCACCTGGCGTTTCTACAAACGATATTCGCTTTGAGATCATTCCAGCCGTGGGTGCTGGCGGCGAGTCGCTGCTAGCAGGAAGCTTCCTGCTGGATGGAGCGCCTACGACTAATTTCAGCCTGGAAGAAATTTTGCAGGGTAGGGTTGATTTTAGTCATGATCGCTCGAATGTTGCACCGCAATACACCGTTGTGGCAAGTGCGGCAGGAGAAGTTTCTGAGGCGAGTGCCCCAGAGATTGTATTCGTGGCCCGCAACGATAGCCCCATTTTTTCGATCAATGCGCTGTCAATTTCAGAGGGTGAAACCGTTACGCTGAACGCGATCGCAGAGGCGCCCAACTTAGTGACGACTGACGAAGAATCACCGCCCGAGCAGTTGACCTATGAAATCCTATCGGTATCTAACGGGAATTTTCAAATTGGTGTTGGTGAAACGGCGACTGAACTGGGAGTGGCCGACCGCTTTACTCAAGCCGATGTCAATGCGGGGCTAATTGCCTTCAAGCATGATGGCAGTGAGACGGCTCCTAATTACAGTCTGCGCGTGATTGATACTGGCATCGCTGATGATCCGACACCCAAAGGCACCAGCCGCGAAGTTGCACTACAAAATTTTGCCCAAATCAACGACGTCCCGGTTATTACTGCCAACGGTATTGCCCTGACAGAAGGCGCTACGGTGAGGCTGAATAGTCAGAATATTGCAGCCACTGATGTCGAAGATGACGATGCCGCGCTCGCCCTTGTAATTACCTCAGTCACAGGCGGACGCTTTGAGCTGCTTGACCCTGCAGGAAACGTTGTATCCGTGCTCGCGTCGCCGGATACAGAGCCGGTTCCCTTTTCACAAAACAGCATCTTACAGGGGCTGGTTCAGTTCGTTAACGATCCGGCTACCGATACTCCACCCACATACACCTTGCAGGTCAGCGATTCTGGGATTCCCGATCCGGTTCAGGTGGCAACAGATGAAGCTGAAATTCTTTTCACCGCTGTCAACGATTTGCCGCTACCACAGATCGTTTCCCTCATCATCGCGGAAAACCAAACGGTTCCGCTGACAGGTGAGAACTTGCAGGTCATTGATGAGGAAACGCCGCCTGATGCCCTGGCCTATCAGGTCAATGAGGTGGTTGCCGGTCGCTTCGTCCGCATTGCCGATGGCACCACCGTCACGGCCTTCACTCAAGCTGAAATTAATGCTGGGAACGTCATTGCCTTTGAGCATGACGGTAGTCCGGTTGCGCCTGCCTTCACACTAGCTGTAGCCGATGGTGGCGGCAATGTGATTGAGATTAGCAGCGGCGATGGAATTCAGTTTCAAGCCTTCAATGATCTGCCTGTGGTGCAGCGATCGCAGCTTACGCTTACTGAAGGTCAGACGGTCACCCTCACCAGTGCTGAGAACTTGCAAGTGCTGGATGAAGAAAGCTCTCCGGCTGAGTTGATATACACCGTTCAGATTGCTAATGCAGACCCGGCTAAGCCTGATCGCTTCATCATCAACGGCGTTGAGACGCTAGAACCAACGGTTACGTTCACCCAAGCAGACGTCAATGCGGGCTTAGTACAGTTCGTACACGGCGGTTCCAATGTTGCTCCAAATCTGACCCTGTCCGTCACCGACACGGCTCTGTCTGATACGGATGCACCCAATCCTCCTGTTCCGCTTGATTTTGTGGTCACGTTTCAGGCGACCAATGATGAACCTATCTTCGCGGTCAATACCCTTTCGATTACGGAAGGCGGCACCGTCGTCCTCAACAGCATTGAGCCCAATTTGGTGACGACCGATGAAGAATCCCCTGCGACGGAACTGACCTACACCATTGATAGCTTCAGTGACGGTACTTTCCAGAGCTTAGGCGGGGACGCACCAGCAAATCTGGCGATCGGTAGCACCTTTACCCAAGCCGATGTGGATAACGGCCTGATTCAGTTCACCCATAACGGCAGCGAAATCCCGCCTGCTTACCGTTTGACGGTTACCGATACGGGAATTAACGGAGACCCTGGAACAGTCCTCGGCGTTGCTCGCGATCTGCAAATTCCAGATGGCGGATTTGTTACTACAAACGATCCGCCTGTGCTGGTGAACAATACTCTGACGCTCAGTGAAGGGGACATCATTGTTCTCGATAGTGACAATCTCAGTGCGACTGATCCAGAAGACAACGACGCTGATCTGCAATTCACCGTTACCAACATTGTCAACGGCAGGTTTGAGCGAGTCACCCTCGTTGGCGGGGTTGAGCAGATTGAAGTGCTGGCGTCACCCGATCTGCCTACTCCGATTAGCTTTTCTCAGGATCAAATCCTACAGGGGCAGATTCGTTTTGTTAACGATCCGGCGACCAATGCTGCGCCCAGTTACACAGTCACTGTCAGTGACCTCACTACGCCACCCCTGGTAGACAGCCGCGACGCCGAGATCCTATACACGCCGCGAAATGATGCTCCCCTCTTCTCGGTAAACACGCTGACGATCGCTGAAAATGCGACCGTTGTTCTCAACAGCAACCCAGAGGCTCCCAATCTGGTGACCACCGATGAAGAAACACCGCCGGAAGGGTTGACCTACACCATTGATGGGTTCAGCAATGGCATGTTTCAGCTCTTGGGAGGAGAGGCTCCCGTTGATTTGGCGATCGGCAGCACCTTTACGCAGGCTGATGTCAATAACGGTCTTGTCCAGTTCATGCATAACGGCAGTGAACTGGCTCCCAGCTACAACCTCACCGTGTCTGATACGGGACTAGACGGCGATCCGGCGACGATCGAAAGCGTATCTCGCACCGTCGAGATCCCGGATGGGGGGTTCATCCTGGTCAACGATCCTCCGATCTTGGGCAACAACCAAATCACCTTGTCCGAAGGAGACATGGTTGTCCTCACCCTTGAGAACCTCAGTGCTGCGGATGTTGAAAGCGATGACAACGCCCTACTCTTTACCGTGACTCAGGTGACGAACGGGCGGTTTGAGCGAGTCACCATAGTGAATGGTGAAGAGCAGGTTGAAGTGCTGGCGGCACCTGACTTCGCCCCACCGATTAGCTTCAACCAGGCGGAGATTGCTCAAGGCCAAATCCGCTTTGTCAATGATCCGGCGATCGATGAACCGCCCACCTACACGGTTGAGCTCAGGGATCTCGACCCTGAATCACCGCTATCAGTCATCGGTGATGGTGTCGTCAATTTCACAGCCCTCAATGACGAGCCTCAGCTAGCAGCCTTCTCCCTGACCCTGAGGGAGGGCGACACGATCGCGCTAACACCGGAAGTATTGTCTGTTGTTGATGAAGAGCTTCCTCCCGAAGCGGTTACCTACACCGTTGATGCGGTCACTGGCGGTCGCTTTGTGCGCGTAGCCGATGCCAGCGACGCAACTAGCTTTACCCAAGCGGAAATTAATGCCGGGAACGTCATTGCCTTTGAGCACGACGGTGGGAACGCCGCTCCGACCTTCAGCTTGACGGTCAATGACGATGTCAACACCCTCATCATCACTGACCAAACGGAGCCGGGGGTCATCTTTACGTCTGTGAATGATGCTCCCCTTGTGGGGGCCAGTGCCTTTGACGTCGAGGAGGGGGGGCGCGTTGTGCTGACAGAAGCCCTGCTTAGCACAACGGATGAGGAGACGCCGCCAGAGGAATTGGTCTATACGGTGGCGATCGCCAATGCCGATCCCAATCAGCCGGATGGCTTTGAAATCAACGGTCAACTATTGACCGATCCGGCTGTTGCCTTTAGCCAGGCCCAGGTTAACGCTGGGCAGGTGGCATTTGTGCACGGCGGCTCTAATTTTGCGCCTGATTTGACTGTGACCGTAGTAGACACGCTCAACTCTGATGAGGGAGAGCCGATTCCTGTCGAAGTAGACCTTCAAGTAGGCTTTATAGCCTTTAATGATATGCCTATTGTCACGAACACTTTGCGAATTAGTGAAGGAGAAACCGTCACCCTGACACCTGAATTCCTCCTAGCAGGTGACGAAGAAACTCCCCCTGAAGGACTGATATACACCATTGAAGCCGTCCTCAACGGCAGCTTTCAAGCTTTTGATCCAGGCCAAGGGAAGGCAGTAGGACCCCTTGACGTTGGCAGTATCTTTTCTCAGGCAGATGTCAATGGCGGAGCCATCCAGTTTGTTCACAATGGCGACGAAGCGGCTCCCAGCTACACGCTTACGGTGACCGATACGCCTTTGGTGCCTGGCGAAGAACCCAACAGCGTTTCCTCTACTGTTGAGATTCCAGAAGGTGGGTTTGTCAACCTCAACGACAATCCGGCTCTAGAAGCCAATACGCTCACCATCGAAGAAGGGGGCACCGCTGTATTCACGAAGTCAAATCTCCTGGCAGCCGACCCTGACAGCAATCTCAGTCAGGTCACCTTTGAGATTACCGATGTTCAGGGCGGTACATTCTTCCTGAGAGGCACTGAGCTGATTGAAGGCAAGACCTTCACCACTGCTGCTGTCTCCTTTGGCGAACTGTCATTCACAGACGATGGTGATGAACTTGCACCGAGTTATTCGGTCATCGTTCGCGATGTGGAAGGGGGTATGGCTGAGCCTGTTCCAGCGACCATTGAGTTCATTCCCCTGAATGACCCACCTGAGTTGACCGCTAATACCTTCGAGATTACCGAAGGTCAACGACTTACGCTGAATGATCCGACAACAGGGGTGATTAACCTGCAAGCAACGGATGCTGAGGTGGCTGCTCCCGAAGCGATTACCTTTGAAGTCAGCAACGTGGTTGGGGGAACGTTTGTTGATTTCTTCGCTCAGCCCATCAACCAATTCACTCAAGCGGAACTGAATGCAGGCAATATTATCTTTGCCCATGATGGTTCTGAGACGCCGCCTACCTTTGATATCACGGTCTTTGATAACGGAGGCGAACCCGTTGTTGTACCCGCCAACGTCATCTTCACCCCAGTGAATGACGGGCCGACGTTGGTGAACAATCAGCTGACGGTCACTGAGGGCGTCGGCACTCCGGTAACCTTAGAAAACTTCTCGGCAGCGGATGCCGATACGCCTCCAGACGTGCTGACGTTTGTCATCACAGAATTGCAGGGAGGGGGCTTTGCTATCCGAGAGGGCGATGCCCTAATTCCCACAACCACCTTCACGCAGGGGCAACTGGCTGCAGGTGTTGTTGAGTTTGTTGACGATGGTGACCAAGTTCCTCCCAGCTTCAATATCAGCGTTAGCGATGGCGAGATTCAAACGGATCCAGTTGCAGCCGTTATTGGAGAGCTGATCAACACTAATGATCCGCCTGTCGCTGTAGACGACGGAGGTGAAGGCTTTATCACCAACGAGCAAACTGCCTTCACAATGGCTAGTGTGTTGGCCAATGACATCGATGAAGATCCCGGTGATTCGGAAACCCTGGCAGTGATTCAGTTGAATGGACAAGCTGCCACGGAAGGCGTCCCGATCGCCCTACCATCGGGAGCCGTCATCTCTTTCGCGTCTGGCGGCAACATTAACTACGACCCGAACGGTCAGTTTGTGGCTCTAGTCTCCGGTCAATCTGCGGCAGATTCGTTCACCTACACCATTACTGATAGCTCTGGCGCAACGTCCACCGCGACGGTCAACATCGAGATTGCGGGCATCGACAATACGCCAACGCTTGATTTAAACCGTCTATCCATTAGCCGGGGGCAAACCCTCGTTCTGTCCGGCATTAATCTTTCAGCTTCTGATGCTGACACGCCACCGGAGGCTTTAACGTTCACCGTCTCAGATGTAGTCGGCGGAGAATTCTTGCTGAATGGTGCAGCAACTGAAAGCTTCTCCCAGCAAGATTTACTCAACGGCACTGTGAGTTTTGTCCAGGATGGTAGTGAAACATCTCCTGCCTACAACATTGTGGTCAGTGACGGCTCAACTTCAACGGAACCGTTAGCGGTTACGGTCGATCAGTTTGTTCCTGTCAATATTGGCGCGATCGCGGGCGGCGTTCTGGACTATGAGCAATTCCTACGGCTGCAAAATCCCGACGCTGTTATCCCGGTGGATAGTATTAACGACTTACCCATTGCCCAGTTCTTTGACGAGCAGTTCTATCTCACGCAGAATCCAGATATTGGACAGGCTGTCGGGGCAGGCACGTTTTCATCCGGATTTGAGCATTTCCTCACGGCGGGTATTGCTGAGGGACGCAATCCCAGCGTTCTGTACAATGAGGACTTTTACTTAGGGACTAACGAAGACATTGTTATTGCGATCGCAAACAACATGGTGCAAAGCGGCCTAGAGCATTTCTTGCTAACAGGCGCATTTGAGTTACGAAGTCCCAGTAGCCAGTTCACCCAAACAGAGTATCTAGACGAAAACGTCGATATTCAGAATGCGGTTCGTGATGGCGTGTTTAATAGCGGGTTCCAGCACTATATTCTGCAAGGGGCCAACGAGAATCGCTCACCAGCGTTGTATCTCTATAACGAGGAGTTTTACCTCAGCAACAATCCGACCGTGGCAGCCGACGTGCAAAACGGATTGTTCACCGATGGCTTCGAACACTTTGTTAGCTTTGGTCAGATTGAAGGGCGACAGCCTAGCATTCTATATAACGAAGCTAGCTATCTTGGTCTCAATCCTGACGTTGGAGCGGCAATAGCAAACGGCAGTTTCACAAGCGGGTTTGACCACTACGTTGAAATCGGTCGATTTGAAGGCCGCACCGTATTTGCATAGCGAAGATCGTCAGGAGCCTGTAGGGTTATCAGTGGTATGACCCTACAGGCTCCTTTGTGTCGTTTATTTGAAATCCATAGCCGAACAGGCGATCGCTCGAACGCAAGACCTATTACGAGTGATCGTCCATGCCTGACTTTTGCTAGCGTTCGTTATTTGGTCGAGGCTGAGAGGGAAGGTGCGATCGCAGTTGCCAGTTTTCGTAGCATGTCGGCAGTCGTCTCAAAATCCACACAGGCATCGGTGATGCTTTGCCCATATCTGAGCTGGCTCAAGTCCTCAGGAATGGATTGCTTGCCGGCAACCAGGTGGCTTTCGACCATTACGCCCAAAAGGTGGCGCATCCCTGACTTAACTTGCTGAGCAACATTTTCCAACACGACAACCTGCTGGTTGTGGTCTTTTTGAGAGTTCGCGTGGCTACAATCCACCATCATGCGAGGATTAAGGCCCAAATCGGTTAGCTCTTGAGCGGCCTGCTGCACGTAAACACTGTCATAGTTGGGACCATGCTTGCCGCCCCGTAAAACAAGATGCCCATCAGGATTACCTGTGGTGGTGACGATACTGGCTAATCCATGATGGTTGATGCCTAAAAAGTGATGGGGTCGGCTAGCGGCGAGCATCGCGTTCATCGCTGCCAGCAAACTACCGTCCGTATTGTTTTTGAATCCAATCGGCATTGACAGCCCAGAGGCCATCTCTCGGTGGGTTTGGCTTTCCGTGGTGCGGGCCCCGATCGCCGTCCAGGAAATAACGTCAGCAATATATTGAGGCGTAATGGGATCTAACAGCTCGGTGGCTGAGGGTAACCCCAAATGGGCTAAATCTAATAGAAGTTTACGGGCTAACCGCAAGCCTGTATTGATGTCGTAGCTGTTATCCAAATGGGGATCGTTGATGAGTCCTTTCCAACCAATATTGGTGCGAGGCTTTTCGAAGTAAACCCGCATAACGATTTCTAAGGATTCGGATAGTTCCTGCCGCAGGGAAGCGAGCTGTTGGCCGTATTCCAAAGCCGCATCAACATCGTGGACAGAACAGGGGCCGACGATGACCAGCAGACGACGATCTTCGTTGTAAAGAATATTGCGGATGCGATCGCGAGTTTGAGTAACCAAGGTGGCTGCCGTTTCCGTAATCGGCAGTTCATGGTGTATCAAAGCCGGACTCGCGAGTGGGCGTGTCTCAACAACGTGCAGATCCTGAGTCTTGTGCATGAACTTGGTTATTGGCAGATCAGAGTTTTCAGTATCCCCCACCCTGGCGATTCTTTCCAAGCGAGTTGTGAGGAACTTTATCCTTATCAATTGTATTCAACTTATCTAAACTCGCGAATTATCAGAAACGATGACAAATATGATTAGTCTGACTAGGCGATTAGGCAGGCTAGGCGATCAGGCAGGGCTGTCGCCACTATGTCAAAGTGATGGCACCACAGCGGCTCTAATGCTACTTGGATTCATAGGCAAGCGTAGGCAAAGACTTTTTCTTAAGTCCTGCAATAAAGGTATGATGCGCTCTAAGTTGCTTTCATAAGGTAGCTTCAATATATCTGTGGTGCAGTTTCACTAATCGTCTTACTATTGTTAGCTTAAAGACATTGGAAAACTGTATTGGCCTGTTTCCTCGTTCTCCCTAGGCTTAGAGTGAGCAGGTTGATTTTTGTTAGCAGCTGGTGTCCTATTGCCGTCTGAAATGCCCCTGACCCGAACCGTTAGTGCCTTAGTTGCGCTTCTATTTGCCTTCCTGATTGTTGTCTTAGGGGGATGGTACTTCACCCTAGCCTTCGGCGTGATTGTTTTTTTGGGACAGCGTGAGATTTTTCAGCTGGTTCAAGCGAAAGGCATTTTACCAGCAGCAAAAACAACTCTATTCGTCAGTCAACTTCTATTAGTGTGTGCCCATAGCTCTCCCACCTTGGTGAACGCAGTTTTACCGTTAGGCGGCACGTTTATTTGTTTCTATCTGCTGTTTCAACCTAAATTTGCCACGATCGCGGATGTTGCTGCTTCTATTTTGGGCCTTTTTTATGGCTGCTATCTTCCTAGCTATTGGATTCGCCTGCGGGACTTGGATGCTGTAGCAACGCTTCCGTTAGAGGGATTCTGGCCAACTTGGCCAATACAGGTTCAAGCCCTACCAATGGGGTTGACGGCTACATTGTTGGCCTTCTCGTGTATTGCCGCTGCTGATATTGGTGCTTATGTCATGGGTCGCACCTTTGGCAAAACACCCCTCTCAAACATTAGTCCTAAAAAAACGGTCGAAGGGGCTGTCTTTGGCATGGCTGCCAGCATTCTGATCGGCATGGCAGGTGCTGCTTGGCTGGACTGGTCTATATGGCTCTCGGGTGGAGCGCTGGGTGCTCTGATTGGAATTAGCAGTTTGCTGGGTGACCTCACAGAATCTTTGATGAAGCGCGACGCTGGCGTGAAAGATTCGGGACAGTTAATCCCCGGTCATGGCGGCATTCTTGATCGCACCGATAGCTATGTCTTTACGGCGCCAATTGTCTACTATTTTGTGACGCTGCTGCTGCCGATGCTGCCCCAGTAAAAAGAGGGCCACTATCCCCTGATCCCCTCCTCTGATAGACTGAATGACTGAGATAGCTCTGGTCAGACCCACGTAAAGTCGGCAGTTTTGGAGGATAAGGGCCTTGTTGGAAACCACACTAGGTTTAGAAATTATTGAAGTTGTTGAGAAGGCAGCGATCGCATCTGCCCGCTGGATGGGTAAAGGCGACAAGAATACTGCCGATCTCGTGGCTGTAGAAGCCATGCGGGAACGCATGAACGATATTCACATGCGAGGCCGCATTGTGATTGGCGAAGGTGAGCGTGATGATGCCCCGATGCTCTATATCGGCGAAGAGGTCGGCATTTGTACTCGTGAAGATGCTAAGGAATACTGTAATCCCGACGAACTGATTGAGATTGACATCGCTGTTGACCCTTGCGAGGGAACTAATCTCTGTGCCTATGGTCAGCCTGGCTCCATGGCCGTATTGGCAATTTCTGAGAAAGGCGGTTTGTTCCATGCGCCTGACTTTTACATGAAAAAGTTGGCCGCCCCTTCTGCAGCTAAGGGCAAGGTTGATATTCGCAAGTCTGCGACAGAAAACCTGAAGATCATTGGAGAGTGTCTAGACCGGGCGCTTGATGAGCTAGTTGTCGTGGTGATGAAGCGCGATCGCCACACTGACCTCATCAATGAAATTCGGGATGCAGGGGCACGAGTTCGCCTGATTAGTGATGGTGATGTCTCTGCGGCTATCTCTTGTGGCTTTGTAGGAACTAATACTCACGCTTTGATGGGAATTGGTGCAGCTCCTGAAGGCGTTATTTCAGCTGCTGCAATGCGCTGCTTAGGCGGACATTTCCAAGGACAGCTCATTTATGATCCTGCCGTTGTTAAAACAGGACTCATCGGTGAAAGCAAAGAGTCTAACGTTGCTCGCCTGAAGGAAATGGGCATTGAAGATCCTGATAAGGTCTATGAAGCAGAGGAACTAGCCTCCGGTGAGACTGTGCTATTCGCAGCCTGTGGTATCACCTCAGGAACGCTGATGGAGGGTGTTCGTTTCTTCAGCGGCGGTGCTCGTACGCAGAGCTTGGTTATTTCCAGCCAATCCAAAACGGCTCGTTTTGTGGACACTATTCATATGCCCGAAAAGCCCAAAGCGCTTCAGCTCAAGTAAGCTTGAACATTGTGCTAGGTGAGCCACTGTTCTTCTAGATGAAGCGCCCATCGTGGGTGCTTGAAAGGCATAACCTAATGTTGTGAATCAGAGATGCGATTCGTCGTGTCTCTGATTCTTTATGGAAGCAAATAGAGAGCCAATTGCGTCTTAAAGCTTGAATTTAATAGACTTTTGTTGAGTTTCCTTGAGTCAACTAGCGTTGTTCTTTACTTTCAGAAATGCTGGTAATGAAATAACAAGCTTCACTGCCTCACATCTTTTTGTCAGGTCTTTAATTTTTCGAGGCTTACCCAGTTCTCGATGTACCGACTGTGCTGATTTTCTATGACTCTGCGTTTGATACCCCCGCTATCTATAGTCTTTTCTCCAGCTCAGGAGAATTGGCAGATCATGAAACCAAACTGGATAAGGATGCTCTCCCTTTGAGAGCAAAACAGGCACAATAGAAAGTCTGTGTGAGTTGCTTTTTATCAAGTCGATAACAAAATTATTTCGTTAGGAGGATGCATGAACATTGCTGTAGTGGGTCTGAGCCACAAAACTGCACCCGTTGACGTTCGGGAAAAACTGAGTATTCCTACCCCACAAGCTGCAGAGGCGATCGCTCAACTCCTCAGTTATCCGCACATCGATGAAGTCTCCATCCTAAGCACCTGTAATCGCCTAGAGATCCATATCGTGACGGAGAAGGCCGATCAGGGTGTACGAGAGGTCATTCAGTTTCTGTCAGACTACGGCAAAGTGCCCCTCGCTGCCTTACGAGAGCATTTGTTTATCCTGCTGCATCAAGACGCTGTAATGCATTTATTTCGAGTGGCAGCGGGGCTAGACAGTTTGGTCTTAGGCGAAGGTCAAATCTTGTCTCAGGTCAAACATGCTCACAAACTTGGGCAGCAGCATAAAGGTGTAGGCCGCATTTTGAACCGTTTACTCAAGCAGGCCATTACTGTGGGTAAGCGCGTACGGACCGAAACCAGTATTGGAACCGGAGCAGTCTCTATCAGTTCGGCAGCGGCAGAATTAGCTAAGCTCAAGCAGCCTAACTTAGAAGCCTGCCGCATCAGTATTTTGGGAGCCGGTAAAATGGCTCGCCTTTTAGTGCAGCACTTGCTGTCTAAGGATTCTTGCCAAATCACGATTCTCAATCGTTCTATCAGCCGAGCGGATGATTTAGCCGCACAGTTCAATGGTGCAGGCATTCAAACCGGGACCCTCGACATCATGATTGAGACCGTTTGTGCGTCAGATGTTGTGTTCACCTGTACGTCTTCGACTGAACCTATCTTAGATAAGGCCAGGCTAGAGGCGGCTTTGATGCCTCATCAAAAGCTCATGCTGTTCGATATCTCAGTGCCTCGCAACGTGAACACGGATGTGAATGACTTAGAAAATGTCCATGCTTTCAACGTGGACGATCTGAAGGCTGTTGTGGCTCAAAATCAAGAGAGCCGTCGCCGTATGGCGATGGAAGCGGAAGGATTGCTCGAAGAAGAACTTGAAACGTTTATGGATTGGTGGCGATCGCTCGACACGGTTTTCACCATTAGCAGTCTTCGCAGCAAAGTAGAAACGATTCGAGAACAGGAACTAGAGAAAGCCTTTTCTCGATTAGGGGAGGAATTTGGCAGCAAGAAACAGCGGGAAGTGATTGAAGCACTTACGCGAGGCATCGTCAACAAAATCTTGCATGATCCCATGGTTCAATTGCGCGCTCAACGAGACATTGAAACTCGCAAACAGGCCATGCATACGCTACACACCCTGTTTGATTTAGAGCCTTTGTCGAATGAAACGTTTGGCTAGAGCGGCCTGTTCTGTTGGGCATGTAGAGTTCACTCCAGAGATCAGAGCAGCGTATGTTTGTCGCGACACTTGCAGGGATAACCCACTCACAATTTCAAAATTGACAGCCCCTAACCCTCTACCTGAGGCAAGGTAAAGAAAAAAGTCGCTCCTTGATTGACGCTACTTTCAGCCCAAATTGAACCCTCATGGCGGTGAATAATACGGCTGACAATGGCTAATCCAATCCCTGTCCCTTGAAATGCATCTTGCCGATGTAGCCGCTGGAACGGACTAAAGAGCTGGTCTGCATAGGTCATATCAAAGCCGACGCCGTTGTCTCTGACGAAAAATGCATGATCCGTACTTCTTTGTCCAATGTGAATTTTGGCAGGAGTGCGATCGCGGCTAAATTTGACTGCGTTGCTAATCAAGTTGGTGAAAACCTGTTGTAGTAAGGCAACGTCCCCATGAACGGTGGGTAGTGGTGCAACGGTAATTTGAAGACGGTCAGGGTTATTCTCGGGACTGTCTTCTAGTAGGGCGATCGCATGGTTGACCAAGGGGTCTAGCGCGACAGGTTGTAAGGTCAGTTCTCGTCGTCCGACCCTCGATAGCACCAGCAAGCCGTCAATTAGCCGCCCCATCTTATGGCTGCTGCTCTCGATCACCTCTAAATAATGCACGACCTTCGGATCAGACAAAGCTGTAGACCCGGCTAATTGCCGCTTTAACGCCGCAATAAACCCGTTGATGTGTCGCAAAGGTGCTCGCAGGTCATGGGAGACAGAATAGGAAAAGGATTGCAGTTCGTGGTTGACTATGGCCAACTGCTTGGCCTGGGCTTCTAGAACTTGTCTTGCCTTAATCAACTCCGTAACATCACGGGAAGAATTGATCAGGGCGTAAGCTTCGCCGTCGCGATTTTTAAGCGGAATTTTGTAAGTGTCGAGGTGAATTGTTTCAGAGTGTGTTTCGATGGTGTCTTCAATATGGAGTACCTGACCTGTTTTGAAGACCTCCTGATTTTGAGCATCATAGGCTGTAGCTCGATCAGATGGAAAGCATTCGAATAGCGTTTTGCCCTGATAATTTTGACGGGTGCTTTCGCTGGACAGCTGGACCGCTTTATCATTGCCAAACCTCATGGTGTGGGTAGCGCGATCGACCACATAAATTAAATCGGGCAAAGAATCCATAAAGGTCATCAGCTCTGCGGTACGGAGTTCAACTAAGGCTTCGAGCTGCTGATTCTGCAACTCCAGAACGGTGTTCAATCGCCGCACCTCATTTTCAGCTCGGCGGCGTTCATCGATGTCACGGACGATGACCAACACTTCAGTCTCATTTAAGGGCACGATGCGAGTTTCTTCCCATCGGGTTATACCATCCTGATGCACCTCGTACTCGCTAATTTGCGTTTCCTGCATGATCAAAGCCCGCTGGGTACTGAGTAATCGCTGTTCGGCAAGATCAATTGGAAGGGTATCGCGAATATTTTGGCCAATTGATTTATTGTCGGGTTTGAGCACAGGAAAGGTTTCGGGATACTGAGCTGCTAAGCAAATCCCATCTTGTGTCATCCGGAGAATTAGGTCGGGTAAGGCTTTTAAGATGGCGCGGTTCAGAGCCTCGCTTTTTTGTAGAGCCTGTTGCGTTTCTTTCTGCTCAGTAATTTCAATAACAACGCCGTCCCAAAGATAACTGCCATTGGGTTCTCGAACCGGACGAGCTAGAGTTTTGAGCCATTTCACGGCCCCTGAAGGTGTCACAATGCGACAGTCTTCTGATATCGGCGTGAGTCGGCTCTGCGAAGTCCTCAGCGCAGACAGCATCCGCCGCTGATCATCAGGATGAATGAGATTCCAAATAAGTTTATGGTTCTGGATGCCCGCTTCGGGGTCTACTTCCAGAATCTCTCGGCAGGCTGCACTCAAATAGCTGAAATAGGTGCGACCACTGGACTCGCGGTGATAGCGATAAATGATGCCTGGCATGTTGCTAGCTAAGCGACGAAACCGAGCTTCGCTTTTTCGCAGAGCATCCTCCGCTAGCTGACGCTCAGTGACATCGACACCGATACCCCAGGAGCCTAAATTAGGAATGGGGAATAATCCTGAAAGATTAGACCAAGCAATGATGCGCTGACGATTGTCCTGACAAGTGGTCGCCCACTCTACATTTCGATAGTTGCTGTTCTTTCCTTTCAAGACTGATTGCAGCCTTTGCCGATATTCAGGATCGGGATAAAGCAGCGATAGTGCATCTGGATTTCCAATAATGTCGTCAGCGCTGTAACCAGTCACTCGCTCGCATTCTTTGTTCCACAGCGTCACGAAACCATCATCATCGATCGCATTCAGCATGACGGGCATATTGTTCAAGATATTACGCCACTTAGCTTCCCTGTCCTGTAAGGCTTGATTTGACCGCTGCCGCTCTAGCTCTGCACTGGCCCTAGCGGCGAAGATTCGTAGCAGAGTCGTCGCGTTATCCAAGTTTTGAATGGGCTGGTCATGAATGACGCAAATCTCACCGATGACCTGACCATCTGAGCTTAAAAGTGCAATGCCTAAGTAGCTCTCAGCGTTCAGCGCCACTAAGTCTTGATTGTTGGGAAATGTTTCCCGCAGCTTCTGCGGGCAGCAGTAAAATCCCTCTCTCAAAGCGCGTTTGCCAGGACTATCTGATAGGCAAGAAGACAGAAATGACTGGATTTGACCGTGACTCCAAAATACGATGGGGAGCAACTCGTTCTTTGGCGTGACTTGGCTGATGAGGATGTGTTTGACTGCCAGACTTTCAGCAAGATGGCGAGCCAAAACCGGGAAGAAATCTTCTCCTACAACAGACGCTGTGCCTTCGACCAGGCTACGGAGGGAGTTTTGAGCCAGCACTTGCTCAGTGACGTCGTTGTAAACAACAGCGAAAAAAGCGGGATAGTTTTCAGCGCCTTGCACTACGGTAACTACCATTTGCACGTAGCGTGTGGAGCCATCGGAACGTATGAATCGTTTATGTCCCCGATCAGGTAGTGTTCTATCAGCCGTAAGCGGTGAACCTAAGGCGACGTCATCGGCGATATCTTCTGGGTGAGTGACCTTCGCATAATGCTCTCCGATGAGTTCATCTGCTTCATGGCCGACAAGTTGGCAAAATGCCGGATTGACTCGCAGATAAGCGCCACTGAGCGAGATCTGAGCCATGCTGACAGCAGATTGCTCAAAGATTGCCTGAAAGGTTTGCTCACTGCGGTGTTGAGCAATTTCAGCGGTAATGCGATCGCTCACATCTCGGCAATTCATGACAGTGCCTTTCACAACGGGGTCGTGTAGAAGACTCGTTACCGTTGCTTCGAAATATCGCCACTGCTGGTTTTGATGGCGAATTTGATACTGAACGATGGGTTGCCGAACACTGGGTTGAGCGGCTGCAACGTGAAGCGTTTGGCTAACCTGCTCAATATCCTCAATTGCAATCAATTGAAAAAGGGAAGTATTTTCCAATTCTTCAGGAGAATAACCCAAGACTTGATTGACGGCAGGAGTAATGTACTGAAGTTGTCCATTTTCATCCAGCAACATGACAATATCTGAGGCATATTCAGTCAGCAAGCGAAAATAGTGCTCCTGCTGCCTCAGGGCATCTTCTGCCTGATGTCGCTGATAGACGTTGGCGAACAGATCTCCAATGAGCTTTAACAACGAAATTTCATGGGCTGACCAAGATTTTGGATGAGGTCCACAAAACTCGATGTAGCCAATTAGTTGCTGACTGTGATGCATAGGCACCCAGGCCACCGATCGCCCATTTTTCACGTCTGCCACAAGCGGATTGCTCATAGCCGCAGGGGATAAATCAGCGCTGTCCTCTAAGGTGATCACTTGGCGTTGATCTAAGGCCGCCACAAACTCAGTAGACAGGTTGACGGTTGTCCAACTCTCGTCGTGTGATAAGTGTGGGGTGAATGATACGGTATGCCACTGGCTGAAGACTGTTTGAGACCGGTGATTGTTAGATAGCAAATAGATACAGCCGTGTTCCGCCCCGATGGCTTCAGCCACTTCGCGCAAAGCTTGATGAATACCGTTGACCAGTTCATCAGGTTTCAAATTAACCAACTTTGCTGAAAGCCGGCTAAGAAGCTGCTCACATTGCAGGCGTTTTCGTAACTCATGTTCTAGTGCTTTTTGTGGACGGATATCGTGGGCAATGGTCGAATAAAACTTGATGTCTCCTTGCTCATCGCGGTGAACAATGATGGTTTGAAACACAGGGATTTCTACGCCATTCGATCCCAATAGCGCTGTTTCTCCCTGCCAGGTTCCTTGCTTTTGAGCTAGAGGTATAGCCTCATCGGCAATCTTTTCAAAGGCCCAAACAGGAGAAAGCTCTTGGATACGGGGTGTTTGTTGAGGCACCTTCAACTTTGACGGCATCAGATTGACAAAGGCCGGGTTAACGTAATGAATCTCACCCTCAGGTGAAGCGGTACCGATGAAATCAGGTGTTGACTCAATGATTTTCAGAAGTTCTTGTTGACGAGTTTCACTTTCCTTAAGGGCCGTTAAATCACGAATACTGGTGACAATACCCGTGATCTCACCCGATGCTTCTCGATATGGGGTCTGTGTGATGCTGCGAAACCGTTTACCGAGATGGGGAAATTCGAACCACTGTTCATAGCGAATGATTTCGCCATTGAGGCTGCGATCAATTAGAGGCTGCAAGCGATTTCTGAAGTCGTCTTGCCCTAATACTTCAGCAATGGTTTGTCCTAGAATTGGCTGCCCGGTATAACCGTACCAGTCGCGATAGGTTTTATTGATGATTTGATATCGATAATTGCGGTCAACAAGGCAGATGCCGTCGGTTGCAGCCTCTATCATGCGGGCATAGCGTTGTAGGACTTGCCGAGTAGACACGCGATCAGTAATGTCTTCGTAGCTGCCAAAGATGCCAATGATGTCCCCTTTTGTGTTCTTGAGAGGCAGCTTGTTGGCTGAAAGCCAGCGTAAATTGCCATCATGATGGTGCTGTGATTGTCCTTCGTAAGAGACGGATTGGTCAGCGGCTATGACAGCTTGGTCCTGATGGCGAAATGCCCGAACGGATTCGGGATACTGCGCTAGTAGCTCATGGTCTGTCTTACCAATAATGTCAGCGGGATCGGTATAGCCCATGTCCTTAGCAAAGGGAGGATTGCAGCCCAAAAAACGACCTTTAAGGTCTTTCCAAAAGACACGCTGCGGCATATTGTCGAACACAAGCTGCAATAGCAATTGTTGAGAAGTTCGCAGGGAAGATGGGTGAGCTGCTTCGACTGAATGGAGGAATGCGTCCTGAAGCTGCGATCGCTCAGCAAGGTTAGTCAGCGTTGCCAGTCCATAGGGCTGCCCCCTCTCATCTTGAATTGTCGTGGCTGAAAACTCAGCTGTAAAAACCATGCCCTGTTGAGTCTGAAATTCCAAGACGCTAGGTGTCAACCCGGTTTGCCAATAGCCAATGGAATAATCAGTTAATTGAGCCCGACAGCCCTTCGTCAAAAATATATGCCAGGGATGACCGATCACAGCCTTTCGTGAATATCCCAGTTGAGCCAGCCAGCGATCGCTGACAGCAACAATACGACCCTCGGCATCAATAGTCTGGAGTAGAGCTGGAGACTGTTCGTATAGGACGCGATCGCTGATCATGACAAGAACTCCGGAGACGAATGCTAAATGCTCAAAATTAATGGGCAAGGCAAGGCAAACCAACGTATTCCATGCCGGTTTTGATCCCTAAAGCCACGGATTATCAGGGCTGAAGGTTCTCAAGACCTGAAGGGCACAGCCTACAGTCAAAGATGTCAGTCTAGTGAGAAGGTGTTATCAGAATGCCTCTATCTATTGACCTCTTTTTGGGTCAAAAGGCGAAGAGAAAGAGGCAGAAGGATGAATCAAGTCCTTGTCTAGCTTGAATTCTAACGTTATCAACTGTCTTGCTTCCGCTGATAACGTCTATACGTTCCCTATAGAAAATTTTAAGACTATGTCGCTTCCTTTTGGATTAAAGCGATAACTTTTCGCCTTGGATGGACAAGTCAAGGAGTTCTATCGGATGTTTCAAGGGCAGCTGTTGATCGTGCTTTTCGAGATGCTTCAAAATCTGTAGAGAACAGCCGGGATTAGATGAGGCAATGAGTTGAGCGCCCGTGTTGATTAAATTCTGGGCTTTCATCTGGCCTAACTCCTCGGCTACTTCAGGCTGCAACATGTTGTAGACACCAGCGCTACCGCAGCAGAGCGCGGCATCAATGGGTTCTCGGACTTGAACCTGAGGAATTTTTTTGAGGAGCTGACGAGGTTGAATGCTGATCTTTTGCCCATGTAAAAGGTGACAAGCATCTTGGTAAACCAACGGCAGGGGACCGTCCGTAAGCGGATGTAATTCGGCAGTTAGGCCCACTTCTGCAAGAAATTCCTGTACATCGCGGACGCTGGCAGAGAAGGCCTTGGCGCGATCGCGATATTCCTCGTCATCTTGCAGGATATGACCGTACTCCTTTAAGGTGTGACCGCAACCCGCCGCGTTGATAATCACATAGTCGACCTCAGTATCTTCAAAGGCGTCGATCATCTGTCGGGCTAGGGCCTGAGCTTGGGCTTCTTCGCCCTGGTGTGCGGGCAGCGCTGAACAACAACCCTGACTCTTGGGGATCACCACTTCACAACCGTTGGCTGTGAGCACTCTTGCCGTCGCCTCATTCACGTTGGAGAAGAACACCCGCTGTACACAGCCTAAGATCATCCCTACACGATAGCGACGTTTTCCTTGCGCAGGAATAACGTCCGGCAAATTGTCTTGAAAGGATTGAGCGGTGACTTTAGGCAGGAGGGATTCCATGGCTGCCAAATTAGGAGACAGTCGCTGCAAGAATCCTGTTTTCTGAATGAGCTTGGACAATCCCAGAAGTTGGTAGATCCCCAAAGGTGGCAGCAGTAACCGGATGCGATCTGGGTAAGGAAAGAGCTGGAAAATCAGTGTTCGTAGGAGCTTCTCAGGCAGCGATCGCTCATGATTGCGCTTCACCTGGGGACGCACTGACGCAATGAGTTGATCGTATTGCACCCCAGATGGACAGGACGTCGTACAGGCCAAACAGCCTAAGCAAGAATCAAAATGCTGAACGGCAGTGGGTGAAAACGGCACCTCTCCCTTATTGATGGCATCCATCAGATAAATGCGACCCCGAGGCGAATCCATCTCCTTGCCAATAACCCGGTAGCTAGGACAGGTTGTCAGGCAAAAGCCGCAGTGAACGCAGGCATCAATGAGACCTTGCTCGGGCGGATGCTGGGGATCAAATCCCTGCTCAGGAGGGTGGACTGGTTGAGGAGACGTCGAAGGGTCTGCCGTTTGCATATCTAAAGCAATCGTAAAGCTATGTGCCTTCTAGCCTATCGCGTCGCTCTTAGGAATGTGCCAACATCGGCCCCAGGAACTGCGATCGCAGCGGATCATCTTTCAATAGTGTTCATAGTAGGGTTCACAAGGCCAAAGGCGGGGCTTCGCTACCGGCCAGCGCACCCATCCACGCTTTAAGCCTCGCCATCATCAATCACTGCGTCCCGATCCAACAGCAGCAAATTTCGCAAAGAATCTGTATCTAGCTCAGTCAGCCACTGTTCCCCAGCGCCAACAACCTGCTCAGAAAGTGCCTTCTTGGATTCAATCATGTCGTGAATTTTTTCCTCCAGCGTGCCGTTACAGACGAACTTATGCACTTGGACGTTTTTAGTCTGACCAATTCGAAATGCTCGGTCCGTTGCTTGGTTCTCCACAGCCGGATTCCACCAGCGATCAAAGTGAAAGACATGATTAGCCCGAGTTAAATTCAAACCCACGCCCCCGGCTTTCAGAGAAAGGATAAACAGGCGAGGACCGCTGGGATCATGCTGAAAGCGATCAACCATCTCTTCCCGCTTATTTTTGGACGTACTGCCGTATAAGAAAAGCGTTTCCTGTTTGAAGATCCTTTCAAGATGAGCCTGTAATCGTTTGCCCCATTCCGCAAACTGGGTGAAGATGAGTGCTCGATCGCCCTCATCCAGCAGCTCAGCAACCATTTCGTCAAAGCGCGACAGCTTGCCAGAACGTCCTGCTGCGACTAATCCCTCTTCGTCTAAAAACTGAGCCGGATGATTACAAACTTGTTTCAGCTTTGTGAGCAAGCCTAGAATCTGTCCCCGACGCTGTACTCCCTCAGCTGCCTCAATGGATTTCATCGCCTTCTCGACGCTCGCTTGATAGAGCTGCGCCTGTTCTCGCGATAAGCCACAGAACACAGTCATCTCTAGCTTTTCAGGCAAATCTTGAATGATTGTCCGGTCTGTCTTAAGCCGGCGCAGAATGAAGGGTTGAACAAGCGATCGCAGCGTTGATAGCGAAGCTGTGTCGCCATAGCGCTCAATGGGGGTCGCAAAGCGCCGCTGAAAAAAATTCTTGGGTCCTAGATAACCAGGATTGAGAAAATCCATAATCGACCACAGTTCTGCTAATCGGTTTTCAACAGGGGTACCCGTTAGGGCAATGCGGAACTGAGCGTCAATCTGGCGTACCGCCTTGGACTGCTTGGCGTCAGGGTTTTTGATATTCTGCGCTTCATCTAGCACGATGCCCAGCCAATCCACCCGTTCAAAATCTTTCAGATCTCGCTGGGCCAAAGCATAGCTGGTGAGCACGATGTTGGCGGACTTAGCTTTGCGGGCAAAAGCGGCAGCATGCGATCGCTTGTCGCCGTGATGCATTAGCACCTTGAGTGCGGGACCAAACTTGTGGATTTCTCGCTCCCAATTGCCCAATACCGATGTAGGACACACGAGTAGGACAGGCGCATCCAGCAGGTCCTGCTCTCGCAGAGTCAGCAGGAAGCCGATAAGCTGAATCGTTTTACCCAGACCCATATCATCGGCTAAGCAAGCTCCCAGGCCCCACTGTTCTAGAAAAGAGAGCCAAGAGACTCCTCGCGCCTGATAAGGGCGTAGCTTGCCGGTAAATCCTTCGGGTTCAGTAACAGGTTTCAGGGTTTGGTTGCCCTCAGTTAGGGTCGAGATCAGGTCTTGAAGCATGCCCGCAGCTTCAAACTTCACCACCGGCAGCTTATCAATGACTTGAGTATCTCCCGTGCTGAGGCGGAGCGCATCTTCGACACTAAGTTCAATGGGATCGTTCCGACGCTTGAAAAAGTCCCGTGCCGTTCGAATATCTTGCGGACGTAGTTCAACCCACTGACCGTCGATTTCGATAAGGGGAGTTTCTTGAGCTACCAGCTTTTCAAAATCTTTCTGAGACAGTTTTTTACCGGCTAAGGATAGCTCCCACTCCACATTTAGTAAGCTCTTGAGGCCGAGACGCTGTCGCTGTTTACGATTCGGTGCTTCGGCCTGAACTTGGATGCCCAAGCGATTGTCCTGAGCTTGAGAGGCCAAACCTGGCGGTAATAGCACCCCAAAGCCTGCATCTCGCAATCGTTCAACCGTGGCCTTGAGAAACACGAAGGTCTGAGCTGGATCAAGGGCAACTCGGATAGGTCGCTGCTGCTGTAAACTCTCACGGATAATGTCACTGAAGCGAGCCGCACGACCCAGTCCAGCTAGAAGCGTTTCCTGAGGTGTCTGCACTACTTGCCCGTCGATGACGGCTTGATCGACAGGATACTGCCAGACAGTTTCCGCAGAAATGAGCGATGTCTCATCGTCGCGAGACTGCAAATAGTAACCCAGATGCCAGCTCCCACTGTCCGTTTCAGGTGGCTCTAGCTGAAAGCAAACGCGAAACCGATTCTGTTCAGTATTGCTTTGCAGGGGCGCAGTCCACGTCGTTAGGGCATCTCGCAACCGGGCTGCCGCGATCGCGCTACCTTCCAACTCATCATCATGGCTGCTCAGGGATTCTAACCACGGGCGTAAGGGTAAATCGGGGCTAAGCACGTCAGTGCTGTTAACAGGTTGCGCCTGCGATCGCACTTGAGCATCGACAAGCTGCTCCAAAAAATCGCATAGTTGGGCATTGGCCTCTGCTGGCATAGAAACGCTGACACCCCCCACAGTGCCTTTACGAGGCTTGGGAATAGACCGATATAGGCGGCAAATCAGGGGCATCGTTTGACTAAAGAGCCGTAGACGATGACTATCAGTATCGCTATCTAGCAAAAGCCGCCATTGTCCATGGGTCTTTTTATTAGGGGAGAGGGCGATCGCGGGCAAATACTTCCCTCGCGCTTGCAAATCCAGACTCCACCGCGCCACATGCGACCAGAACCGTAAGTCATCCCCAATTTCGACACCCGAAATTTCGGTTTGTCCAAGCGGCAAACTCTCCAGAAAGGCCGCTGCCTCCTGATCCGAAATCTGCACCCCGGCAACCTTCCAAGGGTGCAACGCGACCCCGTCAGAGGAGTCACTTAGATCGGCTGCAGAGTGATGCGGCACATAAGTCTCTTCGGCAATGGTTGTTGGCAGTGACAACATCTGCTCGACCTGACGAGTATTGCCCTTTGTGCTGGTCCGGCGTTTGGCGGCGGTTGCTGTTGCCTCGACCCAGAATGTTTTTGGCAACCCTCCAACAGCTTTAAGACCATCTAGCAGATCAGGTAAAGCCGTGCAGAAAGGATGATCTTGCACTGTCCATTCGGTCGATAAACGCTCGGCGTCTACACGTCGCCAAGTTTCGCCCCAGATAAAGAATTGCTGGCTTTCTACCAGCCAGCTTCCATGTAGGATTGCCATGTAACACTCGAATCAACTAACAAAATTTACGCAGCCTAATCACCAGTGGATCTTCCAATTTATCGTCAAACCAAATCTTCCATACCCATCGTGCTGGATGAAATGCGTCCTGATGAATCTGAAACGGTCAGGACTCTCTTCAACCAAATTGTGCTTGAGGGGAACAGCTATCCGCAATCAAATCCTCTCTCGGTGGAAGCCTTTGCTAATTACTGGTTAAAAGGCGATGCCTTTGTTGTCCGCTGCTTGTCAAAAGAGCAGGTATTAGATGTGAGCAATCTCGTTGCTGCATTCTACATTAAACCCAACTTTCCCGGACGATGTAGCCACATCTGTAATGCTGGCTTTATTGTAGCGCCTGAAATGCGAGGGCAAGGGTTAGGCCGCCTGATGGGCGAGGTGATGTTGGAGCTAGCTAAAGAGCGGGGATATCGAGCCGTGATGTATAACCTGGTTTTCGAGACTAACATTGCATCTCTCAAGATTTGGAAATCGATGGGCTTCCAGGAGCTTGGCCGAATTCCCGAAGGCGCATACCTAGCGGACGATCGCTATGTCGATGCGGTGATGCTATATAAATCGCTGGTCTAGTTTGAGGCAGATCGGGTAGCGAAGCTGAGTGCAATTGTGAAGTATCCGTATCGATCTGTTTGGGATTGGCATACAAAAATACTACAATTTTTCTTAATTCAAGCCACGCCCTGAAACTTACCTTTGTTGCACTGTTGAACAGGACATGATTCAAGCTGCACCCTGCACGTCTGCGTTATTGACTCCTCCAGAAATTACGTCCCCAGAGTTGAAGTTCCTGCTGCTGTTGCTGAAATATCCTAATTATCGAGCACCAATCGCCCAACTTCGGTCCCACGCCAAGTCATCCATAGCCGCCCGCGATCGCCTCTGCAAGCAGCTTTGTCAAAAAGGATTGATGGGGTATGAAGACGCGATTACCCGGTTTGGCTTGACCGCAACTGGACGGACACTGCTGAAGTTAGATCGGTCCGTCTTGCCGGTCACCCCCGATGAGAAATACGTCATGAAATCTTGCCAGGAGAGCAGCATTACCCCCGGACAGATTCACCCCAGGGTTCCAAAAGATCAGCGGCAGCAGCTCATTGCTCGTCTGGCAGACCAGGGATTGATTCGCATTACTCAACGGCAGCTCGGTGACG
Organism: Oscillatoria sp. CS-180; assembly: GCF_028330965.1. GTDB lineage: Bacteria > Cyanobacteriota > Cyanobacteriia > Phormidesmidales > Phormidesmidaceae > Halomicronema. The sequence goes on along the minus strand of NZ_JAQMUB010000081.1, from coordinate 173,758 downwards.
TTTGGATTACCGAGGCAGGACAGCGGTTTCTGCGAGAAGACTGTATTCCCCAGGGAAATCACCCAGTGGTGAGTTGGACACTGTTAAGTGACTATCTCCGTTTTATGCGTCAAACCAATGAGCGGTCAGTCATGAGTCACGCCAATCGTGAGGATGCTTCGGATCAGACCCCTGTCTAGGGCATTAGGTGTGAGAGCAAGTTGGATTCAGAATAATATCCGTCTGGAAAGAATACTGGCAAGGGATACAGCCCTCAGCCTAATCCGAGGAGCTAGCTCAGCGGTAATGGGTATAACTATAGGTGTGTCTACAGATTGATTATTTATGCTTGCTTGCCAAAGTCCAGCTCCTCTACGTCCAGGGGATGAACTGCTGGTGATTGCACCGAGTGGTGCTTTGCGGGAACTGACTGCATTTCAAGCTGGGATCGCGATTTGGCAAGCTCAAGGGTTTCGAATCAGATTGTTGCCGGGTTTCGATCAGCAGTGGGGTTATCTTGCCGGTAGTGATACGCACCGTCGCCATCAGCTGTTGACGGCCTTGAAAGATCCTGCCTGCCGAGGGATTCTCTGCGCCCGAGGTGGGTTCGGGGGGACGAGGCTGTTGGAGACATGGCAGTGGCCCGACGTATCTCCCAAGTGGTTGATTGGCTTTTCTGACATCACAAGTCTGCTCTGGAGTCTAAGTCAACAGGGTATTGCTGGAGTGCATGGGCCATTGTTGACGACCTTGGGACAAGAGCCTGTCTGGTCACGACAGCGCCTGTTCAACTGGGTCACTGGCCAGAATATTCCGCCATTAAAGGGAATTGGATGGGGAACAGGACAGGCTTCTGGTCGCCTCTTGCCGGCCAATCTCACGGTGGCAACGCATTTACTAGGAACGGTTCATGCACCTGATCTAGAAGGGGTCATTTTGGCGATCGAGGATGTGACAGAGGCTCCCTATCGTATTGACCGAATGCTGACGCACTGGCGCATGATGGGAAAATTTGCTGGTATTCAAGGTATTGCGATCGGGCGCTTTAGCCGCTGTGAGGCCCCTGTCAATGTCCCAAGTTTGAGTGTAGAAGCTGTTCTCCGCGATCGCTTAGGTGATTTAGGGGTGCCCATTGTGGCCGATCTTCCGTTTGGTCATGATGGTGTGAATGCGGCGTTGCCAGTAGGCGTTCCAGCGATTCTAGATGCTGATGCAGGCACTCTGGCTGTGCATCCATGAGGCTCATATCTGAAGTTGCATTTTCGGCATGAGAGGTGGAGCCGATAAAAAGGGGTGAAAACGATGTGCCTTCACCCCAGGTAAGCCATATTTGAATGCCGATGTCACCAATAGCCTCGGTTCCTAAAACCCTTGACGAGAGATCATCTTCTCAAGATCGGCTTGGGTTTGGTGAAGCAGGTTCTCTCTGCGATCGCTATTTTGACTCAGAGAGGGAACGAGATTTTTTGCCTGTAACGCCATATGGAGTTGAAGATGAGCAACATAGTCGCTACAAGCTTCGTGAGAAGATTCGATAACTTCCGCAGAATTTTCAGAAGATGCCAGCACGTGTGATTCTCCCCGTAATGGAATGCAACATTTCTATGATTTCGAAACTAGCACAGTGCGGAAAACCAAACGGAAAGAGTGAAATGATCCGTAATGAAGCGGCTTTCCATTTTCCTAGAAGTTCCAACCTAAAAAATTGCTGAGAGGTCTCGGCTGACCGCAAAAAAATACACTATCCTGTTCATCAAGCTTAGTCATTAACGACCTAACCGTTTTTCCAGCGGATTTGGGTTCACTAATGGCCTGTGTATGCAGACGTTGAGACTGTAATTACTTGTGAGTCAATCACCCAAAATTGTCCATCTCGATATTCTAGATACCGACTACGCCAAGATTGCAGCTGGCGAGAGAATTTCAGATGAGCGTAAGCAGCGATTAGCGTGGGGTGACGCTACGTTCAGTCGGTTGAGTAAACAAATTGCTCGTTACCGCTATGACAGCTTAGATGAACAGGGACGTGATGATTTGCTGTGCAATATTGCAACGACAGCCGGCATCTTCACGGTGGCTGACATGGAAGATATTAACGATCGCCTACGCAGGACTGGATGTTTCTATTTGACGCAGGGCGAGCGCCAACAGGTCATCAACTGGTTGCAAGACGAACTCGCCGTCAATTTAAAGGTGAACCCTGACGAGTGATTTCAGGATGAGCTTTTCCTCAACCTCTTGTCGATCGCCCAAATAGTTCGTCATTCTAAGAAGGCGGTTTTAAGCAGGCATAGTATGAAACGGGCGATCGCACTTTTGGCGATGCTGGCACAATTCTCAGGTTTGTCTTTGGGGAACGTTAAACCGTTTCCACAAATGCTTGGCGATCGCTGGTCAGCTCGCTCTGTCGACAGTCCTTTGCTCGCTCAGTTGACTGAAGGAGAAACGCTGTTGTTTGCGGCACTCAAATCGCGACAAAGGGCCAATGGCCTTCCTACCGTAACTCAGGTTTATCCGGTGAGTGCAGATATGCTGGCCGTTGAGATTGAAACTGGCAGCGTCACCTATGGACAGCAGCGGCGATATCGGCCTCGGTCAAGTGACCAAATAGAAGACAATGGTGTGCTCAAGCGTGACGGACAAACCATCGGTCGAGTTGTGGGCCGCGATCGCACCATCCTCTATCCCCTTGACCAATACCAAGGCCGTGACGTCCCGCAAAGCTGGCTCGACAATCTTCGTAGCTACCGCCTGACTTCCCCAACGGATAGTGATTTTCAGCCAGGGCAGCGACCAGAAGAGGTTTTCCGTAAAAGCAAGCCCATCGATATGGCGGATACGGCGAACGGACAAAAGTTTGCCATGCGTCACACCGTTTATTTGCAGCTGTCTGATCCTCTGCAAACCGGCGAGACTTACGGGCTGGTCTTTGAAGGGCAGTCTCTTGACGCCAAAACATTTGTCTACAATCCCCAACAGCAGCACAGTGAAGCCGTGCATATCTCTCACATTGGCTTTCATCCCGATGATCCAATCAAGGTAGGCTTTCTTTCAACCTGGATAGGATCTGGCGGTGGCTTTGACTACTCCGAAGGGATGACGTTCTGGCTAGTGGATACTCAAACGGATGACATTGTCTATGAAGGACAAACCCGCCTGTCCGCTGCTCAAGACCAATGGGAAGATGCTTATCGCAATTACAACGAAACCGACGTCTATGCCTTAGATTTTCGAGACTTTCGAGAAGTGGGGGTCTATCGGCTGTGTGTGGAAACAGTTGGCTGCTCCCATAGTTTCCCGATTCAAGAGTCTGTCTGGCAGACCCCCTTCGTGACTTCAATTCGTGGGTTGTATCACCAACGTAGCGGCATTGAGTTGAAGAGTCCTTACACGCAATATCACCGTCCGCGTGCCTTTCATCCCGATGATGGCGTTGTCGTTTATCAAAGCGACGCCAAATTGATGGATACTCGCATGGGAATTGGTTCCGAAAATGCCTTTGAGGCGCTGACGGCGGGGGTGAGTGAAACGCCGGTCCCTGATGCTTGGGGAGGGTATTTCGATGCGGGAGATTGGGATCGCCGCATTCAGCATTTGGGAGTCGCAGAATCGCTGCTGGATTTAGTAGAGCTGTTCCCTGACGCAATGGCAGCGGTTGATCTCAATATTCCTGAATCCAATAATGCGCTGCCGGATGTGCTAGATGAAGCCCTGTGGGGCATTGATGTTTTTCGCCGTCTACAGCATCCCGATGGCGGGGTGCCGGGCGGGATTGAGTCAGCTGAACATCCGAGACATGGAGAAGCTAGCTGGCAGGAATCTTTACAGGTCATGGCCTATGCGCCTGACGTTTGGTCGAGTTACTGGTACGCTAACGCGGCGGCTCAAGCGGCATCCGTACTGAAACAAGTCGCTCCTGCTCGTGCCGAAGACTACGAACAGTCTGCGCTCATGGCGTTTGCCTATGCAGAACAGGAGTCTCTTGATTCACCTGAGGGAGGCTGGCCTCATCAAGTGCGCGATCGCCGCAATCTTGCTGCTTTAGAACTGTGGCGGTTGACTGGACTGGATCGCTTTCATCAAGTCTTTCTAAACACCACCGTTTTTACGGACTCTGATCAGTCCGTTTCCGGCAGAGAGCATAATCAAGGCCGTGCCGCTTTTCGATATGCTCAGTTCGCCTCGGCAGAGGTGGATTCGCAGGTCCAGGCTAATGCTCGACAAGCATTGCTCAAGAAAGCCGATGAGGTGGCAGCCATCACCGAGAAAACAGCTTTTCAGTGGGGCAAACACCATCCCAATGCGCCTGTGGGCTGGGGGATCGGCTGGTCTTCTCCGTACGAGGCTAGCGTTTTGGTCCAGGCGCATCATCTGGAGCAAAGCGATCGCTATCTCGAAGCCATCATTCGGTCCTCTCAGGCACCTTTGGGGGCTAACCCGGACAATCTGGTTTACACCACGGGTCTGGGATTGCGATCGCCTCAAAATCCTCTCGTTATCGATCAGCGCATCATGGGTGTCGATCCCCCACCGGGCATCACCGTGTATGGTCCTATCGACATTACCCACGAAATCTATGACGATTATTGGTTTGCTCGCTACCAGATGAAAGACAACATGTTTCCAGAGCCAACCGACTGGCCGATTACTGAACTGTATGTGGATGTCTACATCAACGTGGCGATGACGGAGTTTACGATTCACCAAACAATCGGGCCATCCGCTTACGTTTGGGGTTATTTAGCAGCTCAGGAGCGATGATCCGACATTTCGCAGGTTCCCTTTTTCAACCTGCGAAATGTGGATTAAGACACAACGGTATCCAAAAGCCATTTTTTGAATCAATATGACCCACCGGGCGCAGCACTTTGTTTTAAGCCGCACCCTCTCTCCCTGAGAGCAATTCGGCAACCAGTGGCTTTGATTTATTGAGCTGACTAACTCCCAAAATTGAGAAGCTTAGAAGGTTGCCATCTGAATCTACCCGTTCCATAACAGCATCATTTTCTGATTCCTGCATATAACCAGGAGCCTCAGAAAAAGTGACTTCCAGATAATCAGCTTCAGGGTCAAACCAAACTTTTACTCGCTCTGCCATAGGGTTTCCCTTTTAGGTTTATTTGTGAAGTAGGCAGTAATAATAAAGGCGTCATTGGGCAGATATTTGGCTACGACACAAAGCCATTTATCTCCAATCGCTGTTTGGGTATAAAACCGATAGCATAGTGCCACCGTCTGATCACTACGAGACTGATGTACCAATTTTGGATGCCTAAGAGTATCCAAAATCTTTGGTTCCATCCAACCATCTTAGGATGAGAAAGACTGTGTGCTAGTCGTTCTTCAGTTAAGCGGACTTCTCTACCTTGGTAGTCGAGAAGGACAGGCATCAGTAACTGCACCTCTAAGATAAGTGATTTGTAGCGGCGCTTCGAAAGATCGCTCGGAGACAGAGTTTGAATTCCGTTCCAGATGAACACAATCCCCTGACAAAATTTTGCCAGGGGATTTTAGCTATCTATTCGTAAGTCAGCGATCGCCGATCTTAATAGTCGAAGTCGCCGCCCATGCCAGCACCAGCACCAGCGCCTTCCTTAGGCTCAGGCTTGTCGACCACAATACACTCAGTCGTCAACACCATACCCGCAATAGACGCTGCGTTTTGCAAAGCAGAACGAGTCACCTTAGCCGGGTCAACGATACCCGCAGAGAGCATGTCGACGAATTCGCCGTTGGCAGCGTTGTAGCCAACGTTAAAGTCCTTCTCTTTAACACGCTCAGAGATCACGGCACCATTTTGGCCAGCGTTCTCTGCAATGCGCTTGAGAGGAGCGGTTAGGGCACGGGTAACGATTTGAGCACCAATGAGCTCTTCGCCGCTGAGGTTCGTGCTAGCCCAGCTCTCCAGCCCAGGAGCCATATGCGCTAAGGTTGTGCCGCCACCAGGAACGATACCCTCTTCAACAGCCGCCTTAGTTGCGTTGATCGCGTCTTCAAGACGCAGCTTACGGTCTTTCATTTCAGTTTCCGTTGCTGCACCGACTTTGATGACCGCAACGCCACCGGAGAGCTTAGCTAAGCGCTCTTGCAGCTTCTCTTTGTCGTAAGAAGAATCGGACTCGTCAATTTGACGGCGAATTTGCTCACAGCGAGCCTTAACAGCCGCCTCGTTGCCCTCAGCAACCAGCGTTGTATTGTCCTTGGTGATAGTGATGCGACGAGCTTGCCCCAACATGTCAACTTTGGCGCTCTCCAGCTTAAGACCGGTGTCTTCGCTGATGACCTGACCACCAGTGAGAACGGCCATGTCTTCTAGCATAGCTTTGCGGCGATCGCCAAATCCAGGAGCCTTAACAGCTGCTACATTCAGCACGCCTCGGAGACGGTTCACAACCAGCGTTGCAAGTGCCTCTTTCTCGATGTCCTCAGCGATAATCATGAGAGGCTTGCCTGCCCGTGCCACCTGCTCCAGAATAGGCACCAAGTCTTGGATCAAGGTGATCTTCTTATCCGTGAGCAGAATGTAAGGCTCATCCAGGATGGCTTCCATGCGCTCGGTGTCAGTGGCGAAGTAAGGAGAGATGTAGCCCTTGTCGAAGCGCATACCCTCAGTGACTTCCAGCTCAGTCGTCATGGACTTACCCTCTTCCAGAGAGATAACGCCCTCACGACCAACCTTATCCATTGCCTCAGCAATCATGGTGCCGACTTCATCGTCATTACCAGCGGAAATCGTACCCACTTGGCTGATAGCACTGGAGTCTTCAACAGGACGAGCCTTCTGTGCAATTTCTTCCACTAGATAGGCTGTTGCTTTATCTACGCCGCGCTTCAGGGCGATCGCATTGGCGCCAGCTGCGACGTTCCGTAGACCTTCTTTCACCATTGCGTGAGCCAATACAGTTGCAGTGGTGGTACCGTCACCTGCGGCATCATTGGTCTTGGAAGCTGCCTGACGAATCAAAGAAACGCCTGTGTTCTCAACGTTATCTTCCAATTCAATTTCTTTAGCGATGGTGACACCATCGTTAATGATTTGAGGTGCGCCGAACTTTTTCTCAAGAACGACGTTACGGCCTTTGGGTCCCAAAGTCACACCGACCGCTTCAGCCAGCATGTCCATCCCTTTCTCTAGGGCGCGGCGGGCGTCTTCGTTGTAAATGATGCGTTTAGCCATGATCGAAATCCTTTCCTGCGAGGAGATGTGAGTAAAAAAACTGAGAAATGTGAAGCCAGAAATCAAACAGTGCCAACGTTTTGAATTTCTAGCCTTGAGTTATCAATTCAGCTTCAAAACTAAAAACTAAAAACTGGCTACCAAAGCCAACAACTCATTCCTGACAGCAGACTGTCGTTATCCCAAGGTTGCCAGGATATCTTTTTCGGACAGTAGAACGTATTCGTCACCCCCCAGCTTGAGATCGGTTCCGGCATACTTGGAGTAAAGAACCTTATCTCCTGCACTGACTTCAGGGGCTTGACGGCTACCGTCGTCATTGCGCTTACCCGGACCGACAGCCGTAATTTCGCCAACCTGAGGCTTTTCTTTTGCGGTATCGGGCAACAAAATACCGCCAGCCGTTGTTTCTTCAGATGCGCTGACTTTGACCAACACGCGATCGCCCAAGGGAGTCACGCTAGACGCACTCAAAGTAATAGCAGCCATTACAAATTCTCCAGAATCGCTAACACCAATGTGATTGTGTGCTTGCCTAGAAGAGGCAACTTTCTAACATTACCTTCTGAGTTAGCACTCTCACACTCCGAGTGCTAATTTAGAACCCTACCGGGGCTAACCACAACAGTTACTTGGGTGTGGTTTCCCGAACTTTGGTGAGCAAGCGCGAATAAGTTGATATCAATGCGTTAGACATGTGCCCGCTATGAAACTACGTTGGCTTGCTACGCTGTTCGCTGTTGGAGGCGGTCTGAATTTAGTCGGGCCAAGTTTGCAGAGGGCGATCGCGAGTCCGATCATTCCAGAGGCGGGAAGTCCGACACAGGTTGTCCAGTCGGGCAACGAGTTTACCATCACTGGGGGTGTCACGTCTGGAGATGGTCAGGCTCTGTTCCATTCTTTTGAGCAGCTGGGCCTGTCGCAGGAACAGATCGCAACGTTCTTAGCACAGCCCGAGGTGCACTCTATTTTGGGGCGTGTTGTGGGGGGCGACGCCTCCTATATTGATGGGCTATTGCAGGTAAGCGGCACAACGGCTGACTTGTACCTAATCAATCCAGCAGGCATTTTATTTGGGCCCAATGCCCAACTAGACCTCTCAGGCTCTTTTGCGGCAACGACGGCTAGCGGCATTCAGTTTGAGGATGGCATTTTCGATGCGATCGCCGCCAATGACTACAGCCCGCTATCGGGATCACCTGTCGGATTAGTTTTTACCGATGTGACAGGCAGTATTGTCAATGCAGCTGATCTGGGCGTCATGCCGGGCGAATCGATCATGCTGGTGGGCGGGCAGGTCATTTCGACAGGCACGCTGACGACACCGGGCGGAGAAATTACAATCGCCGCAATCCCTGAAGCTGGCGTTGTTCGTATCAGTCATCCTGACGGAGTGCTCAGTCTTGAATTAGCAGCTCTGCCAGCAGGGACTGTTCGGCGAGATGCGTCGGTGACGCCCCTATCATTACCAGCGCTACTAACAGGTCCCAATGGAACTGCGGCAACTGGATTAATGGTGCAGCCAGATGGCACAGTTCTCTTAACCAATGACGGTACGGCTATTCCGAATCAGGTTGGCACTGCGATCGCCTCTGGTTCACTCAATGTCTCCGATTCGGTCGGCGGATCTGTCACAGTCGTGGGTGATCGTGTTGCCCTCCTCGATGCCACCGTCAATGCATCTGGCAATCATGGTGGGGGCTTGGTCCGAATTGGTGGCGATCTACAGGGCAGTGAAACTCTATTCTCATCCCGTTTGACGGTTGTGGATGCTGATAGTGCGATTGCGGTGGATAGCACCCTGCTGGGCAATGGCGGACAAGCGATCGTTTGGTCAGATGAAATAACAGCTTTCTATGGTGATATTTCTACTAGAGGGGGAACAACAGGGGGCGATGGTGGATTTATTGAAGTGTCAGGTCGGCAAGCGCTGACTTTTCGGGGCGATGTGGACACAACTGCTGTGCAGGGAACCACAGGCACTCTACTCCTTGATCCCGAAAACATTGTCATCCGCGACGGTCTGTTGGATGGTGACGACAGCGATCTGGATGACAGCCTCTTGAGCGAAACCACGATTGATAGTGCTGATCTCGGTCCAACAGAGATTTACGAATCGGAGTTAGAAGGACTAGCGGGTTCCACAGACATCTCTTTGCAGGCCAGCGACACCATCATCATTGATGACCTCAGTGATGATGCGCTCACGTTTGATACCGATAGCCCTAACCCAGGCAGCATCACATTCATTGCCGGAAACGAATTTCGCACACTGGACACTAACGATGTCATTGAAGCACCGATGCGATCACTCACAATTACTGCCAACACCATCACAACCGGGCCGTTAGATACTTCCGAGCCTAACGATATGGGCGGTGATGTAACCCTGACTGCGGCAGGCGCGATCGCGGTTGGTGATGTGATTACGCAAGGTGACGCAATTGGTGATGGTAGCGGTGATGTCACGATCACAGGCGGCAGTGTTCGAACAGGGAGAATTGATGCAGGCGGCGGATTTTTGGACGATAGCCGGGTGGAACTAACAGCCACGGTGGATGACGTTATCGTCGATACGATTACAGCCGGAGGAGGTGGGCTAGAGATCAATGCTGCTCGACGATTTCAAGCCCTAGAGACATTTGATGCGTTTGTCCGTATTACCCTTGATTCTTCTACTGATGCGGCTCTAATTGACTTCTTGACACAAGGAAATCCTCAGCCGCTCATTGATGCGGGCTTAGTGGATACCACCGAACAGGTTCTGTTCACACTCCCTACAAGCATCTCAGTCAGTCCCGATTCCGGCGGCGGTGCGATCGTCATTCGTCATGGAGGCGCAGCTAACACCTTCAACGATGGCAATATCTCTATTGAGGGCACGGGCAACTTCCCCGAGATTCAGTTCGTTGCAGGTCCTAACGACGATCACACCATTGAGATTGACGCTAGCATTCCAAGTGCCAACTTCGTCGGGTTTACACCGCTTTTCCCGAGCGGCATGTTTCCAGAAAACGCCAGTGGGGCAACCGGCGCGATTCTGCGTGGACAAGGGGATGCCACTCTGGTGACGTCATTTCAAAATATTCCTTTCGTTCCAGGGGCGGACATGCCCGAAATTGATCCACCGGTTGTCGATCCACCGGTTGTCGATCCGCCAGAAAACCCAGAGACTCCAACCATGCCGCCCGATATTCCCAGCGGCGGAGAGATGCCTGACACTGGGGCTGAGACTCCTCCCGACACCGGTGGTGAGTCCTCCGAAGTTCCTAGCGGCGATATTCCTGACAGTGCTGGTGACGATGTTCCTGATAGTTCTGGTGGTGAAGGAACACCTGACGGTGGAGGTGGCGAAGACACATCCGATGACTCAGGCAATGCTGAAGCAGAGACTAGCGAGCTAGATAACCTGTCAGATGAGGATTCTGAAGAACCGACAAATTCTTCTGGAGCCGCCCGAAGCTCTTACATCACAGACGAGCGAGAACCCCAAGACTGTCAGTCAACGATTAGCGATCGCTCTCCAGAAGCCGTCGAGATTTCTACAGTCTGCCCTTTACCTAACTCTGAGTAGGACCCACATGCTGCTGAGCGTTGGTTAGAAAAGGGGTGCAGTTTGCCTGCAACGCGTCGCGACATGGATAGCATCCGGCAGCTCAAGTTGAGTTTTAGCTCTTGCTTGAGCGGCATCAATGAGAATTGAGCGATTCACCGGAACAACGGCTAGGTGTTTCGTGCTTCTAACAAACTGCTTACAGATCACTTGCTGCTCGGCATCGTCTCGCTGCATCGGTTTAACTAACACCTCTGCCAGCGTTAATTTGCTGGTGACCGCAGCTAGTATACATCGCACCCTACAATTTCTCGAATCAGCCGTTTGAGGCTCTTGGCTTTGCCAAAAACTTCCTCGAATCGCTCTCGGCTCTCAATAGTCAATACATCCAGGATGACGTTGCTATCAACCAAAATGACGGTCATGCAGGGTCGCGGGTGTAGTGCAGAATTTCGTCAGTACTCAGGTTGGCGGTGGCTCGACCGCGCAGGTTGGCGATCAGTTGTGCACCTTTTGATGGGGGTTGTGGTTGTTGCACTTGCAGGGTGTTACCCACAACCTGTATCTGTACTTCAGCTCCTGGAGACAACCCAAGCTGAGCTAATAATTCAGCCGGAATTGTAATTTGCCCTTGTTCGTCAAGATGCAGTGTAACCATCTTCAAACCTCCCAGGCTTCTCCTATCATCGCACTATTCTTTTATCTCCCTAAACCGCACAATCCGCAGCATCTCTTCCGAGTCGTCCAGGTTTTTGAAGTGGGACCAGCGGAGGTGCTGTTGACCAGGACCAAAGGTGGGGTTTTGTATGTCGCAATCTAATCGTTGGGCCTTACGCTCCTTGGCCTGCTCCAGGTCGTCCAGGCGCTTGATAAATAGCAGGTAGGAGATCTGCTCAATCACCGACAGCGGGTTGCTGATGCCGTTATTCCAGAACGTCGTCCAAAGTCTATCAACCTTGGATTTCAAGTCGCCTGTGATCATTCGCGTTGACTCCCTTCCAATATCACAGTCAAGACAGTGATCGCCTTTTGAATAGGGCTCTCAAAGACGCTGACTACTGTTTGGCTATTGTGGCTTAAAGCCTTCATGGCTGTCACTTTTGCAACCTTTGCTCACAATCAGTTAGAGGCAAGGCCACGCTCAGGTATTGCGGAAAACGAATGGAGCGGGTGACGGTTGGCCTATCGCTTGAGCCAAGCCAGCTTTTCCCGATACAGCGCAGCTTCCTTGGCTTTGTGGGTTCGCTCAATACAATGCTGTAAGTCACAGCGCTCAGAGCACTGGTCCCACACTAAGACCCGGCACTAATTTCAGACACATCTTGGAAAAATCCCGGTGTGCTACTTCATCAGAAAAAAACACCGTCCGATTTACCCCCTTCCCACCAGTTCTCTTGATGTCAGCGATATTCGTGAGCAAGTAGAAACTTGCCGAGACGATGTAGCTTGGAGTGAGTTGCCACTTGCAGCAAAGCTTCGGGTCTTAATCAAGGAACGATTGGCTCAGATCCTTCAGGAGAATGGAGATACCTAGCAGCTGTGGACGATGCTTTGTTATTGCATAGCTTTTAGTACAGGGAAAGAGACCAAAAACGCTTGCAAATCCAATTAAAAGAAGTCCCTGAAGCTTTACACAGCAGGGCTTTTAGAGAGAAGCTGGTGACAGGACTCGAACCTGCGACCGGCTGATTACAAATCAGCAGCTCTACCAACTGAGCTACACCAGCACACTGGACATATAGCATACCAAACTAAACGCCTTCGAGTAAGGCACTTGGCTGAGAAAATGCAGCTTTTTAAAGTGTATAGTTTAAGCCCTCTGGACTTTGCACCAAACAGCATCTGGAGGCTCTGCTGTCTTCGTGCGATCGCTCATCTGATCGGTCTGACAAACTAAGAGGAGTGGCCTATCTTAAGCTTTGTTGTTTTCAATTGCCCAACGAGCGAGTTCAGTACGATTGTGTAAACCAGTCTTACCCAGCATGTTGCTGACGTGGCTTTCAATCGTTCGCTGACTTACCTGTAGCTCTTCCGCAATTTCTCGGTTCGCCATGCCTCGGGCCACAAACTGCACCACTTTGAGTTCGGTTGGAGTGAGTTCAACATCAAAAGGTACGCTGATGGTAGGAGCAGAAGACGAACCTCGCACCTGTTGACGAATCAGCCGTGAAGCCTGCTTCAAGGAAGACTCCACTTGGGCAACCAACTCCTCTGGCTCAAATGGCTTCACCATGTAGACATCAGCCCCAGTATTTAGACCCTTGACCCGATCTTGGCTCTGCCCCTTGGCCGAGAGAAACAATAGCGGAATCCATTCAGTTTCTGGATTTTCACGCACATGTTCCACAAACGCATAGCCGTCCATCTCTGGCATCATGACATCACAAATGATCATGTCAGGACTGTTGCCATTCAAAATATCGAGAGCTTCCCGACCGTTTTCTGCTGTGATGACTTGGTATCCCCGAAATTCCAGATAGTCTTTGACTAGCAAGATCAAATTAGGATCGTCATCAATGAGCAATAGTGTCTTCTGATCCCCGGCATTCCCGTCTTTCATGTTGACCTGCTTATCTAAAAACCAATGTCAATTAACCCTACTACAGAGTACCCAACCTGATGAAATAGAAGACGCAGAGAACGAAAAATCATCGAATCTGCCAACTGTGTATAGTTTGTTTACGTATGTACCACCTATGTCTGATTCTTAGTGATGAGTATCCTAACAGCTTCAACAATTCATGTGTCTATAGATTAGCTAAAGCGTTTACGGTTTGAACAGAACACCGCTCAAGAGCGCACTCTGTTGGTTGCAGAACACTACATTTATGTGGCTTCCTAAGCATCTTCGTGCAGTGTCGGTAGTGGCGCCAGGGGGTGGGATAGAAAGGCATATTCCTCAACAACTCTATTGTGGATGAGGTGCTCCTGGATAATTTGCTCGATCGTCTCAGGATGGGCACTGTGATACCAAACGCCGTCAGGATAAACGAGTAGAATCGGTCCTTGTTGACAAACTTGTAAACAGTTAGCCTTAGTCCGAAAAACGCAGATTGGCTGGCTTGCAGTTGGAGTAGTGAGCTGTAGCTCTTTAAGCCGTTGCTTCAAATAGTTCCAGGCTGTGATGCTGGCAGCTCTATCACAACATTTCGGTTTGGTTTGGTCAGCACATAGGAAAACATGACGAGTGATGGACGGCAGACCCAATGATTTCACGGTCTGTTTGAGAGCCGTTGTAGAGGGTTTGGCAGAGTCTGAAGGTGTTGCCATACTCAAGTCTCAACTGGCGTATCCGAAGCTGCTGGAGTGTTCACGGTGTCCATAGGTTCAGCTGTTTCTGTCTCAGGAGCGATCGCTTCTACAGCTGAGGAATCCTCTTTAGGGGAGGTCTCTTTTAGAGATTCATTCTTATCTACAGGACGAATTCGACGGATTGGCAAATTGGCGATCAGGGCAGTCATACGTTCATCATTTTCCAGGGTGAATTCCAATCCCTCAGTCTCAATCTCGACATATCGAGAAACGACTTCCAAAATTTCCTGGCGCATCTTTTCCACCATTTCAGGCGAAAGATCGGTGCGATCGTGGGCTAAAACGAATTGCAAGCGACGCTTGACCGCTGTACGGCTTGTCTCTGTACGACCTCTGTTGAAAAGCCGTTCTAACAGTTCACTCAGCATGGGCAAATAATCAAGAGACGGACAGGTAGACTTGCGGCGATTGATTTAGCCTCTAAAAAGGCGACGAAATCTTGAAAACAAATCATCGTGAGGGGCACTGAGATCCATAAAGGGTACCTTCTCCCCCAGCATCCGTCTGGCAATGTTAGCAAACGCAACTCCAGCAAGAGACAAATTTTTCTCCAGAATTAGCGGCTCACCTCGGTTTGTGGAAACAATAACGCGCTCATCGTCGGGAATAATGCCCAAAAGAGGAATCGCCAAGATATCTTGCACGTCTTGCACCGACATCATTTGTTCTTCTTGCACCATGGCAGGCTTAATGCGGTTGATGACCAAGCGCTTCGCCTTAACGTCGTTGGCTTCGAGTAGTCCAATGACTCGATCAGCGTCTCGAACGGCAGAAATTTCAGGTGTCGTTACGATAATGGCTTCTCGGGCAGCTGCGATCGCGTTTCTAAATCCCCCTTCGATTCCAGCTGGGCAATCAATGAAGACAAAGTCAATCCCTTCAGCTTTAAGCTTAGACACCAGCTCAGACATCTGTTCAGGATTAATAGACTCTTTAGACCGGTTCTGAGCAGCGGGCAACAAAGCTAAATTGGGTTGCCGCTTATCTTTAACCAAGGCTTGTTCTAATCGACAGTCGCCTGCCAACACGTCAAGCGCAGTATAAACAATACGATTTTCTAGCCCCAATAGGAGATCGAGGTTTCGCAAACCAAAGTCAGCATCAATGACAACGATCCGTTGACCCTTCTGAGCCAATGCCATTCCCAGGTTGGCAGTACATGTGGTTTTGCCAACACCACCTTTACCAGATGTCAAAACAACTACGCGGGTCATAGAGAATCTAATAGGTTTCTGCGAAAAGTCTACTGTTTGTTTCTGCGTCAGTTGGTCGTTACCAAATACAGACGTATTTGTGTTTGATTATCGCTTACTGTGGACCCATTTCAGAGACATCTCGTGCCATGGAAAAAACACACAGAACCTGCCTTAGATCATCACTTCTCAAGCGATCGCATTACGCCCAGTTGAGGTTGCAGCCTATCACAGAAAGCCGCAGTATCGACGTTACGCATAGGCAAAAAAACTTTGACTGACCCGGAAAGCCTGTAGATTTCCTTTCATCCATCCCTAGATCGAGGTTTTTCAGCCATCAGAGACGCTTGGCTAAAAGGAGAATCTACACGCAGGTATCGAGACAGCCAATAAACGCAGACATAGAACGGCCCGGTATCGAGTAGGGCAGCAATGAGCTTAAAAGCATAGCCATACCCCACAAACGTAATCAGTTGCGGCCAGAGATTTTGAGCCGGATCAATGGGCAGAACCCCCGCGAGGAAATGGCTAATCAAAATAACGGCAGTGGTATCAACCAATTGACTAATTAAAGTAGAGCCATTGTTGCGCAGCCAAAGATATCGGCCTTGTGTTAGTTCCTTCCAAAAGTGAAAAAGCTGGACGTCTACAAACTGAGCTGTGAGATAGGCAATCATGGAAGCGGTAACAGTGCCAAAGGTCAAGCTGCGAATTTCAAAAAATACAGGCAGGCGGTCAGCCGCATCTCGAACAATATCGCCGGTTATTGGATCAATCGATTCGAATCCAGGCAATACGCCGCCTAACCAAATAATGAACACAACCCAAAGATTGAGCAATAACCCCATCCCAACCACTTGATTAGCACGCCGCCGTCCGTACAGTTCAGAAATCAGATCTGTGCACAAAAACGTCAAGGGGTAAGGAAGCGCTCCAACAGCGACCGTTACAGCAAAATCATCCCAGGTGAAAATTTTCACGAACCGACTGATACCCAGGATGTTTAGCATCCCTAAAGTCCCTAAAAACAGCCCTGACAAAACTAAAAACACCACAATCCGCCGCTCTTGAACGTTGTCAGGAACGATATCAGCAGCAGAGGGAGATGTTCGGTCTTCGACGCTAATCGCCATACGACCTCAGAGGTATACGCTTTGCGACTCTACAAAAATAAGCCATAAAGCCTTTAATCATCGAACCATCAGAAACAACTCTGCAAGTTCGGACAACCACCTAACTCACGATTAGGCTATTTGATGCTAGAGTTAACTCATACTCATTATGACTTTATATTAGAAGGCGGCAGGAGGTTTCATGGTTAAGTTGGTAGGCATTGCTGGAAGCTTGCGAAAGGGATCTTATAGCCACCAAGCTTTGGCGATCGCAGTTCAAAAAGCCCAAGCATTAGGCGCAGAGGCCACTGTATTGGATCTGCGTCATCTTGATTTGCCGTTTTGTGATGGCAGCAAGGAGTATGGCGACTATCCAGATGTTGCAAAATTGCAGCAAACGGTCAAAGAGGCAGACGGTTTGATTTTAGTAACGCCGGAATATCACGGCAGCGTTAGCGGAGTGCTGAAGAATGCGCTGGATCTAATGAGCTTTGATGAGCTGTCGGATAAGGTGGTTGGTGCTATTAGCGTGCTAGGCGGACAGTCTAATAGCAACGCTTTGAATGATCTTCGAAAGATTGCTCGCTGGGTGCACGCCTGGGTGATTCCTGAGCAGGTTGCGATCGGGCAAGCTTGGAAAGCTTTCAACGAAGACGGCAAATTAGTTGACGAGAAGCTTAATGAGCGGTTGAGCCAGTTTGTAGAAAGTCTGGTAACCAACACTCAAAAGCTCAAAGGATGAATGGAGTCTGTCAAGAAAACTATTAAGGATAGATGGCTGAAAATAAACCAAGACGATGAGGGTCTATGGTGTGTAAAAGATGACCTTCACCTTCTGCCTACTGGTTGAGAAGTCTCTATGGAACGAATGAATTTTAAGTTCTCACTTTTGAGTTTTGAATGATTGAGTCATCGGCGAATCCAAAGCTCAAAGTTGACACTTAAACAAGTTCCCGTTCCTATGACAACCCTGCGCTTCTGGTTTTGTTGAAACTTCGTATCAAACATTACTTGCTTCTGGGAGATAAATACACTACCATCAACAACCATAGCTGTCTCCGTGCAGCTTGATCCCCGGAAGCTGGTTGACGGCACTGGGATGGTGTTAGCGCACCTCCCAGCACCTTACCCGCAGACAGTCCCCGCCTGTCGTTACGGGCTATGCCTATTCTAGGCTGCCCTACACTCGCTACTGTCTAGGAACAACTGAGACTTCGGGAATCCACCAAACTCGATTCTTTGGAGGAATCCCCTGTGATACATATCCAATACTTTGCACCGTCTTCTCATATGGAAACGGTGCCACCTTCGTTACCTGAGGAGTCGTCGGATTCACCGAGACGACATAAACGGTTGCGACTATACCTGGTTGGTACAGAAGCCGATACTCAAAGCGCTATTGATCTGTTTCACCTACGACGCTGTATTGAGCGCATCGAATGGAGTCCTAAAATTGACGTGCCAGAAAATGGCGTCTTGATTCGGCAAGATCCGGGCGACGTTTTAAGATATTTGCAGCGCGATCGCATATTCGAATAGCGCAAATCTCTGCACCCTGGCACGACAGTGGATTCTGCTGGGGTGCCAGGGTGCAGATGACAGACGCATGCTGGGGCACCCAATAGTATTCAGGTACTTGGCGTATAGCCAGATGCGTATAGCCAGATGGCTTGCCGGGCTTGTCCTAACGGGATTGGCGACGGCTGTAGAAGCAATGCCTACCGTTCCTATCCTTTGGAGAACAGGCCAGTGAGAATTTGTGTCGTACAGACAAAACCTACCAAGGGCGATATTGCTAAAAATATTGAGCAACACAAATTTTTTTTAGAACTAGCCATTGCAGAGCAAGCTGATCTGGTTATTTTCCCAGAGCTGTCCCTGACAGGATACGAGCCTTCCCTTGCGGAAGGACTGGCAATGCATCCAAGCGATCGCAAATTAGACGAGTTTCAAGCCATTAGCGATGCCCAAAACACTATCATTGGCGTTGGCGTACCCACCAGGACCAATCGTGGGGTTTGTATTAGCTTGGTTCTCTTTCAACCAGAGCAGGAGAGACGAGTTTACTCCAAACAATACCTACACTCCGACGAAGAACCATTCTTTGTAAAAGGGCAAAGTTTCTCCGCGTTCAATGTCAAAGGCTGCAAGATTGCTCTCGCCATCTGTTATGAATTATCAATCTCAGACCATGCAGAACAGGCCCATAAAAGTGGTGCGCAAGTTTACGTTGCCAGTGTTGCAAAAACGATGAGCGGCGTTGAGCAAGCTAGTGAACGGCTCATCCATGTCGCTCGTCAGTACTCAATTCCTGTCTTGATGTCGAACTGCATTGGGCTAGCAGATGATTTTGAAAGTGCAGGACACTCATCTATCTGGAATCGTGAGGGTACTCTCATTGAGCAATTGGATAGCGCAGGTGAGGGAATTCTCATCTACGATACCAATACACAGAGCGTTACTAAAGCACAAACTAATTTTGACCCCACCATCGTCTCGTGTAGCTCATAGCTCTGATCCAACTGCTGAAGACAACTAGAACTGACGACTCCACTCTTTGGGCCAGCGCTCAACAACAACCTTGGTTTGCGTGAAGAATTCCACCGCGTGATGGCTTTGCCCGTGGAGATCGCCAAAGAAGCTATCTTTCCAACCGCTGAAGGGAAAGAATGCCATTGGTGCTGCAACGCCAATGTTGATGCCAATATTGCCAGCTTCCGCTTCGTAGCGAAACTTGCGGGCAGCGGCTCCGCTGCTAGTAAAAAGACATGCCATGTTTCCCCAAGGACTTTGATTAACCAGCGCGATCGCCTCATCAACCGTCTCCACCGACATCAATCCCAACACTGGCCCGAAAATTTCTGTATGGGCAATCTCGCCATCAGGGGGAATATTGTCTAAAACAGTGGGCGTTACAAAATTTCCATGATCTAGCCCAGTGATTTGAGGATTGCGGCCATCGACTAGAATCTTGGCTCCCTCATTTACCCCGGACTGAATCAACGACTCAATACGGGCTTTGCTCTGAGCAGAAATGACGGGTCCCATTTGGACGTCTGCATTAAGTCCATTGCCTGTGACACGAGTAGCCGCTGCGTCTGCGATCGCTTCGATAAACCGTGTTTGTGCTTCGCCTACAGTCACGGCCAAAGAGGCTGCCAAACAGCGCTGTCCAGCGCAGCCAAAAGCGCTATCTGCCACGATTCGAGTTGTCATCTCCATGTCAGCATCAGGCAGGATAATCACCGGATTCTTAGCCCCTCCCTGACACTGCACCCGCTTACCATGAGCCGCAGCTTGGGCGTAGACGTGGCGAGCGACTGGAGACGAGCCTACGAAACTGATGGCACGAATTTTCGGATGCTGAAGAATAGCATCTACTGTTTCCTTGGCTCCATTGACAAGATTGATAACTCCTGGTGGAAATTCTGCCTGATCGATCAGCTCAAAAATTAGCTGTAGGGTCATCGGCACTTTTTCAGAAGGTTTTACCAAGTAGGTGTTGCCACAGGCGATCGCATAGGGCATAAACCAGAAGGGAATCATTGCTGGAAAGTTGAAGGGGGCGATCGCAGCAGCTACCCCTAAGGGCTGACGAATCATAAATTCATCGATTCCCCGAGCAATATCTTCCAGAACAGTGCCCTGCATCGTGGTTGGGATACCGCAAGCAACTTCAACATTTTCGATTGCTCGCTGAAGTTCTCCCCGTGATTCTTTAAGTGTCTTGCCGCACTCCTGCGTAATGAGACGAGCGATTTCATCGGCATGAACTTCTAGTAGCCCCTTTAGCTTAAATAGCGGCTGCACTCTCTCTGTTGGTGGCACTCGTCGCCAAATCTCAAAAGCTTCGGCAGCTAAGTCTGTAGCTTGGTTAACTTCCTCTGCTGGGGATAGTGGCACATAGCTCAGAATTTCTGCTGTGGCAGGATTCTTTACGGGAATCTGTTCATTTGCACTAGAAAGCCGCCATTCTCCGTTGACATAATTCTTGAGCAGCGCTTGAGACATTCTTCTGGTGGGGAGACCCTGTATCTAAACATGTGATGTCTAGTCTATTCCTTCGTGGAACTCATTTCAGGGTGACGAGCGGCAGAGTAAGTATCTCCGTCTAAACTCACTGCTCCTGCGCCAGCGTAAATCACCATCAAAAGCCCTCCAATCAACCCCAAATTCTTCAGAAAAGGCGTCAACTGACTGGTATCGGCAATAGGATTGTGAAAAACCAATGTTGCGGGGATTAGAAACAAAACGAGCAAAGTTGCACCGATGCTTACTTTGTATCCCAAGATGAGGGAGAGGGCACCCAAAAGCTGGAACACGATAGTGCCAATAGCCAGTACAGGAGCCAAGGGCAATACCTGAGCGATTGAGTCTACGAATCCTGAAAAACCGATAGCATGCTTAATTCCCGCATTCAAAAAAATGAGCGCCAGGGCGATGCGGGCAATGAGGGGCAGATATTTCATCACAAATACACTCAACTTTTAGGGGTGAATACGCTGGAGTCAATCGAACCTTCAAGTAGCTGTTTTGGCGATCGCGACGTTCTAAACTTTCGTTAATCGTCCGAAACTATCACGAAACTAATTCAGCCGTTATCGGTATTCCATAAGATAGAGATTCGGTCTTATCAGCATCTTAAAAAGGCGGGAGACTTACCCCTTCCATCGAAAGTATGAGATTGTCTGCCACTACTTGTGTCCCCGAGAGGAAGCGGTATGACGGATTTGAGATGAGACTTGCCGAATAGCGCGATCGCCCAACAGATAATTTTGTATCCAGGTCAGCAATACAAACAATCGGTTGCGATATCCCGGTAGATAAGTGAGATGGACGATTAGCCACATGATCCAAGCCCCAAAACTACCAAAGTCGATACCTGCAATGCGTCCTACCCCTCCATAGCCACCAACAATAGCTAAGCGACCTTTGTTCCAATACCCAAAAGGTTGGGGAAGTTTGCCTTTGAGCTGTCGACGAATATTGTACGCAGTCGTAACCCCTTGTTGTAGGGCTTCGGGGGCGACCCCTGACAACGGCTTTCCAAGCCTTTCGAAGTAAGCTACATCACCAATAGCATAAACATTCGGATGACTCATCAATTGGAGCGTATCACGGACAACCAGCTTTCCCTTCGACGCTTCTTTCACAGGTTGCGCTAAGTCCGGTTGAGCAGCCTGAATACCAGCTGCCCAAACAACCGTTGCCGTATTAAAAATCTGCTGGTTTGATAGGGTAGCAGATGCAGCAGTTACTTCGGCCATCTTGACATTTAGATGTACCTCAACACCCATTCTTTCCAGTTTTCGATGAGTATAATTGCCCAATTGCTGAGAAAATTCAGGCAAAAGACTGGAGGCAGACTGTACTAGAACAATCCGTTCCAATCCGATTAATTCGGAAAAATCACGTCGAAAGGCTCCCTGTAGCAGTTCCGCAAGTGCGCCTGCAACTTCTACACCTGTTGCCCCCCCCCCAACAATGACAAAGGTCAAGAGCCGTTGTCGCTCTTCAATCTCTTTTACGATCGCAGCCTGCTCAAAGCAACAAAGGATATGGTCACGCAGCGCGATCGCCCCTTGCAGTGATTTCAGCGTAAACGTATGCTCCTGAGCACCCGGCACCCCGTGATAGCTGGGCTGAGTGCCTGTTGCAATAACCAAGTACTCATACGGAACAAGGCCAGCATGAGTGCCAACGAGCTTGTTGTCGAAATCAATGCGGTCTACAGCAGCCTGCAAGAAGCGGACATTCTTCATCCCTCTCAGTTTGGTCCGAATAGGATAAGCAACTAGAGTTGGCTCTAACTGACCAGTCGCGACCTGATAAATGAGAGGAGTAAACGTACTGTAATTATTACGGTCTATAAGGATGACGTCTGCATTCGCTCCAGATAGAGACTGTGCTGTCTGGAATCCACCAAATCCAGCACCGACAACAACAACGCGATCGCGCTGCACCTGACGGTGATCTTTAGCCATAACGTCCCCTTAACTGGGAAAGACTTTTCGTCAAGCTATGTGACACCATGAGTGTTCTGTATCTATCAAAAGACAGATCATCGGTAATCGTTTACCTGTTGATCATAGACGCAGATAGGCCAGTGCTCATCTCAAGATAGTTTTGTAAAACTCACGTTGTCACAATCTGATTGAATTTCATCGCCTAAGCCGCTTGAAACTCTAGATAAGCCATTGCCAGTTTCGTGAGAACGATGGCGACACTGACTTTATCAATCCAATATTTCACTAGTTCATGATTTTAGGTGAACTAGTGAATACCAGGTGGAATCTGAGCGTTGGGTAGCGGATCAATGGGTGCTAACTGAGCTGACACTTCGGGAGATAGAGACGGTCCCTCTTGTTCAGACACCAATCGTCTAAACAAGTTTTCATATCGATTCAATGCTTGTTCAAAGGAATACTCGTTCAGGGCATGAATTCGCCCCTGTTTGCCTAATTGTTCGCAAATTTCAGGGTGTTCATACAAGTGTTGAATGGCTTTAGCCAGTTCATTAGGGCTTTCTGGCTCGACAACTAATCCGCCACCGCTAGCTCGAACAGCTTGGGCCGCAGTGCCATGGGTAGGCACCGCCGCTAGGATGGGTCGTCCACTAGCCAGCAAAACTTGAGTTTTTGAAGGCATGTTGAAACCAACAACGTTACGCTTCTGAGTGATGAGACCAACATCTGCTGCTGCTAACATTTCTGGCAGTTTTTCCCTTGGCGCAAAGGGGCGCAATAGGACATTGTGAACGCCGATTGACTGTCTCAACTGGTCTAAATCAGCGAGTTGGCCTTCCTCTCCGACGATGACGAAAACCATGTCCTCGATGTGCTGTAGTTTAGCGGCAGCACGAATAATGCTTCGAATACCTTGAGTACGAGCAATATTACCGGAATAGAGAACGACAAATTTGTTGTCTAATCCATTAGCTGTACGAAAAGCATTGTCGTACTTATCTAGCGGACGGATAAAGTTCACATCTACCCAATTGGAGATGTTTTTCATCTTGCTATCAGGAACGCCCTTTTTGAGCAGATTTTTTCTGAACCCTTCTGCAATGACACTAATTTCAGTTGCTGTTGCGTAAGCAAACTTCTCTAGCGCTTCGAACAGGCGAATCGCTAATCGATTCGTAATTAGACCTGTTTGCACTGCTGCCTCAGGCAAAATGTCTTGCAGGTTAAGCACGGTTGGGCAACGATAGAGCAACTTTAATAGAGCTACCGATACCGAAGCAGGAAGTGACGGACTGGTGTAAAGAATGATATCGGGACGCCATCCTTGAAGGGCTTGAGTGAAACTCAAGCCAACAAAACTACCGTCTAAAAGAACTCTGGTTAGCAATCCAGGATTAGGGCGAATCCACACATAGCACCGTTGAATTGTGACCCCGTTTCTTTCTTCTGTGTGGTAACGCTTACCGCGATAAGCAGGATAAATCTGACGCTCAGGATAATTGGGCATTGCAGTCACAACGCGAACCTCATGGCCCCGCTGCACCAAACCTTCAGCCAATTCAGTCATCAGAGGCGCAATCCCAATTGGCTCAGGATGATAGTTGTAGGAATAAATTAAGATTCGCATGGATGCCGGATATCCTTCGGATACAACTGACAGATCGTGTTGAGGGCTGCTAACTCTGATTTCGTCGCTAGACATGGAGGACTTCTGTCTGGAATACAAAGACGTATGTGCAGCCAAAAAGAAGCCAACTCCATACACTGAGATATGCCTGACAAAAAGCTACTGACCCGGAGGCGATGGTCAAGCTTTATACGAAGTCAAAACTCTAGTTAAGATCCCAACAAGTCAATTCTACGAAACTCTCAAACTAGAAATTTGCAGCTACAAAATAAGAGAATTACCGTTGATGATTAGTAAACAGCAATGTTTTTTACAGGCCCATGCGTATAAATAGCCCATTTTTGGGGGTGTTCGTCATCGGTAAACAAACGCAGATGATTTCAGCGATAAGATTAAGTGCTTCATAAAAAAACTAGTGTCCATATAGAAACTTTAAATATCTCTAAATACAATCACTGAAGAATTTTGAATTGAGCGTAAAGTCTGAATCATGAGGGTAAAGGATTTACAATCAAACTTTAGTAAAATGCTTTAAATTTAAGAAAATGAAACTGTTCAAGAAAATAAAACTGTTCAATAGAAAGATACAGTTGCTTCAATTAAGAACAGTTGCATGAACAACATTCCGGCCAGATCTAGGAAGCTATAGTCCCGTATCAAGGAGCTTTCGGTCATTGGCATGGGATTTTTAGAATTTTATTGAAGTTGGCTTCAGCTCAAAGAGGTCAATCAGTAAATCCAAAAGATATTCATTGAGAGCTAGCCGCTTCAAAGAGGTGATCAAAAAGCTGCGAGATTCTGTTTCAGTGTGAGTTTCCTGCAAGGTCGCTTTAGCTCAGTTCAGGGCCAGCAAGCTAGCGTTGACACGGGTATTGATGGCCTCCAGTGAGCGAGCCTGACAACTAGCCATACGGGTTAATTGGTGAGCATCGTGGAAGACAAATTCAATGCCTGAAGAGACTATCACCTTCGAAACTAACTCATTAGAATACGTACCGTTTTGACGTTATTCTCCACGGGAACCTCAATAACCTGAGGAGACGATCGCGAGATGATACTGATGTTGCCGCTAGGTTCCAGCTTGGCCAGTTCGACCTGCTCTAAATCAGTAACACTGCCTGATGATCGCATCGCCACCTTCAAGTCCTGTTCTGTCAGGTGCGATATTTGCAAGCCTTTGCGGTTAATTTCACCATTCTGCACAAGGGTATGGGAACGTCCTTTGACCCAGGGTTCCAATCGAGGCAAGTGGAACGCAAGGGCGGACAGTAGCCAGTGCATGCCAACTAGCGTGACCCCAGCTGCCAGCGTTGAAAAGAGGTCTGCTGAACCGTTGATAGCACGACTTAGCGTTGCTCCTAATGTGATGCTGAGGATCGTGTCGATCGCTGAGTATTTTCCGGCAAATCGGCGATCGCCCACCACTCGAACCATGAGCCATGACACGGCATAAACGACAATGGCTCTCATGCACATCTGCACACCTGAAAGTGACGAAGTGTCTAAACCCAATAAACTGTCCATTGAATGCCCCAATTTTGTACGCCATAACTCGCCTAGGAAGTAACCCTGTAGCTAAATCTGATCGTCTAAAGCTCAGGCTTGCGAGATTGCTGCTTCGTAGTTTATTGAGATTGATCAGCGTGGTCATCCACCCAATTCGAGATACTAGGGATCCAAACCGTCAAGACGCTCCTAACTTAGGCTTCTGCGCCAGCAGATATGAATTATATAGATTCTGAAAAACGATGTAGAACATGGGACCCAGTGCGATCGCAGGGGTCAAAAACGTCAGACAGACCCAAATGCTAAAAAGCGTATTTTTCTGTCCCAAAGATTGCCCCATTTCTTGTCCCCAGTCTTGACCACCAAGCCAGCGTCCCATGCCAAAGTTGAGAGCGCACAGGGTTAGAGAGACGGCGGCAATCTCCACGACAATCGTCCATGATGAGGTTGATTCGGTTTCGATGAAATGGGTTGCTTTTGCAGTTGCAAGGTAAATAGCAATCATCCAAAAGTAAAACGCAGCTGATTTGAAGGGTTGCAGACTGCTGACAATTTTGGGCGCTGTTTTCTGCAATAGCTGAGCACAGGCAAGTGGCAAGAGGACAATAGTCAGGGTATTGAGAAGAGCCATGATATTAATGCCAGCTTGCTCAACTGGACTAATGATAGGCAATACCAGCGGCAAGGCGATCGCAGAAAATGCATTAGTTACGACAACGGAAGACATCACATAGTCGACTCGGCCTTCAAGAAATCGGGTCATGACGGGGGCAGCCGCCGCTGTTGGAGCCATGGCAATCACAAAAGCCACTAAAGCTATTTCTGAACTAAACCAGTTACCAATCCAGGCTGTTAATCCTCCAATTGCCATCATCATGGCAATCACAATTCCCAAACGTGGGCTGAGCGCCGACTTAGCATCAATCTTCAAATCGAGTAGAGAGCAGAAGAGAATCAGCATAATGAGATAGCGAATCAGAAATGAGTAATGGTGTCCCTGGGGGAACAAAACACCAAGGGCGATCGCACTAAACAAAAAGACCGATTTCTTCATGCCAATTTAGATTTCTATCTAATTGCTAACAGGCTACCCTGCTGCGGATACCTTAAATCGTTCAGTCTGGACGATAGATAATAGCCCGCATGAGGCTTACTCTTCCTGCCCTAACGGGCATCCTCTAAACTGTTAAGGCACTTTGGGGAGGCTGGTGCGGGTGAAAATCGCTCTGGTGATTGTCGTGGTCATTGCCCTTGGCATTGGCGCAGCGGAAGTTGCTCTACGGTTGTTTTTGGGCTTCGGCAAGCCGCCTTTATATGTAGCTGATCCACAAGTTGGATATCGGCTGAAGCCGAATCAGCGTACTAGACGGTTTGGCAACCTCTTTGAAATTAATGAATATTCGATGCGAGGTACTGCGATCGCACCTAAAGCTGCTCCTCAGACGCTGCGCGTGTTGCTGCTGGGTGATTCGATTGCTAACGGTGGCTGGTGGACTGACCAATCCAAAATTGTGTCGGTGCAGATGCAGCGACAGCTCCAGAGTCGTCAGTTAGAAAGTTACAGCACTGTTGAGGTGTTGAATGCCTCGGCTAACTCTTGGGGGCCGCGCAACGAGCTGGCTTATTTAGCAAAATTTGGTACGTTTGATGCTCAGGTAATTGTGGTGCTCCTCAACACAGATGATCTATTTGCAACGGCACCCAGTTCTGCTCAAGTAGGGCGCGATCGCGCCTATCCCAAACAGTATCCGCCTTTAGCCTTGGTTGAAATTATTGGGCGTCTGAAAAAGGCTCCGCTTAATCCTGAGCTGGCAGCAGTGCAGCAAGAGGGGGGCGATCGCGTCGGTGCCAATCTTGAGGCGGTAAGACAAATTCAGCGTATTGCTCAACAGTCAAACTGTCGATTGATTGTGGCAATGACGCCTCTACTTCGAGAAGTTATTCCTCCTGGTCCACGAGATTACGAACTAAGAGCACGGCGACGAGTCACTGCTCTCATGAAGTCTGAGAGAATTGTCTACCTTGACTTACTAGCAGCCTTTCAAACAACCTCTGATCCTGAATCTCTCTATCGAGATCATATTCATCTCAGTCCAAAGGGATATGCAATGGTGAAGCAAATGCTAAGCGATGCCATCACCATGAGCATAGATACCTCGTCAGAGTCACAGACGCGATTACCGGATAGTTTGCTGGATGATCCCTGGCGATAAGAACAATCCGTGCATTCAGAACTTACTTAAATAAGCTTGGCTGCTACGCTAGCGTTAGTAAGCAGTGCCAACCCTGCCTGTAGATGCGCGTCCTATCACGGTGTACAAGTGAAATAAGTCCACTCTACTCCCTGTCCCCTATTCCCTACTCCCTGATTCCCTAAAACACTAAGATGTATACCTTAACTAAGCTGCACAGGGCTATAAGCACATGAATAAGGTGTAGTACTGATAGCGCATACTCTTCTACACGGCCTTAAGGAACGGGAACTTATTTAAGTATCAACTTTGAGCTTTGGATTCGCCGATGACTCAATCATTCAAAATTCAAAAGTGAGAACTTAAAATTCATTCATTCCTAAGCGCGTCAATAATCTGAATGTTGGCCTTAGGGAAAGGGAACTGCTCAAGCTCAGAAACGGAAACCCAGCGAACTTCGTCACATTCAATAGGCTGAGGGTCGCCCCCAGTATGACGGCAATGGAAAACGTTCAAAGTAACTTTGAAGTGGGTGTAGGCATGGTCGATGGTGATGAGGCGATCGCCCACCTCTACATCAATCGCTAACTCCTCTTGCAGTTCTCGTCGGATGCACTCTTGAACGGTTTCTCCAGGTTCAATCTTGCCACCAGGAAATTCCCAAAGTCCTCCTAAAAGACCTTTTTGAGGGCGACGGTCAATGAGGATTTGTCCTTGATCATTCCAAACCACGGCTACGCCAATTCGCTTGTGAGACAAGGGGGCGCGGGCTTCAGTCATTGGGATCTCCAAATGCACGTTTTGAGTGTAAGCCTCACAGGATACTTGCCAAGGACAAAGAAGACAAGCTGGACGACGTCGGGTACAAAGCGTTGCTCCTAAATCCATCATGGCCTGATTGAAATCACGGGAATCACTAGCAGGCAACAATGCTTCTGAAATGGACCAGAGCTGTTCTAATGCTTTACTGGGTGGGACTTGTAGAGCGACTAGACGAGCCAAAACACGTTTGACATTACCGTCCAGAATAGGAACAGGTTGATTGTAGGCAGCACTGAGAATCCCACCCGCAGTCGTTCGGCCAATACCAGGCAGCGCTACCACCTGTTCGTAATTCTGTGGAAATTGTCCGGTGTGGTCTTCTACGATAATCTGGGCTGCCCGATGTAAGTTGCGAGCACGGGTGTAATAGCCCAGACCTTCCCATGCTTTTAGTACAGTCTGTTGATCAGTCTTAGCCAGGTCAAACACGGTTGGAAACTGCTGCAGCCAGCGCTCGTAATAGGGCAGCACTGTTTTAACTTGGGTCTGCTGCAGCATGATCTCCGAAATCCAGATGGCATAGGGATCGCGAGTTCTCCTCCAGGGCAAATCTCGTCCTTGCTGTTTGTACCACGCAAGTAGAGACTGCTGTAGATGAGAAATTGGTAGGTTTAAAGCAACAACGCTTGGCAAGGGTGTTGTGGACCTTGCCAAGCGATCGCCTTGTTGTTTGCTCTTCTCAGAAGCGCTATTACTCTTAACCACCCAACCTAATTCTGCATGTTCTCACAGAACTAAGCCTACTCTGAATCTAGGTCTGAGTCAGCGGAGACTAAAGATTCCTCAAATGCCAAGCGCTGTTCAGCCCCTTTCAGGAAATAGCCGCTCATCATAGCTGAAGCCAGTAGACGTCCTAAATGCTCCCGACTGGTGGTAACAGAGATGTCGAAGTGTTGAGCTGGCAATCCGCCTAATAGGCCAATAATGTTATGTTCCATAGCCTGCATAACATCTTTTGAAACAGGGCGAGAAAGTTGGGAGACAGTCTCAGGACTCATAGATTGGACATAATCCATAAGTGCATTGCCGTCACCTTGCTTGTCTCCCCAAAAATCTGGGGTGTTGCCTGATGGGTTGTTCACGTTCATTACCTCAATCGGCTGTTAACGGACTAACTGCGTCGAAAAAACGATTAACAACAATTGTTGTACTTAACAGTTGTCCCTAATTTAACAAGATATACGCCTGACCTAGGGTGGGTAGAACCGAACCATTACCGATATCCTTTTATCTACAAAGATATCGATAAGACAACCCCTGTATTTTTTGGCAATCACCATGTGGGATCTACGTAGAGATTAATAGTTAACTCATCTTTACCAGGCGGGACCGAATGGATGCAGGAGCAAATGGGGTCTTCCATACCTTCAATCTCGACTTCACAGGCATGGCATGATCCCATCAAACATCCTGTTGGAATCGATACTCCAGCTCGTTCAGCGACTTGCAGAAGTGGCTCTCCCACCTTCGCTTCAACCATAACGTCATCAGGAACGAATCGAACTTTGATGGCCATTTTGTGAAATACGCTCCGTATGTTCGGTAGTTCAAAGCTCTAAGCACAGCTCTTTCGGACTTATGTAAACTGTCAGCGTATTCTGGGAATTAGCTACGAATCTGTTTCAGCATCTCGACCAATACGTGATGAGCATCTTTCGCATCTTTTAGAGGATGATTGAAAGACACTCTTACAGGAACAGTGTCGCCATCCACTTCTGCGGTGAGATTCATGCCTTCTGGATCAATAGAATCCATTTTTGCAGCCGTTGCTGACTCTGCTTGGCCATAGACTTTGGCATAAACCAGCACAGCATCGGCATGGTCGTCATTCATATGTTTGCAAATGCGATCGCTGACCGCAGCAGTGATTGATTCTGACATGATAGATCTCGTAAATGACGTTCACAAATGGACACAATGTCTGTTTCGATGATACCGCCTTTACCTGAGAAAGCCGTGCATCCCTGGCCGTCGGGTCATATCTTTCAAAGTCCAGGGGCGCATCTCACTTATCGGGTTATCGGTCCTTGCTGTCGCCTCTATGATCGCGAACAACTGCCCTGGCCCTGCTGTCGCTTGCAGTGGCGCAGCAAAGAGCCCAGCTGGCGACGTATTGGTCGTCGCTTTGTCCCCGATATGGCGACCCGCAAATCGCCTTCCTACAGCGTGGAAATTCTCGGGCAGGGATACCGTGGCGAATCTTTCGTCACGACGCTCTATACAGCTCAACTGTCCACTGAGGAACAGAACTGGTGGTACACCAAGCGTCTGAGTAAACCTCAACCGACCACAGAAGACGGCTAAAACCATAAGTTGAGTCTGGCTGGTTGAACCCATAACCGTTTCTGACTCTGTAGGCCCGTGCAAGCAGCCCTCAGTTTTTTAGCCTTGCCCTCTTCGACTTTAGAGCTGAGAAATGGTTTCGGCTAATTGAAAATCCAAATTCGTCAGACCACCTGCATCATGAGTTGTCAGACGAAGTGAGAGACGATTGTAGTTGAGTATGATGTCGGGATGATGTTCTAGAGCTTCGGCTGGCTCAACTAAGGCATTAATGAAGGCGATCGCCTCAACAAAATTGTCGAACGTGCGATCGTAAAATAGCGTTCTTCCGTCTGTTGTCCAATCTGGCAAAGCCTGCATTCTCTGGCGGATTTCAGATGCACTCAACAGCGCAGTTGTCGCCAAAGTATCTGAGTCCACTCC
Source organism: Oscillatoria sp. CS-180 (assembly GCF_028330965.1). Lineage (GTDB taxonomy): Bacteria > Cyanobacteriota > Cyanobacteriia > Phormidesmidales > Phormidesmidaceae > Halomicronema. The sequence goes on along the minus strand of NZ_JAQMUB010000081.1, from coordinate 142,613 downwards.
TTGATTAAAGGCAACGGGAGAGGCCTGAATGGGAGCAATCAAAAGTAGCGAAAATAGCACACCCGTTAAAGATGCTCTTGCCAAACCACACAAATTCAGACCCGCCATGACGATTCCCTCAAAGCTGTCAGCTCATATCAAAAACCCTTCCCTCAGAGCATTAAGCGACGGGGAAGGGCAACACAATTCAATTCAGCTTACCGATCAACCGATCCCATAATGATGTCGATGCTGCCGAGGATAGCCATAATGTCGGCAACTTTAACGCCCCGCAGCAGATGAGGCAGGATCTGAAGATTGTTGAAGTCAGGAGCACGAATCTTGAAGCGCCAAGGGAAGACATTGTCCTCACCCATAATGAAGACGCCCAGTTCGCCTTTGCCTGTCTCAAGCCGGACGTAATGTTCACCTTCGGGGATTTTGAAAGTTGGCGGAATCTTTTTACCCGCAAACTGATAGTCAAAATCGTTCCATTCTGACTTTGGACCCCCCGCCATACGCTTTGCTTCCAGGTTTTCGTAAGGACCACCAGGAATCTGCTCACAGGCTTGGCGAATGATTTTGACAGACTCACGCATCTCAGCGATCCGAACGACATAACGCGCCATACAATCGCCCTCTGTGGCGTACTGTACGTCCCAGTCCAAGTCGTCATAGCACTCGTAGTGATCGACTTTGCGTAAATCCCACTTCACGCCGGAGCCCCGTAGCATTGGACCAGACAACCCCCAAGCGATCGCATCTTCCCGAGAAATCACGCCAATCCCTTCAATGCGGCGGCGGAAAATGGGGTTATTGGTAATCAGCTTTTCGTACTCATCAACTTTGGGGATGAAGTAGTCGCAGAAATCTAGACACTTATCAATCCAACCGTAGGGCAAGTCAGCGGCAACGCCCCCAATCCGAAAATAGTTGTTGTTGATCAGCCGCTGACCTGTTGCTGCTTCCCACAGGTCGTAAATCATCTCCCGTTCGCGGAAGATGTAGAAGAAGGGCGTCTGGGCACCGACATCTGCCAAGAAAGGCCCTAGCCAGAGCAGATGGTTGGCAATGCGGTTAAGCTCAAGCATGATGACGCGAATGTAGCTCGCACGCTTGGGCACTTCAATATCTGCAAGCTGCTCTGGAGCATTAACGGTAATCGCCTCGTTGAACATGCCCGCCGCATAGTCCCAACGGCTCACATAAGGCACAAATTGAACGTTAGTGCGGCTTTCAGCAATTTTTTCCATGCCCCGGTGCAGGTAGCCAATCACGGGTTCACAGTCAATGACATCTTCGCCGTCCAACGTCACGATGAGGCGCAACACCCCATGCATAGAGGGATGATGTGGCCCCATGTTGATAACCATGGGTTCGGTTTTGGTTTCAATGCGTGTCATGAATACGCCTGGGATGATATCAACGAATGCAGAGGCCCTGTAAGGGCAACTTGAGCGAACGACTCAAACGTAAACTTAAGTGTTTAGTGTTTTAAGCCGATCTTCATTTATTAATATAAAAGGTCTGACCCTAGAATTTCTACAGATTTCCATATCATATGGTTTGAGTATGACTATGGCTGAGACTTCGCTGCCATAGCTGCCCCGCACTCTTCATGGCTGACGCAATGCTTTCTTCATATCACGTTCCAGTGATGCCTCAGGCAGTAGTCGAAGGGTTGAACTTGCCGACGTCTGCAGATACCCCTGTAGTCCTAGATGCAACCGTTGGTGGGGGAGGTCATAGCGAGCTGATATTGCAGGCCTGTGAGGCCCTCAAGTTAGTCGCTCTTGATCAAGATGAAGTGGCCCTGGCGGCAGCTCAACAGCGCTTAACCAGGTATGGCGATCGCGTCACTTTTCATCATACTAACTTTGCATCTTTCCAGCCCAATCATGCCTTCCAGGGCATCTTGGCCGACATTGGAGTGAGTTCAGCCCAACTGGATACGCCCGAACGAGGGTTTAGCTTTCGTAAAGAGGCTCCCTTAGACATGCGGATGAATCAACAACAAAACTTGAGTGCTGCGGACGTCGTGAATCACTGGAATGAGACTGAACTTGCCAATACAATTTTCACCTATGGCGAAGAACGGCTATCGCGACGGATTGCTCGTGCCATTGTAGAGCAGCGACCTTTCCAAACAACGACACAGCTAGCAGACGCGATCGCCCGATGCGTTCCTAAAAAATATCGCTACGGTCGTATCCATCCTGCTACACGCACATTTCAGGCCCTACGCATTGCAGTTAACGCAGAACTAGACGTCCTTAAAAGTTTTCTATCACAAGCTCCCAGTTGGTTGGTAACTGGAGGACGCCTAGTGGTGATTAGTTTTCATAGCCTGGAAGATCGTATTGTGAAGCAGGCCTTTCGAGGCGATGAGCGCCTTAAAATTATCACCAAAAAGCCTCTAGTTGCAACGGAGGATGAAGTTCAACACAATCCCCGTGCCCGATCAGCAAAACTTAGGGTGGCAGAGCGAATCGAGCTAGACGAATAGCCTTTTTATCGGTCTCAGAGAAAATGCTGAGAGGCGCGATTGTTCAAGTATTAGATTGGGCAAGCTTGATTTAGAATTCTGTGTGTCGTTTGGGAACACCTCGTTTGCAATTTCACAATTATTATGAGTTATCCCTAGTCGACGGTGTGCCTCCATCGCTAGAGGTCTGTCCGATGCTATCCAAAACCCTAATTCCAAAAGGATTTCCCGATGATTTGGGAAGATGACGATACGCTAAAACTCATGGTTGTAGACGACGAGCCAGATAATCTGGACTTGTTGTATCGGACGTTTCGTCGAGAATTTGAAGTTTATAAAGCAGGAAATGGCTTTCAGGCATTAGAGTTGCTGGCAGAAAAAGGAGAGATGGCAATTATCATCTCTGACCAGCGGATGCCTCGAATGAATGGGACAGAATTTCTGAGCCGTACTGTGGAGCAGTTTCCTGACACTATTCGTATCGTACTCACAGGATATACCGATGTTGAAGACCTGGTTGAAGCGATCAACTCTGGGAAGGTCTTTAAATACATTACTAAGCCTTGGGATCCGAATGAACTGACCTCGGTTGTGTTTCAGGCTGCCGAAACCTACAAAGTAGTCAAAAAGCGGACCCATACTCTAATTCAGGCACTAAAGCGAGAATCGTTCTTCAACGAAGTGATGAGTGCTATTCGCGAATCGCTGGACTATAACAATATGCTCCAGACGATTGTGACCACTTTGGGAAAGACTTTCTCAGCTAATTACACTGTCTTATACGCCGTTGAGTCTGGCGATCGCCCCACTGTAGAAATTGGCAGAGCGTTCAGTTTTAACAACGATTGCTGTCCCCTAGAGGATGTCACGGGTTTACCGCAGCATAGTTTGTCCCTAAGTGAATCTGTACTAGAGACGGGAGAGCGTAAGCGCGACAGTCTTGAACAGCCTTCTAGTTTGGCTTCGGTAACGTTGCCCTTGCGATATCAACAATCCGTGCTGGCCGTTGTGACTTTGTATCATCAAGCCACAGCTTTTGACTGGGCAGAGGAAACGACGCAACTCCTAGAAACCGTTGCAGAGCAAATAGCACTGGCCATTTCTCAAGCGAAACTCTATCAGCGCCTGCAAGCACAAAGCGCTAAGATGCGGGCCGAACTTGAGGTTGCCAGACAAGTCCAAACCAATCTGTTGAGACAGACTGTCCCATACCTTGAGAATGTACGGATTCAGGCTCGCTGTTTACCTGCACGAGAAGTTGGTGGTGACTTCTACGAAATCTTTTCCCATCCCCGAGGGAATATTTGGTTAGCTGTTGGAGATGTTTCTGGGAAGGGGGTACCAGCCGCTCTGTTCATGGCAAGCGCCATTTCTGTGCTGCGGCGAGAACTAGCCCAAGAGGATCCTCCTTCACCAGAGCGGGTAATGCAAAGTCTAAATCGCAGTCTTTGGGATGATCTCGTCAGTAGCAACTGTTTCATTACGCTAGTTTTAGCGTGTTACAACCCTGCTACCCATCGGTTGACCTATGCGAATGCTGGACATATCTATCCGTTAGTTTGGTCGCCCGAGGCTGTGCGATCGCAACTAGAGGAACCTATTTATCTAACCACGCGCGGCGTTCCACTAGGCATCTTACCAGGATGGAGTGCTCGTGCAGACCATGTTGATTTGAGGGCTGGGGACACACTGCTGCTGACAAGCGACGGTCTCACTGAAGCAACTGTCACGATTGATGCCGAAGTCGGTGCGACAGAAATGCTTAGACAAACTGGGTTGTGGCGGCTCCTAAACGAACAAACATCGCCGCTCGACCTAGATACCCTTTTGCAACGAATTCAAGCGGGCCGTTCAGAGCAAGAAGACGATCAAACAGTCCTATCTCTGGAGGTGACAGGATGATAAGTTCTGAACTCCAGGTTCCCAGCGATTTGAAATTTATCTCGATTATCGAAGACTGGCTTCTAGGCTGTCTGCGATTAGAACTGGCGGAATGGCCTGATTGGCCGAAGTGGGAAAATCGCCTTCGCCTCGTGATGGTTGAGGCCTATTCCAATGTTGTTCGGCACGCTCATCAAGACAAACCCCATATTCCTGTTTTGCTGAAGCTCGATCTCCATCCCGATTTTCTACGCCTCGAAGTGTGGGACCAAGGGCCTGGATTTGATATCGACAGCTATCTGCCGCCTACACCTGATGCTCAACAAGAAGGCGGTTATGGTTGGCTCATTCTCAATCGACTGATGGACAAGGTGGACTATCAAGCCGCAGCCCGTGGGAATATGAATTGCTTGAGGTTACAAGTCAATCTACCTACCGATCTGACACGTCTGTCCACGTCTGTTTAGTTGATTTGGGAATATAGCCCTGTGCAGCTTGGTCAAGTCCATCTCAGGGTCTTAAGGAATTAGGAAATAGGGAACAGGGAGTGGGGTGTGCTTGATTCAAATGCATGCCGCTATAGATATAGCTTTAGCCCTATAGGCGTGTGCACCCAACAGCATCTAGGTGCTTAGCCCATCGCCGACTGTCCTAGTGAACTGACGACGGCGACATTTGGGAAAATCGCTACGCTTAAGCCTGACCATAACAAGCCGTCGGCTGACGTCCAGTCTTTTGTGAAATCAGCCAAGCCCAAAGCTGATCGCCATAGGAAAAATGCCACCATTCATTCGGATGTTGTTGAAAACCAACGGTTTCCATACAGCGGCGAAGCTGATGACGGTTCGCATGAGCGGTTTTGCTGACAGCATCTGTCAGTGGTTGAAAATAGTCGGGCTGCGATCGCGGTGAAACTTCATCAATGGGCGAACCCATTTCTACAGCCTGACCAGCTTCGTTAACTAACGTGATATCGACAGCGGCTCCGGTGCTATGAGGGGGCGGCGTTGCTGGATTTTGGCTAGGGAGGGCCCAAAATTGATAGACGGTTTCCAGTAAGGATTCTTGCTCAGAGTCGGATAGTGCCTCGATGGTTACTCCCCGCTGTTGAGCAAGGGACTGAGCGGTATAATCCACCATGAACTGCTGGACTGAAATTGGACGGTAGGCATCGAAAATTTGAATCCGCCAGCCAGGACACTCGCTTTGGAGATGATTTTGAGCCTGCTGCAGCTTATTGGTGACTGTCTTTCTTAACCAATAGGGTGAGCGATCGCCATAAGGAGCGCCGAGGGCTTCGTAGGGATGAGGCGTCACGATGGCAAACGTTTCTGGTGATATGGGCACCAACGGATCGCCGCACTCTTGAATAGGAATCTGCTGATAAGGTTTCACAACGATAGCGCAGAACAGTTGACAGCCCTTGTTGACAGCCCTTAGAGAATTCGGGAGCGCACAAGAGCACCCGGTAAACACATGAGCTTTTGTAGCGTGGGAACGTAGGCACGCTTGCTAAACACGTCATAGCCGTTCTGCTCGATTACCGTCAAGATCTTGCTATACAGCACCTGAGCTGCCCAAACGGGCCAGCGAGCATCGGCGCTCAGTTGGCTGATACCGGCTTCTGCTTCCGCGTAGAACTTACGAGCACGCTGAATTTGGAACTTCATCAACGCTCTCCAGCGATCGTCAATCACGCCATTCATCAGGTCTTCTTCGCTGTAGTCAAATAAAGCAAGATCTTCGAGGGGCAGATAAATACGCCCCCGTTTAGCATCTTCGCCTACATCACGCAGAATATTGGTGAGCTGATTAGCAATGCCAAGGGCGATCGCCTCCTTAGTGGGGTTCGGCATTGGCCCATAGCGACGCCAAGGAGCCGTAGCCTGCTCTAGATCAACACCCATAACGGTGGTAGACATTAAACCGACGGTACCAGCAACGCGGTAACAGTAAAGCTCAAGCTCTTCGAATGTGTGGTAGCGCGATCGATCAAGGTCCATGCGCTGCCCCTCAATCATGTCTTTGAAGGGCTGAATGTCGAGAGGGAATCGCTGCAGGGTATCGACTAGTGCAACATCGGTGTTTTCCACTGGATGCCCCTGAAAAATGGAAGCGAGATGGTTCTCCCAACGATCAAGTGTTTCTTCAGTGGTGAGGGCGGCCTGAGGCCCATCAACTAACTCATCAGTACGACGACACCAAACATAAATGGCCCAAATTGCCCGGCGCTTTTCTGGGGTCATCAACAACGTGCCCAGATAAAACGTTTTGGAATATTCCGCTGTAATCTGACGGCAAACCTCATAGGCGTCCTCAGTGGGAACCAGTTGTTCAGACCGCAGTGAGTGTGACAATTGCAGCATCAATCTATAAAGCTGGAGACTCGAAACATATCAGATTACAGCACTTGAGATCCGCGAGAGACGGACTGGCTTCCTATCACAGAATACGGTAAAGCCAGCCCAATTTGACCTCTCATTACCGGATTTCCCTAGGCAACAGAAGCTGGTTGGCGGTCTAGCTTCGTTTCAGGCGAATTCTTGGCATCCTGACGGCTAATGGCCTGCGCTGCCAGCTTACCGGAAAGTACGGCACCTTCCATACTGCCTAGATAACGCTGCATGGTGTAGCTGCCTGCTAAGAAGAAATTCGCGATCGGAGTAGTTTGATCAGGACGGCGAGCCTGAGTGCCCGGTGCTGCTGTGTAAACTGATCGCGGCGTTTTGACGATTTTTGATTTGAGCAGCTTGGCGGGTTGCTGGCCCAACAAATGATGGGGGAAGAGACGTTCCAGTTCAGCCATTGTTGCTGCCAGAATTTCGTCATCGGATTTGTTAATCCAATCCTTTGCCGGAGCTAACACTAGCTCCAACATGGACTTGTCAGGATCTGAATATTCCTGACAGGTGTTACTCATGTCGGCATAGACGCTGAGCAAGTCTGAGCGGGAAAAGAGAAGCTGATCGACATCAGTCATCTTGCGGTCGAACCAAAGATGAATGTTGATGACTGGAACGCCCTCTAGCTCTTGCATCTTCTGAAAAAAGCTGATTCCTTTCCAGGGTTCTGGCATTAGTGCCTTCATGACATCGACGGAGGTTGCAGACACATAAGCATCCGCCGTAATAATCTCATCTTCAGCACCATTCAACCCTCGCACTAGGAAGCCTTGCACTGTGCTGTCGGCATTGAGCAGAATTTGCCGCAGGGGTTTGTTGAGATGAACTTCGCCACCGTGGTCCGTAACGTAGTCAACAATGGGCTGGCAAAGTCGCTCGGGGGGCGCCCCGTCTAAAAAGGCAACCTTTGACCCGTAGCGCTCTTGCAAAAAGCGATTGAGGGCAGTCAATGGAACCGTGGCCGAAACGTCTTCTGGATTGATGAACGTCAGCGCTTTGGAGGCCGCAATAAAGATATCGGAATTGACGCGATCATCCACTCCCTGTCGCCGTAACCATTCCAGCAGGCTATACTGATCCATCTTCTCGACATACTTTTGCCCTCGGACGATCGCTGGTAACAGTCCAATGGCAAACCGAATTTTCTGCTCCCAAGTCAGCATGTCGTTATTCCGCAGAATAGACGTGATGACGTTGATAGGGGCAGGGATGTCTGGCACATCAAATCGAGACAAAACCTCCGGCTTCTCTGGCTGATTGAAGATCAGCGTGTGTTCTTTCCATTGCAGACGGTCAGAGATACCCAACTCTTCCATTAGCTGAAGCATGTTGGGGTAAGCGCCAAAGAAGACGTGTAGCCCGGTTTCATACCAGTCTCCGTCTTCATCTTTCCAAGCGGCGACCAGTCCACCCAAGACATCGCGGCTTTCTAACACAATGGGCTGGTGCCCAGCATCGACTAAATACTTCGCGCAGGCTAGCCCTGCCAATCCTCCACCTGCGATCGCAACTCGCATGAATGCCTATTCCCCTTGCAAATGTTTCGGCTTGCCTTTACAGCATTTCAATCATTATATGTTTCATTTCGTTACAAACCCAGAAGATCTTTATTCTTCTGAGAATGTATTTCATTTTGAATCTTAGATAACCCTAACAAAGGGTAGTCTGCGGCGGATAAAACTCATAGAATGGTGAACCCAGACTAATTATTTCATTTCATGAAACCTGTGTTAGCGGCTGATGATCTGAGGCGGTCTTCGTCGGTTGCTAACAGCGACAGCATTCTGGGATGACTACGCGATTGGTTAGCTGAGTTGTTGAATTTGATTATTGGGATTGAAGGCTGTGACGCAATCAACTTTGGACATACTTCAGAACGGCGATCCGCTCATTGCAGAGATCGTGCAGCGTGAACTAAAACGGCAGCGTGACCACCTAGAGCTAATCGCGAGTGAGAATTTTGCTTCCCCAGCAGTAATGGCAGCTCAAGGGTCTGTCCTCACCAACAAATACGCTGAAGGGCTGCCGGGTAAGCGTTACTACGGCGGCTGTGAATTTGTTGATCAGGCAGAGTCAGTTGCTATTGATCGCGTCAAAGAACTGTTTGGTGCAGCCCACGCAAACGTGCAGCCTCATTCTGGTGCCCAGGCGAATTTTGCCGTATTTCTGGCCTTGCTGAAGCCTGGGGATACTATCTTGGGGATGGACCTCTCTCATGGCGGTCACCTGACTCACGGCTCCCCAGTTAACGTCTCCGGTAAATGGTTCAATGTGGTTCAGTATGGCGTGAACCCAGATACCGAGACCTTGGATTTTGACCAGATTCGTGCTCTTGCCTTAGAACACAAGCCCAAGCTGATTATTTGTGGCTATTCTGCTTATCCACGAGTGATTCCCTTTGAGACATTCCGGGCGATCGCAGACGAAGTCGGTGCTTATCTGCTGGCGGATATTGCTCACATTGCAGGACTGGTTGCGGCAGGTGTTCACCCCAACCCCATTCCTCACTGTGATGTGGTCACTACCACCACACACAAGACCCTGCGCGGACCTCGGGGCGGTCTAATCATGACCCGCGATGCCGATTTAGGCAAAAAATTCGACAAAGCTGTTTTCCCGGGTAGTCAAGGCGGACCGCTAGAACACGTCATTGCCGCAAAAGCAGTCGCCTTTGGGGAGGCGTTGCAGCCCGACTTCAAGGCCTACTCTCAACAAGTGGTAGACAATGCAAAAGCCATGGGCGATCGCCTACAGGCTCGTAAGTTAAAGCTGGTTTCTGACGGAACGGACAATCACTTAGTGCTGGTGGATTTACGCTCGGTCGGTTTAACGGGTAAGCAAGCAGACAACCTTGTCAGCGAAGTCAACATTACGGCAAACAAAAACACTGTTCCCTTTGATCCAGAGTCTCCCTTTGTGACTAGCGGTCTGCGTCTAGGATCACCGGCTATGACAACGCGCGGCATGGGACCAACTGAGTTCACAGAGATTGCTGATATTATCGCGGACCGGCTGACCAGTCCTAACGATGCAGTTGTGCGTGAGAATTGTCAACGGCGCGTAGCGGAGTTGTGCGATCGCTTCCCGCTCTATCCTCACCTAACTCTGCCAAAGCCCGTCATGGCATAGACTCAATTTGCCTGAAATGGCACTGATAACAACTGAACTCCATGTAGGAGAAAACAGTAGACAATCGTCTTAATCTGTCCTATCCTTCATGGAGTTTTGTTTTGAAATCTATTCCCAAAAAATGTTAAGAGAGTCAACTATCTATAGTCGGGTGGGGAATAGCTCTTACCGAAGGATTTAGTATTAGTCGCGAATATTTCGTCGTTCTTGCAAATTGCCAATCTTCAACGGCGTTGAAGGAAGTTATATGCCCTTTCAGCTCTATCATCTGTTGGCCTTCGTGATATCCGGTGCGGTTGTTTTGATATCAACCCCCGTCGTTCGTCGCATTGGCTTGAGATGTGGACGAGTTGATTTGCCAGGTGGGCGCAAAGTTCATACTCAACCGATGGTGCGACTGGGTGGAATTTCTATCTTCCTGGGGACTTTGATTTCGCTGCTTCTGATTTGGTGGTCCGGTGGTTTCATCGATGCTTCAGGAACTCATCTCAGCCCTACTGACGAGTACGAGATTTGGGGAGTAACTTTAGGAGGCTTTGCCTTTTTCCTGATTGGCTTACTAGATGATTTATTTGGGTTGTCAGCGTCCAGTCGCCTGCTTATGCAAGCGTTGATCGCAGGTATTGCCTGGCACGTTGGCGTCAGTATCGACTTTCTAAGTATTCCTTTCGTTGGTTTGGTTTCCCTCCCTATGTGGGTTGGTTTGCCCGTTACAGTCGTCTGGCTCGTAGGTTTAACCAACGCTATTAATTGGATTGATGGGCTAGATGGCCTTGCCGCCGGAGTTTGTGGCATCGCGGCCCTAATCATGCTTATCGTTAGTCTATTCATGGATCAGCCCGCTGCTGCTCTCATTGCGGCGGCTCTCGCGGGTGGTTCTCTCAGTTTTCTTCGATATAACTTCAATCCAGCCAAGATTTTTATGGGAGATGGCGGCTCCTATTTCATTGGCTTTACTTTAGCTGGCGTCGGCGTTATTGGATTAACTAAAAGCGTCACAACTGTTGCCGTCTTTTTGCCTTACTTGATTCTGGCCGTGCCCATTTTGGATATGTCCGCTGTTATTGTGGATCGGATTCGCTGCGGCAATTCGCCTTTTGTTGCTGACAAGCGTCACCTGCATCATCGCCTTCTCAAAGCCGGACTGTCTCATCGCTGGGCTGTTCTTTTCATCTATGCGCTAACTCTGTGGGCGGGGAGCCTGGCACTAGCGTTCGCAGCTATCCCCAACGGTTTTGCTTTTGCGGCAGGCGCCACAGGGCTTTTGACCTATACAGGCTGGCGGGTTAAGCAGCTTTCCCGTTAAGAGGCTGAGGAATTTTCAGAGGGAAGACTCTCGCTTGTTCTCTCTATCCTCTGTGAACTGCACTTAACCTTATGAGTAAGGCTGTAACCTGAGTACTGTTGTGGCAACTTTCAGAGACTTCTCAGAAATTTTTTCCTCGTTGTTCAGATTGGCTGTTTACAGTCGAAACACTCGAATCCTGAGGCTTTTATGCTGAATTTCAAACGAACGCTCAGCTTTTTAACATTGTTGACTACCGTCACGGTAATAGCCTGTACTCCTTCCCCGACAGTGTCTTCTGAAAGCGAATCTGAACCAGCTGAATCCGTACAAACTGAGGAAGCAGAGACGGTCCCCACCTCCGAAACAGCTCCTTCATCCGTTGACGAAACGACTGAAGCGATCGCCAGAACAGGCCTATTTGAATCAGCGGAGCACGAGACCAGCGGAGCAGCTGAGCTGATTAGTGAAGAGGGGCAGCAAACGCTGAGATTTGACGCCTCTTTTTCAACTAGCAATGGTCCTGATCTGGTTGTAGTATTACATCGCTCTGCTGATCTGATCGAAGAAACTACGCCACCTGCGTATCCCTTAAATGAAGCAGACTATGTAGTGATTGCGCCCTTAAGCTCGACCACAGGTGTTCAAGAGTATGTCATCCCTGCGGAAATCAACGTAGAAGCTTTTGAGGCCGTAGCTATCTGGTGTCAAGAGTTCAACGCAACGTTTGGAGCCGCACCACTGCAATAGTGCCAGAGATGGTGATAGTCCACAACCAGTAGACTCGCTAACAACGGCAAGTTTAGCCCCTAGTACAACTACGGCAGAAATAGGCTCACCATTCAAAACACTAGGAAAGCTTATCTGCTTTAGTTTTGAATTCTCAATTTTGAATTTTGAATTCCGCGTAGCGGTACTAGTCGATATAGCTAGGCTTCTTGAAAACGCTGGACCGACATCGTTAGGAATTGGTTCAGCGTTTATTCTTTTGCCTTATGATCCTGTGCAGCTTGGTCAAGTGCATCTCAGTGTCTCAAGGGAGCAGGGAATAGGGTGTGCCTGACTCAAATGCATGTCGTTAGTAGCTATGAAGGTAGGATTGTCACCGTCACAAGCTAAGCTGCTATTTGATAACAGATCCCAGCTTCTCAGCAAAACTAGGCTCAGTCTTAACCAAAACCTGATGCGGCAGACCGCTCTGCGCCAGCATAGTGATATAGGTCTCGGCTTGGGATGGAGAAGATGCGATCGCCACAAATTTGGGAGCAGAAGCCGCACGGTAAACGCCAATAGACCGAATGTCTAGAAAAAACGCACCAGGCCGAAAGTGAGGATTTTTGTTGCCGTCATACTCAAACTTACTGAGCATGAGCTGAAAGGAACAAACCGTTTTGGGGTCAAGAGGAGGGGCCGTCGGTTGAGTTTTCGCGCGAAAGGTGGGACTTAGCGCAGCGAAAGGCACGTCAATCCCTATCCACTGTTCAGCTTCGGTATCAACTGAAGTGCAATAGGCCAAGCTGTCCCAGCTGTTACTGTTACGCAGAATAACTTTGTATCGTTGACCATCTCCTCGGAGTACCAAACGGATACCCTGCCAATTTTGCAGATTGAAAGGGGGTTCAAAGTTACGGGTTCGCACTGACGCAAATCCACCAGAATTAGCGGTAGATACATTGCCAGCAAAGCGAGCGTATCCAGGCAAAATACTCAATCCACTAGCGCTGGCTCCTCCCATAACAACGTCGTCTACTGCTCCCCAAATTTCACCTAAGCCATCAGACGAGGCCATACGAAAGTCGAATAGCAAATGTTCTTCGCTAGTGGGCAGGGAAGTCAGGTCATCAATTTGAGCAGATAAGCACTCTTCGTCATCAGGAACGCCTTTCCATACGATCGCCTGTGTGTTGACAATTCGATTGGGAGCTGTCTCTGGAAGCGGGGAGTCAGCTGGCTGGATCTGCGATCGCACCTGCTTTCCCTGATTGCGGAGCATTGTGGTCAAGGCATCTGCCTCTGGTCCTTCATCAGAGAGTAAAACGATCTCAGACTCCGGCTGAATTTCTGAGGTGGCCGGCGCTTGAGGATTCGAAGCTGCTCCAAACATCTGTTGTAACCACCGGATATTGCCTACAAAAGGAACTTCGCCAAAGAAGTTGAGGGTATCTACGAGCCTAAAAGGATTCCAGCGATCGCTCGACTGTGTCATAGTATATCCACTCTAATTTAACGTTAGTGCTACTTGGCACAGATGCTGTTCTTAGTACCTCTACTATTGACCTGCTGCACTGCATCTGACCCATAGTCAATCACTATCATCTCCCGCATTAGCAAAATTAAGTGACAATATCATTCTTTGGGCAGACATCTATCGTTTGCAATTCGTTGGTATGTAATACCTTTTCGAGAAGCCCTCATGATGTAGATGAGTGACTCTCAGCACGTCTCCGGAGAAAAGCGTAGGTTTCCTCACGACAATCAAGCTACAACTTTAGGGGAGTCAAATTATCAGCGGGCGATGTAGAGCGAGCCTAAACTAGCTGTATCGTAAACCTGTCATGCAGAATCTATAGCTTTAGCCGTTTAAGCTTGTGCACCCAATAGCATTCAGGTGCTCACCATAGCCAAACGGCTTGCCGTTGTCCTGACGGAATTGGCAATGGCCATACTATGCAAGGTTAGAGACCGATATCGCCTAATCGAAATAGTGCAGGGTTTTGCTCGACCCAAACTGAAACTGACCCACCATTGCAGCAAAACTCGGCCCAACCATGCTCATTGGTGAAGACAGGCTTCTTGATGTGTCCAGTAATGTCATAGAAAGCTGTGCGCGGTTTGCCAACCTCCATCCATTTGTTTCCTGCAGGACCATCACTCAAAACAACGGCCATTGCGTAAGGATGATGCTCAGTTCCTAGGCGTGTCCAACCTATGGTGTTGAAGTGATCGATATAGTCGTATTGAGGACCATAGGCAAAGTTCTGACGAGCAAAAATCAAGCGATCGATGATCCACTGATGAGACGCCATCCAAATTTCGTACTCATTGCCATCTGGTGCTTTATCTCTGTAGTGAGCACCGTAATAGTCGGCATAGAACACGCAGGGATAGCCCTGTTCCCTAAGCAGAATGATGGCATAGGCTAGCGGTTTGAACCACGCTTCGACGACTGACTCTAGAGCTTGTAGAGGCTGAGTATCGTGATTCTCAACTAGCGTCACAGCAAACAGCGGCAGTTCCTTCATCAACGTGCCATCAAAAATACGCCGCATGTCATAGTTCCCACCACTTTTACTTGCTTTGTGGAAATTGTGATGCAGAGGAGCATCGAACAAATTGAGACGTCCACCCGAATTGCCGATATACCAACTCAAGGTGCCGAAGTCATAAGTCCAATATTCACCGACACAGAACAAATCACGGCCTGAATGAGTTTCCAGATGATCAAGCCACTCATTGAAGAAGTCGCCATTGATGTGTTTGATGGCATCTAACCGAAACCCGTCAACACCGATACTGTTCAGCATCCACTCACCCCAATGCTTGAGTTCACCTCTCACCTCGGGATGGTTAATATCCAAATCGCTGCCCATAAGGTAGTCATAGTTGCCGATTTCTAGATCGACTTTGGTCTCAAAACTTTTATCGGCCATTTTCCAGACGGCCTTAAAGTTGGGTTCGTAGAGATTGTGATCGACTGCATCGAAGTGATACCAGCGCCACTTCATTCTGGAGTATTTGCCGTCCCGTTTTGGAAAATCGAATCCTGTCCAGGCTTTGATTTTGCGAGCTTGTCCGATTATCCTCGTACGGTTATGGGGATCATAGGGAATCGCATCAAATTCTTCTTCGTAATCGGCAGCCATCTTGTGGTTGAAGACGACGTCAGCATAAACTTGGATGCCGTTTTGTCGACAGATTCGCACCGCATCAACATATTCGTCCTTAGTGCCGTACTTAGTTCGGATCGTCTTTCGCTGTTCGAATTCCCCTAAATCGAACAGGTCATACACGCCATAGCCAACGTCATACTGCCCAGCAATGCCTTTGTAAGCAGGCGGTAGCCATAAGGCTGTAAACCCTGCATCGGCCAAGGCTTTGGCATCTTGTTGAAGCTTCTTCCAGTGCGTGCCATCTGGAGGAAGGTACCAATGAAACCACTGCATCATCGTGCCGTTAAATTCAGCAGGCGCTTTTTTGCCTGCGATCGCTGAAGCATTGGAATCTAACCAGTCCTTTAGTGTCCCCTGAGCAGTGCCAAGGGTCTGAGGATTAAGGTCGGTACCGAAAGTTTTGAATTGCTCTTTGAGCTGCTGAAAGGGAGATGGCATAGCTGGTAGATGCTAGATGACTAATTTGAGACGCAAGGATATCAGTCCAAGACCTTATACCCCAAGACAATCCATATTCATGAGTATGCAGCAAAAGTCTAATGAGGAAATTAAGAAAGAAGTAGCCGTGACGAATCCTGATGACGTTTACTTCAGCTATCTAACATAACCTCAGTAGTCTGACGCTTGATAGCTAGCGATCGATTTAGCTGACAACGTCCTTTTTGAAGCGACGCAATAAATCTAAATTCGAAAAAAGTTACAAGAGTTATTAAAACGTCCGATAAATTCCGAAGAAAACCCTAAAGCTTCCGAGGAATTAAAAACCCCCTTTCTAAAGTGGTAACTAATTCATCCGGTCCAAATACTGAGAACTTGTGACATCTGCGGTAGCAACTGAATCAATGTTTTGAGCATTTGGACAGGGGATTTTGATTGCAGCTAGTATCTTATGTCAGCCAATATTCCCTTCGATATCTCCTCTACCTCTGGCCGAGACAATCACCAGCCGCAGCTCACGGCTCAGGTCCGCATTCGTCGCCTGGTCTGGAAAATTGCAGTCGCAACCTTAGCTCTGATGGCTGTCGGTAGCGCGACGCGCGTTATGAACGCCGGACTGGCTTGTCCGGACTGGCCGCTGTGTTATGGACAACTCGTCCCTCGACAGCAGATGAATTTACAAGTGTTCTTAGAATGGTTTCACCGTCTAGATGCCTCGCTCATTGGCTTAATGTCAATTTGGTTGGCGGTTCAATCCTGGTGGTGCCGTCGTGATCTTCCGCAGTGGCTGCCTTGGGCGTCTTCCGGTGCACTGGTCCTAATTTTGGTGCAAGGGGCCTTGGGCGGACTTACAGTAACTGAGTTACTCAGATTCGACATTGTAACTGCCCATTTAGGGACTGCTCTAGCGTTTTTGATTTCGCTGGTAACTATCGGCTTTTGCCTACTCCCTTATCAAGGTTTGGGCACTTCAGGAAACTTGTTTGCGATTGGTCTTATATCAGCGGTACTGGTCTATTTTCAATGCCTTCTGGGTGCACTTGTTGGTTCTCGTTGGGCGGCCCATCAATGCTTGGGTCTGTCTCAACTCTGCCGAGTGATGAACAGTCACTTGATCGGTGTTGTCCCTCCGACGATCGCGATTCTCTCTTTGCTTTTGGTCGCTTGGCGAACACCTGCACTGCATACCTCGCTGCGCCGCTTGACGGTTTTGATTGGTACTCTCTTGTCTCTCCAAATCGTGCTTGGTATTGCAACGCTACAGATGCATCTACAAGTCGAACCGCTGACGGTTACTCATCACACAGTAGGAGCCGCGCTGACAGCTGCATTAGTAGCGTTTACGGTTTTGGCTTGGCGCGATCGCACGCAGCCTGCTATGCCAACCGATTTCAACGAAGACTTTTCAAGTCGTGATTTAGCCTAACGGCTGCCTACAACTTTCCTTTATCTTGCTTTCTCAATAAGGACTTCCCTGCACATGCAGACAACTCCCACCTGGCAAAGTCAAACACCTCATCATGAAACCTTCTGGCAGGTGTGCCAAAGTTATTGGCAACTGACAAAGCCTCGGATTATTCCGCTTTTACTCATTGAAACTGCTGCCAGTATGTTGGTAGCGGCTCACGGCACCGTTGATCCTGTGCTGCTGATTGTGACTCTGCTAACGGGTGCATTGGCAGCTGCTTCAGCTCAATCGATTAACTGCATTTATGATCGCGACATCGACTTCGATATGGAGCGGACTCGTCACCGTCCAATTCCCTCAGGGCGAATTCAGCTGCGAGACGCTTTGATTTTCGCAGTTGTACTTGCTGCTATCGCGTTCTCATTACAGACGCTTGTTGGTAATTTGCTGAGTGCCGTTTTAGAAATGGCCGGAATTGCTGTTTACGTCGGCGTTTACACTCACTGGCTGAAGCGATCATCGACTCAAAATATTGTTATCGGCGGTGCTGCTGGCGCGATTCCACCCTTAGTGGGTTGGACTGCCGTCACAGGTGAACTGAGCTGGGCTGCCTGGCTGTTCTTTGCCATTGTGTTTATTTGGACTCCTCCCCACTTCTGGGCCTTGGCGTTGGTCATTCAAGACGACTACGCCAAAGTGGGTGTGCCAATGCTGCCTGTTATTGCTGGTGACGAAGCGACGGCGAAACAGATCTGGGCTTATACGCTAGCCCTGGTGCCCATTACTTTGATGATGACCGTGCCTCTAAACGCAACGGGTTGGGTCTATGGCGCGATCGCAGCCTACCTGGGCTGGATATTTATCAAAAAGGCTTGGCTGCTATTGCAGGCCCCGAGCGATCGCGATCAGGCGAAATCACTGTTCAAGTTTTCCATTCTTTACATGATGGCGCTGTCCGCTGGTATGGTCGTGGACAGCCTGCCGATTACTCGCTCGCTAGTATCAGCTCTATCCCATGAGGTTTATGAGTTTGCTGCAACGTTGATGCCTTTGATGGTTAGCTAGCAGTCCTATCCGTTTGTGGAGTTTGTGGAGCGCCACACTCTCGGCAGTATGGTAACAGACGGTAAGTCTGCTGATGACAAACTCCACACTCTTGAAGTTGGTTGTAGCCGCAATGGGGGCAATAATGATCCTGCTGTGTCAACTTCCTCGCGCAACGGATGCAGCGGCTCTTTTGTACCCGTCCTGAAGCTTGAACTTTAGGATTGAAGACAATTTTCTGAAGAAACTTGATCAGGCCAAAACCGACCAGCGGAATCAAAAGAATGTAGACGTAGCTTATTAAAAACAGCAGACTGCCGAAAATGATGTTGGCGATCGCAGTGAGAGCACTAAACAGGGCACCAATCTGAAAAATTTGGAACAGTCTGATGATCAGAGGTACCAAAAAGATCACCAGCAGGTGCCAACTGAGAAGTGCAACTAAGCCATGGTTGTTCCGTTGAGCTGAGCGATGCACCAACCAGCTAATCGTGATCAGTGGCAGGAGAAAAAGGCCTTGAAAGATAATTTCAACGGTTGGATGCCAGAAAGTCGCGCGGTTGTATGGGTTTTCTAAACTCGCGAACTGTGCTTCACTCTTCAGCAGCTCCACGAGCTGCTGACTCTCAGTACTTTGTATAAGTCGTACTTCAAGGATTGAGATTTCCTCTCTCAAGGTTTCAATCTGAGCAGTGTTAGCATTAAATGTCCGTTTTGCTTCAGCAGCTTCCACTTCATTGATGGAGCGATCGCGCGGCTGACCAGCAATGTCCTCTAACAGCGTGGAGTCATATTGATCTCGAATCTGCCGATTAGCTGCTTCTAAATCACTGATCGTTGTTCGACGCTGGTTGATGTCTGCGACGACCTCTCGATTGGCCGAAGTATTCAGTTGATCCCAATAGCTGGCGTACTGTAGACACAGGTCCGACACCTGCCCCAGATGATCTTCTGCCTCGGAGCGATAGGTTGACTGAAGCGAAGTTTCACGGTCATCCAGAGGAACCGCGTTTCGAATCAGCTCGATATCTTTCTCGGTATCTGTATTTGTTCGATAGTTAGACCAGTTGGCATAACAGGGGTGTTGCTGAGCCGGGCTAATGGGCCAATGCCCAACATCGCTAAGGCCCGAAAAAACCATTCCCAGAATAAATAAATCGACTAGGACGATGACGATTAAGCTGACCTTGTTGATAGGCTCGCTGTTGACGGTACTGGTTCGTCTAAAGAAGTAGCGCCACCAACGCCTAAATCGCCTTAACAAAATGCCTCCTTTGCACTCTCGGCTCTAGCAAACTACCGCCTACTTATAGACCGCGAATTCAACAGAAGGTTGCCGTCTAGGGCACACCATCAATTAATCCTAGAAGCTTGGTGGCACAAGCAAGCATTACTGTGCCTGTTTCTCAAAATTTATCGACTAGGGGCTGAAACCTACTTTGATAAGGTATTTGAGCGCTTAACGATGACAGTCTCTAGTATTTTCCATCGACTAGCAAACCGAAATTCCGGCCAGTCTGTGCAAACTGGGATAAGACATTTTGCAACTCATACTGTTTGGTCTATAGAACAAGCCCTTTAAAGAATAAGTAACCCCCATCCTGACGGTGGGGGTTAGTTCATATATGTCTTTTCGTATATGACCCTAAATTAGCCCGGCAAATTTAGAGATAGGTAAACCTGAAGTAAATTCAGAGACAGCTTTTGTGAAGATGAGAAAAAATCCAATGGCAGGATAATCGAAGTCCAATTATGTAAGCATTCAAAACAATAACCTCCAAAGGCAGTGACCCTTGGAGGCGCATTCATATAATTCTTTCCTCATACGTGCCCAGCATAAAGTCACGATTTTGCTATTGGGTGAAATTTGCATGAAATCATAGAGTTATTTTGTGAAGCTAAGATGAAGTTCTGTCGTCTTCCTTAAGCTTTAGAGGATTTGGCCGCTTTGATGCAGTCAAAAATATTGGCATCAGACTTAATCGCTTGAGCGTCCAAGTGAGTCCGGCTGACCCGGAAACCGCGATCGCGCAACACAGTCATCAGGTGTTCTCGCTTAGGAATATCCATTTGACCACGGCGACCAATTTCGGGCAGCGTGAAGTAGTACGGTGGCATCTCAGCTTCGTCTTGCATGATCTGCAAGAGTTGGACCTGCTTATGCCAGCCCCACTGTTGAGCCAAATCGCTCATCTCAGCTAGGAATGCGCAATCGTGCAGTGCTCCTAACCATAGAGGGCCATTAATTGTCAATGGTGTAGAAGACGGTGAGGACAGCGGCGAACTGTGATGACACACCGCTTTTCCCAACTGTCGCCATGAGAGGGTTTGGTAGTGTCCGCAGTGATGGCAATAGCCTAGAAAACCGTACTGCTTCAATGGCTTACTCTGCCCCGTACTCAAGCGCACCATAACGCGGTGAACATGCCCGTTATATAGCGAAAAAATAGGTTGAACGACCATTCCGCGAGAAGCTGCTTGCTGTAAAGCACTACCGATGAGTAGCCGGGCTCCTTGCTCGTGACTAGCAGGATGAGGACGGGCATAGGCCCCATATAGTCGCACGCTATGGTCGGGATTATGGCCTCCAGTGGTGCGAGTATCGGTGCTGGTGAGATACAAAAAACCGTCTAGACGAGTGGCCCACAGTCCTGTTGCAAGATAAGGTGCTCCGCCCCCAAAACTATCAATATCCACAAGATCGTAGAAGTCCCGCTGCTGGTAGCAGGTAAAAAAGACATGATTCGCATCCTCGTGGGTAATGCGGTAAGACTGCGATCGCATACCCGCTTCTAAGTTTTGCTGCAAAAGGTCGTGCAGTTCAGGGTTGCCTTCATTAGCCCAGACCCAATCAGCTCCGGCCTCCAGCTGATATCTCAAGGGCCGCACACCACAGCCTGTCATGGCATCCAATACCCGAAGTTCCTGTCGCTGCTGGCGATAGACTGCTGCTGCTAATACAGCGAGGTCCCGACCAGTCTGGCTTTCCCGACGGTAGAAGGATCCCTCAATACGAAACTTTGCCTGCCCTTCTTGGCACCACTCAGACATTCAAGAGCACCCTATCGGCGAGCCTTGATTGCCTGCTCAATCGCAGCTTCTAGCGCTCCCTTTTCCAGGTCAGTTAACACAAACACTTCTTGGGCTGTTTTTCCCTTACGGGCAATTAATTTGAAGCCACCTCGAATCGGAACGGAAACTTTCAGCCTGAGATGAGGTGAATGGCTACGAACGGTTGATAGTCGTCCAGGTGTAATCGTCTGAACTTGGCTTGCAAGGCTTAGGAGGGCTTCCAACACGGGGATCAATCCAGGAATGTGAGTGGAATGGTTCCAAACTAGACGTCCTGGCGTCGGCTTACCCATAACATTGACTTCCTCACCTGCAATCTATTGATATGACCTAACTGTAGCGATCGCTCACACAAGCTTAACCTCCCCAGCTAAGCCTGCTCCAGAGGGGCCATCGTCAAGCCAGCACGGCTGAGCTGACTGTGATAAAGTTCAGCCTGTTCTAGCGGACCAACCCATACAATCGCCTGCCCATCGTTATGGATCTGATGAGTTAGCTTCCAAGCACGGTCATTACCCATACCAGGAATATACTTTGTTAAACAATCTGCGACGTGCTGAAAAGTATTCACGTCATCATTCAGCACAATGATTTTGTAGTTTGGATAAGGTTTTCTCGTGACCTGACGAGTCTTTTCTGGAGCCACAGTTGGGGACGCAGTCGCCGACATCGGCATCACTAAAGTAGAGACTGTCATTGCAATACTGTTGAGTGGGGTGAAATATACTTTTAGGATTTACGCAGGATGCCAATAGACTAGACGTGCAGCCTACATTAAGCCAGCTCTAAGAGTCAGGAACTCCGTTCGCGTAAGTCCCGATTTTTTCGATTTGTTATTAGTGTATCGAATTCTTCCTGAAGCATTGCAAGGCTAAGACGAATTCACGGGTGCAGATTTTCAATTTTGGATTAGAAATTTAGATGAGAAACTATGGGGTGGCACCTTTGCAGTGTCAATGTAGTCTTTGCCAGTTCCATCAGGACAAGGACGTTGGGCCATCTGGCGATGCGCAAGGACCTGAATGCTATTGGGTGCACAACCCTAGATGGTTAAATCGATATCTGGTAGCAGCGGGCAAGTCAAACAAGACCACTCTGTTCCCTGTCACCTATTCCCTTCCAAGAGGACTCAAGCGACACGATTGAGACTCTATAGCAAACATAAAGAGAAATTAGCCCAAAAAAACAACCCTGTGAAGAATAACGCTTCACAGGGTTGTCAAATCAGCAGAAACGTTTTCTTATCTCGAAGTTGCCAGCACTGCTTCCTGCGATTTACTCGCTGTGGATGATTGAGTCAACTGGCTCAAAATTGCAGTGACGTTAGCACGGGCATCGCCGAATAGCATAGACGTATTTTCTTTGTAAAAAAGAGGGTTTGCGACACCGGCATAGCCTGCGGAAAGGCTACGTTTTAAGACAACCACTGCTTGAGATTTCCACACTTCCAAAACAGGCATTCCTGCCATAGGACTGTTGGGATCTTCCAATGCACTGGGATTAACAGTATCGTTAGCGCCAATCACGAGAACAACGTCGGTTGACGGAAAATCGTCATTAATTTCGTCCATTTCCAGCACGATGTCATAGGGCACGTTTGCTTCTGCTAAGAGCACATTCATATGCCCTGGTAGTCGTCCAGCAACCGGGTGAATGCCAAAGCGAACTTGAGTGCCGCGATCGCGCAAAAGCTGTGTGATCTCAGCAACTGCATGCTGAGCCTGAGCCACTGCCATGCCATATCCGGGCACGATG
Source organism: Oscillatoria sp. CS-180 (assembly GCF_028330965.1). Taxonomy (GTDB): domain Bacteria; phylum Cyanobacteriota; class Cyanobacteriia; order Phormidesmidales; family Phormidesmidaceae; genus Halomicronema. The sequence goes on along the minus strand of NZ_JAQMUB010000081.1, from coordinate 119,845 downwards.
ACAACGCTAGCGGCATCTTTCAGGAGGTCAACCGTTTCTTCCACAGAGACAGGCGTTGCTTCCCCTTCAGTCGTGGTACTGCCCTGATAATTGGTGTTGCCAAAGCCACCCAGCAGCACATTAGCGAAAGAGCGGTTCATGGCCTGACACATGATATAGCTCAGGATCAAACCGCTGCTACCCACCAACGCACCTGTGATAATCAACAGGTCGTTGTTCAGCATGAAGCCCGCTGCCGCTGCCCCCCAGCCCGAATAGCTGTTGAGAATGGAGATAACGACTGGCATGTCTGCTCCACCGATCGCAATCACTAGAGTAATGCCTAGCATAGAGGCGATCGCAGTCATGATCCCCAGCGGCAATAACCCTGCTGCTTCACCGACTGTCATGTAGTAGTAGCCCAGGCCAATCACCGCTGCTAGCATGCCAATGTTTAAGAGATGGCGGCCCGGTAACAGCACCGCCTTGCTGGAGACAATGCCCTGCAGCTTGCCACAAGCAATAAGCGAACCGATAAAGGTGATACTGCCGATGAAAACACCGACAAAGACCTCTACTTTGTGGATCGTGAAATCAATACCCACCAGGGACGCATCTGGATTGAGATAGCTGGCATACCCCACGAGAACAGCCGCCAAGCCACCAAATCCATTGAGCAAGCCAACCAGTTGAGGCATAGAGGTCATCGCCGCGCGGGTAGCAATAAGGCCGCCAATCCAAATGGCTGGAATAACCGAAACCGCCAAAACACCGTATCCGGTGACCTGCGGGCTGAGTGCCGTTGCGCCCAGTGCCACCACCATGCCGGCGATCCCATACAAATTACCGCGTCTTGCCGTCTCTGGGTTTGAGAGACCCCCCAGGCTGAGAATGAAGAGAATGCTGGCTGCAATATATGCAACCGTCAACAGATTATTAGACATACCAAATCCTGTGTGCTGTGTTCAGGTGCAATACAGTTCGCCAACTACTTGTGAAACATGTTCAGCATGCGCTGAGTAACGAAGAAGCCGCCGGAGATGTTTAAAGTGCTGACAAAGATTGCGATCGCACCCAGTACGGTCACCGTAGAGGTTAGCGGCCCAGAAATTTGCAACATGCCACCAATGATGATGATGCCGCTAATCGCGTTTGTCACACTCATGAGAGGCGTATGCAAGGCTGGAGTCACATCCCAAATCACTTTCCAACCTAAGAAAATCGCCAGCACAAACACCGTAAAGTGAGAAATGAAGGATTCAGGTGCAGCTACTCCAACACCAAACAGTGCTGCCCCAATTATCAGCGGCCAAATCAGCTGCTTCAGTGGATTCGGCTTAGTTTGAGCGGGTGTCTGCTCTGTTTGAACAGACTGAGGAGTGGGCTTCGAAGGTGCAGGTCTTTCGAGAGGGGGCGCAGGCCACGTAACCTCACCCTCAAGCACGACCGTCGATTGGCGAACAACAACGTCTTCCATATCAATGGTGTGGTTGGCAGCTCCGCCAAGATCGCTTAAGAGGTGGAACAGATTAGTGCCATACAGCTGACTCGCCTGATTTGCCATGCGACTTGCTAAATCAGTCAAACCAACAATGGTAATTCCGTGATACGTGTAAATCTCATCGGGTCGAGTGACTTCACAGTTGCCGCCCTGCTCAGCTGCCATGTCAACGACCACTGATCCTGGCTTCATGGCCTCGACCATCTCTTGAGTCACCAAACGCGGTGCAGCCTTGCCGGGAATAAGAGCCGTTGTGATAATAACGTCTACTTCTTTGGCCTGCTCAGCGAATAGGGCCATCTCTGCGGCGATGAAGGCTGGACTCATGACTTTGGCATAGCCCCCCGATCCCTCACTATCCTCTTCAAAATGAAGCTCTAAGAACTCAGCACCTAGGCTTTGGACCTGTTCCTTCACCGCAGGGCGAGTGTCAAAGGCACGAACGATCGCGCCTAGTCCCCGTGCAGTGCCAATGGCTGCTAACCCTGCTACCCCAGCACCAATCACCAATACTTTGCAAGGCGGAATTTTACCCGCAGCGGTAATCTGTCCTGTAAAACCTCGACCAAACTGATTCGCCGCCTCAATGACGGCTCGATATCCGGCTAGATTAGCCATTGAACTCAGCGCATCCAGCTTCTGAGCACGGGTGATGCGAGGCACAGCATCCATCGCCATCACCGTTGCGTTTTTCTGAGCGAGTTTTTCTAAAAGCTCAGGATTTTGGGCCGGCCAAATGAAGCTGATCAGCTTGCCGCCAGGACGTAGCAGTTCTGTTTCATCACGGTTCAGATCAGGGTGCCACTGGGGCGATCGCACCTTCAAGACGATGTCTGATTCAGCCCATAGAGTAGGAACGTCTTCGACAACGTGACACCCTGCGGCTTGATAGGCACTGTCTAGAAAACTGGCCGATTCTCCTGCGCCCGCTTCAACCCAAACTTCAAACCCCAACTTCTGTAGCTTTTGAGCGGTATCTGGCGTGACCGCTACCCGGCGCTCCCCCTGTGCAATTTCTTTTGGAATCCCCAGACGCATCGATGGACGTGATTCTGGGGACGCTGTCGTATCTGGCGCGATCGCAGCTGTCATAGACCATTTCTCCTAAGTTAATTTGTACTGTCAGGTGTTCATAGGCCAAATTGATGCTTTTTCAACTGAAGATCATTCGATCTTTAGAAAAAGCTTGTCAAACTCTAGATGTGAAATCGCCCTGCTAAAAGTCGTGCTAAGCAGAAACAGGGCGAAAAACCTCATCCCGGAATATTGACGCTCAGACCTGTCGGACAAAAATTGGCAAATGCTCACCAGAGGTCAAACAGTTCATCGCGGATTCATCAAAACTTACAAGCCTGAACTTGCAACACTTCACGCTGTTCAGCCAGTTGAAACAGGCTAGCAAAACGCTTTCGACACCTACTTGCTTCGTGAACGACTTTGCTTCGTGAACGACCGCAACCCTTACTAATGCTTCACACGCTTCATATTTAGAGATAAAGAGGCATCAAAATCACTGCTCCAATGCCTCGTTTTTAACTCGAACCTCTCAAAATCGAAAGGTTGATCAGCCTTTTTTTACATTGTTCAACTGTTTGATGACATACATCCCAAAACGGAGATACGAAACTTAACATCATGATGCTAAATCATTCATCTTCGCAGTCCCTTAACATTTATAACCAATGAAACGTCGTGTTCAAGACATTGATAGGTTACTGCAAATAAGCTTTTCTATTTTGCGAAACAAAAGTTTTTCTCGAATTTTTCATCAACCTGTCGTTGCTCATCTCAGCCGGTATAAACGGAAAATCACAATTATTAATTTCGGATAGAGATGCATCACTTGTGGACCGTCAATTTTTTGTAGAGGTCCATCAGCCCCGCTGTTCCCCTTGAGAGATTTCAGCTATTAGCAAAAAGCTTCCATTTAGCCACTGGTTCAAATCAACTTATATTTTGTTGGCAGGGAGATTTTTCTTCAATACTTCAATGAGTGTGATGTAGAGCATAGATCAACGGCATGGATATATGGATATATAGCCCCGCTGTTTGAGTTCTGCCTGAGAACGACCTAGTAGGGAAGAAGAATTGATTGAGAACAACACGTCACAAGCATCTCTTATCCAGGCTCAGCATAGGCATTAAGACTATTTGAGAAGTAGTCGTTAATGGTAATATTGCATGCTATGGGCTAGCCAAAAGCGCTGGAGACGAGTTTACTATGAGGAACTCTCACAGGCTCGTTCGCCCTCATGTTAAAAGTGGACACTTTTCTGAGATGCCTGTCGTCGGAGGCAAAAAGCTGAAGGGGCGTGCACAATACCTTAAAAGTACGTGAATCTGGTAAAAACGCGATTTTAGAGAGGTTATCAATGAAACTAAAGCAGTGGTTACATCGAAGCTTGTTAGGCGTCCTGGCTGCTTCGGGGCTGGCGATCGCTGGCAGTACTGCGATCGCTCAGACAACAGAAGGGCTAACGATCTTTGGGGGCGTAGATTCTGAGTTTCGTCTGGGCTACTACATCGATAACAACGAGCGGCGCAGCAACGATGCCCGCTACTACCTGCGAGTGGCCGGCGGTAAGATTCCGCAAGACATTCTGGAGCTGCAAATTAGCTACCCTGAAAAATTTGAAGAACAAGGCGGCTACTTCACATCAGCTCGCATTGAACTTCGTGAAGGAACTGGTCGAGGTGGCGCGACCATTGAGGCCGACGAGATTATTGTTGATCCCGAAGCTAATGTCTTCGAGATTTACCCTAGTGAGCCAATTCCAGCAAATACAAGTTTCATCGTCGTGCTACACGACGTTCGTAACCCCAATCGTTACGGGAACTACTTCTTCACCCTTGATGCCTTATATCAAGGCGGGCCTTTACGAGAATTCGTGGGTGTATGGCCTTTAGAAGTTGCCGCTGAGTAGACGCTGTGACGGTTAGGTCTCGGCAACCCTTTCTCATTTGGTGTTACTATTAAAAACTGCGTCTTTAAATTTGGTGCGGACTTGCTGTTGCGCACATGTTGAAGGGAACTGAGCAATCATGACAAAGCGAACTTTAGGCGGTACGAATCGCAAGCAAAAAAGAACTTCTGGATTCCGCGCTCGTATGAGAACTGCGACAGGTCGTCGCGTTATTCGTGCGCGCCGCAAAAGAGGGCGTACTCGCTTGGCCGTGTAGTCTGAGGTGCTTTTGCAGCTTGCTCACACCTGTACGGCCTGTCTTTGAAGGGCGTGTATTACGCGCCGCCATCGTTCGACAGCTTAGCCGTAGCTGCGTATGCCAGCGATAAATGGATAGAAAGTAAGTGGCATTACCTAAGCGCTACCGTCTGACACGCTCTAGAGAGTTTTCTAAGGTGTATCAGAAGGGTCGGCAAGCTTCAGGATGTTGCTTAGTCGTTAAAGCATTGAGAGTCTCGGAGCAGTCAGCTGACGGCTGCTCCCGTTTTGGCATCACGATTAGCCAGAAGGTTAGCAAGCGTGCAGTTGTGCGTAATCGGCTGAAGCGGCAGGTTAGAGCTGCTTTACAAGAACTCCTTCCGAATTTCAGGGCCGGGTTATGGATAGTGGTTGTACTGAGAACCTCCTCTGTTCAGTGCGACTACTGGCAATTTCTGCAAGAATTAGAAAAGTTATTTTTAGAGCTTGAGGTATTCGATGGGCATTAAAGAGGAGGTTTATTACGAAGGTGGACCCCACGTTGGTGATCTCATCATCAACGTGCTGTTAGCCTTTACGTTGGTTTGTATTCCCCTCACCGTAGGGGCGATCGTCCGTGCCCTGTGGTTGCGCTACCGAATCACGAGTCGCCGCATTTCCATCACAGGAGGCTGGATGGGACGCACTCGTTCGGATATTATCTACTCGGAAATTAGTAAGGTTGTGACCGTACCTCGTGGCTTGGGGCTTTGGGGAGATATGGTCGTAACGCTAAAGGATGGCAGCAAGCTGGAGTTACGAGCCGTCCCTAACTTTAGGGATGTCTATGATTACATCAGTGAAAAGCTATCTTCTAAGGCAAAAGCTGTTAGTGGTGCCGTAGGGAGTTAACCTCACCTCGACTCGGTAGGTATCCGTAAGTCAGCCCGTCTAAGCGGGCGTTGGCTGGGTGCTAAGGTGCGTATGGGGTTTCGAAGATGCTCCGTAGAGCGCTACGCTTATTAAAGATGGATTCGAATCCTGAACAGATAGTTACTGCAAGCCCATCGAGGTAAAGCGCGAATGGATTTTGGTATCGGTTTTCTTTCAAACAACATAATGTTGCCAATCCTGGATTTTTTCTACGGGGTTGTGCCCAGTTACGGTCTGGCGATCGTGGCATTAACGTTGGTCATTCGATTCGCGCTCTATCCTCTAAATGCTGGCTCGATCCGTAACATGCGTCGCATGAAAGTGGCTCAGCCTGCGATGCAGAAGCGTGTTAAAGAGATCCAGGAGCGCTATAAAGACGAGCCGTCTAAGCTTCAGGAGGAAATGAGCAAGGTCTACAAAGAGTTTGGTAATCCTTTGGCCGGCTGTTTCCCAGTGCTCTTGCAGATGCCTATTCTGTTTGCCTTGTTTGCGACCTTACGGGGATCGCCATTTGCAGATGTGGCTTATCCGGTCAATTTGCAGGTTCTTCCTACTGAAAAGATCGAACAAATTCAGCCTCAGGCGTTCTCGACATCTCCCAAGAGCATTTATGTGACAGACGGTGTGCACTTTCCTATGTCTGTTGTGGTTCCTGGGGGGAATCGGTTAGCTGTTGGGGAAAAGACCGACTTCCGCTTGCAGACGGAGAATGGTGAGACGCTGAACCAAATTGTTAATGAATATGACGAAGCTCTTCCATTGGAGCCTTATGTTGAGGTCACTAAGGGTAAAGAGCTTGTCAACATTGACGAAAATGGCAACATTGAAGCGATCGCACCAGGCGATGTCACTCTGCAAGTTAAGGTCCCAGGCTTAGCCTCTAATAAAGGATTTCTCTTCATCGAAGCGCTCGGTAGGGTTGGCGTGATGGGAGATAATGGCGAGATCCACTGGGATATCTTGCTGATGGTGCTGACTTTTGGGGTGAGTCTTTACGTAAACCAGTTGCTTTCTGGTCAAGGTGGGTCGGCGAATAGCGACAATCCGCAGCAGGCAGCCATTAATAAGTTCACACCCATTATCTTCTCTGGTATGTTTCTGTTTTTCCCGTTGCCTGCCGGAGTGCTAATGTATATGGTGATTGCCAACATCTTTCAGACTCTGCAGAGTTTTATCCTGTCCAAGGAGCCTCTGCCTGAGAATCTACAGAAGATTGTGGATGCTGAGGCGGCAGCAGCAGGCAGTGATGATAATCGCCAGACTCTACCCTTTGAACCTAGTCGTTCAAAGAAGAAAAAGAAGGCAACGTAAGCGGCTATGGAAAATTCTGAACAGACCGGTATCGAGTGGCTATTATCTCTGCTGAAGTGTCAAGGTGTTGAAACCTCTGTTAGCGCCTCCATGGTGGAGGATGAGTTTGGTGCAAGCTGCTGGCTTACCATCGACGACTCCGAGATACCTCCTGAGCAAGTGGAGTCACTGATTGGCGAAAAGGGGCATTCTCTAGATGCCGTTCAGTACTTAGCTAACACAGTCTTGAACCTGGGGCGATCGCCGGAAGAGCAGCAGCCCTACACCATTGAATTGGCAGGCCATCGGGCTAAGCGTAAGGCTGAGCTGATTGCTTTAGCCGCCGAAGCGGCTGAGACAGCGAAGGAAACGGGTGAAGAATTTGAAATGGTCGCCCTATCCTCGGCAGAGCGGCGGCAGGTGCATCATTACCTTAAGTCTCACGATGGCTTAGAGACCTTCAGCCGAGGACGAGAGCCTGATCGTAGACTGGTGGTTCGACAGCTACAGTAGGCTATTCAGGGTTCGAGCTGCAATCAGCAATAACACGCGACAGGGGAGTGATCATATGCAGGCCATTTATATTCCACACCTGCTGAACGCTGTTGACCGGACCCGATCCCTCATCTTTGAGACTACTTTTCGAAATCTAGCAACGCTAACACCCGTCCGAGCCGAAGTTTCTGTACGGCATGGTACGACCTTTTTGGATGTTCAGGGATCTGCACAGACAATCGTGACGCTGACCTGCGATCGCTGTCTGTGTCAGTACAATCACCGGGTCGCTTTTGATGCCAAGGAAATTATTTGGTTAGATGAGTCTGTGGCTTCCCAACAGGATATTCCTCTAGAGCAAGAGGTCAATCCTGAAGAGCTGGTTGAGAGCTTATCGCCCTATGGCTATTTTGATCCCGAAACCTGGATCTATGAGCAAGTCTGTCTGGAGCTGCCGCAGCGACAAATTTGTAATGCCAGTTGTCCAGGACTCATCGTTGAGAGCAAAGCCGCTAATAGCAGTCCACCTAAAGTGGACGATCGCTGGTCGGCTTTAGAGGTTCTGAAGCAACAGCTCGCCAAAGATGAATCCCACCGAAATTAACGACCTTCTACGTGAGGTGGTAGCTTAGTTCTAAACTCGTTTCAACAAAAAGATAATGAGCTTTAAGGACGAACTGCTACTGCTACTACGAGCCAGGTATCCCGTTATCTACGTTTCAACTTTAGAAGAGGAACGGGTTGAGCAGGTTATTGCAGCGACTGTTCAAGAGCTGGGGAATCGCAGTCTCTACATTTGGGATTTTGTCGATGGATACCAAGGAAATCCTAACGACCAGGGGATTGCCCGGCGAAATCCTTTGCAGGCCCTGGAACATATCGAAAAGTTGCCGCAGTCTGTTGCGGCGCTATTCATCCTGAGAGACTATCACCGTTTCTTAGACGATGTGGCGATCTCTCGCAAATTGAGAAACTTGGCCCGTCGGCTTAAATCTCAACCAAAAAATATTCTATTAGTAGCGCCCCAGATAGACGTTCCTGACGATTTAGCCGAAACCGTCACGATTGTTGAGTTTGCCTTACCTGGCGTTGATGAAATCAAAGCAGAAGTGTCTCGTCTGTTGAGCAGCTTGAATGTGTACTTGTCTCCCAAAGACTTGGATACTTTGGTCCAGTCCTGTCAGGGGTTATCCATAGAGCGAATTCGTCGAGTGTTAGCGCGGGGAATCGCTGCCAAAGGCACGTTTCAGCCTGACGACATCGACTTGGTTTTGGAAGAGAAACGGCAAACCATTCGACAAACTCAAATTCTAGATTTCTACCCGGCCAAAGAGCAAATCTCGGATATCGGTGGGCTGGATAATCTCAAAGATTGGCTCTTGCGCCGAGGTAATGCGTTTTCAGAAAAGGCTCGATCATATGGGTTGCCTCATCCTCGCGGACTTTTATTAGTCGGCATCCAAGGCACTGGAAAGTCTCTTACAGCCAAGGCGATCGCCCATCATTGGCATCTGCCTTTGTTGCGGTTAGACGTAGGACGATTATTTGCCGGATTGATCGGCGAATCCGAATCGCGGACTCGACAGATGATCCAAATTGCAGAAGCACTAGCTCCCTGTATCCTCTGGATTGATGAAATTGATAAAGCTTTTGCTGGAGTTGATGGACGAGGTGACTCGGGAACCAGCAGTCGTGTTTTCGGGACTTTTATCACCTGGATGGCAGAGAAGACTTCTCCTGTCTTCGTTGTGGCAACTGCGAACAACATTCAATCGTTACCGCCGGAACTTTTGCGACGCGGGCGCTTTGATGAGCTTTTCTTTGTTGGTTTACCGTCCCAAGATGAACGTAAGTCAATTTACGAAGTTCACCTCAATCGACTTCGCGCTCACAATCTTCAGAGCTACGATATTGAGCGTTTAGCTTACGAAACGCCTAGCTTTTCAGGCGCTGAAATTGAGCAAGCCATCGTTGAGGCCATGCATATTGGCTTTAGTCAGGATCGTGATTTTACGACAGACGATATTCTTGAAGCGGCTAGTCAAATCGTCCCCCTTGCCCGTACTGCCCAAGAACAGGTAGAGGCTTTGCAAACTTGGGCCGCCTCCGGCAAAGCGCGGCTAGCCTCCCGCACTTCCCTTGGCGATCGCCTCCGATAAAGCAGCTGTTTATATTTCCAGTCCCATGGCGTTGTCTCCAGTCGGGAACTTGAACCTTGACACACCCTGCAAGGGTGGACGTGTCAAGGTCGAACTTATGTCTGTCGCCAGACGAATTATCTCTGGTGAAGTTCTAGACTGACAGTGTAATTTGCTGTAGCAAAATTTAATTTCATTGATTCATGACTGCCAAACCGCCCTCATCCAATGATTCAAGCTCCACTGTGAACGACGCGGCTCGTATGATGCAGGCGATCGCTGAGACTTTGCAAAGCAGCGCAAATGTTGCCGGAGATGCATTCATCAATTTGGTTTATCCGATGATTGAGCAAGCTACTCGGTTGATCGGACACACCGTGGCTCCCATTGCAGACATCCCCTTCATCAAGTTCGCGACTGCAATTCCGGGAGTCAGTTGGCTGCTGGCGGCTCTAGGTCAAGTGAATGCGGAGAAAGTTGAGAAGTCTGTTGTTGAACTCCGCGAGAAATATCCTTTAGAGACTGACACCCAACTCATACAGCGAGTTATGGCAGAAACAGCGTTTCAAGCTGCCCAAGTCGGTTTGCTAACAAACTTGGTCCCCCCAATGGCCGTTTTTCTATTTGCGCTGGACATCGGTGCGATCGCCGCTTTGCAAGCAGAAATGATTTATAAAATCGCCGCCATCCATGGTTTTTCAATTAGCACTCCTGAACGCCGAGGAGAGGTTTTGGCGATCTGGGCTGTTTTCACAGGCAGTTCTGGAACGCTGAAATCAGGTCTCAGCTTCTTAGAAGTGCTTCCTGGTATAGGGACTGCGATCGGTATTACTTCTGATGCAGCCATCGTCTACAGTGTTGGCTTCTTAGCTAGCCGATATTACGAGGTCAAGCGTTCTCGGGAGGTCGTGCTTTAGGTCTCTAGCTCTGTTGTGACTTTTGAGACGATAGATCGAGTTGGCGAGGGTGCGATCGGTCAAAATTGGTTGGTTTTGACTCGCAATGAATTTAGTCAAGCTTGCTCACCATAGGGTTTCAGAATCAGTGAAATTCCAGAAAAATCGCTCTGTTTTGAAAAACTGCCCTAAAATTACGGTCAGGTAGGTAAGTTTTCTGAGTAGCGGTAGTCACTGTCCGTGTTTAGCTGTTCAGAATTTTCGCTAGTTCAGTAGGCAGTTGAAGATGAAGAGCAAAAAAACGCAGTTCTTGGCGACTTTGGTGTGGAGGGTTGCTTCTAGACTCACCCTGTCATCTGTCTTTTTAACCAGTTCTGTCATCGGAGCTGGTGCTTTTGCCGCCAGTGAGCAGCCTGAACTGAGGGAAATTGGTATCTCAAACAGTTCAAACCATTCAGAGCTAATTGCTCAAGCTGCTGCTGATGGGACGATCCTCAGCTATAGAACAAGCGGTTATTCTGTCCGTGTATTTCTGCAGAACGGACGCACGGTCATGAATGTATATGACCAGGTTGAGGATCTTTTGCGCCTAAATGCTCAACCTGCTGAATTCACAGTGCAGGGGGGACAAGGCGCCTATGTCAGCACAGGTGATTACAGTGGTCGTCAAGCCCGCTACTCATCATTTGTGACGCCTGATGGAACGGCCAGATTGCTGATTCAGGATGGCTCCGATGTTGTTATCGTCAATCAACCGTCCACAAGCGTTTCAGTTTTTGCAGTTCCTGAAAATACGTTGCAACGGGTCCGGCAGGACACAATCTTAAGCTTCAACACGGCCAGCTATGCTGTTCGAGTATTTGAAAGAGATGGCTTTAAATTCATGAACGTGTATAACAAGTTCACGGCTGAAAGTGAAGTCAACGGCAAACCCGCGAGTCTGGTTCCGGCGGTCACTCCTTACGAAAACACTGTCAGCTATGTCGCTTCCGGGACTCGTAATGGACAATCTGTTGAATACATTTCTCGAATTGATGGTACTGGTGGTACTACGCTGGAGATCTTTAACATCAATGGTCAGCGTCTCTTTGAAGAACCCGGCATTGGCGAAGTGGTGATCAACATTCCGAGTTCAGATTTGCCCGAAGGCGTTGGTGAAATTGGACGAGTGGATGACGCTTTTGTAGCGGCAGTCTTTGGTGATGAGAACACGCTGGCTCAAGTGCAACAGCTCTACCCTGAGGCTTTTCTGGAAGATGCTCGTCAAGGAAGATTTATCAATGCCGGAGCTTTCCAAAATCAGAATTCGGCTGAGGTTCGAGTGCTTGAACTGAGGAGCCGGGGCTTTGATGCTCGACTTGTTTTTCGGGACGTTCGATATCGCTAAGGGGATCTCCAGAAAAGAATTGACCGCTGGTAGGGTGTCATCAGCGCAGCGTAATGCACCACGGCCAGGTATTTCTATTTTCAGGAATCTCTAATCAGAATTGCGGCAATAGTCAGGCAGTCGTTGACGCCAAATAGCATCAGCCACTTTGCAGACTTCAATGATTTCTTTGCTATCGTGCACCCGTAAAATGTCGGCTCCACCTGCGATCGCCGCACAACAAGCCGCTGCCGTTCCCCACGCCCGTTCTTGAGGATCGGGTTGCTGTAACAGCCAGCCCAAAAAGCTCTTGCGAGAGGGGCCAATTAAGATGGGATAGTTCAGCTGACGAAAGGTCGAGACTTGCCGCAAAATCTCTAAATTTTGTGTATAGCTTTTGCCAAATCCAATCCCTGGATCAATAGCGATTTGACTGGACCTAAGTCCGGCAGCCTGTGCGGTCTTGGTCTGACGTTCCAGAAAATCATAAATTTCGCCGATTAAATCGCTGTAATTCGTGTCCTTTTGCATCATGTCAGGAGTGCCCCGAATGTGCATCAAGATGATGGGCACACCCAAATCAGCCACGGTTGCAAACATGGCCGCGTCATAAGTGCCTCCTGAAATGTCATTGATCAAATCTGCTCCTGCTTTGACTGCCAGTCGAGCTACTTCAGATTGGGTTGTATCCACCGAAATGACTGCCTGCGCAAGACCTATGTCCTGACTATGGCGAATGGCTTCCACGACGGGCACAACCCGCCGCAGTTCTTCCTCTATGGGAATCTGTCTAGCTCCAGGTCGGGTGGATTGTCCTCCAATGTCGAGCATATCGACACCTGCGGTAATCAGGTGCTGCGCTTGAACGATCGCCGTTTCTAGTGTGTTGAATTGCCCCCCATCACTGAAACTGTCGGGAGTCACGTTTAGAACTCCCATGACATAGGTGCGATCGCCCCAATTGAACGTGCGATCGCGCAAATTCCAGTCCGATGGTGATGCAATTACCATGGCAAGTTTGAAAGGGAAACACTAAAGGCTAGCTTGCCATAGGTTGTGGCTCAAGGCAGAGAAATATAGCTTTAGCCATCCAGGCTTGTGCACCGGATAGCATCTAGCTGCTTAGCAAATAGCCAGATGGCTCGCCGTCTTGCCCTAACAAAACGGGCGACGGCGATCCTTCACTCAGCTAATGTGGCGACGTGATAGGTCACGTCGCCACTGCATCTGCTAGCCACTATTGTCAGCATCCACAAAACTGTGCTGCTTCCAAACTTAGTGAATGTAATAGCGCTGGTCTAACCAAACCCTGAGTTCTTGTTCAGAGTCAAAGACATAGCGGCTTCGACTCACGGGGTCGTACACCTCGTAGTTCAAGAAATAGCCATTGCGATCGCGTTTAGCAATAATTCTTGGCTCTTGAGATCCTACGAAAAAATTCAGGAGTGCCTGACCCAGTTGACCTAGAAGATGTCTGACATCAACCCGTTTCCTCAATGGTCGAAAACGGCGGTTTTTCAGGGTTTGCTCTAGCTCGGGAGTGAGTAGCTCCAGTCGAGCATATAGATTTTTCTGCTGCACGAGACTGTCCTCCAAAATAAGGTCAGCTCGAATCGATTCGGCATAGATAAATTCTCTTCAATAAATCACTATCCGAACAGAGACAATCACGATAAATTGTTTTGGTAACAGTTCACAAAATCTGAACTGTTCTGCTGGAAATGCCAATCAACTGTATTGCTTAATTTGCTTCATTAAAACAAAAGGCGCTTTGACCGCACAGTCTGTCGCCGACTACACCCAAGGCTGACCTATGAATATTTCTCCAATTGAGCTTGAGAAAGATCAGGTTTTGTATGAGCAGGTTGCAGAACGACTGCAAGCCCTCATTACGGAAGGTACTTTGCAGCCAGGTCATCGTCTGCCATCCGTTCGCAAACTACGAGAACAGCTTTCTGTCAGTACGTCCACTGTTTTGGAAGCCTATCGCGTCTTGGAAGATCGGGGCTTGATTACGGTTCGTCCTCAATCGGGATACTACGTGCGGCAGACAGTATCTACCCTTCTCAAGGAACCGTCTCCTACCGCCCCGCCCCTGCATGTTCATGACGTTGATATCATTTTCGACTTTCAAGTGACGAGTACGCTGCAAGACGAAGACAGAATCCCTTTAGGAGCTGCCTTCCCCGTTATGGAACTGTTGCCCTTAGCTCAGCTCAACCGACTGATGGGCAAAGTATTGCGCGAAAATCCTGAGAAAGCTCATGCCTACGGCGGTCCTATAGGCTGTGAAGAATTGCGGGTTGAGTTGGCTAAGCGCATGTTGAATTGTGGATGTTCCATCACGCCGGATCAGCTCATGATTACCAACGGCGCTAACGAAGCCATGTATCTTGCTTTGCAGGCACTGACGAAACCGGGAGACGTAGTTGCTGTTGAATCGCCTACCTATTTCACGTTTCTAGAGGCGATGAAAACGTTGCAACTCAAAGCTTTGACATTGCCAACTCATCCCCGAGAGGGGGTTAGCTTGCCTCACCTAGAGGAGGCACTCAAAACAGGTCGGGTTAAAGCCGTTCTACTTGTTTCTAATTTCAGCAATCCCGTTGGCTGCTGTATGGACGATGTGAAGAAGAAAAAGTTGGTGGAACTGCTGAACCAATACGATGCAGTCTTGATTGAGGATGACGTTTACGGCGAGCTTTATTTTGAAGGTACGCGCCCAAAAGCTATCAAGGCCTTTGATACTGGCGATCGCGTCATCTACTATTCCTCTCTCAGCAAAACCCTATCGCCAGGACTCCGCATCGGTTGGTGTGCAGGTGGTCCCTATCAACCTGCAATTTCCAAATTGAAATCCGTCATCAACTTGGGAACTGCGATCGCGCCCCAGCTCACAGTATCCACATTTCTGTCTAATGGTGGCTTTGATCGTCACCTCAGGCAGCTCAGACGGGCCTATCAGTCTCAAATGGCACGTATGCAGCAAGCGATCAGCGATTATTTTCCGGCAGAGACTCGGATAACTCGACCCAGTGGCGGGCATGTTCTTTGGATCGAAATGCCTGACGGCTTCGATGTGCTGAAGCTCTATCGCGATGCTTCTCAATACCGCATCAGCATTGCTCCGGGGGTGATGTTTTCAGCTTCAGGCAAATGCTATGGCAATTGCTTTCGCATTAATACTGCTGTGCCTTGGTCAGAAACGATTGACAAGGCTGTGGAAACGCTTGGATATCTAGCAAAAAAGCAGCTAGCTGAGCAATTACTCGACGCTGCAGATAGGCATTTGTAATGGTTTTCTCTGGTCGACCTATCAGTAGACAACTGGGAATAAACCGAAGATAGGGGATCGCTAAAAAATACCTATAGCTACCTACGTATTAATCTCGTAGGTTTTGAACAATGGCATTTCGCTTGGGCAAAGATTTCTAAAACCTGCCAAGCAAGATTTCCAGACCTGTTTATGAGTTTTCCATCAAGATATTAGGTTTCTATCAAGAGACCTCACAAAACTTGCTTAAGCATTTCTTCTGAGTTCATCTTTGGGAAAAATAGGTTGGGCGAAATCCCTGAACTCGCGGATGTTAGTTATAAAGAAAGTATTCCAGTGGAGAGGTGTCTGAGTGAATGAAAACATTGGAATTGTCACGATTGGGCGCAATGAAGGCGATCGCCTCATTCGCTGCTTCGAGTCATTAAAGCAGCAGCTTGCCCCTGATATGCCTATTGTCTATGTGGATTCCGGATCGACTGACGGCAGCGTGGAAAAAGCTCAGGAGATGGGTATAGAGGTCGTTAATTTAGATATGACGCAACCCTTCACTATGGCACGTGGACGGAATGCTGGGTTTCAGTACATGCTTACTCACCATCCTGACCTGGAGTTCGTTCAATTCATTGATGGGGATTGTGAATTGTTACCGGGCTGGTTGGATACGGCACTGGAATTCATTCAAAAAGACCCCCAGATAGCGATCGTGTGTGGACGTCGCAAAGAACGATTTCCTGAGGCCTCCCCCTACAACCGCATGGCTGAGTTGGAATGGAATACGCTCGTGGGTGAAACCACTGCCTGTGGTGGAGATGCCCTCATGCGGGTAGCTGCCATTCAAGACGTTGGTGGCTATGATCCATCGCTAATTTGTGGCGAAGAGCCTGAAATGTGTATTCGTCTGCGTCGACAAGGATGGCGCATTTGGCGATTAGATGCAGATATGACCCTTCACGATGCCGCCATGTTGCGGTTTGGGCAATGGTGGAAGCGCTCCATTCGAGGTGGATGGGCTGTGGCAGAAGGCTTTGATAGATACGGCCAAGCAGACGAACAATACATGCAAAGAGAGCACAAAAGCGGTTGGCTTTGGGGTTTAGGAATTCCATTGCTTACGCTAGGGTGCATCTGGCCTACGCACGGAATTAGCTTATTGCTACTTTTCTTTTATGGGCTACTCGGATTTAAAATCTATCGCTACCGTACGAATACATACGACGACACCCCTTCAGACGCTCGTCTTTACGCTTTCTACTGTAATTTGTCTAAATTCCCTCAAATGATTGGGCAAGCTAAATACTGGCTGAATCGGCTCCGTAATAAGCCCGCCACCCTGATTGAATATAAGGAATCGCCAGCATCTCCCTCGGGCACTTAACGCATTTTTTCCAACAATCACTTAAAGCAATAAGGGTAACTGTTTATGAAGACTAGGCTAAAAGCCGCTGTTATTGGTACAGGTGCTATCTCAAAAGAACATCTGTCGTTTCTTTCAGAAACCTCTTTGGCAGATTTAGTCGGCGTCTGTGACTTGTCTGCTGCTGCAGCTAAGTACGCTAAAGAGCGCTACGACGCAAAAGGTGCTTATACAGACTATAAGGAGATGTTGGAAAAGGCTTCCCCTGACGTGGTCCACGTTCTGACGCCACCCAACACTCACAAAATGATTGCAACTGACTGTTTGCAAGCAGGCGCACACGTCCTCTGTGAAAAACCCATCACGCCGACTCTAGAGGAATTTCAGGAGTTGTGGAAGGTCGCAAAATCCTGCAATCGCCACCTCATGGAGGACCAAAACTACCTCTATAACAGTCCCATTCTCGCGATTCAAAAGATGGTGAATGAGGGGGAACTTGGAGCGATTCAAGATGTCGAGATTCGCGTGGCTCTGGATATCCGAGAAGAAGGGCGGTTCGCTGACGAGAACCTACCTAATCCCATTCACAAGATGCCGGCGGGCGTGATCCACGACATCATCACCCACATGGTCTATCTGGCTTTGCCCTATTTGCCCAGCATTGATCGAGTCAGTGCAGCCTGGAGTAATCACGGGGGCGGCGATCTCTTTAAGTATGATGACTTAGATGCAACTGTGATTGGTGGGCAGACACACGTTCGCTTCCGCTTCAGCGTTTATACCCAACCCCAGTGCTTCATGGTGTATGTGCGGGGCGATCGCGGCTATGCCGAAACAGATTTGTTCCAACCCTACTTGAGAACAGTGGTCCCTCGGTCTGGCGGACAACAGCTATCGCCTCTGGTGAACCATTTTGCAAATGGTAAAACGTTGATGGGCGCTAGCTTCCGCAACTTTTACCGCAAGATTATGCAAATCACTCCCTACGAGGGTTTGTACAAGCTGATGGACAAAACCTACTATGCTCTGGCCAATGGTCAGGATCTCCCAATCGGCTATCACCAAATGGAACGCACCCTGAGTTTGATTGAAGCCCTCCTAGCAGAAGAGAATCGAGTATGAAAGTTTTAATCACTGGCGCCTCTGGCTTTGTTGGTCAATACGTGGTGGCAGCTGCTCTGCAGGCAGGCCATCAGGTACGAGCTGTCATTCGTCCAAAATCAAACGAGACTCGACTTCCCTGGCATACTCACCCGAATGTTGAGTTTGCCCGATTTGACCTGCGCCAGCGTCGCGGGCTAGCAGACATTTTGCCTGGGGTGGATGCGGTCATTCACCTGGCGGCGACGAAAGGCGGCGATTTCTATGATCGCTTCGCAGGCACGGTCATTGGTACCGAAAACCTGTTGCTTGCTATGGAGGAAGCCTCTATCAACCATCTAGTCGTGACGAGTACATTCTCGCTCTATGACTACAAGCGTATTCCCCGTAGAACAGTGCTTGATGAGGATTCTCCTCTCATTGAGGATCCCCTTGAACGTGATGCCTATGCCCAAACGAAGCTCATCCAAGAGGAGATGATTCGCGAGTGGCAGCAGAAAACTGACGCCACGGTGACCTTCATCCGTCCGGGCATGATCTATGGTCGGGAAGCACTCTGGCATGCTCTCATTGGCGGTAGTTTGGGAGAAAGTCGCTGGCTCAAGATTGGCAGCAAAAGCACGTTGCCAATGACGTATGTGGAGAATTGCTCTGAGGCGATCGTCAAAGCACTGACCGCAGAGAAAGCTTTTGGAAAAACGATCAATATTGTGGACGACAACCTGCCAACTCAGCAGACGTATGTAGACGGTCTATTGAAACATGAGACCGAGCCGCCCAAAATGATTCCTGTGAACTGGAGTCTGATGCAGGCGATCGGCAATTTAGCCTGGTTCGTCAACAAGGGACTTTTAGGAGGACAGGCGCGTTTGCCGGGAATCTTAGTGCCTGCCCAACTGCAAGCTCGGTTCCGACCGCTACAGTATTCCAATCGTTTGGCGAAGGAACTTTTGGACTGGTCGCCACGCTATTCCTTTGAGGAAGCCCTTAGACGCTCTTATGGATCTGAGGATTTGCTTACGGTTGAACCTGAAGCAGTGCCTGCCACTTCAGCGTAATGCTGGCAGCCCCCGGTCAGTTGGCTGCTATTAAGGTTGAGGGGGCGTACAGCCCGTACGCCTTCAAAGGATTTGAGCATCAGCTTGTTCCTATACCTTGATGGTGTTTTCGAACTTCGACCGTAGGGTATGTAGTGTGCACGCCTGTGACCATCTCCCATTTCCAAACTCCCTCTAAACATATTCGCTATGAAAATTGCTTATCTGACTGGTGAGTATCCTCGTGCGACCGATACGTTTATTCAACGAGAGGTTTCCAATCTTCGAAAACACGGAATGGCGGTAGAGACCTTTTCTATTCGCAAGCCTAGTGAGGAGCATTTGGTCGGTGCGGAGCAAAAAGCAGAACGGGCTAGAACTCATTACCTGCTGCCCCTAAATCCGTTGTTTTTGATCTGGTGTCATCTAATTTGTGCACTGCGAAGCCCCCGGAATTACTGGCAGGGAATCAAGTTAGCCTGGCAAACCTCTCAGCCAGGCTTTAAAGGCGGGCTATTCCAGCTTTTCTATTTCCTGGAAGCCGTTGTTCTAGCACACAAACTCCGGCAGCAGGACATCTCTCATCTCCATAACCACATCGCGAACTCTAGCTGCACGGTTGCGATGTTGGCGGCGAAAATCGGTGGTGGCACCTTCAGCTTCACGATGCATGGACCTCATATTTTCTTTGAGCCTCATCGCTGGCGGCTAGATGAAAAAATTCGGCAGGCGTCTTTTGTTTCCTGTATTAGCCACTTTTGTCGCAGTCAGGGAATGCTGTTTGTTTCTCCAGACCACTGGTCGAAGCTGCGCATTATCCACTGTGGTGTTGAACCCGATCTGTTCCAACCCAAACAGCATGAAGGTCAAGGAAACCATCTTCTATATGTCGGTCGCTTGGCCGCAATGAAAGGCTTACCCGTTCTGTTTGAAGCGATGGACAAACTCAAAGATCAGCTGCCTGATCTCAAGTTAACCGTTGTCGGTGACGGTGGAGAGCGTTCTGACATTGAGGCGATCGCTCAAGAACTTGACCTCAGCGATCGCATCGATTTCGTTGGCTACAAGTCCCAGACGGAAGTGCGAGAGTATCTGCAAACCGCTGATATCTTCGTCCTACCCAGTTTTGCGGAGGGTGTTCCTGTCGTCCTCATGGAGGCAATGGCAGCGGGTGTCCCCGTGCTCACCACCCGCATAGCCGGAGTCCCTGAACTGGTCACTCACAATGAAAGTGGCTGGCTCGTTCCTCCTGGCGATACCGTCGCCCTAGCGGATGGCCTGAAAATGCTAGTGAATGATGCAGCACTGCGAAATCAGTTTGGCAAAGCAGGACACGACAAGGTGGTCGCCGAGTTCAACGTTGTCCAAGAATCCAAGAAGCTATCAGAGATTTTTTAGCGAACCATAATTTTTATAGCTGCCACAACGGATATTGACGTAACAACTGCAAGGATTTTCTCTCTTTGTGAATTGTGAATTGTACGTCTCCACCTAGTACCGCTACGCGAAATTCAAAATTCAAAACCAAGGCAGATAAGCTTTATCGTCTTGTGCCAATGACACAAGAGGACTGATTCCAAAACCTGTCATGATGCGAGTGCGCAGCTTTCGACATGGCTAGGAGACTTCAATGTTCGCTCTGACAAACGGCAAGCTTTACACCGGAACACAAGTGTTGCAGGACCATGCGCTGGTCATTCAGGGAGACCATATTCACGACATTTTGCCCTCTGCGGCTGTAACCCAGGATTGTCCATGCATTGACTTGCAAGGATTGAATGTTGCTCCAGGCTTTGTTGATCTGCAATTGAACGGGTGCGGTGGCGTGATGTTCAACGACGCGATCGCACCCAGTACATTGGACAGACTGCATCAAACCAACTTGAGAAGTGGGACGACGAGCTTTCTCCCGACCCTAATTACGGCACCTGACGCAGACATGCAGGCTGCGATGTCGGTCGTTCAAGCCTATCGGCAGCAATATCCCAATCGGGTTCTAGGGCTGCATCTAGAAGGCCCCTATCTCAATCCCAAGCGCAAGGGGATTCATAACGGTGACTACGTGCGATCGCCTGATGTCGCCATGATTGAGGCGATCGCTCACGCTGGCTCAGATACCGTCAAACTGATCACTCTGGCTCCCGAAAGAGTCTCTGATGAAGCGATTCAGACTCTAACGGCAGCGGGAATTGTTGTTTCGGCGGGTCATACCAACGCTAATTATGAGCAAGCGTTATCTGGGTTTGACGCGGGCGTTGGCATGGTGACGCATTTGTTTAACGCCATGTCGCCTTGGCAGAGCCGGAGTCCCGGCATGGTCGGCGCAGCTCTCCAACAGCCTAATGTCTATGCGGGCATTATCGCTGACGGCCACCATGTTCATTTTGCGTCCATTGCCCTTGCTCAACAGTTGAAAGGCGATCGCCTATTTTTGGTAACTGATGCCACCCCTCCTGCCGGAACCCAAATGGAATCCTTTGAGATTGGCGGCCAAACCGTCTACTATCAGGACGGCAAGTGTCTATCCGCCGAAGGCACACTGGGCGGATCGGCTTTGACGATGATTGAGGCGATCGCCAACTGCGTGCGTTTTGTGGGCATTGCTTTGGAAGAAGCCTTGCGGATGGCAACCCTCTACCCAGCTAAAGCCATTAGAGTAGACCACTATTTGGGACAGTTGGCTGCTCACCATATCGCTAATCTAGCTATCTTCAGCGACGATTTTGAGATTATTGGGGTCGTGGACCAAGGACAGCTCTTCACTTTCAACCCTTCATCTGATACCGAAATCCTTCTAACCCCCGGCTTCAGTTTTGTCAGGTCAGCGCTAAGGTAAAGGCAGAACGTAATCCTGTTAATCTGTTATGCGCTTATCCCACCTGACTTTTTCTGCTGGAATTGTGGGCCTTGTGGGCCTGTTATCTCCGACAACAGCCCTGGCTCAAGTTACTGAGGGAGTTACCGCGCCGCCAACCTCTGAAGCAGACTCTCCCTCAGAGGCGTTACCCATTCAGGTTGAAGAGGAAGAGTTTGAACCTTCTGCGGATAACACTCAAACTCTGAACTGCCCACCAGGACAATTTCCATCCGCTTTTTCAGATGTTCTGCCGTTTCATTGGGCCTATGAAGCGGTCAACAATCTAGCCAGTGTGCCCATGCAGTGCTTCGATTTGCCCGATAATTACCGATAAGCGAATTCTGAGGTCTCTGTGGCGGTTGCTCAATGGATTGCCCTACTCCTGTCAGGCGTTTTTGCTGGAGCACTGGCAGGGCTTTTAGGCATTGGCGGCGGGACCGTCATGGTGCCCATTTTATTAGCACTCGGTTATGAACCGATTCAGGCCGTTGCGACCAGCAGTCTGGCAATCATCATCAATTCACTATCAGGAAGTTGGCAAAACTGGCGGATGGGGTACCTCGATCCGGAGCGAGTTCTCTGGCTTGGTCTGCCCGCAGTCGTCATGGTTCAGTTGGGGGTTCTACTCGCTAGCAGCTTGTCTCCTCAGCTGTTGCTGATTGCTTTCGCGATCCTCTTGGCAGTGAATATTTTCCTGGTTGGTTTACGCAAACAATTAGCTAGCCAAGAAACCCCGACAGCCGAGAGTCAAAAGGTCAACCCCAAACTCGCAAGGGTTTTGACGGGGGCGATCGCCGGCTTCATGGCAGGACTGCTGGGGGTTGGCGGCGGCGTCATCATGGTGCCTTTGCAGATGCTACTGCTAGGAGACCCCATCAAACGCGCCATTCAAACCAGTCTGGGAGTGGTGGTGATGACGGCCATCGCCTCTACCATTGGTCACGCTACACAAGGAAACGTGATCTGGATAGCCGGTCTCATTTTGGGTGCAGGAGGGGCTTTGAGCGCCCGTCTCAGCAGTCGAACGTTACCGAAGCTGCCGGATCAGCTCGTGAGTCTATTATTTCGAGGGCTGCTTGTTGTCTTAATTCTCTACACGCTCTGGAAAGCCTTTCAGTATCAGGCAACTTGATATTGCGGATTGTGGTGATCCTACGGCCTGACTCATGTTGCTTATGGCCGTCAAGTTCTTAAGGGAACAAGGAGTCGGTGACGGGGAACAGAGTGTACTTGCTTCACGTGCACACCGCTGTATTTGGATCACGCCTGCTTATCCCTAGAAATCATCTGGGATGGCTATAGGACTAAACATCAGCACTGGATTCTTTGAAGTAGCTAGGCTTCATACGATAGAGCAGCAAAGCGATACAGGGAAGGGCCAAAACCCCGCCAATGAGGGGAGATAAACCATAGAGAATTAGGGTGGGAATGGTAGTGATGAAAAAGCTGAGTATAGCAATGAGGACAATGTTAAGGCTGGCTCGGCTATAGCCAGTCTGAGCTAAAATTCTCAGGCCAAATGTTGCCATAATGCATTCGCTGAGTAGCGTTGCGATCGCAGCCCCAACGGATGCAAATCGAGGAATTAAAACAGCATTTACAACAACATTAGAAAGTGCGGCAGCCATCAAAATCCTCGGTACTTTGCGCTCCTTACCCGTAGCCTGTAAAAACTGCTCCGAAATCGTTCCGAATACCTTGACGGCTAAGCTAGGCAGCAAGATTGAAAGCGACTGAATGGATCGCGTGAACTCGTCACTATAAAGAGCTTGTATCAGGTTGGTTTGAAAAGTGCCTGCCAAGAAAACCAGGGGGATAACTGTAAGTAATAATAGCCGAGTGGCTTTATACAGCTGCTCTGAAAGTCGTTCAGGCGCGCTGACTTGATATTTAGCTAAGCGCGTAAAAATAACGTAGAAAATAACCCTTGGCAAAGCTGAAAATATTTCTAAAACTCGATAAGAAGCACTATAAAACCCTGTTTCTGCCTTGGTTGATAATGCCTCCAACATCACAATATCAACCTGATAGTACAGAATCCACAATACACCTGAGATAGCGAAGGGATAGGCTGCCTTGATCGTTGTAATGATTTTTGCCCAACGAATTGGTGAGAAAACTCTCACTTTTCGGCTGAGATAAAACAGGAGACTAAGGCTAAAGGCGACTCTAGCGATCGCCATCGCGCTAATCACTAGAACTAAGTTTTGAGTTCTAAACAGAACCAGAGCAGCGAGTAAAAAAACAACCGTTCGTTCAATAAAAACGACGATGCTCTCGGAACGAAACCAGCCTAGCCCTTTGATCGCATTGCGCAATGTCAGAATGACGGCTCGTCCGACTTCGGCTATCAATGCCAAATAGTAGACTGCTAAAACCTTTTCTCGATAACCAAATACCAGCGCAAAGGGAAGAAATACAATCAGTACCGCTAGCGATGTCAAGCATTCGACTAACAGAAATAGAGCAATTGATCGAGTTGCGGTTTCAGGCTGAGCAGCAATCTCACGGTTCGTAAAGCGGGGTAGTCCAAACTGGATGAAGAGTGAAAGGATGCCCGCAAGAGCGATCGCGGCGGCAAAGATCCCAAACTGTTCTGGCCCTAGGATGCGAGCAATGAAGATGTAGAGAACGAAATTGAGGGCGAGAGTCGCTTCACCTAGAAATGCGTAAACATAAGATAAATCAAAGCGTGATAATAATCTCATGACAACAATTTTTCAGGCTTTATTGATAGCAAAAGGTAAAAAGACAAACACAGAAGGATGACTCAATGTCATACACAGTAGTCGCTTTAGTCTTCTTATCACCCTGTGCAGCTTGGTTAAGTCCATCTCAGTGTCTTAGGGGAGTAGGGAATAAGAATAGGAATGGCGTGTGCTTGACTCAAATGTAGGCCGCTACAACTGTTCTAAGCATAGGTCTACAGCGATGGCAACAAGTATTGTCGTGAGTAACTGCCATCAATAGCGAAAGGATCTTAGAAATTTTCGAATCTGTAGCTGGATAGCTAGGCGAAGCTGTTCGAGCAGCAGCAAAAAGGATTTCACCCCTAAGAACTTACGAGCATAGCGGACAACATAATCTTGCCAAAAGAATTTAATCCGTTCGAAGGGACCGACTTCAACTGTCTTAGATGACACGAGAGGATAACCATAGGCTTCCAGAGAATCACCTGCGATCGTTTCAAAAATGGCTATTTGCCGCTCAGAAAAAGTAGTCTTAAAAACACCGACCTTTTTTCTGGAAACAGGCTCCGTCACTGCCTGATGGTGAATTGCCATACCGTGATACTGTTCTTTCCTGTCTGTATTCTTGGCTTGCTGAAAATTGATTTCTGTTGCGTCAATGTTTAGAAAGCTAAAAATACGTTGAACTTGAGTATTAGGGTCGATGGTCAAATCCTCATATTGAATTTCTATAAAATCTTTTTCACAATGGTTCTTTTTGAACTCTCGAAATGCTGAAATATAAGCATTCCAGTATTTGGCAATTTTATAGATACTTTTAGGACCTAAGTAAACTCTGTTCAGGGATTCAGCAACGTCTCTACCGTCGCGCACCAAATGGATGATTTTTGCTTCAGGAAAAACTTTTTTGATTTCGTCCAAATTAAATGTATGCTGTGGAGTCTTATCACCCCAAAAGGACTTTTTCTCCTGTCGAGCATAGGTCTCGAATAGTGCCGTAATGGCACCTTGGACTGACGATTCAGGAACCGAATTCAGGACCTCACTAGGAGATGCTTGAATTTTCCATTCTTTGATACGTTCGTCTGTCAACAAGTCCTCAATGAGCATCTTGAGATTTTTGCTGTCTTGAAGATCGCCATAGGTTTGAAAAATATCTGAAAAGCGGGTGAAGATAAAACTCTCTGGTGGGATACAGACATGGGGATGAGAGTCTAGGAGAACCTGTAATAAGGTTGTTCCAGAACGAGGGCAACCAACGATGAAGAAAGGATTATAAGCTGAGTTCATAATGTGGCGTTTGCAGAAAACCTATCAATAAAAGTTTTTCCAAGACGCAAAATCGGCATTTATGTTTTCTGCCTTTTGCTACACACCTGTATTTAGTACTAAGTAGACTCCTATGAATTAACCAAGCATGTTTGGGACGTTTAGAGAGTTAGGCACTCCCACTTAAGGGCACCGCCTCAGACCCCTTCCTAAAAATACTCACAGCAGCCTACTTATCAATAAGTTTCCCAAAAAAATATAGGAATCGATAGTGAATGCACACAAGCATTACATTGGAGTTGCTGCTAGTTAGGGACCTGTGAAATCTGTTTTCGACTGCGGGCTTGATGCTGAAACTGTGCTTGTGCGGATAACATGGGTTCGTCTAAAGGGGGATGCTGTTTGATGTACTGACCCGTGGGGCTCAATCGCCAACTGTTTTGATTGTCTGCCAGGAGGCATTCCAGCTGTTGGTAGACGCTGACAATCAGTTCACTCTCTTTGAGAGGGACCATTACTTCGATGCGTTCATCTAATCCACGAGGGGTCCAGTCAGCCGTGCCAATCCACGCTTCAGGTTTGTTCCCATTGCAGCAATAGAGGGTGCGACTGTGCTCAACATACTGACCTAAAACGCTGACCACTTGAATGCGATCGCTCATTCCCTCCACGCCAGGACGGAGACGGCAAATACCGCGCACAATCAAGTCAATTTCTACGCCAGCCTGCGAAGCAGCGTACAGAGCTTCGATCAAATCAGGGTCAGCCAGCAAATTCAGTTTCACAATCAATCGTGCGGCTCGGCCTGCCTGAGCGTGTTGAGCTTCCCGTGCAATTAAATCCTTGAGTTGTGCTCTTAGCTTTTCAGGTGCCACCATCAGCGTTGTGTAATCAACATGGCGAGAGCATCCGGTAAGGAAATTAAAAAGATGGTTGAGATCGATGCCCACCTCAGAACGGCTGGTCAAGAGTCCTAGGTCTGCATAAGGCTCAGGCCGATCCGGTAAATAATCTCCCGTGCCGATGTAAGCGTACTGACGAATATGCTCAGCTTCTTGGCGGACAATTAGCGCGAGGTTTGTATGCGTTCTAAAACCCACAACCCCATAGACCACATGGGCACCTGCTTTTTCTAAGCTTTTGGCCCAATGAATATTAATCGCTTCATCCAAGGGCGCTGTGAGTTCAACTAAGACGACAACCTGCTTTTCTGCTTTCGCTGCCGTAATGAGTGATCGCACAATGGGGGCATCAATCGCTGTGCGATACAGCGTCATCTTGATCGCTAGGACCGAGGGGTCAACAGCTGCTTGGGCAATAAATTGTTCGACCGTCGCAGCAAAGGAGTGATATGGGAAATGCAGCAGTAGATCGCGCTTAGCAATCTGCGCAAATAGGTTTTCGGAAACGTTTGGTAGCCCTGACGTGAAGGACCGTAGTGAGGGTCTGGCAGAGGACGTCAACACCATAGGTACGACAGGTTTCCAGTTGGGAGAACGCAAGTCTGGTCGCGGCAAACGAGTCAATTCCTTCAAATCGCTGAGGCCAAGACAGCCACTGAGACTGTAGGTATCCTCCGGTATGAGATTGAGATGTGCCATGAGATGCGATCGCACCCAAGCCGGCATAGACTGTAAAACCTCTAGCCTCACGGCCTGCTGTTGTTGCTGCCGCTGTTGTAAACTCTCCTGAATCATTTCCATCAGGTTGGCTGTTTCAGAGTCGAGGGTTCCTAGGTCAGCGCTGCGAGTGACTCGAAACGGAAAGCAACCCAGAAAGGTGTAAGTCGGGAAGATTTTTGGCAAGTAAGCAGCAACAACCTGTTCTAAAGGAACGGCTACCCAACCCTCCTCTGTTGATACCTTGGGAAAGATCATGAAGCGCGATAGCACGCGGGGTAGCTTGACCCAACTCAGCTGCTTTTGTCCATGCAACTCTAGGCACACCGCCAAATTCAAGCTGAGGTTCGAAAAATCAGGTGTTACCTCTTCTGGCGATGTTGTCAAAGCCGTCAAAATAGGCGCAACTTCATCTTCAAACCGATGTTGACAATGCTTAATTTGAAAATCGCTTAACTCGCCGTAGTCCAGCAGGTGGATATCTTGCTGAGCTAGATGAGGTTTGAGGTTGGAAACAAAATGAGCTTGTTGCCGCGCCACTAATACTTTGAGATAGGCGTGAATATGCCGAAAAGGGGCGGCATCTGGAGCACCTGTCAAGGGTCCATGCAACCCCTTGAGAAACGGCACCTTGACCATGAAGTATTCATCTAAAGCTGCAGAAGCCTGAGAGAGCTTGAGCAGGCGATCCAAGATGGGCTGTGCGCTATCTGCAACCTCATAAAGCAAACGGCGATTAAATGCAATCCAGCTCAACTCTCGATCAAACAGTCGTGGTGTGTGCCCACTCGCCAAATGGCCTGATGGTGGCAACATATAGCCCCCTCAAAATACCTCATCCTCTCTACCCACCCACCACTCTCCCAAATTCATGAGGGATTGATGCAGACGTGCTAGCTCTTGCACATATACCTCAGGATCCATTTCAGATTTCTGTTCCTTCAGCTTCTGCAATCGCCATTGAATCAAAATCCAGGGTTTGGACAGACTATCGGTTTGTTCAACATAACGAGCAATATCGTCACTGTTCATGTCATTTGCCACGATCAGAATGCCTGTGAAATGAGGTGTTGTTTACTATAGCTGCCTATCCCCTGAATCACAAAATCACCTCCGCTGTCGCAACAGTGAAGGTGATTGAGATGACCCAATATCGCCAAAGGCCAATAAATGGGAGATGCAGCCTTGGCAGTTCCGTCAGGACAAGACGGCAAGCCATCGGCTATGCCCTCAGCACCCAGATGCTATTGGTGCACGAGCCTGAATGACTTAGCCACAACTTGCCTCATTGACATCAGCAACCTGGTGAACCCAGATTCAATACAACGAGTGGTAGACTCTCTCGTCAGTTTTATCGCCTTAGCGAGAAAGGGAACTGCCTTTAGGGAAACCGCCATAAAAGGTCTACTGCTTCCGTTTGAAGGCATTTAGCCATTCGCGAACTTGCTCAGAAGCAATATCGCGTCCACCGAGACCGAAGGCGATCGCGATCGCAACGGCAAAGGCACCCAGCAATAGACCAAACGCCAGATTCACAATGTCCGTCGCGACACCCATCTGTTGCAGCCCCATAGCTCCCACCAGAGTAATGATGGCAATGCGAGCCGCTTGAGCTAAGAAATTGGCCTGACCGCCCCCCATATTGCTAATCAGGCGGAAAGCCAAGTTAGCAAAGTACAAACCAATAGCGAATACAACCAAGCCACTCAAGACACGAGCAAAAATCCTGAGAATGGCTTGAACCGTTGCTGTTAGCGTTTCAAACCCGAGAATTTCAGTTGCCGTGATGGCACCAAACAGGACAATACCAACCAAAGCCACCAAACCTGCGATCTCTGATGGAGAACGGCCTGCTGGTGCAACCCGTGTGGTCGGACGCCCCTCAGCATCAATCACTGTCTGAGACGTTTGTGCAGAAAGTTCTGGTAATCCCAGAGCATTAAAGATGTTGTCGAATCCAGCGGCTCTAAGCAGGCTGGTGACTAAATCAGACACAAATTGACCAACAACATAGGCCACGGCCAACACGACACCCGCCATTATAATCTGCGGGATGGTTGCCAGAATCTGCTCCAGCATTGAAATGGCCGGACCAGAAATTGCGTCAATATCTAACTCATTAAGAGCGGCTATAACCGCAGAAATGAGAATTGAGACAAAGACGATGGTGCCGACTAGCTTGGATAGCGACAATCCACTATCGGTGTCCGTGCTAGGCGTTGTTGAGACATCAGCTGCACCAATAGTTGTGCTAGTTGTGCCCGTCGGAGCCGTTGGCCGAGTACTTGTCGAGGACAGCCCGAAGCGTTCCCCAAGCTGGTCAATCTGAGTAGCCTGCAAGAGATTGGTCACAATGTCACGGACAATCCGAGCGATGAACCAGCCAACCACTAGAATGATCGCCGCCATCAGAATCCGAGGAATAGCAGTGAGGAACTGATCGATTAAAGACTCAATTGGAGCGAGTAGACCAGGGAGGTCCAACGCGCTCAGAATAAGAGGAACAAACAGCAGGAAAATGAACCAATAGAGGATATTTCCAACTGTTTCGTTAAGCATGACAGGGCTACGCTCACCCCCCATCTGCTGTGATAGACGATCATCCAAGTTGAATCGCGCTAATCCCTGAGTAACCAAGACTTTGACGATTGTCGCGATCGCCCAGGCAACTCCCAACAAAACGAGCGCTCCGCCAATGCGAGGCAAATACTGGAAAATCTCTCGCAGAAAATCATTGAGTGGCTCAGAAACGACCTCTAAATTGAGGGCATTCAAAAAAGCTACCAGCGTGAAAACTAAGATAATCCAGTAGACAGCGGTGGCAACCCACTGTTCAACAGGCGTATCGCGATTGGTATCTCGCCCCATGATCATATTGGCGAGACGGTCATCTAAATTCGTTCTTTTAAGCAGGTTCTTGATGAGAGACGCTGCAACTGTCGCCACAACCCATCCCACGATCAAAATAATGATCGCCCATATGAGGCTAGGCAAAAACGAACCCAAGGTGCGGCTCATCTCGTCAACAAAATTCTCTAAAGGAGCCGTGTTGACTTGAGCCATCATAGAAGGTGCCTCCAAAGAGGTAGACACCCATGTAGTCACAGGTGAGTTAGGAAGACTGACCATCGTGGTTGCTAAGGTACGATTTCCCGATAATTTCTGGCAGATTCGACCGTGATTTACAGTCTGTTTGACCCACACTATCGGGTTTGCTTACGCAGCTATAGTTACGTGAAATTACCCTTAACACAACCCCAGAAGGCTTTCATTGGATAGAAAATTTTGATGGAGCGCACATTGCGATGTCGAAGTAGAGGTATCTGAAAAGGCTGAAAGTGCCTCAACGTATGGCTTTTAAGATCTACCGAAAGTTTTTTATTGTTCTTATAATGAATTCTCTAGATCACTCCACCTTAGCGAAACGAAACGATGTCCAGTCCCAAAGTGTTTGAGCAATCTATCCAAATCAGGGCCAGCGCGACGACAGTCGAAAAATGCATCGTTGATCGCACCCTCATGCACCGTTGGCTCAACCCAGCTCTCAAATGTGAACCCGTAGATGACACTTGGAATACAGACCTGGGAGGCAAAAGTCGGTTTATGGTCCAAATTCCCGTTCTGACACCCGCGTTGATGAGCACTGTGGTGGAAAGAGCGCCCGGCTTGATCGTATGGGAGTTCAAAGGATTTTTTTCAGGGCGCGATCGCTGGGAATGTCAGCCCAACCCATCCGGCACACTGCTGCTAAACCGCTTTGAATTCACGATCCCCAACCCGCTGATCTCATTCGGGTTTAATACCTTTGCAGCAGCGTGGACAAAACAAGATATGGAAGCCCAGCTCAAGCGCCTGAAACAGGTCGCCGAACGGCAATAGACATGGCACCTTGGAATCATGTCGCACCAAGGGTTGCAAATTCCGACAAGAGTGCACCGTCTTCACTGAAGCAACCATGCTCCGCTCAGCATCAGCACGAGAAGGGCGATCGCAACCCAGAGAAAGCCATTCTCACGGGTATTCATCTGACTTAGATTCTCAGGTTGAGCTTCTGGTTTGGGGGCGGGACGCGGTTTGGTAACAGAGGTCGAATATTGACCTAAAGCGCTTTCGTTCTCAGCGAGTTCGCTGAAATCAGGAATTGGGGTAAGCCAATCAGCACGACGGTTGAGCCGAGGAGCCTGTAGGATTTCCAGGACACGCCGACTCTGCTTACGAACATCTCGATCAGGATGTTTAGCCAATTTCTCACCAAGGACAACGGCATCCTGATGTCTGCCTGCTGCAGAATAGGCGTTCATTAGCCAGAGCTGGATGCTTCCCCCCAACAGCGTCGCTCCACCGGCCAGTCGATTTCCTTCTTCAAAGGCGATGACAGCATCTCGATAGTTCCCTCGTTCAAAGGCAAGCTGTCCGGCGGCAAAAAAAGCTTCTGCTTGGGCAGTTCGCTCTGAAGGCTTCGACGTCATGACTTTCAACAACTCAACTGCTAAGGCCTTTGCCAAAAAGCTTTCCACCGCTGTTGATGATGTGGGATAGGCTATATGCACCCTGATGGCAGACAGTCTGCACAACACCCAAACTTTTTGACTGAGAGACACAGAGGGGACATTACCAACGTCACGTATCGAGGGATCGTGGTCAAGACTAATGAACCTCTGAAGCTCTGACTTATTACCTTAGCGAATCTCTACAGCTCTGTTACAAAGGATGTCTTATGTATGGGTTTCCCACAAGTGATGCAATCGGGTGTATTTGCAAATGCAATATTAAGGTTCACCAGTTTGCGGAAGTGCCTTGGTAGGATCTTTGCGATAGGTTGTAGTTAGTTGAACTGAAAACGTGGTGATAGGCGTTTTCAAAGTTAGATCGCTTGATCAAATGGTTTCTAAGGATAAGGCATTCGTCTAATGGATATCAAAGCAGTTTTACTCGTATTAACAGCTGTTTTTGTCGTGGCAACTCTGTTTTTTGGCACTCGCAACGGTTTCTACGACACGGATAATTATCACGGCAATGGTTCGGCTCACTAACGAACCCGCAAGTCGACACTCAAAGGCGTGGAATTGTATAACGCGATCGCCCACCTGGGATCAGGGGCCTATTTCAGCGTCCACACTAATATCATTCTTCATTAATCCCTTCAATTGAATGAATGGGCTTTATGAACAGCCCATAGCGTACTTTTGTGTCGGACTTTTTTGATTTAAAATCATCTACCCGGCAAGTTTGAAATGGCTTGCTGCTTTGAATTATCTGGGCATCAGATAGGAGACCGGTGAGCGAACTATCTTGTTTACCCTACGGGGTCGGGCATTCTGACGAAGGAATTTGCCTTCAGACACAGATTGGCCCTTATCGAGTGATGTTGGATTGTGGTCTGGCGTCTTTGGATACATTACAGGAAGAGAATGCTGCGGATGCTCCCGTCGATTTTGTCTTTTGTACCCATGCCCATTCTGACCATGCGCGATCGCTCCTAGCGCTTCATCAGAACTGGCCCGATCTTCCGATCTATTGCAGCGAAGCAACGGCTGATTTACTGCCGCTTAACTGGCCCCAGATAGCTTTACCCAATGGTGCAGACTTTTGTCAGCGACTACCCTGGCGACATTCCATCGAGCTTGCCCAGGGGCTAACGGCAAAGCTTTGGCCGGCTGGTCATCTGCCGGGCGCCGCCTGTATTTTGTTGACCTATGACCAGCCGGAACAAAAAAGCAGTCTTTTCTACACCGGCGACTTTTTCCTATCCAACTCGCGGCTAGTGGAGGGACTCCCTCTGGATGAACTGCGCGGCTTAAAACCCGATGTTCTAGTCGTGGAAGGCAGTAATGGCACAGCACGCTATCCCCACCGCCGTCAACAAGAAAATCGACTGGCCGACCAAATCAAGCAGGCGATCGCAGCCGGACACAACATTTTGCTGCCTGTTCCCCGGATGGGATTAGGGCAAGAACTGTTGATGCTGTTGCGTAGTCACCATCATTTCACAGGTCAGGATTTAACGGTTTGGGTTGATCCTTGGGTTGCCGAGGCTTGTGACATCTATCTGGAACTCCTGCCCCATTTGCCGAGTAACGTTCAGAATTTTGCTCGTCATCAGCCTCTATTCTGGGACGATCGCATTTTGCCTCGCATCAAGCGGCTCCCGGAACAACTGCCCTCAACACCGGGCCATCCCACAATCGTTTTGGGTTACCAAGATGCTGACCTCAGCGAATTGGTGCAATGGGGGGATGTTCCCTGGCGGATTTTCTTGCCCGACGACCTGGCTAACAGAGTTGTCAACGCGGGACTGGATCAGAGCGTTCAATATTCCTCACCGACTTTGGAATGGCTACAAAGGCTAGGCCAGGAGTTTGAAGACGGGCAGGCTCACCTGGACACTTATCTCCTGAGTGCTCATAGCGACGGTGCAGGAACCACGCAATTAATTCACAATTTGCGACCTCACCATGTAGCCTTCGTCCACGGCTCACCAGGCTTTTTAGCAGACCTTGCTAGCTTAGAAGATTTGCAAAGCCGCTATAAGCTCCACCTGCCGTCTGCTCGTCAAGTGCTTGAGTTTCCGATTG
Source organism: Oscillatoria sp. CS-180 (assembly GCF_028330965.1). Lineage (GTDB taxonomy): Bacteria > Cyanobacteriota > Cyanobacteriia > Phormidesmidales > Phormidesmidaceae > Halomicronema. The sequence goes on along the minus strand of NZ_JAQMUB010000081.1, from coordinate 86,328 downwards.
GTAAAACTTTCCTACAACCCGCTGCCCCCGATACTATTTTCGAAGGTGAGGTTGTCGACACCGATGAGGGTATGGCGGTCATGCTTCCCCCAGAAATCCAAGAAGATCCCCGCTGGAATCGTCTGGCGGATACAGGTGTTGTTCAAATCCGCTGGCAGGGGAACGATTTGATTATTCGAGGGATTACTCAACAATCACTGCTGCGGCAAACAACCTCCCCAGCCATTATGAACACTGATGTTCAGTGTTGCTTCAATTGCTCTTATTGGCGTCAGCCTCGCTGCAACAATCCCATTTCGCCCATGTATGGCTTTCCGGTTGCAGCGGAGGGTTACTGCCCCGAATTTTTGTCAAAACAAGACGCCCAAGCTAGCTCTAGCTAGTCGGGAAGGGAACTAAACAGTCTATAAACTAAGCTCCAGAGTCCTGAATTAACGCTTGATCCCACCTATCGCTGTTACCAGCTCAGTTAGGACAAGGCGTCAATCTATCTGGCTATGCGCTCAGCACCTAGATGTTATTGGGTGCATAAGGCTAGACGGCTAAAGCTATAACAGTGGTCAAAAGAATGACTTGAAGCTGAGTCTGTGGTGAATCGCGACAAGGTGAGTCCTCAAAGCGTTCGATGACGAATTGAGGACTCACCTTGGAAAACGTTGCCTATACTAATCGGGATTGGATTCGTGGCTATGCGGATCGGAAACTTGTTCAGTATCGGGACAATCTTCGGCAAGGGGAAAATCAAATTCTCCCCGTGGCACCGCAGCCAAGCGCTGCATCACTGAACCGATACTCTCCAGACGAATCATTTCTTCCCAGGAGCATATTTCATCCTCTTCGTCGGTCTCATAGCGGACTGTCACCAGATCGCCCTCAATGTCTAAAATTGTGGCTCGCTCCAGCCAGCGCTGTTGATCCCGTAAGAAAATCCAGACTTCTTTACCCTCACAGCAAAGTTGATAAATCTTGCGGTGAAGCATGAAACGCTACTCCTCAATAGTGATATTAAACGAGCTAATTCTGAATCATGTCAGAATTGGCTTGAGCAAGAATGGCTTCTCAATGAATGCCACCTTCTGAGGCTACCCATTCATCTTGCAAGCGACTTCTATATAGTTGAGCTTCATCACACGGTATACGACTCCCTCCAGTCTATAAGCGGAAGCGACAATGTGGCGTAAAAACCTTATAAATATGTAGCGTCTGATATCTGGTAATCAAGACGGTTTTGGCTGGAGCCTCGTGAACTGAGTTGATCGCAAGGCCAGTGAGACGATCGCGAAATAGTCCATCACAATAGAGAAGAGCGATCGCCCGACCGGTATGACCTATCCGCATTTTCAATGGTGTTCTCCACCCCATGATATTCCGCCTGCTGCATGGCTACACAGGTTTGGGCAGTGGGCCAATGAGATTGGCATGGGAAATACATTTGCGGCTCTTGTTGGCCGTTTACTTTGGCAGCGTGGATGGCGTCACCTTGAAGCGATTCAAGGGTTTCTGGATAGCACACACTATGTGCCTGCTTCACCACTAGCGTTGGGTGATGACATGAAATGGGCGATCGCTCGCCTTGCTCAAGCCTACAAAAACGCCGAGAAAGTTGCGATTTGGGGAGACTTTGACGCCGATGGTCTCACTGCGACCGCTGTCCTTTGGGAGGGGTTAGGGCAGTTCTTTGCGCCCAACACACATCTCCGCTACTACGTCCCCAATCGATTCACGGAATCTCATGGCCTTTCTATGAGTGGACTCAAGGAACTCGCGGACTGGGGCTGCACGCTGATCGTCACCTGTGATACCGGCAGTACGGCCCATGAGGAACTGGTCTATGCTGAGACCCTTGGTATGGACGTCATCGTCACCGATCACCATACGCTGCCAGAAACACGCCCACCCCTAATTGCGCTGATTAATCCCCGTCAGCTGCCATCCGATCATCCCCTGGCTCACCTTTCGGGCGTTGCGGTTGCCTACAAGCTCTTGGAAGCCCTGTATGACCAACTGCCGGAGGTGCCTCAGCAGCCCTTAGAAACCGTACTAGACCTAGTGGCGATTGGCCTGATTGCTGATCTGGTGGCGCTACGAGGAGACTGTCGATATCTGACTCAAGTTGGCCTGAAACGGTTAGAGACTCAGGCCAAGCTCGGCGTGCGCCCCGGTATTGCTAAGCTACTGGAATTTTGTAAGCGAACGGGCGATCGCCCCTCCGATATCGCCTTTGGCATTGGTCCCCGGATTAACGCAGTCAGTCGTATTCACGGCAATGCCAGTTTTGGGGTGGAATTGCTGACGAGCCGCGATCGCCCCCAGGCCGAAAAGCTAGCTTTGGAGGCTGAACTCGCCAACACCCGTCGTAAGGACCTTCAGGCCAGTGTGATGCGACAGGCCACTGCTCAGCTAGCTGCTTTGGACCTCAGTACGACACAGGTCATTATTCTTAGCGATCCCCAGTGGTCGCCGGGTGTTTTGGGGCTTGTTGCCAGTCAAATCGCTCAGCAGCACGGACGGCCTACTATTTTATTTCAAACCGAGACGACGGCTAAGGATGGACAACCTCTCATGGCTAGAGGGTCAGCTCGTTCCGTCAATCAGATCGATCTGTACGAATTGGTCAAAACGCAGGCTCATTTACTGACCAGCTTTGGCGGACATCCCTTGGCCGCAGGAATGAGCTTACCGGTAACAAACCTGCCACTGTTTGCAGAGGGCTTGAATCGAGCTGTGCGATCGCAGTTCCCTATGGCAGATCTAACAACAGCTCCACCACTAAACATTGACTTAGAGGTCTCTGTTGCTGATCTGGGCAAAGAGCTGTTTAGAGCGCTGAAGTTTCTCGAACCATACGGTATGGGAAATCCGGTTCCTCGACTGTTGCTGAGCGACATTCAAGTCACCAACCTTTGGGAAACGACCTTGAAAGATCGGCGAGGTGGCAAACAGCGCTATTACAAGCTGGCCTTCGACATTGTTGATCCCAGGACTGAAGTTACTTTTCCAGGGCATTGGTGGGGACATCGTCGTTCTGACTTGCCGGAGGGCCGCTACAACCTGGTTATTGAACTAGATGTCAACACCTACAAGAAGCGGTACGAAGCCCGCCTCATCGACCTGCAACCCATTAAGGTTGAGGCTGGATCCTCAATGGCTTTACCCATAGCTGAGCGCGTAGAACGGCGACTCATCGATCAGCGTGATGCCGAACCTGGTGCGATCACTCCGCCTGCCATGCTGACATGTCCCACGGACTGGTCTGACTTCGCCCCTTACCGTCAACCTGCAAACACATTGACGTTAGCCTATGCCTCTCCTCAACCACTGGCACCAGAAACCCAATGGCAACAGCTGTTAGGGATTGCCAAATATTTGGCGCGAACAGGTGAAAGCCGTCCCACAGGGGTGATAGCGGAAAAAGTGGAGATCAGCGATCGTACGCTACAAATCGGCCTCAGAGTCCTTGAACAGCTAGGTTACGATGTTGACCAACAGAACGACCAGGTTAGGTTTACCCTTAGGTCAACAACCATCGCGCCGGAAAATTATGAACTCGCTGCACGGCCATTCCTCTCGGCTATCCAAGAGGAATCTTTTCGCCGTCAGTATTTTGCTGAGGTTTCCACTGACACCCTGAAGCAGGTGTTGGGGACGTTGCCCATCGCAGGAGAGCCGCATTAAGGCAGCCCCAATAGATGGATATCGCTAAAGTGACCTGAGTTCGCGATAAGGATGTAAAGGGAGTAACAGAAGAGTTTGAGAGCTAAATCTCTGTGTGAGAGGTAGAGGGCAGGGAGCCAAAGTAGTTAACCTCGGCTCAGCTGCCAGATCTAGAGTGACTCACAACCTTGAGATGGACACCGTGCAAGATGGCTAAAGCGGTAACGACTTACTCGCGATAGCGACGTTCCAGCCACTCACGAACTTCCGTTTCAGACACGCAGAGGAAACGTTGTTGAGTAAGCGGGTCAAATATGTGCCAGAAGACATGGCCTTCCAAATCGTAGAACTTGGAAATTCGGGGTTCGTTGCGATCGCGGGTCAACTCAGAAACAATAGCCGCACCAATTTGCTTAAAGAAACCGATGAACTGCTTGTGGATGGGAACAGCAGGCGACTTTTGATAAAGCGCTTCTAGATTCTGACGGACTTGAGTATCGTTTGGGCAAACCATCGAATCCTCCTTGTGGCCGCTTTAGACGGCTCTTAAGTGGTGGTTGTTCATACCTTAGCGACGACATCTCAAGCGTTCAAAGCACGCGACTGATTGTATCTATGAAAGAAATCGATATTGGGAAAAGGACGAAATCGCTCATCAAATGACCCAAGACTCTCTAAAATTGGATTGCCCTGTTTGTGAATGCTGTTACGGATAGGGGCGATCGCAACCCGGAATCTGCAATACTATGGACTGCCAAATCACTGTCTGTAGTCATGACCCAGGAGGAGCCTTGTGAATATCACAGAACTGTTTGCCCGTGGCGGTATTGCTATGTGGCCGCTGCTATTTTTGTCAGTTCTGGCATTGGGCACCATCATTGACCGTATCTGGTTTTGGTCTCGCATTTTGACTAAAGAGCGAGAAGTTTCAGGCCGCGTCTTAGAGGCTGCCCGTCGAGAATGGTCAGCTGCTAGCGAGATTGCTCAGCGCTCTAACAAGTTGCCAATGGGCCGTTTTTTATATTCCGCACTGTCCCTAGACAGACCTGATCCCGAGGTATTTCGCCTAGCCCTGGAGACCTCTGCTGACGAAGAACTCACTGTGATGCGGAAAGGAGAGAAAGTCCTTGAAGCAGTGATTGCCTTGTCTCCCATGTTAGGGCTGTTAGGAACCGTTTGGGGTCTGATCAATTCACTGGGGTCTATCAGGCTGTCTGATTTAGCAAGTGACAGCACGTCAGGCACGGTGCTGGGAATTGGTGAGGCGCTGATTAGCACTGCTGCTGGGCTGGTGCTGGCAATTGTGAGCTTAGCCTTTTATCGTCTGTTTCAAGGATTTATCTTTGGGCAAGCCAAAGTTTTTCGGCAGTCTGGCAGTGAGCTAGAGTTGTTGTATCGTCAGGCTTGGTCCGCCAGTCGGCGCAGAGCTAAAGTTCCTCCTAAGCCTCCAGTAGAGGTCCCTACAAGCAATGAAAGTTGATATTCTGGATGCTCCAGCAGAAGACGTCAGAATTGAGATTATCCCGCTCATCGACGTTATTTTCTGTATTCTGACGTTTTTTATTCTGGCGGCAGTGGGTTTAACCCGTCAGCAAGCGATCGATCTTGATTTGCCGAATGCCGACACGGGCAGTCCATTACCCCCTCAAGGCCTAGGCGCAGAAGCTATTCAACGAGAACGGTTGTATGTCAGCGTCGATGCCATCGGCCAGATTTATCTCGATCAGCAGCCCGTTAGCACCGATTTGCTCTACGACGTGCTGCTTCAGCATCGCCAAATTTCTCCTCAGGGACTAATTGTGCTTTATGCTTCGCGCGATGCCCGCTACGAAGACGTGATTCGAGTGTTGGATTTGCTGAGGTCAGTGGGAGGCGATCGCGTTGCCCTTGCCACCCTTCCTGGAGAATCCTTAGATTCTCAAATTCCAGGGCTTGAAGGTCTCCAACAGCCAGGGGCTGACGATAGCCTGCTTGACCTCACTCCCTTGCCATCAGACAACGATCCGCTGCTGGAGGGTCTCGATCAAACAGCTCCCTCCGAACCCTTACCTGCTCTACCCTCGGAAGGTGAGGAGTTGGGCGAGTAGGGCTTGAGATTACGGGCGAAGAAGGTCTCAATGCCGTCTGACTCACATAAAAGGCATTGAGCCTTCTTCTGGCGTGTTGTGCGAGGCTATCGGCGGATTAATACAACCTCGATTTCCAAATCGTTGTAGTCGTCGAGCGTGTTGAGATCTTCAAAACTGATCTCATACAAATCGCCGTTGTTGTAGGCTGTCTTTCTGACTCGCACCGCTTTAGAATGATCCCAAATTTGTGCTCCATCGGGTCGGTTGTCACCATCGAAGTAGTAGGTAAAAAACTCGTTCTCAGTGCCTAAGTAGAACCAGTCGGAAGTGCGATTGTTCTCCATTTCATAGACAATTTCTGAGACCGGAGGCAAGGTATCAGGCGAGCGGGGAGGCGCTTGTTCCTTGAAGACTCTGAGGCGCTGCTGATAGTCGGCATCTCCACCTAAAACCCGGAACCAAACTTCGTGCTGTTGGACACGACCCTCATTCCAAACCGCATAAGCAGTGGCTTCGGGGCGCTCGATATTAAAGGAATGAATGACCTGGGAGAGTGGGGGAGGGGAATTTCGATTTTGGGCATGGAGCGATCGCGGTGATATTGCAACGGTAATAATTGCGGTTGCGAACACCAATCTCCAAGCTTTGCCCATCTGCCAACGACCCATCTCCCTCACCTCAAGCGACGTATTTCCGTACTAAACAAAATAGCTTGCTTAGACTCTTTTGACGCACGAAGTCCTGCAAAAACGACTGAAGTTGACCAAAAATTGATAGAACATCCATCAAAGCTGTTCACCAATGAGGGGACAAGTCTATGGCTCACCCGCTCAAACCTCGTAACGTTACCCAAGCACAGTCGCCCAACCTTCCTCTCTGGCTATTGATTGGTTTACCCGGCAGTGGAAAATCCACGTGGGCCAAACACTTCAACGAATTTGAGCGCCCCTTTCAGATCATCTCAACTGACCAAATCCGCGCCAAGTTATTTGGCGGTGAAGCTGTACAAGGTCCCTGGATGGAGGTTTGGCACTGTGTTGTCCAGCAGTTTCACCACTCGGTGTTGCAGGTTCAGCAGGGGGTTTGGGCTGGGGCCATCTACGACGCTACAAATTCGCAACGGCGGGGACGACGGAAGGTGATAGAGACAGCTCGCACCGCTGGATTTACTCGGGTCGTCGCCGTTTGGTTTGATGTGCCTATGGCGCTCTGTTTGGTGAGAAACCAGCAGCGATCGCGGCAGGTGCCCCCCGATATTATTCATGGTATGAATCGCCATCTTGTTGGTGCTCCACCTCACTGTGACGAGGGGTTTGATGCGGTTTACAGGCTTTGCTTTTAAGCGATAGGGCTGTTGTGTATGTATGGGGTGGGTGAAGCGGGCGTAGGGGAGTAAGGGGCTAGGGAGTAAGGAGTGAGGGAGTGGGGTGGACTTGTTCCGGTTGTGCCTATGGACATCCTGTGGAAAATGGGTGAGCGATTTCCTCTGACTTGCGGTTCTGGAAAACTCAAGGCAAGCTGGTAGCCATTGAGGTGGTGGAAAGGTGTGTCGTGGCTTCGGATGCATTTCGTCGTGAGCTACAGCAAGAAGCCCAGCGTTGGCGCTCTGAAGGATTGATTACCGACAAGCAGTTTCAGCAGTTGGCAGAGGACTACGACTTCGCCGATATTGAAACGGCTGCCCGCGATCGCTTCATCATGATTTTGTTAGGTCTCGGCAGCATTCTGGTTGGCATTGGTGCCATCACTTTTGTGGCGGCGAATTGGCAGGCTCTCTCACAAACTGCCAAAGCTGGAATGATGTTTTTCGCTATGGTGATTTGTAATCTGAGCGGCTTTATCCTCACGAATCGCATTTCACCCAGCGATCGCTGGCGGCGGTTAGGACAGGCCCTGCTACTGTTGGGAGCCATTCTGCTTGGGGCCAACCTGGCTCTGATGGGACAAATCGTCCATACGAGCGATACCCGCTACGAGTTGTGTGCGGCTTGGGCTATGGGTGTGCTGGTGATGGCTTACGGTGTGCGTTTGCCATTTTTGGGAATGTTTGCGCTACTGATTTTGGGCATTGGCTATTGGAGTGCCCTGTGGGACATGCTGTGGCTGCAAGATTCCCTCTTCGGCGTGTGGACATTACAGACCATGCCGTTGTTGCTAACAGCGCTCTTTTTGCCCCTGGCCTATCGCTGTCAATCGCCACTGCTGTTTGCGCTCAGCGCGATCGCCATTACCTCCTCTCTATCGGTTTTGATTTTAGACATTGGGCGATCGCTCCCCGCTTTATTTGAAGCCATCCTGATGGTCTTGCCCTTTGCTTTACTTTGGGCTTACGACGATAGCCTGTGGCTATTTCTCAAAAATGTCCTACAGCGACAGGGTGATCCCCAACCTGTCATGGCTGATGATGAAATGACTCAACCCTTTCAACCGATTGCCCGGGGCCTGATGCTATTTAGTCTTAGCTTGCTGTACTGGCTGCTTTCGTTTCTGGACATGTGGTCAGCCCCGGCTAGTCGAGGACTGTTGAATACACAACTCCTGTGGCGCAGCTCTGCCCTTGTTGTTCTGACACTGGTTGTGTTCACCATTTGGACAGTGGGTTCCTGGCTATATCTTGGCTGGCGTCAGGAACCGAAACCGTGGCGGCTCGACTCTCTTAGCGGCACTATGCTGCTGTTCCTATCCATTACAGCGGCACTCCTGTTCTGGACGTTTGTAGCTGGGCCGATCGCGACACTAGCGACGACCGTGATCAACATTTTGCTAGCGCTCCTTTCCCTTGGCATGATGAGAGAAGGGTTAGGATCAGGAGCGCGGACCCCCTTTTGGTGGGGACTCGTTTTGTTGACGGTGCAGATTCTCAGCCGAGTGCTGGAATATGAACAGGACCTACTCATCAAATCCGTTGTATTTGTTGTCTGCGGCATTGGGGTAATTTTTGTGGGCCTTTGGTTTGAACGCTATGTACGAACGTTACGGACCGATTCAGCATGACCCAGCGTGACTCTCAATCTCAATGGCAGCAGCGCGGTTTGTGGGCGATCTCGATTCCCTTGCTCATTCAGACCGCCATCATCATTGCCCTACCTTTACAGGCGGCGATCGCCACCGTCTTGGGAACCACCGTCATCCTACGCACCGTCCCCGTCAATCCTTACGATCCCCTACGCGGCTACTACACCACCCTGCAATACGATATTTCCCAGCGTGGTGTCCTCAGCACACTAGAGGGTTGGGATGAGGTTCAACCCAATTTGGAACCCGTCTCTGCTATGGAGCTACTGCGGCCTGGCAAGTCCTTCTTTGTCGTCTTGGCTCAAAGCGAGCCTGATCCACCGGTTGCCGAAGCTCTTGTCACTCCCTGGCAGCCCATCGCCATCTCCAGACAGCGACCCACAAACCTGCCCGACAATCAAATTGCTATTAAAGGGACCTATCGCAGCGATCGCGTTATTTATGGCCTTGAGCGCTATTACCTGCCCGAAGCTGAACGCATTGATTTGGAACGCCGCATCCGCGAAGCCCAGACTGGCGAAGAGCAACCCCGTTTGATGGTCGAAATCCGCATTGGTCCCTTGGGCAAAGCCGTTCCCATTGCTCTCTGGCTACAAGAGCAGCGGATTGAATTCTGATCCTGATCCCAAACCCTGCGTCCTACTTCTCAACCGCCGATGACCTCCACTCCAACCACTCAACCGCTCCGCGAAACGGAAGACTCCGTCCTTCTGCGCACCCTCATTCAGGTTCTTGTTAGCGTCGGGATCGCCTCCTTGTCGGTTGCTGCTATTGGCGTGACCCAGGCGTCTTACTTCAATTTGTTGGCCATTCCCCTGAGTGCTTTCGGCGGGTACTGGAGTTGGAAATCTCGGCATCGTCGTAACATTGCGGTCAAATTCTTCATCGCCTTTGGAATGTTGACGGCATTGGGAGTTTTCCTTGGTGGCATTATCGGGGGTGGCGATACGCGGGTGCGTTTGGCCGAGTTGCTGATTCACCTGCAAGTTCTTCACAGCTTTGACATGCCTCGACGAAAAGACTTGGGCTATTCCATTGTGATTGGCCTGATTCTGCTCGGCGTTGCGGCAACAGTCAGCCAATCCCTCACCTTCGCTCCTCTGCTCGTCTTATTTCTAGTGATCGCCCTGCCTGTCCTCACATTGGACTATCAGTCTCGGCTGGGAATTAAGGTGGCGTCCTTTCAAAAAGGCACAACAACGGCATTCAGGCCAAAGCGTTTGGCCGTGCTCGTTCTGGTCGTTTTAGGATTGGGGTTGGCTATCTTTGCGGCCCTACCTCGCCTACCCGGTTACCAAATTCGCAATTTTCCAGTCAGCGACACGATCAACTTTCAAGGGGAGTTTTCTGGCGATCGCATCGTCAACTCTGGCTATTCTGCAAACACCCAAGATGGCACGAGCTTAGGTGGTCAAGACGGTGACAGTACCCAAATTCAAGGCAATAGTCCCACCGACGGTCCAGGAGAACTGGACAGCCTGGTTTACTACGGCTTTAACCAACGCATGAACCAAAACTTGCGGGGAGTGATGGAATCGCAGGTGGTGATGCGGGTGCGATCGCAAGCACCTGGCTTCTGGCGAGTTTTAGCATTTGATCACTACACAGGGCAGGGCTGGGAGATTGGTCGGCGGGATGACATTGAGGTGATTCAGCGCTCCTCTCTAAGCTATCGCAACTATGTGCCTCCAGCTGCCTACAAAACTGGGTACCACAACACCCTGGGCCGAGAACGAGAAGTGGTGCAAACCTACACTATCGTCAATGACCTACCCAACCTGATCCCCGCGCTTTATCAGGTTGAACAGATCTATTTTCCGACTCAAGAAGTGGCGATTGATACGGAAGGCTCGCTGCGATCGCCCGTGTCTCTGGCCAAAGGGCTCACCTATTCTATTGTTTCGGATGTGCCCTATCGCGATCGCATGCAGTTACGAGCAGCTAGCACCGAGTACGATGACGAAACTCAGGAGGTGTATCTGCAAGTGCCCGAGGCCATCCGCGATCGGGTGCAACAACTCACCGAAGAACTGCTAGCAGACGCTCCCCAATCAATCACAGATCCCTACGAGCAGAGCCTCTATCTTGCTCAAACCCTCAAGCAAAACTACACATTGCAGGCAGATCTCCCCTTCTTCACCGAGGGCGAAGATTTAGTCGATGCATTTCTCTTCAAATACGAAGGGGGCTATCCCGATCACTTTTCCACTGCCCTCACCATCATGTTGCGGAGCATCGGCATTCCGGCCCGTCTCGTCACTGGGTTTGACACAGGGCGATTCAATCCCTTCACGGGGTATTACGTCGTCAACAACACCGATGCCTATGCCATCACCGAAGTATTCTTCCCGGGATATGGTTGGTTCACCTTTGACCCGATCCCTGGCCACGAACTGATCCCCCAGTCCATTAAAGATAGCCAAACTTTTACCGTGCTGCGGCAGTTCTGGAATTGGGTCGCTGGCTGGCTGCCATCCCCTGTGTCCAGCTGGCTTACTGGAGTGCTAGCATGGCTGGTCAACATTGCGGGTCGCTTACTCAACTTCTTCAGCAACGGCATCGTCGGTTTTCTCGCCGCCTTACTCACCCTCACTGGATTGGCCTTTCTACTTTGGTTAGCTTGGCAAGGATGGCGGCGATGGCGACGACACGCACGATTGCAAAAGCTCCCCGCCATAGAACGCCTCTATCAGCAAATGCTGGCTTGGCTAGCCGAGCAGGGCTATCCCAAACAGCCTACTCAAACGCCCCTGGAATACGCGATCGCCCTCCACCATCAGACTCGCTTCACCAAAGCTGAGCAGGTCATGAACATCATCCAGACCTACTTACGCTGGCGCTATGGCAACAAAAAAGAAGACGCCGAAAGTCTGAAGCAGCAAGTCCATGCCCTGAAACAGCAACCATAGCACTGACGCATAAACCCCCTTGCATTCTCTAAATTCAGCAACATCCAAAGATCAGTTCATTCTGCGGCGTTGCCTGTCTGTTTTTCTACACGGTTGCCCTAGGGGATCAAATGAATTATCATCGGCAACCATAGCTGCATCCGTGCAGCTTGCTCCCCGAACATTTGGTCGGCGGCACTGGCAAGTGATCGCAACACAAACCAGCGCCTAACCCATAGACAGATCCAGGCTGTCGTACGGGCTTTGCCTATTTTAGGTCGCCCCACCGAAGCGCTTCGTCTAAGGGCGACTGAATCTTCGGGGATTCCAACCCAATCCGATTCTTTGGAGGAATCCCCAGTGATTACCATTCAATACTTTCTGCCGTCTCATCACACTGAGGCGGCACCACCGTCGCTGCCCAGCAATCCTGCTCATCCCCAGCGACGACACAAGCGGCTGCGCCTGTATCTCGTTGGCACCGAAGCCGATACCCAAAGCGCCATTGATCTGTTCCACCTGCGGAACTGCATCGAGCGCATCGAGTGGAGTCCGAAGATCGACGTGCCGGAAAACGGCGTGCTGATCCGCCAAGACCCCGGCGATGTGTTGCGGTACTTGCAGCGCGATAGGTTGTTCGAGTAGGGAGAATTAGCCCCTCGGTTTCATTAGGAAATGCATCATTAAGTTTGAGCCTTGATGAAAAACCGAGGGGTTGAAGAGGATAGAGAAGGGTTAGGGCGATCCCTGGTACGGTCAGTTTGTCTCATCAGGCCACAGCATTCAAAAACTTCTCATATCATACCTATCTTGATACATCTGATAGATGTAGTCATCTCTGTCAATAGTCGGACACTTTCTTAGACAAGCACTAAATTCCTTCTTTTGTTGGTTAGATATTGTGAAAGAGGGCTGAAGCCCGCATTTCACTTTTGCCTATTAAAAACTGTCCGGAGTGTTGTTGTAGGATTGGGTTGATAAGGAACGGGAACTTATTTAAGTATCAACTTTGAGCTTTGGATTCGCTGAGAACTCAATCATTCAAAACTCAAAACTGAGAACTTAAAATTCATTCATTCCTAAGGTGGTGAAAATGAGTTTATCTATCATTGATCAAGTCATTAAGCAGCTGAGCAATATGCCACAATCCTTGCAGCAGCAAGTCCTCCAGTTTGCTTACACGTTGAATCAAGCTAAAAGTCAAGGCACACCTGGCTCTAAGTTGGTTAAGTTTGCGGGTTCAATCCAATCAGATGATCTAGCTCTGATGCAGGATGCTATTGATGAAGGTTGCGGACAGGTCAACTTGAGTGAGTGGTAGCTATTTACTTGATACCAATATCATTATCGGTCTATTTGCTGGACAGACATCAGTTATTAACCCTCTTCAGCGCTCTGATGAAATTTTTATTTCCAGCATTGCCCTTGGAGAGCTGTACTATGGTGCGCGAAAGTCTGGACGAGTTCAGCAAAATCTAGAACGGATTGAAGCGCTTGTTGCAGATGTCACTATTGTTGGCTGTGATGCTGCCACGGCCCGACAATATGGTGACATTAAGAATCTGTTGAGAGCACAAGGACGTCCACTACCCGAAAATGACATTTGGATTGCAGCACTGGCTCTACAGTATGACTTAATCTTAGTTACACGTGATGCACATTTTCAGCATGTGGAAGGTTTGCAAACCGTGCGGTGGTAACAACCTACATTCACTCGATTAATACTGGGTTGCGACACCAGAGCTGAGCAGAATGCAAAGCTACTGCTGCCGTCAGGCTTCATCATTAGGCCGTACATTACATCGATCGCGCTATTCCACCATCGACCCAGATGTTCTACCCGTTAATGTAGCTAGCCCCTTCAGATGCTGGAAACTTAGACATCTAAGCTTGTGCACCCAACAGCATCTAGGTGTTTAGCCCATAACCAGATGGCTCGCTGTTTTGTCCTAACGGGACCGGTGACGGCTGTGGCAACCTTGTGCCGCAAATTGATCAAAGCTGCTGGTCAATTCCTACATTTTTCAGCAACCACTGACCAGAAACATTAAGTAGATTGAATATTTCGAGCGATCGCACCGTCATGAAAGCTTTAACCTACCTAATCCCTCTGGTTCTGGTTGCCTCAATGAGGTCTGATTGGAGTTTTAATTCTCCTAGCTCCAATGATTTTGAATTTTCTGATTCTGTAAATCTTCCACTTCCTGCAGCAGCAGAACCTGTTCCAAAACTTGAGCTGCAATCCTGCATTGCGGATTTAGAGAAACCTCAAGTTTTCGTGCTGTCTTCTGAGGCCAATCGACAAAGCTATTACATGGCGTTTCCGGCAATTAATAGGACTACGCCGATTGACATGAGACAAGTCGATAGCCTACGCACGATTTTTGTTACCGATATTAGCTGCCAAGTTCTAACTCAAGCCCAAGCTCAAGCGCTTGCTGATCAGCTTTTGAATAGTCGCTATAGGGATCTCATGGTCTTATGGGAAGGAGATATCGATGCTGCGTGGGGCGACATTGTTAATCAATGGGAACGTGATCACGCTGTCTCCGGTCCAGGTGAACATCCCTTGTATTTGGATAGCGCAGATATTTGGATCGCTAAAACACTAAACTTGCATCTGCCAGACTATATTCCTGTCCACATCAATTCTCCGATAAGGCGGTAGAGAAGGTTGGAACATAGACATCGCAAGCATCGTAGCCAGCTCTTGTTTTCTGAGCAGGAACAGAATTTCACTGGTGTTTTAGGGTAGTTATTCATCAAAGGAAGCGTTCTGAACCCTCCAACTTCTTCTGAGTTTCAGACAACCGTTGACCTATAGTAGTAATTTTCTTCGTGCTCGTAGATGCAGAATGAATTATGAGTCGAATTGTTCTGACCACCTGGGGATCGTTGGGCGATCTGCATCCCATCCTGGCTTTGGGGTTAGGCTTGCGCGATCCCCGCCACACCGTCGCGATCGCCACCACCACAGACTATCAAACGACGGTTGAGTCTTTGGGGCTAGCGTTTCATCCCATTCGCCCTGACTTGCCAGACGATCCTCAGATTGTGGAACAGTCTATGGATCCGAAAACGGGACCCGAGGTGGTTTTGAAAGACTTCGTTTTAGGAAATATCCGGGACACCTATGAGGATTTGAGGGCGATCGCCCAAGACGCTGACCTGATGATCGCTCATGAGATTGTTTACGCAGCCCCTATCGTGGCTGAAACGCTCAAGCTGCCTTGGGTGAGTTGTGCGTTGGCCCCCGCTGCCTTCTTCTCGGCCTATGAACCGATTGTGACTTCAAGCTATCCAGCCCTTGCCAAATTACATGATTTTGGACCGGGTATCAATCGCTGGGCCGTTAGATTAGCAAAACTAGCAACTCGATCCTGGGGAAAGCCCCTATATGCGCTTCGTCAGGAATTAGGGTTGCCTCCTATTCAGAATCCAATTGTCGGACACGATAAATATTCTCCACGCCTCGTCTTAGCGTTGTTTTCATCTGTTTTAGGAACGCCTAAACCCGACTGGCCGCCTAACGTTGTGACGACAGGGTTCGCGTTCTACGACGGGCATCGAGAACAACCCATGACGCCAGAACTGGAAGATTTTCTAAGTTCTGGTGAACCGCCTTTAGTCTTCACGTTGGGGTCAGCGGCGGTCAAAGTGGCTGCGGATTTTTATACTGAAAGTGCACAGGCAGCGATTCAGCTGAAACGCCGCGCTGTATTACTGATGGGCAAGAATGCTCTACCCCAGCATTTGCCATCTAATATCTTTGCTTGCGAATATGCACCCTATTCAAAAATTTTTCCTCGTGCTAGTGCGATTGTTCATCAAGGTGGAGTTGGCACTACTGCTCAGGCGTTAAGGGCAGGGCGACCTACTCTGATCGTGCCGTACAGTTTCGATCAGCCCGATAATGCGGCACGGATGCAGCGTCTGGGAACCTCTCGCACCCTTCCGCGTGACTCATATTCGGCATCACGAGTTGCCCGAGAACTGAGTAACCTCATTGAGACCCCCAGCTATGCGGTCAAGGCCGCAGAAATCGGACAGGTTATTCAATCAGAAGATGGTGTCCGTGTAGCCTGTGAGGCTCTAATCGAGAACTTTCAGATCTAAGTCAGACGACTTCTCAATTGAGTATCAGTGATCCCTGTTTAACCACCATTTCTATCACTTTGAAGCAGACTGTTGCAGAATCAAAGGTCACGATTCCGTGTTTAAGCATCATTTTCTTGTTTTAAGAGAGACTGTTGCCGTTTGAACCCAAAAGCGCCCGCTTAAAGAACATGGGGCGGCATACATTTGAGTCAAGCACACCCTATTCCCTGTTTCCTATTCCCTTAAGATACTGAGGTGGATTGACTGAGGTGTACTTGACCAAGCTGCACAGGGTTACATCAAAAAGTTCAACCACATTCCCAATAGCGAAATTCCTCTACAGACCCCTTGACCTCATATAATTGGGCCAACTTCCACCCAAACGATTGTGGATTTATAACGATGAGGCCGGAACTATTAATCGCTATCGTATCAGGGTTGCTTACGCTATTGGCGTCTTCTCTCGTAGCTATCTATCAAGCACGCACCGAATTTCAAAAAATGCTTAAGCAGCTAGAGCAAAAATACACCACATCACTCTTTGAAAAACGGCTTGAAGCCTATCCTTTGCTTTATCAGTTATTGCATACCTTAAATCACGAAATTGAATACAACGTTCATAATCAAGGAGAGATTGATAGGCAAAACCTGATCGAATTTCAGCATCATTACGATCATTGGATTGCCACCTCTGCCTTTCTTCTGACGCCTACTACGGCTGAGTTAGTCTGGGGTTATCACAACTATTTGATTGATATCTTAGGGCAAACATCTGAACAGTCTTTATCAGAAAAGCAGTGGATAGAAGTGCGAAACATACAGGCCACAATTGGCAAATGTCTGAGAGCAGAATTGGGTGTCTATGATACTAGAGCAGCAGGTATATTCAAGTCTGAACCGTATGTCCACGCAATGATTGAAAGACTGAATCAAAGTTCAAGGCGTATCCGCAATAGGTTTGATTATTAAACACCCATAGCTTGCTTCAAAGCGTTTTTTTAAATCGATCGCGATACAAAAGTAATCAATCGGGACAGTGTTGCCGTCATTTGAACTCATGCCAATGTGATCTGGGCAGAACAGCTATTGATTGCAAACAATGCAATACTTTCTAGCCAGCATCCAACTCCACATCAAATGCACTTCTGCTCTGCGTCGCTAGACTTCTTCTCAATACCAATGCTTTAAGCCCTACAGTCCAGTAGTTTTCCTTTGAGCCTCGCGGAGTTTCAAGAGATCCCAAAAATCGCTTTCACTATCATCCTGATCATCCTCTTCTGGCAGATAGAAGAGCATAGCTCGACGGATAATAACAGCGGCAATTCCGATACCAATAAACTCAGGTATTGCGAGGGCAACGCGAGTAATGGTATTCACCTGTGCGACCTGCTGATTGAACAGAGGTGTACCAAAGTTAGCGAGTACAATTCGGAGATTTAGGGAAAAGTTGGCAATGCCTGTCCAAAGATGAACCATCAACACGATTATCGTTCCATTAACCAGTGAACGATAGACTTTTGTCTCTGCAAGTAATGATTTTAAGGATTTTTCTTGTTCTAGTGAAGTTGGATTTAGACCCTGCACTAGAAAGTAGTACATAATCGGTTTGCGAATGATAATTGAGATGCCAAATACAATCGCTGTAAAAATAGATCCCATACTATCTTTGAAGGCAAACTGAATACCATCGACAAACCAAAATGCCAACAGACCACGAATAATTGCAAAGGCTCCAACATAGCTGGCGATGAAATTAAATCGTTTAGTAATCAAAAACAAATCTATTAAAACCCAAGCGACTGGCACAAGGGCAGCGACAATGTAGGTTGTAACGGCCCCGAATTCCTCACTCAGATTATTCAAAATGAGGATGGGAATGACGGCTCCTATCACAATGTCGAGGACTAACTTGATTCGGCGATTCATGACTCAATAACTCTTCTACGTCTGTTGATTCTGTGTGTAAAGGGCAGATTACTGCCTGAACGATAGCAAGCCACCCTCTTCTGGACCCTTGCCTTTCGTTGGGGTTCGCGTGAAATGA
Source organism: Oscillatoria sp. CS-180 (assembly GCF_028330965.1). GTDB lineage: Bacteria > Cyanobacteriota > Cyanobacteriia > Phormidesmidales > Phormidesmidaceae > Halomicronema. The sequence continues at coordinate 68,560 of NZ_JAQMUB010000081.1, read as the reverse complement.
AACATCTGCCAAGACACTTTAAAATCTGAACAGTGTTCATATTCATCAAAAATACGAACACTGTTCACGTTTTGTCAACCTCAATCTCATATTGATGACCCCACCGAAATCGTCTAGCTCGTCAAACCTCAGTAATATACGGCGGCAGCCTAAACAGGCTCGCAGTCGGGAACGAGTCAAGCAGATTCTGGACGTTGCCGAACAGCTCTTTTTGGACGTCGGCTATGAATCAACTACGACCCGAGCGATCGCAGCCCAGGCAAACGTTTCGGTCGGATCGCTCTATCAGTTCTTTCCTGATAAAGAAGCGATTCTTAAAGCGCTGGCAATTCGTTATCTGCACATGCAATATCACCAGTTTCTTGATCTGCATACGCCAGAGGCCATACATTTGCCGTTAGATAGCTATGTTGATCAGATGATTGACGTGTTTGATCAGTTCTACACAGACTATCCGGGTTCACGTGCCATTTTTGAACAGCTATTAGACACCATTACTTGGTCTGCGATCGAAAAAATTGACGACTTTGAATATCGGGTCACTGATGAGCTCGCTCGATTCTTCCATGCCCGCAAACCCAGTTTGTCGCTAGCCCATTGTGAGCGAATAGCAATGGTGATTACGAAGATAACCGCTGAACTTTTATGGCTGTCGCTTCGTGGCGATCACACCTTTCGCCAAGAGTTGATCGCAGAAACCAAGCTGCTCATTCGAAGTTATCTTCAACACTATTTGCCCGAGGACAATTAGGTTTGAGCGATCGCGAAGCTGTCACAACACTGAATGCCCATACTCCAGAAGAAGACGCCAAGTGGATTAGGTCATTCTCCTTCACGGGTTACAGTCGTATACCCAAGTCGGTCTTCTGCATGTAGCCAACTGGGTGATGTTGCGCGATATAGCCCCAAGCCAGACTGAACTCATACATTTCAAGAGGTTTGACTGAATGTCTGCGCTTCAATCCGGTTTAAAATTGGGTTTCAGGCTAGCCGCGAGTTTGGGAATAGCAATGGGTAGCGTACTTGCTGCCACTGTTGCTCTAGCCGCTCCGGCGCCCATTTTTGAGCCAATTCTGGATGAAATTCCAACCGATAACCCACTTATTCCACCGCTTCGCATCCCGACTGCCATCTCATCTGACATTGAGTTGTATCCATCAATCATGCCTGAAGCAGGCGTCGTTTTCCTGAATACAGAACCCGACTGTGAGGAGATCGCCTGTACTGCGCTTGTGGTTGCCGCACAGTCAGAACCGCCCCCGCTCTGGCCATTCATCGGTGCCAATCCAATGAAATCAGTTGACTTAGCGGATGGCATTAAAGCTCATTTTTGGGAACGAGGCGGAATGGCTTCGTTTCAATGGATTCAGGACGATTCGCTTTACATTTTGAGCTATAGTCAAGCAATTTTCTCTGAGGAAGCGGCGATCGCCATGGCAACCTCTATGGCTAACGAGCCACCGTTCACACCCTAGAGCAATCGCTGCCAAGAAGTCCAAACAGATTTCTACGACTCACGCAAATAGGCTGTTTGACTGCTACACCTAGCGTAGTCGGGTGGACATCCCACCCGACTTCAGTCGCCTTCAAGGTAATAGACAGTTTGCGTCAGTCCAAAACGTTAGGCCGTTGCTGGCTCTACTTCCTGCTTTGTTTTCGGGTGATCTGGAGAAGGCGTGACATCAAGACCTGAAATTGTTTGAGTAGCTCTGGCGCGTTGAGTTTTCAGCAATCCAATATTGCTGGTGAGGAGGAAGCTGGTAAAGCTCGCGATCGCAATCACTGGCAAGATTGTCGTATCTGACAACACTGTCAGAATAATGGTTGTACTGATGGGTGTTTTTGTAATAGCGACGTTAATCGCCGCCATGCAGCATAGGACCGCGATAGTGGGGTGAATTGCAGGAATGCCAAAGGCGATCGCCAATCCCAAGCTCGCACCTGTGAAAAATAGCGGAAAAATAAAGCCACCTCTGAAGCCTCCATGGATCGTCAGACAAATGGCCAGCATTTTGGCAAGGCAAATACCCAGCAGCATAATGACAGTGAATGAAGCAGATTCAGCCAATAAGCGAGTCTCAATCTGCTGCTCACTAAAGAACAGCGTTTGCGGATAGAGCACTGCGATCCAGCCGATGCCTAATCCTCCCAACAGCGCCAGTAAAATGTGGCGATGTTCAATCTTCTGAATCATCCACTTCATGACGCGGAAGATGCCAATAAAGAGAATTCCGGCTAAGGCACCGGCAACCCCCAAAGCAATCCCCTCCAACAGGTTCAGCCACGTCAGACTGGGCAAATCGCCAAAGCGTCCGAAGTTGTAAATTCCGCCTACGGCCAATCCTGTGCCCATACGGAAAATGCCGAAACTGCAAATGCCTGCCACCATCGCCGGAATAACGGCCTCGTAATATTCCAAGCCGCGTCGATGAGGAATCTCTAAGGCGAACAAAGGTCCCCCAATGGGATCCCCGAAAAAGGCTGCTAGAGCTGCTCCCATGCCACAGAAAGTCATCGTTCGCATACTTTTGATCGACAGGTTAAGCTTTTCGGCCAACCAGCTCCCCAAGCTGCCATTAATTTGAACCAGGGGTGCCTCTGGACCCAAACTACCGCCAGCTGTAATGGAAACTAGGGAGGTGGCAATCATGCCAGGTGTCTGCTTGGGGTCTAAACGGCCTGCATCATGGACGCGATCAATCACGATTGCCATTTCTCCCGGCAATCCCAAAAAGTACAGGCACAGCCCTACCCCCAGACCGCCAATCGTGGCAACCATCCAGGTGTAATGCCAATGGGGTAACCAAGCCGGGAACCAGCCTAACGCCGTTTCTCGCCCAGTTTCCCAAACAAACTCCAGCAAATTTTCTAATACAAAATAGTAAAGGGTGGCAACAATTCCTCCAGCCACGCCTACCGTTCCTGCATACAGTAATGTCCGAAGATAACTGAGTTCCTGAGAGGTCTCAGAGGTACTTTCCTCTGAGTGGGCAATACTCTCAAATTCTTCTGCAGCAATTGTCATAGAACCTTTTTCACGACTCAAAGTTTCCGCATGGTAGCGATGTAACTTTTAGAGAAAAAGTAATGGTGATTACGGAAAGCGTTTTGTGATGCCATAGGTTCATGATCACGATGCTATTTCCGCATCGCTGCGCTTCTGGACACATCTAATGAGACACAACCCTCCAATAACTCGACTCTTCTTTCCTTGGGGAGCAGGGAACGGGGAGTGGGGTGTGCTTGATTCAAATGCATGCCGCTATAGATGGCTCAAGCTGTAATTGAAATCTTCTGTGAGCTTTGAAATCAGAGCTAATCCGGTAAGTTTTAACACTTTTAAGATTGCTAACGATTCGAGTCTATTTTTTTGTCTAGAGAGGAGCTTACGGACAGCGCCTTAGGGCAAAATCCCTACTTGCCGCAGCGGAATAGCCCGACATTGACTTACTGCCGATTGACTAAGATAGACGAGTTAGGTTGATTGAGGAAATTACCGATGCCGTCGTCTGGAAGCAGCGATCGCCTCGCTCTGTCGTATTTGCTATGGGCCGGATGTTTCTTTGGGGTTTCGGGTCTTCATCGACTCTACAACGGCAAAATCGCGACGGGCATCATTTGGCTCTTTACGTTTGGCCTGTTCGGAATAGGCCAGTTCGTAGACGTTTTCTTCGTTCCCGGCATGGCTAGAGACCATCAGCTGCGGCGACTTAAAGCACACTATGGCGATGGCATCTATGATGTGGTGGGACAACCCGCTGTAGCCACTCAGACGGTACAGAAACCGACTCGTCAAGAGAAACGGATGAAGCTGCTGCAAGCGGCGAAAAATAATTCAGGTTACCTATCCGTCACTCAAGCCGTTTTGGATACTGGGCTTGATTTTGATGAGGTTGAAGTTTTACTGAGTGACATGGCGAAGTCAGGGTATGTCGGCGTTGATAATCATCCCGAGACGGGCGTTGTGATCTACCGCTTTGATGAATTGAGAAGCTAGTACAGGTAGAAATAGGCTCACCCTTCAAAACATGGGGAAAGCTTATCCAGCTTAGTTTTGTAGAGCTTTACTCTTCTCGCAGAGTATTCTGAAATTTTGCATTTTGAATTCCGCATACGGCACTAGTTCTCTCACGCCGATCAACGTTTACAGTGGCTTGAATGCTCACGTATGATTCTCTCATGAGAATTTTGCTGGTTGATGATGAAGCTGAACTCGCGGAACCCTTAAGCCGTGTGCTATCGCGGGAAGGGTATCAGGTGGATGTGGCTTTTGATGGGCAAGCCGGAAGACAGTTAGCTGCCCAAGGGGGATATGACCTCTTGATCCTAGACTGGATGCTGCCGCACTTCAGTGGGTTAGAGGTTTGCCAGCAAGTGCGATCGCGAGGCGACGCTACCCCCGTTCTATTTCTGACGGCCAAAGATACTCTAGACGACCGGGTTGAAGGGCTTGATGCCGGGGCCGATGACTACATTGTCAAACCTTTTGAATTAAGAGAGTTGCTAGCACGAGTGCGGGCTTTGTTACGGCGACCGCCTACGCTAGAGGCCCCTCAGCGGCCCGTCCGACTCCAGTACGAAGACTTGGAACTCGACGAAGCCAATCAATTAGCCTATCGACAGGAACAGATGATTGAACTGTCAGAAAAAGAGACTCGACTGCTGGGCTACCTGCTGCGTCATCCCAACCAAGTGTTGACACATACTCAGATTCATCAGGCCGTTTGGAAAGATACCGATGAACCCGCCAGTAACGTGCTTGCAGCTCAGATGCGACTACTGCGGCGAAAAATTGAGCCGAAAGGAACATTGCCCCTCATTCACACTGTGTATGGCAAAGGATATCGTCTCGGACGGTGAACCGCTTCTCGTTATACTGAAGACCTGAGTTTGTCAGTTTTCCTATGGCTTCTGAGGTCCCTACAGTTGAGTTTTTCGATGGCATTTCCGAAGAAATTAGCAATGTCAGTCTCAGACAAGATAAGGCAACAGGCGATCGCATCGTATTGCTGCTGTTTGAGCGTTTGCAAGCGATCGAAGAATTTAAAAGCTTCCGCAGTCGTTTCTCTAGAGCACTCAGGCTGACTGATAGCGAAGGGATTATTACGATTGAGCCATCCGGCGTTAAGTTTATCTTCACAGGGCCTGAGGGCGATGATCTAAAGCATGTTGAGTGCACCCTCGAGATCGACCGAGAAGACCATTGGGACAGGTTTATGCGGTTTATGCATCGCTATGCTGAAGCGAACGGCATGGCTTACGGTGAACCAGGTCAGTAAAAAACCGTTGTGAAGATATCAGTGCAAAGGAGTCAGGGTTAGTGAAAGTTGCGATTACCGGGGGCACCGGGTTTGTTGGCAGTAAGCTGGTGAAGGCGCTGCAAGCGCAGGGTCACGAACTGGTGGTATTGACCCGCGACACCGCTCGCGCTCGCCGTGTGTTTCCAGAATCCGCGTTTCCTAAAGTGACACTTGTCGCCTACACACCGCAATCCTCTGGACCTTGGCAGGCAGCGATTTCGGGTTGCGACGGAGTCGTGAATTTGGCGGGTGCACCCATTTCAGAGCGGTGGACTCCGGCCCATAAGAAAGCGATTATGGACAGTCGCAAAGTTGGGACTGAGAAAATTGTCGAAGCGATCGCCCAGGCGGAATCAAAGCCTAGTGTGCTGGTCAGTGCGTCTGCGATCGGTTACTACGGCACCAGTCCCACTAGGACTTTCGATGAGTCCGGCAGACCCGACGACAGCGATTTTTTGTCTCGGGTTTGTCAGGCCTGGGAAGCCGAAGCCTCTAAAGTTAAAGAGATTGAGGGAGTCCGTCTAGTCATTCCTCGTATCGGCATTGTTTTGGGTGAAGGAGGGGCACTGGGTCGAATGTTGACTCCCTTCCGACTGTTTGCAGGCGGTCCCATCGGCAGCGGCCAGCAATGGTTCTCTTGGATTCATATTGATGACCTGGTGGCTCTCCTGGTCAAGGCTTTAACTGATTCCCATATGTCAGGGGTCTACAACGCAACAGCGCCGAATCCGGTCCGCATGGGCGAGGCCTGTGAAGCTTTGGGACAAGCACTCAACAGACCGTCTTGGCTACCCGTACCCGATTTTGTGATTGAGGCGTTGTTAGGCGATGGGGCAGTGGTTGTTTTAGAAGGACAGCAAGTTGTGCCCAGACATCTGACGGAAGCGGGTTTCACCTATCAGTATCCCACCGTTGATCAGGCGATGAAGGCCGTCGTTGAGGCGCTTTGAGCCCCTATGTCGGCGGGACAGCGGGGTGGACTGCTATGCCCGTTGCCGGTAGGACAATAGTCCACCGCTGTGGATAGGTTGGGAGAGTCTCTACCTCGATACACTGTCAGGGTGCAGTTAATCGCTGGGACAGCGTATTGTGGGAAATCCGATTCGGGGCTGGCTGCCAAATCTTGATCGCTGCGTTTGGATACTGGCGGCTGGCCGTCTGCTGTCCCAAGTCGGCATCGGCTTTGTCTTGTTCTATGCCCCCATCTTCTTTGTTAATCAGGTAGGACTTTCGGCTACCCAAGTCGGTTTGGGGGTGGGTAGCCAATCTCTGTCGGGATTAGTAGGTCGCTTCTTGGGCGGCTCCATGACGGATTCTCCTCGCTGGGGACGTCGGAAAACGCTGCTGCTGTCGGCGCTAATTTCAGCGATCGCAGACGGCGTGTTTTTGCTCTCGAACAACTTCCCGGTGTTTGTCGCTGGCAATCTGCTAATGGGCTTTGGGGTAGGGCTGTATTGGCCTGCTACCGAAACCATTGTTGCTGATGTCACCAATGACAAGGACCACAATGAAGCGTTTGCCCTGGTGCGATTGGCCGATAGCTTGGGACTAGGCGTTGGCGTTTCGCTAGGTGGCGTTCTGATTTCGACCACGCAACAGTATCGTTTACTGTTCGCGATTGATGGTGTTTCTTTTCTGCTGTTCTTTGCCATTATCTACAGTGCGATCGCCGAAACCAGACCTGAACAGGAGGGCGATCGTGCCTTTCTGCAAGGCTGGAACGTCGCCCTTAGAGACACATTGCTGCTGATTTATGTCAGCGTCAATATTGTGTTCACAGGCTATATTGCTCAAATCCAAAGTACGCTGCCGGTCTACCTCAATACGTTTATTGCTGGGCAGGATGGCGATGGGCTATCGGAGGCAACGCTCAGTGCTTTGTTCACTGGGCATGTTGTGCTAACAGCACTGTGTCAGCTTCCCGTAGCGCGTCTGCTCAAACCGTTGGCGCAACCCAGGGCACTGATGATTTCAGCCTGTCTGTGGGGAATTGGATTTACGCTCGTATGGACAACTGGCATCAAAATTCTTAGCCAATCTGTGGTGGGAGCCGGATTAGCCTTGGCCATCATGGCGATCGCCGTTACCGCCTACACACCGATTGCCTCCTCTTTTGTCGTGATGCTGGCACCCGAAGCGCTGCGCGGCGTCTATTTATCTGTGAATTCCATGTGCTGGGCGATTGGCTATTTTATTGGCCCGCCAATTGGGGGATGGGCACTGGATCAGTCGCAGCAGGTTGCCCATAGCTTTTGGCTGATGGCGGCGATGAGTATTGTGCCCGTGCTGGCAATTCTGTACGTGTTGGAGCAGCGGATGGAATGTCGAGATTAGGTTTTGGAACAGAGTATGGATTGTTCGATAGCCTGTGTGTAGGGCGTAGCTATGCGTCTTTGGGTTGGGAGAAAGGGGATTGGTCATGGAATTGCGACAGTACAGAGCGATGTTGGGTGTTGTTGCTAGCGTGGGGCTTGGGTTCGCGATCGCGAGCTGTGATGAGGTCGTCACCAGTGACTATGAGGCAATGGCCGTCACGACTTACACGTGGCGGGCGGAATATCGTCCTCAGGGGGTGACACCAGATCGTCCCCGTGAGGGGCGTATTGAAACCTTTGAGACCAATTCGCTGGTGAACATGAATGGCGAACCGACAGTCGATCCAACGGGAGAACGCGATGAAAACGGTATCTGGTGGCCTGCAATTCCACCAAAGCCAACGGTTGATGACCTAGAAGCCAGGCTAAAAGACGGTGAGGCATTCTCAGAACCGCTGATTGATAAGTCGATAGAATACTCGCTGACATTTGATAAGGCGGGAGAAACCGTAACGCTGCCAACGGACTATTCCGTCTATCGGCAGGCGGTGAAAGCCCATGAATCGGATCAATCGCTGAAGCTTCTGCTGGGTGCTCAGGACGGCTATGTACAAAAGGCCGAAATTCAATAGACCGCTATTGCTGACAGCCAGTTTTCGGTATGGTGACAGTAGCGATAGTTATAGCTTTAGTTATCTAGGCTTGTGCACTAACAGCATTTGGGTGCTGAGCCTATAGCTGGGTGGTTTGCCGTCTTGTTCTAATGGAACTGGCGACAGCTATAACGCTACTGTTACGAGGACTGTTAGGGCTATGGACGGACGCGATCGCATTCCTAAAGGCATGACGCCGGAGAAATATCAGCGACTTTTAGCGGAGGCCAAAGCTCCCTACAAAGGTCTTCGAAAATTTGTGTATGGAACCTTTGCTGCTTCTGGCGCGATCGGAGGGTTCATCTTTCTGACACAGATTCTGGCCGGACGGGACGTGGGTTCAGCCATCCCTAATCTCTTGCTGCAAGTTGGTGTTGTAGCGCTGATGGTCTTTTTGTTTCGCCTCGAAAGTCGTCAACCCAATCGCTAGGATATTGGTATCGGGCAAGAAAATTTGGGCGGGGTTAGGGGTTTAGGCGTTCGCAAGCAGAAGCCAGCTGCCAAGAGAATCGACAGTCAGGTGACAGGCGACTGCGATTAATTTCAGACGGCTTCTGTGAGTGCTAAACCACTGTTGTAAAAGGATTTGATTCATTCTTTTGCCTTCTATCTTTAGCCTTGAGCTATAGCTCGTGTCACACGTTTGTCTGCTGGTGTCACATTCTTATAGGAGGAAAGAAACTTCTATGAATGAGATCTACAAGCAGCTTGAATTGCTCAATGAGGTCGTCAAACGCTCTTTATCACTGGAGGAGGTCAGCACTTCTAAAAATCTAATCTTTTTTATTCGGCGATCGCTCTATCAGATGGGACTTTACCCCGAATGGCACGAAAGTGAAATTCTAGTAGAGGCTTACATGCGAATTCGCCAACAAATCATGGCAGGCAAAGAGATTCAAAACCTTCCTGCCTATCTGGCTCGGGTTTCTCAATTCATTGTTCTTGAGAAAAGAAGACAGCGAAAACGCAATTATGGCATCAGACAGAAACTAACGCATCCGGATGAAGCCGCTACAGATTTACCTGATGATTCCTATACAGAAGGCATCGATCAGGAGGTGGTGCATTCACTTTGGAAGTCTTTTGATTCGTTGCCAGAACGAGATCGGCAAATTCTGACACTGCGTATTGTCAAAGGATATTCGTGGAAAGAAGTTGCTTGCTGTTTTGTGGAATCCAAGATCGAGCCGAGATTTAGCGATTCTCTGATTCCAAAATTACGGACTCAGGGAAAAAGAGCACTTGAAAAACTCAGAAAAGGCATGTTGTCTGTTAACAGCTAACAGACTTGAACCTATTTAGGCACACGCGAGCAAGGTAATTAACAAAAGGATTGGTGCAATTTTCATGCGACCAGAAGAATCCCAGGATTTCAGAACCTCGTTTAATGCTTCGAAGACGGAATGCAGAAAGGTTCTGGCTGAATATTATTATTTAGCGAGGCTGCCCAGATTATCTGAGAGGCAAGCTAGCAGGCTAGAAGACATTCTAGAAATGGCAGCCCTTGATGACACCATGAGTTTTCTAATCAACCAGATTGACGAGAAGACGTATCGAGAACTGGGTTTTTACAGTGATCGATCGCAGCTCATTTATCAAAACGAAGCATCCAAAGCTCAGGAACACATCCTTAGCGAAAATGAACGACAAATCCTAATGAGCTTTTCAACGGTTGGTCAGCACAGCTATCGGGAACTTAATCCCAATAGCCATCCTCCTAGAATGGAAATGGTTTTTGACGCCACACATTCTTGTCGAGACTCTCTTAACAAAAAGCTGCTATCGGGAGACTTTTCAGGAAATACTCAATATGCCAGCTTTCAAACAACTCGGTATGAACCTGTTAAATCTGGGTCAAGTCTGACTCAAATTGGACACTTTCTCCAAGACTTTCTAGTGGAAGAATCGGTCTCCTGGCTAATGATGCTTGCCCTTGTTGGTATGATTTTCATCCTTCTATAAATGCAAGAACCTCATACGCAATTCCTTGAGGCATTTGGCTGTACTAAGCTGAATGCCTTTTTAGTAAACTCTGTTACTCAAAATTCTGAAAAATTGATTTCTACCTTTCAAAATCGAGCCCGTCACATAATTTTTCCTGAAGACACATATGGGTAGAAGTCCAAAAAAGAGTATCTATGGCCTATACCGTTCAAGACCCCCGTCAAGACCTTCAAATCTGCCCTAAGTGCGGTAAACATGCACTTGCACAGCCTAGAGAAAATTACTACCGCTGTCTATGGTGCGGATTTGAATCTAATGTCTCAGATGAAACTTTCCAGTTTCCACACTTTGTTTTTCTGATGCTTTTAGTTGCCTGTGTTGTGGTTTTTCTTCAAAGCTAGTAAAGATGACATTTACGTCCTTAGATGGAGTAGTTGATCCAGCTTAGGAAGCATGTCAAATCAACCGCAGATCTTTAGTATCGGCATGTAAGTTTTGATTTACTGTCCTATGCAATCTAAAGAGCGGCGACCTACTCCTGATGAAATTCCGGGTCAGAAGCTGGACTATCCAGCCAAGCAGTCTGACATGACGCCAGCGCCTGACAGCGATTTGTCAAACTACAAACCCGCCAATAAGTTGGTTGGAAAAGTTGCCCTCATCACTGGAGGAGATTCCGGGATTGGTCGTGCTGTGGCGATCGCCTATGCTATGGAAGGTGCAGACGTGGCTATTCTGTATAACGAGAATGATAGCGACGCTGAAACAACTCGTGATTTGGTTGAAAAGCGCGGGCAAAAGTGCCTAATTCTTAAATATGATGTCCGCAATTTTGAGGACTGTCAGACGGCAGTTGATCAGACGGTCAACGAGTTTGGAAAGCTCAACATCCTGGTGAACAATGCTGCTTATCAAATGACCCAAAAGCAGGTCGAGGATATTTCTCTGGAGCAGTTTCGTCGCACTATGGAAACCAACGTCTTCGGCTATTTCTACATGGTCAAAGCAGCGCTGCCTCACTTGAAAGAGGGAGACGTCATTATCAACACGGGCAGTATCGTCGGCAAAATTGGCAAGGGCATGTTGGTGGACTATGCGACGAGCAAAGGTGCCGTTCATACCTTCACCAAATCCCTGGCTCTCAATTTGGTTTCACGCAATATTCGAGTCAATGCTGTGGTTCCTGGTCCTGTGTGGACACCGAACATTCCCGCGACAATGCCAAAAGAGAAAGTCGACAACTACGACACAGATGTCGCGATGGAGCGGGCAGCACAACCCGAGGAATTGGCTCCGGCCTATGTTTATATGGCCGCAGAGGATAGCAGTTTCGTCACGGGTGCCCTTCTGGATGTAGCGGGGGGACAAACCTCTAGCTAGCCAACGGTGACTGAGTTTGAGTTTGTTGGCAGGGGGCGATCGCGTTCCCGCTGTAGGGATCTTTTAGGTCGGGCCTAGAACAACGACGAAGGGTTCGGTCAGATAAGCTTGAGCCGCAGTTCGAATCTCTTCTGCGGTTACCTTCCGAATCGTCTCCTGAAAGACCTGATCAAACTCAACACCCAGCCCCAAAATCTCGTACCAGCCTAGCAGTTGTCCGGTTTGAGCATTGGTCTGTTTACCGAGCGCGTACTGTCCCAACAGTTTATTTTTGGACGCTTCTAGTTCTTCCACCGTTAGTCCAGCTTCACCAAGGCGTTCTGTTTCGTCGCGCAGTCCGGCTAGGGCGATCGCTCTATTCTCGGGTGCTGTCCCCATATGAGCTACAAACTGTGAATGGCTCAGGCGAGTTGGGTAGAAGGCCGAGACATCGTAAGCAAGACCCCGCTTCTCTCGCAGCTCTACAAATAGACGACTAGACAAGCCGTTGCCCAAATAAGTGCTAATCAACTTCAACGGCCCATAGGCTGGATCCTTAACCGTGGGAGACTGATAGCCAATAATGATGATGGCTTGATTGGTCAGTTGGGTGATCTCTTGATGTGTCGGTTGCAGGGGGAGCGTGGGATACACCAGCGGTGGCAAGGGTTGATCCGGAACCTCCCAATCGCCAAAGTTTTGTTCAGCCAGAGCAACTGCTTTATCAACCGTAATCCGGCCCGCAACAACCAGCACACAGTTGTCGGGACGATAGTAGGCTTTATGAGTCTGAAATAAATCGTCTTGGGACAACAGAGCAACGCTATCTTCGGTACCGATTCCCGGCAGACTGTAGGGATGTTCGCCATACATCGCGGCTCGCAATGCGTTGTAAGCCGTCGTAAAGGGCTGCTCCCTCATGGAGCGAATACTTTGTAATGTCAGTCGCTTCTCTAAATCAAGTTCCGCTTCAGGAAAACTTGGGTGACGAATTACCTCAGCTGCTAGCGCCAAAATCGGTTCGAAATCAGCAGAGACGGTCTTCAGACTCACGAGGCTATAGTCCGCCGATGCATCACTTCCCAAACTGGCTCCAATAGACTCAACCTGTTCAGCAATTTCCATGGACGTGAACTGCTGTGTGCCTTTGGTCAGCAGTGAAGAAATGAGGCTGAATAAACCAGCCTGCGATCGCGTTTCATGGCCTGATCCAGCTCTGACCAACATCCGAGCAGACACAATATCTGCAACTGAATTCTCAATGACCACCACCACCAGACCATTTTTCAGGACTGTGCGATGGAGCAGTGGGCGATCAACAGAAGGAGGTGAGGTCATATCTTAAGGAAACAATACTTTTAGCGTGAGTCAAGCAGACATATTTCTTATACACACTTTCTACCCAGGTTGGCTTTCAGCTGTTACAGCTTCAACAATATTGGAAGAGTGAGCTAGCTTGCAGGCAATAGCACTGTGGAAGCATACGTATTCGCCGAAAGGAACTGTTTTGCCAATGCGGATAAAGAGGCTGGTGTGTAAGCGTTAATTCGAGCGGGGTAAGTATAGCTGTCTGAGGCAGAAGCGACCACGCTGTAATAACCATACAGCCCCGCAAGCTGCCCGGGTGTTTCTGTAGAAAATGCGAAGTCGTTTACCAATAGACGTTTAGCTTTGTCTAATTCGGCGTGAGAGATGGGCTGATCTGCCAGTGTGGATAGGCGATCGCAAATGAGGGCTTCGACGGGATCAACATGATCGGGATCAAGCCAGGCTTGCAAGGTGAACAGACTACAGTCTCGCTGGAGTGAAAAGCTACTGGTGATATCGAGCACCCACTGTCGTTCCTCACGGAGTTCTCTCACCAACCGGGCACTGCGTCCTTCCGCTAGAACCGCTGAGAGAATATCCATGCCACAAGCCGCATCCAAATTATCCACTCCGGGACCCAGCCAGGCCATCATCAGGCGGGCGTGCTCTAAGCGTGGAACCCGCAGTATTTGACGTTGCACTCCCCACCACGGCTGAATCTGTCCGGTTTCCCTTGTAATCTCCAAAGGGGTTGCAAAGGCACGGAAGGCATGCCGCACCATTTCTAAGGTGGGGTCTAACGAGACGCCGCCAGCCACCACTACAGTCATATTTTGAGGTTGGTAATGAGCTTGGTGGAAGTGCCGCATTTCTTCGGGCGATCGCTGGCTCAGAATCTCTTCCGTCCCTAACACAGGTCGCCCATAGGCATGATTGGGAAATACCTGCTCAGACATAGCCTGAAAGCCAATCCAGTCGGGATCGTCCTTAGCTTGCCGAATTTCTTCCAACACGACCTGGCGTTCTCGGACAAATTCGTCTGCGGGGATCGCAGCGTGAAGCACGAGATCAGCCAGATAGGGAAGCGTATCAGGCAGCGCAGAGGCCGCCAATGCCATATAGAAGTGGGCATAGTCATGGCTGGTTGCGGCGTTGCTAAATCCACCCCGCGTTTCAATGGCATAGTCAAACATGCCCGGCAACAAACGCTCGGTGCCTTTGAAAACCATGTGCTCCAAGAAATGGGCCATGCCCGTCCACTCAACTGGTTCCAATGCAGCTCCAGCATTAACCCAAACGTCAGCGACAACGACAGGCGTTGCAGGCATGTGCTGATGCACGACTGTTAGCCCATTCTCTAGGCGATGAATCGTAGCTGGAAAGGACGGAGGGGCAGAAGTCAAAGATGTTTGTTGAGCAATCACAGTCGAGGGATTTTTCCAGAAATGTTTGACCCAATCTCAGCTAAGTAAAACCTTGCTGAGCTAGCCTGTGCAGTCGAAACCGTGCAGTAGCAAAGAATTTCAGAAACATCGAAGAGATACACCCATAAGAGCCTATGCATTTGGCCTAATGCTTCGATAGTTCTTAATCATAAATTAATTGATACCTTAGCGAATTTTAATCGCTTCCTGCATAAGAAATCTTTAGGACACGATCGCCAGCAAAACTTTGCGGCTGCGGTTGTCTTCGGTCTCCTTCGATGGTCTACGTCCTACTGTGTGAAACTCCTGGTAGGCTCACGGATACAGCTGCCAGAATGAGCTTGTTGGGTTGAATCTTACTGGAGGCATCATGACCGCAAAGAAATATGACACGCCCAGAACACATACCTCGGCCTGGATTGCACAAACATGGATTTCATTTGCGATCGCGCTCAGCGCCACAGCAACAGGCATCTTCTATTTGCCCGTCAATGGTTGGCTAAAGGGCTATCTCGGCATGGGCATGCTCTTTTCAATTGGCTCAACCATTAGCCTCTCCAAAACGGTTCGCGATATTGAAGAGTCCAAACGCATCACCAATCGCATTGATGAAGCTAAGTTGGAGCGCTTACTGGCCGACTATGATCCCTACAACAGTCTCAATAAGTAGACGGAGATCGCCCGCAGGGCTGCTGCAAAGGAACGGGAACTTATTTAAGTATCAACTTTGAGCTTTGGATTCGCCGATGACTCAATCATTCAAAACTGAGAACTTAAAATTCATTCATTCCAAACGGTTTATTTGCAGAGGTCTTACTTGTTTCGCTTACACACCGCTACGAATGCAACAACACCGCTTACGGTTAGCCTACTGATTGAATAGCTAAAAAAACAAAATCCCCCCCTGATAACCAGAAAGGGATTTCAATGATTATTCACCGCGACGCCGTCTTACCTCAGTTTCCGACCTGGAAGAACCAGGTGGGAATTCCGGCACCGATTTTAAGTTTCCGAGTACATGCTCGGTATACTGCCATCGGCACTACTCGATTCCCTTTAAGACAAAGCATAGATCGACAAACAGTATTGGCAGTCACCAACGCCGTAGTGAATCTTTCGACATAATAACCAACCCTACCCCTGAAAACGCAAGGGTGTTTCGCGAATTCTTTGACCGGAGATTACGAATTGGCGGCGGGATACCAAGTTGCTTCAATGTGTTGAGCGATCTCCCTGCCCTCCTCATTTTTCTCATAGCAGACGGTTACGTGTCCCAGCTTGCGCCCTGGGCGCGACTCTTGCTTGCCATACCAGTACACATGGGCGTTCGGAATTTGAGCCAATAGCTGTCGCTGCTTGGCATAGTCACTGTTGGCGTTCTCGAATCCTAGTAGGTTGACCATGAGAGCGCGATCGCAAGTCATTGCTGGACTGCTCAACGGCTGCCCTGACACGGCCAAAAGCTGCTGAGCAAACTGTGACGTTTCGCAAGCATTCAACGTGTAATGCCCAGAATTATGGGTCCGGGGAGCCACCTCATTAACTAAGACCTTATTGCCCGGCGCTAAGAATAGCTCAATGCCCAGCACGCCAACGAAGTCTAGCTGAGTGATGAGGGTGCGGGCGATCGCGTCTACGGTGTGCCCAACCGCTGGCGCAACCTGTGCTGGGGCAAACACCCGCCGACAAACTTGGTCAACCTGCTGGGTTTCCACTACCGGATACACGGCAATGTCGCCTGTAAGCGAGCGAGCAACCATCACCGCGAGTTCCTTTTCAAACGGAATGAAGGCTTCTAGCAAAACAGGTGGGCGATTGAGGTGGCTCCAGGTCTGCAAAAGTTCGTCAGCAGAGCGGAGTATGAATGTTCCCTGTCCGTCATAGCCCAATCGTCGTGTTTTCAGGACCAGCGGAAAACCAAGCGAACCGGCTAGCTCATGCACTACTTCGTCGGCTACGTTGGCATCTAACGTCACATAGGGTGGATTAGGTAGACCGTGAGCTGCTAGAAACTGCCGTTGAGTGTATTTGTCCAGCAGGGGTTCAAGCGCTTGTAGCCGAGGACGGAAAAGAGTTCCGGCTGTTTCAAGTCGATTGAGCGCGGAGAGATCTACAAACTCATTTTCGAACGTGATGACATCGCAGCGATCGCTCAATATCTGAGTTCCCGCTGGATCAGCAACCGGAGCTAGAACGGGATTAAGGGCGATCGTCACAGCGGGATCAGTCAACTTCGGTGTTTGCACAACCAATTCCATCCCTAGCTCCTGAGCCTCCATTGCCATCATCCAGGCTAGCTGCCCCCCACCGATCACGCCAATTCGCTGCTTTTTGGGATGAATCCCTTGATTACTCATTTACACATTTTGGAGATTGAAGTTTGAAGCCAGAAACAAAAGGTCGATAGCCACTTGAGTTCCATGACCAGACTTTATAGCAAAAGTGAAACGTGAGTGATGCTCAATAACCTGAATTTGAGAAAGGAAAATAACGCTAGTACACTGCGGCAGAAATAGGCTCACCATTCAAAACACTGAGAAAGCTTATCTGCCTTAGTTTTGTAGAGCTTTGCTCTTCTCACAGAGTATTTTGAATTTTGAATTCCGCGTAGCGGTACTAGTATTCTGAGTTATTCCAATTGCCTTTGGGTCACGCTACCACTATCAAAAGTGCATTTCCGTATTCGATCAGCGTGCAGGATTGAGCTTCGGCATTGGTGATAAACAGTGTCCAGAGAGAGTCATTGGTGTTGAGGACATCTGATATTCCTGGTAGGACCCCATAGGTAATTCTTTCGCGATCTTCATTAACATGCTTTAGCCAATGCTCAGCCGCATAACGTTCGCAATCCCGGTTTTCAGTAACTTCTCGATCCTACCCAATCGCACTTGACAGTCCGGTGCAATGAAGACCTTAGGACAAGAGGGTATCCGAAAGTAGGGCTGATACATAAAAGGTTTGAGTAAGAGAGGTTGATTGGGTCGGAGCGATCGCCTTCTCCAAAACAGAATAGCGATCGCCCCTCAATACTCCTCAATTAGGTTGCTATTCGAACAACCTGTCGCGCTGCAAGTATCGCAACACATCGCCGGGGTCTTGGCGGATCAGCACGCCGTTTTCCGGCACGTCGATCTTCGGACTCCACTCGATACGCTCGACGCAGTTCCGGAGGTGGAACAGATCAATGGCGCTTTGGGTATCGGCTTCAGTGCCCACCAAATAGAGGCGCAGGCGTTTGTGTCGTCGCTGGGGATGAGTAGGATGACTCGGCAACGACGGGGGTGCCGCCTCAGTGTGGTGAGACGGCAGAAAGTATTGAATGGTAATCACTGGGGATTCCTCCAAAGAATTGGATTGGGTTGGAATCCCCGAAGATTCAGTCGCCCTTAGACGAAGCGCTTCGGTGGGGCGACCTAAAATAGGCAAAGCCCGTACGACAGGCTAGGACTGTCTATGGGTTAGGCGCTGGTTTGTGTGCCATCACTTGCCAGTGCCGCCGACTAAACGTTCGGGGAAGCAAGCTGCACGGATGCAGCTATGGTTGGTGATAATAATTCATTTGATCTTCGAGAGCAACCGTATAGAAAGGATGTAGCTACTCAAGCAGTTTCTTGGGAACCGGCGGCCCCACTGAGATGCCGAAATCTTTTACCTATGCACTCAAACAGAACTGATTATGTGTGCCGCTGCTGCCTTACAGCATTACTGAGAGCCTTGTCGAACGGGGCTACCAGGCTGTAAAACGAGATTGTTCATGCCCTCTTTAGGCTGCGGCTTTCTTCTGAAGAATTGAACATATTCCGTTGACATCTGTGAAAAAGGCGTCCCCCATAAATTTGAGGCTGGCAATTGCGCGTTGACCTGCTTCTTCGTCGCCTGCTCCGCAAGCATCAGTCACCATAACTGATATGTAGCCCAGATCAGCCGCATGGCGAAGGGTTGGCTCGATCCCAATCTCAGTTGCTACACCCACAACAATCACAGTCTGAATACCACAATCGCGTAAGGCGATATCGAGAGGTGTTCCTTCGAATGCAGACATCGTGATTTTGTCAAAAATGGCTTCGGAAGGAAGTGGGGATATTTCAGGGATCAGTTGAAAACCCGGTGAGCTAGGCAGAAACCAAGGCTGCACATCATCAACAGAAGTAGCTCTTTGCCACGCCTTAGCCGTTTTTAGCTGAAAGACTCCTGACAGTTCCTTGGGCAGCGACATATGGCGCATGAAAAAGATCCGCAAACCGACTTTTCGTGCTGCTTCAAGTACTTTTATAACCTGTGCCTTGACTGTGTCTCCGTCACTCAACTGGCTGAAAATGCCAGCCTGCATGTCATAAACGATTAAAGCTGTACGGTTGAGTTCGCAGGCGTCCTCTAAGTTTTCAGGAATTTCTAGTCCGAATGCCTTTTCCATCTTTAGAATCCTGAACTTGATATCTAGAGAATAACAGGTTGCTCTTAATTGCTTGCTTACATCAATACACAATTGACTGTTGCAAATTCAAAAGCTTGAGGTATTTTATGGGTCCAAGTTTCAGTAACGTCTTTCAGATTTGGGAAAAGGCTACTGAGTGGGTAAGCACGCCCTAGTACATTACGGCAGAAATATGCTCACCATTCAAAATGCTGGGAAAGCCCATCTGCCTTGGTTTTGAGTTCTGAATTTTGAATTCCGCGTAGCGGTACTAGCCAGGTGGTTTTGTTTTTAGATCTCCTAAGCAGGATTTAGGATTTTCTGAATTTCAGTTAGGGACATATCCGAACGGTCAGATTTTGAATATAAGGTAATGAGTATTATCTGGGTTTCCGTTTTGAGATAGTAAATTACTCGATAACCACCGCTCTTTCCCTTCTGAATGTCGCTGTTTTTTACTCTGACTTTGAAGACTGTTTGCTGAAGATTGGGAATTTGATCGCCTGGAAGGTCTCCTAGTTCAAGTTTTTGGATAAGAACCTGGATATCAAGTTTGATGCTACGATATCGCTTTGCGAGGCGCCGAACATCTCTTTCAAATCGATTGGTGAAGCTGATTTGAATCGGTAGTTTATTCGACATCCAACCTATCCCAAAGCTCTGATACGGGATGTATTTCGCCTATGAGAGCCTGCTGCCATCCCTCTTGAATACCCTCAATTATGGTTTCGGTAGAGTCCTCTAGGCCGATATCCTCTTCTGATTCAGGAATGAGAACAATGACACGGACGCGACGATGATGAGCCACGTCAAGAGGATAATCAAGGGCCAGTTGACCTTCATTATTGATGGTTGCTGTTGCTTCGATCGCTTTCATAACTCCAGATTAATCAGGTTCTCACTGCTGTGTATATCCCTAGTCTAGAGGACACAATTGAGTGAAGATGGCAAGTTTTGGGTTTACAGCCCTGTGCAGCTTGGCTAAGTGCATCTCAGTGTCTTAAGGAGGCAGGGAATAGGAATAGGGAATGAGGTGTGCTTGATTAAATGCATGCCGCTATATGCTTTGTGTTCGGGGGTGACTAGAAGGGTCGGTAGACAGGGCTAGTACACTGCGGCAGAAATAGACTCACCATTCAAAACACTGAGAAAGCTTATCTGCCCTAGCTTTGTAGAGCTTTGCTCTTCTCTCAGAGTATTTTGAATTTTGAATTCCGCGTAGCGGTACTAGCTATCTGTGAGAGTCGAATATGAGACGAAATACAGAGATCTGATCACTAGAGCTTGGAATTATCACCTCGATTGCAAGGCTGCTATTCCATGATGGTTTTGACACTCAACATCGATATCGTTGTTGCAAATCCAAAAGCTTGAGGTATTTTATGGGTGCAGGTTTCAGTAACGTCTTTCAGATTTGGGAAAAGGCTTGCTGAGTGGGTAAGCACGCGCTAGTATGTCGCGTGATTCGGCATTTGTCAGCAACCGTTATTGACGCATTCAGATGTGCGATCGCGGTAATCCAGGAGTGTAATGTATGTCTGCTGTTCCGAAGCCTCAAGAGGTGAGACTTCCCCTCCAATCTCCTCAGCGTCGCCCTCGGCTCACGGTCGTGCCCTCGGCGTCGACGGCTGCTCCAGCGCCTTTTCCTAAGCAGACACGGGCTAATCGTCCTCTCTGGCTGAAATTGCTAGTAGGGGGGCAGTGGCTTTCTCTGGGGGTTGCTGCTCTGACAGTGGTGGGTGCGCTGTCTGCTTATGGGCTAACGGTGAATACGAATCGTCGCTTGGCAACGGCCACCACGACTCTCGAAAGTCTGCAAGAACAGCAGCAGCAGCTAACGACAGCCAACGCCGTGTTCAAAAACCATTTGGCCCAAATTGCTGTGACCTACAGCGAGAGTAGCGTCCTTCATCCTAAGGAAGTCATTTTTCTGGAAATGGCTGAACCTGCCTCCTTGCCTGAGCCGTCTCCAACGGCGGCGACTGCTGCTGAGCATACGAAAGACCAGCGCTTTCTTCCCAAAGGTTACTGAAGTTTGGATCGCGTTTGAGGTTGCTCATGGGAAGTTATCGATCCTCCGTTCGTAAGCGCTCTTTGCGATCGCCAGCTGCGAGAAAGCGAGTGGCTAAAAAGCGAGCGGCAAACGCACAAAAACCCTCTCATCGGACCAAGCGCCCATCTCCCATCGTTAGGATTGTGCTGGTTTGGCTGCTGCTGGTCGCCATTGCCTTGGGATTGGCGGGACGGCTCGCTTATCTACAACTCTTTAACGGAGACACCTTGCAGGCGATCGCTCAACAGCAACGAGCCCGTCAGATCAATGCCAATGTTGGCCGCCGCTCCATCATTGATAATCAGGGAATTCCCCTAGCCGTGGACCGTCTGGTCTATACCCTCTACGGTCATCCAGCGTTGTTTCGCCAACCCATCAGCGTTGTCGCACAAACTTTGAGTCCAGTCCTTGAAATCCCTGCGGGCACTTTGGCAGAGCAGTTCAAAGGACAGGCAACGGGGTTGCGAATTGTCGATGATCTGCCTGAGGAAACGGCTAGACGTATTCAACAGTTACGACTAGATGGATTGGAGTTGGTCCCTAGTCAGCAGCGCTTTTATCCACAGCAAGATTTGTTCTCCCAAATCGTAGGCTTTGTTAATTTGGAGGGTAAAGCGCAAACGGGATTAGAAGCGCAGTACGAGAAGCGTTTGAGCTTGCCAATGCCGCAAGCCCCTCACGTTGTTGGACCTGCGTTGCCCGTGATTAACCTGCCCACGGAAGAGACATCACAGCAGCTGCAACTCACGTTGGACAATCGCCTACAACGAATTGCTCAAGAAGCTTTACGGCAAACCTTGCGAAAGTTTGGTGCTCAACAGGGAACCGTCATGGTGATGGAAGTTCATACGGGTGAGCTGCGGGCATTTGCCGTTGAGCCGACCTTTGATCCCAATCGCTATTTTGACGCTAATCTAGGCTGGTTAAAGAATTGGGCGGTCACAGATCTTTATGAGCCCGGTTCGACGTTTAAGCCGATCAATGTCGCGATCGCTCTGGAAGCTGATGCCATTACTCCTGATGACACCATTTATGACGAGGGGCGTCTGCGGTTTGGTGAATGGACGATTCAAAATTCTGACTATGAGGCCATGGGAGGGGTCGGCATGCTGAGCATTGCGGATGTTCTCAGGAAGTCTAGCAATGTTGGTATGGTTCGTATTATGGAGCAGCTCCCGGCATCGGAGTTTTACGCTTGGTTAGAGAAGCTAGAGCTTGATCGCCCAACGAATATCAGTCTTCCTGCGGAGAATGCTCAGGCGTTGAAGGAGCGAGAGCAGTTCGTCAATAGTCGAGTTGATGCGGCCACAGCAGCCTTCGGCCAAGGAATTGCACTTACGCCAATCAAGCTGCTGCAACTGCAAGCTGCGATCGCGAATGGGGGTTATCTGGTGACCCCCAAGGTGGTTAAGGGGTTGGTGAGTGACACTGGGCAGTTGACGTGGCAGCCTGATGTGGGCGATCGTAAATCCGTCTTTTCGCAAGAAACAGCCGATGCCGTTCTCAAAATGATGGAAACCGTTGTCGAAGACGGCACCGGTGAGGCCGCTCAGATTCCGGGCTATCGCATTGCGGGTAAAACGGGAACCTCTCAAAAAGTGACTGAGGGGGGCGTCTACGGTTCTGGACGCATTACTAGCTTTGTTGGGTTACTGCCAGTCGAAGCGCCCCAATTCGTTGTGCTGGCGGTGATTGATGAACCCTTAGGCGATGATGCTTACGGTTCAACGGTTGCTGCTCCGCTAGTGAGAACGGTGATGGAATCTTTAGTCGTCTTAGAAGGCATTCCGCCGTCTTCCCCCCAAGCTCTAGGCGGTGTGATGTCTCCCTAGTACACTGCGGCAGAAACAGGCTCACCATTCAAAACATTGAGAAAGCTTAGCTGCCTTAGTTTTGAATTTTGAATTTTGAATTTTGAATTCCGCGTAGCGGTACTAGTTGTCGGAGAACCATCAAGAATTGGGGTTGAAGGAGGAATCAGTTTGAATTTGTGTCTTGACCAGCCCCTTCCTAAAGTTTGTATTCGTGGTAGTTGAGGCAAAATTCGTCCTGATGAGTGAGGAACTTACGATAGGCTTCGCGAACAACGTCAAACGCTTCGTCACAGTTGTGAACGAGGAACAGCATTTCGTAGTCTTCTGGGTTGATCAGCTGCTTTTCTAGAGGCCAATCTTTGACCCAGCGAAGGAAGTCTTTCCACATATCGCCTAGCAGGACGATGGGAATGTTTGACATATGCTCAACTTGAATCAGCTGCCACGTATACGCTAGTTCGAGCAGTGTCCCAACGCCACCTGGAGCCACAACAACGGCGTTGGCCAGGTGCATAAAGTGATCCAGTCGCTCTGAAAAGCGATCGAACTCGTGTTTGATATCAACGTGCGGATTGGGCGCTTCTTCAAAAGGGAGTTTGATGTTTAGCCCGTAGGATTTGCTGGAATCGTCCACACTGTGGGGATCTTCCCGTCCTTCACGATGGCCGAGATTAGCCGCCTCCATCAATCCTGGACCACCACCAGTCACCACATCTAAGCCTTCTCGCCCAATAAGTTTGGCTAAACGCCGTACCTGTTCATAAATAGTGTCGCCCGGTTTCAAGCGAGCAGACCCAAAAATCACTACACGAAATCGTTCTGGATCAGGCTTCATAACATTCCGAAATTGAGGTGTGTAACTGGAAGTGCGTAACGGTGTGTACCGTAAGAGACGGTTCCCCTGATGGAACTACCTTTGTAGCAGTCCAATTGTTGTCCTGTCTACAAACCAGCTCTCTCGTTATCGACTCAGGCGCTGATAGGCAAGAGCTAAAGCGTTCTCATCCCCAACATTGCCAGGAAACAGAACGACTGGCATTGCAGAAAACTGAGGATGATTGGCGGCTGTTCGAACGACGGAGCACCCCGGAAGAATTTGACCTAGCAGCCGCGTTGTTCTGAGGGCTAACCCTTTACTGAGCGTGTCGTTGGAGGTAATGCCGCCTTTGCTAATGAGATAACCCAAGTCATTAGGTAGCCCCCGCACAATATCCATCAGGAGAGCTGAAACATGTTCGCCAAAGGCCAGTCGTGTTTGTACATCGGGAAATGTGAGTTCCTCACGACTGGTATAAATAGCAGGGGTTTTTCCTTGTTCGTGAATCTGCCGCACTTGTGTCAGCGTTCCCTCTAAAAGACGAGATTTGCCTTCATCCAAGTTATCCACCATCTGAGTGACATCGACTTCAACACCGACGACATCAGGTGCTTTTAGCAAAGCTGCCAACTGTTGTGTCGTTTTTTTGACGTGGGAGCCGACTAAAACCGCGCCAGGGTGATGATCTTTGACATACTGAGCCATATCTTCTGCGGCGATGGGTTGAGGTGGTAGGGCTGCCAGGGCCGTTAATAGGCTAGCTGCACTTCGAAACAAAAACCGTTTTCCTTGAGCTGCCCCTGTCAGCACATCTTGAGCAAACTGATTGAGATCGAGTTGACTCTCGCCGTCTACCGCCACACAGACGTTATTCTCCAATGCCAACAACTCATCTAGGCAGCCCTGACGAATCCGCTCTAATGTGAAACGCTTGACTTGCTCAGCAGAAATGCGATCGCCCGTTTTTTCAGCAACATAGTCGGGTAGATAGCTGGTGCTGTAGCCAAAAACGGAATCTTTTGCGAACTCAGTTTCATGGGCAGGTATGGGCGTTTCGTCCTGAACAACATAGTGAACGCTATTGCGGGTAATGCGTCCACCTTCAAAAAAGGCCGGCACCATAAAGTGGGCATCAAAAGGACCTAGCTCAGCGGCGATCGCATCCGTTTCAATAGGATAGTGTCCCCTCAAGGTTGAGTCAGAACGGCTGACAACTAGAAACTCTTCAATGCCAGCCTGGAGAATTGCGGTTTTCAAGTTGTGGCACACTTCGGTGGTAATGGCTTTTGCCTGTGCCGGAGATAACGCTCGGGTATTCGTCAGAATAAAGACAATCGGAGAATTGTCTTGCAGCCCTAAAACCAGTGTTTCAACGTCCCACTTGAGCAACAGCAAGCAGCTATGAACTGTCTGTGACCCGGTGGGGTCATCATCTAGCACAATGATTTTCGGCGTCATGTCATCCCTCCCTGCAACAGTTCAGTTGAGGCGAGCTGCCTCAGCACGGCATCACCCTGCCCATCTGAAACTAGAGTGCCATACCGCGAGACGTCCCCTAAAAAGTAACGATAGGAAAATACACGATCCACCACGATCGCGATTCACACTCAGGAACGAGAACCTATTTAAGTATCAACTTTGAGCTTTGGATTCGCCGATAATTCAATCATTCAAAACTCAAAACTGAGAACTTAAAATTCATTCCTCAAAAAACCTAATGACCTTTAGTTGAGTGCTTCTGAGCGCTGCTTATTAATGTCAGCAATCAATTCTGCCAACTCGCTACTGTCCGCATGGTAGACCTTACCGCAGAAGTGACAGGTAGCTTCAGCCCCGTTGTCCTTTTCAATCATGTCTTGCAGTTCTTCCGTGCCCAACATTTTCAACGCACCCAGCATACGGTTGTAAGTGCATGGGCAGTAGAAGCGAATATCTGGACTCTCTGCCTCAGACAGAATTTCCAAGTCCAGATCGCCCACCAGAGACTCAAAGATATCCGGCAGAGTATGGTTGCTGCGGAGCTTGGGAGTGAAGTCTGAAAGCGTTCCTACACGGGACTCTAGTAGCGAAATGAGAGATTCATCGCGAGCGGCCTTAGGCATGACTTGCAACAGCAGACCGCCAGATGCCTCGACTCCATTCTCATCGACAAAAACGCCTAACGCTAGGGCTGATGGGGTCTGTTCAGAAGTGGCGAGATAATAGGTCAAATCTTCGCCAATTTCTCCAGAAATCAGCTCAACCGTACTGGAGTACGGTTGTCCATAGCCAACATCGCGAACAACATAAAGATAGCCGTTGCGCCCGATCGCGCCCCCTACATTTAATGTGCCGTTGGGTGAAGGCGGCAGCTCAACCGAGGGATCATCGACATAACCTCGAACAGCGCCGTCTAAACCCGCATCAACCATGACGCCACCTAAGGGGCCGTCGCCTTTAATCCGAAGATTGATTCGAGATTCGGCCCGCTTCATGCTGGAAACCAGTAACAGGCCAGCAGACATGGCTCTACCTAAAGCAGCAGTACCTACGTAAGTTAAATTGTGGCGTTTACGTGCATCTTCTACCAAATCAGTGGTGATCGTACCGACAATCCGGATGCCGCCGTTGGCTGCGGTTGCCCGAAGGAGTTGATCTGCCATTCTGGTGCCCTAGTCTTACGTCGTCATTTTTCACTAACTTCCATTGTAGAAAGTTTTTTAGGATGAATGAAATGCTTTCTGTCGGAGCCTGGCAAGCCGAATCAGCACCTTTAACCTCGTTCCGCTTTCAAGCGATCGCCAATGGCTACACCCTTACCAATATGGCTATCCAAAAAGGTGGAAAGGGCTTGGATAGCTCGGAGCGCAGTCTGAATTCGCGCACGCTTTTTGCCTGCTCCTGTTTCTAAATAGAACAGAATTAGGCGATCGAACCAAACTCGTTGCTCGGGCTGTTGTAACAGCTCACAAAATTCACGGTAGGTCATGAGACGTTTGTGGGCTGCTAGATACACATCATTGCCGATGCTGGGTTGAATGACATAGAAAACGCCTAATTCCTGTAAAAAAGCTTGACTGACCTGAAACAACAGCGTCATCAGCTCTGTATCACTACCTTTAGCAAGCCGTAAATAAGGAATATTGTCCCTGACTTGTTTGATAGCAAAAAATAGGCAGGCAGTGATGTAGCAAGTAGAGACAAGATAGCAGCCTTCACTGTTGAACCATGCGGCTTCCTGCTTGGAGACATCGCTGGGCTGCGTCACGAACAGGAGCGCAGCAGCGGATCCGTGGGTGTCAATCCCGTCGGCAATTTCGCTCAGACGAACATAAGCCTCCTCTAGCCAGAGTCGCAGAGGATTGAGGTAGATGAGATTGATTTTGTTGCGACTAGCCTCGCTCTCTTCACGCTGACTGTTGTAACGAGCAATGCGGGTTTTGAGGTAGTCTTGCAGGGATGGCAGGATGAATGCGGTGTAAATACCCGCCAGAACGGTGAACAAAAGGGTCGCAATTCCCGCAAGCATCGTCATTTCCTGTCCGCTCAACAACTTCTGCGAAAGCCATCATTTTGCCTCATTTCACCGGTCAGTGATGGTGGCCTTTAAATCGATGGATCTGCAATCTCAATATTGCCGTTAGGTAGCAGCAGAATTTGAAGGGTTTGAGGAGTATCGGTCGAAAAGACCGCAGTGCCCGGTTCAGGAATGCCGGTACGATCGCGATATTGTGCAGAGAGATCATCTGCCGGTTGGACGTCTATCAAAGTCCCATCAGCCGCTATGGTCAGCATATAGGTTAAGGTTTCGTCGGGAAAGTCTGGATGAGGCCAGCGATCGCGGATTTGCTCAATTAGGATGTCCAATGAGAAAACTGCGGGGCTAGCATCAACGCGAGCAGATGATCCTGATGAGGGCATCTCTTCGCTAGCGATCGATAACGAACTCTGAGTGTCAGTAGGCGGTGAGGGCTGTTCTGATTCCTGCTCGTCGAGACCTTCAGGACGGGCTAAAAACTGCTCGTCCCCTGTTTCTGCAGCATCCTCGGCTAGAGTTTCATCCTCAGCTAGACTCTCATCCCCCTCCGTAGCTATCTCTGGACTAGGCGCAGGAGGAAGTTGAGATGGTGCGGTTTGGGCAATCGTAGGCGTTTCTGGGGCTTCTGGTTCCGGTACGGTCTCTTGCTCCAGTTCAGCTTCCATAGGCCTATCTGCATCGGCTGCTGGGGAAGATGTATCTTGAGGAGCCGGTTTATTAGTCCTGCGTTCCTCATTGTCTGCTGGTGATTGAGTTGGGGAGGGCCTATTTTTGGGGGCGTTATCGGTGGTAGGAGCATCCGAGCGTTCAACCGGCTCGGATGCCTCTTCACTCGGTTCCGCTATTGAGCGATTCTCAATCTCATCGGATTCCACTGCTTCAGAAGCTATCTCTGGGCTGTCTGCTCGGTCATCTAGGGGCTGCGATCGCGGACGTTGTTCTTCTGCTCTATTGATTGTTTGGGGTGCCGCTTCAATGACGGCTGTCTCTGACGCAGTGTCCAGACTTGTTTGAGGAGAGCGATAGGTAGACCAGATTGCGGTTGTGATACCTACAGCGGCTACCATTCCAGCGGCAGTTGTGCCCCATGACCGCCACAATGGTCGCTGCCTTTGCGGAGCAATAGCGACGGGCAGCGGTCGAAATTGGGTCTCAAGCTGATTCAGAACATTCCCCAGATCGGATAGCTGAATTGCTCCTAAAGAAAGAGTGGTCGCACCCGTCGTCGTCCGCAGTTGCCCAAGATGCAGCGTACATTGGGTCAAACTGTTGGATTCTACATAGGGCAAGTTGGAGAGGCTACGATTCGAGTCATCAATTCCCGTCAGCTGCGATTGAATGTAGATCTGGACAGCTTCTACTAACGGTAAAAACGAGTCGCGATCGCCTTGAATTTCAACGCCTTCATTCGTCTCGTCTAGGTTACGAACCTGGAGCTGATAGCGTAAGACTTGCACCACAGGCTTATCTGACCACTGCGAAATCGCAGCTTCCCGCGCCATCACGTCTAAAGTGACAGTTGGTGTCTCGTAATGTAGGGGAATCAGCTGAGTCGTTGAGGTCATTGCTATGCAGATGCAGAGTTAGCGCGATCGCTCCAGTAGGGCTAGCCATAGCCGTCGCTCACCACCAGACTGACTGTAGAACAATAGGTCAATGAGTAGCTTCAGCGCTAAATCCCGTAGAGACTCAGGAATGGGAGCATTGTCGGAAATCATACGGTCTTCATAGAAGTTGCTAAACGCATCTAAATAATCACCGAGCAGCGCCACTCGATGGGGTGGTTTTTTCCGTGCAGTTGCCTCCTCTAAAAGCGTGACAGCCTGACGAATTTTTTGCTGATGCTGCTGGGCTAAGTAAGCGCTAACAAGCACCAAACCACGAGCTTCATCGACATCAAGTTTTTTGCGACCCTGACCCTTACGCAAAGGGCTTGCCTGTCGTAGCCGCCACAGGGTGACGCGATCGCTCATCAGCGCTTCTACCCCGGTCTGCTTAGCAACCTCCAGCATGGCCTCAGAACCAACGCCAGTAAGCGATTCCAACGCCAGCAATACCAAATCGAGCTGCGCTTTGATGCTGTCCAACTGTTCTGGTGAGGGCGTTTCCCCAAGATTGCTAACCGGATTTGACGACGACTGAAACTCCACGACTTCGCCACAACTCTAAGGTATAGAGTAGCGGTTGAGGGAGGCGTTGGGTTACGGAAATGGAAACCTGACTAAAATCGAGTGTTAGCAAAGAAAAGAAGAATGGAGAAAATCTTACAGGTACAGAGACTACCGAAGCGAATATGCGCCACTATCTCTAAAACTCAATTTGCATAGCATCTACGGCAGCCTTGAGCTGTGGCAAATAGTTCGCAACTACATTCCAGATAATTTCCAAGTCTACATCCAAGTACTGGTGGGCTAAAAAATTACGAAAGTCACTCACCTGCCGCCAGTCGACTTCAATGTGAGCTGCTTTCCAAGCATCTGGAAGTTGGCGAGTGGATTCGCACATCACCTCTAGATTTCGAATAACAGCATCTTGGGTTTTGGTATCTGCCATGAAAGCCGCCTTGCCTTCAACCGTGTAAACTTCAATTCGGTCGACACAGTCCGCGATATGGACCAGGTAGAGACGGCTATCTTTCATAAGACCTGAGCTTCTGCCAACACCTTATCGCGGATGTAATAGTGCAATGACTTTTCGGTCACGACGTCCACCTTTCGGTCCAGTAAGTCTTCCAAATCCCGGATGAGTCCGACTGGAAACCAGGGGCTAAGTTTTTCTCCCAAATCTACTAAAAAGTCAATGTCGCTATCTGCTGTTTCTTCTCCACGCACAACTGAACCAAACACTCTGACGTTGCACGCACCATGTTTCACAGCTAGCCCTAGAATCTCTCTCCGTTGGGCTTGTAGGATTGAGCGGGTTGTATTAAAAGAACTATTCATTGTTTTGGGTTCACCAACCTTTTCGTAGTATTCAAATGTCACCTTGATCTTTCTACATGGCGATGACATCAGCCTTCGCGCTTTACAAGATGGCTGCAGTTGAGGACTGTTGAAGTTGCCTTCTAGAGTCAATAAACAACAACTCGCAGGGTTACGCTTCGCTTTAGCAGGGCTCTGTCTAGAAGGTTTTACCTAGCATGCACCTATGTTTACAGGGTGTATGCAAAGTTGTTGACTAACATGCCGGGGACTAGAGTGCCGCCAAGATCACGATAACCGTAGCTGCCGACTTCGGGGATAAAGGTGAGGTCTTGGGTAAGAGCAATCAGGTTTTCACCCCAAAAGTTATAGAGGCTTTCGTCGAATCGGAGATTTTCGATGGGGGCGATGATCTTGCCATTTTCGACCCAGAAACAGGCATAGCGGGTCATCCCTGTAATGCGCCCGTTGGGCCGATCGCTCCAGTTCAAATAGTGCAGGTTCGAGACATAGAGACCGGTATCCAGGGCGCTCAAAATATCGCTGGTGGCCAGGGTACCGGGGGAGAGGACGGGCGATCGCAAATACTCACCTCCTGCTGCATAGGTTGAAGGAATGTCATATTCTTTAGCCGTTCGGGCGCTGACCAGGGTGTTGACCAGTTGCCCCGATTCAATCAGTGGCATGGTAGTCGGTGCCAGCTCACCATACTGATTGAAGCGAGGCACTTGACCTTGAGAGAAGTCCTCCGTCAGGTGAACCTGATTTGAAAGTGTCTGCTCCTGACGCCGTAAAGCTCCCAGCGCACTACCACCCCGACGAATTGCGGCCTCGCTAATGCCTCCCCATGACAGCATGCTGACTAAATCTGCTACTGCACTTGGAGCCAAATAAGTCCGATACTGCCCCCTTTCCAGCTGTCGCGGTGTCTGCGCCATCTGTTTCAGCAGGGTTTGAGACACCCCCAGAGTGTCGGCATAGCTTGTATCGTCCCACGTTCGCCCAGCGTAGGTGCCTTTGACGGCCTGGCCTGACGCGGTAAACAGAGAATAGTCCAAAGTAAAGGTCGCAGTCTCAAACCAGTGACGCTGTCCGGCAGAGTCTGCATACGCTCGAACAGAGCGTCCCCCAGCGTAGAGTCCGGCAGCGTCAATGCCAGCCATCTTAGCCATGATGGTGGGTGCGACAGCAGTGCTAGCGAGCAGGTCTCCTGAGTAAACCTCTCGGCTTTGAGCGTCCCCCTCTGGCAGCACCAGATAGGAATCTTCTGGTAAATCGGGTAATTCTTCGCGCAACGTTTGTAGGGCTGCGAGCAACAGTGGCCAATCGGTTGCTTTCTCTCCGGTGAAGGTGACCGACTCAGTTGCTGATCGCTGTTGCCCCATCAGTGTCAGAGTCAAGTCTCCGTTCTCAACACTGCCTGTTTGCCGCACCTTCGCATGATTGAAGCGAGTAAACTGGCTTTCCTCAGCGACCAAACTTAACGTCAGTGACTCGTCCTCATTCAGTTGAGGTATCAGAGCGTCGATGAGCTGATTGAACGTTGTTTCCCAAGTCTGCATCAGCTTACACCTCCAAAAACTTCAATCGTGTTGAACGCACAGACTGGAGCTCCATGGCCCACTCGAATGACTTGGTTGGGTTCCCCTTTGCCACAAAAAGGTGTACCAAACATTTGCCAAGTGCTGCGATCGCCCACTTGAGCCAAGCTGCCCCAGAATTGGGGTGTAGTCGCTCGATAGTTGGGGTTTCGCAGGGTTTCGGCAAGCTGCCCATTGCGGATACGCTTGGCATACTCACAACCAAATTGGAATTTGTATCGCTGATCGTCAATTGACCAAGAACGGTTGGCTTCCATGTATACACCGTCTTCAATAGCGCCAATGATTTGAGCAAAAGAGCGATCTCCGGGTTCCACATTAATATTTGCCATGCGATCAATCGGTGGACGATCCCAAGATGTTGCACGGGCACACGCGACTCCTGGTACGCCCAATCGCATTTGACTTTCGCGGCTTCCTAAGCCTCGCTGCAATACCCCTTCGTGAATCAAGTACTGCTTCTCTGCGACTACTCCTGTGTCATCAAAGGCATAGCTCGCAAATTCCTGCTCCACGGTTGGATCAAAGGTGACGTTGAGCAACTTTGACCCATATCGCAGGTTGCCAAAATCAGCTGGCTGAACAAAGCTACCGCCGGCATAATTGCGCTCATCCCCCAAAATGCGATCCAGTTCTAACGGATGTCCGATGCTTTCGTGAATTTGCAGCATCATTTGATCAGGAGCCAGAACCAGCGTCGTCGTCATCTCAGGACACTCGTCTGCGGTCAGCAATTCAACCGCCTGCTCGCCTGTGCGCTGAACGGCTTCCCAAACTAAGTCGCCCTGCTCAAAAAATTCCCATCCGCCTTGATAGCTGTGACCTCGACCGTTGTTAGTCCGCGTTTGAACGATCGCCCCATCTTGTGCAGTGGCCCCATAACTGGGCGTGAACAACGAAAAATGCTGGTGAATCTGAGTCCCGCTGCTGCTGACCAGCCAGGTATCGACTTCCTTGGCGCTAATGCTGGCGCTGGCTTGCACAATCTTGTCTGAAACTTTCAGCCCCTGGCAGATCCGAGATAACAGGTCGTGAGCCTCCGCTGTGCTAAGCGTGCGGAGAGGTTTTTCAACAAAGGAGTGATAAGCGCCCATGCCATCAGGACGAACGCTGGTATCGAAGGCATAAATTTGCCAAGGAAGAGCAGCTTGAGCTTGCTGGAAAGCCTGTTCTGCTGCCTGCCGTAGTCCTTCCACAGTCAATCGATTGGTAGCTGCGTAGCCAATCTGCCCCTGCACTAGCACTTCCACCATTGCCCCTTGGTCGACTGAGCGTCGATTGCTTTCAGGGTTACCGTCCCGTTGCGATCGATAGACGCTCTCCTCTCGCAGGGCACGAATGCCAATCCAATCAGCAGCGAGATCCAGAGAAGCGATCGCGTCTTTCAACAAATCAATCGGATCAGCGGTAGTGCGTAGAGGAGTTGCAGTCACAGTGATCTCCAGGTTCGTGAATCGTTTTCTATTCTAAGTAAAGAAATCGCCGTCCGTAGAGCAAAGCTGTTTGTCCTTACTTTGAGGAATCACGCTTTTAATCGCCACGCAGTCCCTGCCGAAAGGCTTTTGCCGCTGCCAACGGACTTGGATTCTGAAGGCAGCGCGTCAGCAAATCAATATCTAGATCGGGTAAAACTTCGCTTCGAGAAATCTCTTCATAGCCAGCAGTCTCAGCCAACTGTTCGGCTGCTCCTTCTCTTTGGTAGTACAAAGTGAGGTCATTATTCTGCCAAAACCAGACTTCTCGAACCCCTAAACGGCGGTACAGTTCGAGGCGATTAATGCTGCCGCTAGTCACAATGACCTCAATCGCCAGATCGGGGAAATCTTTATCCGTTTCAATGCAGTAACTTTCGTCAGGTTCTCCCCCAGCACTTTTTTCAG
Source organism: Oscillatoria sp. CS-180 (assembly GCF_028330965.1). Classification (GTDB taxonomy): domain Bacteria; phylum Cyanobacteriota; class Cyanobacteriia; order Phormidesmidales; family Phormidesmidaceae; genus Halomicronema. The sequence continues at coordinate 35,240 of NZ_JAQMUB010000081.1, read as the reverse complement.
GTCTCCTAAGTGTTGTAGACCCCATCGGAAAATATTCAGTGTTTGTGCTCAGAAAGTAGATTAAGAGTAGATCCCCTATGCGAGTTTTCCCACTTTCATGACGGCGACTAGGAGCCACGATTTCTAATATTCCTTCCAGGTAATGTACTCGGTAGGGAGACTTCTCGCCGATATCTGCCAGGAGCGCTTCGTACTGTGACCAGCTCACCTCATTAAAGATCCGTCGCTCTTCAGGTGCTTCAACCGCCAATTTTTCGGACAAATCGTTCAGGAGAATCATGGTGTTGCCCTTGCTGCTTGCATCTAGTTTAAGACTGAATCAGGAGGAGATCGCGACGTCCAAACATCAAAGCAGAACAGGGTCAAATGTAGCTTTAGTCTAGGACTCTGACTCTTCACCTGCCCTAAGCACAATGGCTTTGACGACAATCAACGTTTTTCTTGATTAAGGGCACAATTATGGCAATATCGGTGGCATTTCTACTTTGCTGCGATTAAACTGAGGCGGCATCCTGAAGTGCACCAATCTTCTGAGTGTTACATGGCGTTTTCTGCTGCTGAGTAAAGCTTTCTATTCAACTCATTGGGGAACTTGTTAAATTTTCGCGAATTAAGTACATTTGTTTTAACTGCTATAGCCCTAGCCAGTGCACATTAAGCGCGTAGAACTGTCTCATTTCAAGTCATTCGGTGGTACGACTGCGGTACCACTGCTGCCTGGTTTTACTGTTATTTCAGGGCCTAACGGCTCTGGAAAGTCCAATATTTTGGATGCTTTGCTGTTCGCATTGGGGCTTGCAAGTTCTCGTGGGATGAGAGCGGATCGTCTTCCTGATTTGGTTAATCAAAGTCATATAGGTCGCCGTTCAACGGCTGAGGCGACTGTGACGGTCACTTTTGACATTACCGATGTGGCTTCGGAGTTGTTGATGAATGACGACTCAGGTGCAGAGGGCAATTCTGAAACGGTTGATATTGAGGTGGTCGAGAAATCGTCGAGTGAGGATGAGGTCGTTCCAGCAAGCGATGAAGCGATCGCTGATTCTGACAGCAAAGTCGTTCCCCTCCATACTTCTCCTCGCGAATGGACAGTGACTCGGCGGCTGCGGGTCACTAACCAGGGCACTTATACCTCCAACTATTACGTCAACGGTGATCCCTGTACGCTAACAGAACTGCATGAGCAGCTACAGCGATTTCACGTGTATCCGGAAGGTTACAACGTCGTTTTGCAGGGAGATGTCACTAGCATCATCTCTATGAACTCCCGTGAGCGGCGAGAGATCATTGATGAGCTGGCAGGAGTTGCCTCCTTTGACCGCAAAATTAATCAGGCGTTAGAGAAGCTAGAGATTGTCCGAGAGCGGGAGGAACGCTTTCGGGTGGTTGAGCGTGAGCTGATTGTGCAGCGCGATCGCCTGGCCCAGGATCGCATCAAAGCCGAGAAATATCAGCGACTCAAAGCGGAACTACACACTCGTATGGAATGGGAGGCCGTTCTGGGGTGGCGACAACAGCAGCAGCAAGTTGTCAGGTTGCAGCAGAATATCCAAAAAGATGGTGAAGCGATTCAACAGTTCACTACTCAAATACAGCAGTTGACAGAGACACTGCAAGCCACAACTCAAGAGCTGGATGTGTTGAATGCGCGAGTTAAGGCTCTAGGTGAAGACGAACACTTGGCGTTGCAGTCTCAGCTAGCCACTCAAGAGGCAGAGATGCGTCAACTTCAGCGCCAGCAGCAGACCTTGATCACTGAGAGTCAAACAACTGCCGCTAAACTACGGCAGGGGCAGATTTCTCTGCAGGAGCACCAGCAAACCGCAGCTCGCTTGGTTGAAGAATTGCAGGTCCTGCAGCAGGGTGAGTTGGTAGCGCTGACGCGGGAACGGGATGCAGCCCAGGTAGCCCTGGCTGATAAGCGAGAGGCTACGAGCGCGATCGCCAGTGCCTCCCAAGCATGGGTGGAAGAGCAAACCCAACGTCGTCGCCGGCTTGAAGATTTATTGGCGACACTGGAACCTCAGCGATCAGAACAAGTGCGGCTGCAGGAGCGCGTCAGCCAACTAACCCAGCAGATTGAAGAACTCACGGTCAATGTGCGTGAGTTGGCTCAGCAGATGGAGGCGCAGAGTGGTGCTGGTCCAGCTAGCGGAACTGCCCAAGATGGTGAAGCTCAAGTCCAGCAGTTGGCTCAAGCTCTAGCTGCCGCTGAGCAGGAACTGAAGGTGCAGCGAGAAACACAGCAGCGCTTACTGCAAGAGCAGCGGGATAAGCAACGCCAACTCGACAAAATCGAAGCGCAGGCACAAGCGTTGCAAGAAAGTCAGGGTACCCATGCTACTCAGATTTTGATTGATACTGGCTTACCGGGTATCTGTGGTCTGGTGGCTCAGCTGGGACGGGTCGAACCCCGGTTTCAGCTGGCCTTAGAAATTGCGGCTGGCGGACGTTTAGGATATTTAGTGGTCGAAAATGATCAAGTTGCCTCTCAGGGAATTGCGCTGCTGAAGAAACAGCGAGCAGGTCGAGCGACATTTCTGCCCTTAAATGCCATTCGCGTGCCTAAAATTACTCGCATTCCTGACTGGAAACGTCCAGATGGCTTACTAGACTACGCTGTTGACATCATTGACTGCGACGATCGCTACCGCAAAGTATTTGAATTCATTTTTGGCAGCACCGCCGTTTTCGATACGCTGCAAAGTGCACGAGCGCATTTGGGCAAGCAGCGCATGGTCACCCTGGATGGCGAACTGTTGGAAGCTAGCGGTGCGATGACGGGAGGGAGCCTGAGCAAGCAGCGGGGCCGCTTGCATTTTGGGACTGTGGAAGCTGGGGAATCTGAAGAGGCGATCGTACTCAGGAATCGCCTGTCCGAAATTGAGCAGATTCTCAGCCATTGCGAACAGCGTATTGCTGCCGGCACAGTAGCGGTCAAAGAGACGTCCGATGCTTTTGTGGAAGCGCGGCAGCAGCACCGCGAACAACAACTGCAAACGGAGCAGATGCAAAAGCAATTGCGGCAACTTCAGCAGCAGCGAGCACAGGGTGAAGCTCGTCTAGCTCAATATCAACAAGAACTGACTACCGCTCAAAGCCGACTGGTGGAGCTGGCAGAACAGCTCCCTGTGCAAGAGGCTGAGTTGCAGGCTGAACGGGACGCTCTAGCAGCTCTCGAAGATTCTCAAACTCATAGTGAATGGCAGCAAGCTCAGTCAGAAGTGCAGGCGTTAGAACAGCAGCTGAGCGATCGCCAGGCTATGCTACAGGCTGCGGAAAAGCGCCTACAGACTTTTCAGTCGCAACAAGAACGGACTCAGATTACGATTCAGCAACAGCAGGAACAGATTGCGGCTAGCCAGCAACAGCAGCTCCAGCAGGAGGAACAGCGTCAGAAACTGGAAGCTCAACAGGCTGAACTCGCAGAAGCCACGCAGCAAACTCGACAAAAGTTGAGAGCATTAGACGAGACGTTGGCGTCAGAAAAAGGGAATCGCGATCAAGTCGAAGCACAACTGCGGCAGCAGCAGACAGACAAACAGCAGATTGAATGGCAGCGTGAAAAACGAACTGAAACGCGACAAGAGCGACAGCAGCAGCTGACCATATTGGAGGCAGAACTTGCCACTCAAGCCGCAGAGTTGCCGGAAAATTTGCCGGAAATCCCAGCTGAGACTGATTTAGAAGCCGTGAAAAAGCAGATTCGATCGCTACAACGGCGCCTAGAAGCCCTGGAACCTGTCAACATGCTGGCGTTGGAGGAGTATAACCAGACTCAGACTCGTTTAGAGGATCTGTCTGACAAATTGGGGACGCTGCAAGAGGAGCGTACTGAGCTTCTGCTTCGCATCGAAAATTTCACCACCCTACGACAGCAGGCGTTTCAAGAAGCCTTTGACGCCGTCAACGAAAATTTCAGCGATATCTTTGCCAAGCTTTCTGATGGGGACGGTTACCTCCAATTGGATGATCCTCAAAACCCTTTCAATGGAGGGTTAAACCTTGTAGCTCATCCCAAAGGAAAACCCGTTCGCCGTTTGGCTTCAATGTCTGGGGGTGAGAAGTCACTGACCGCACTGAGCTTTATTTTTGCTCTGCAACGATATCGCCCCTCCCCGTTCTATGCCTTCGACGAAGTGGACATGTTCTTGGATGGTGCAAACGTAGAGCGACTGTCAAAAATGATTAAACAGCAGGCGCAGCAGGCACAATTCATTGTTGTTAGCTTGCGACGTCCTATGATCGAATCAGCTCAACGTACGATTGGTGTGACTCAAGCACGAGGCGCTTATACTCAAGTATTAGGGATCAACCTAGAGGCACAAAGTGCGTCCATGTAGATCTGTTAAGATCGAAATCCCTCGATAAAATCACGCTTTAATCGGACTGCATGCTGTCCATCGACAATTTAAGTTCCAACAGGCTCCGGCTATGACTCCATCCTATGACCAGTTTCGTCAACGCTCCGACTTTTTAGGCACACAAGTCATTACCAGAACAACAGGAAAAAGTCTGGGTTTTGTGAGTCAACTTTGGGTGGATGTTGATCGTGGCGAAGTTGTTGCGCTTGGACTGCGAGAGCAAATTTTGCCTGGGGTTATGTCAGGGACAGAGCATGTCATGCAGCTCAGCAGCATTCGTCAGGTTGGTGATGTCATTCTGGTGGACGATGATGATGTTGTTGAAGATGATCTGAACCTGGCGCCTTTCAGCACCATGATCAACTCCGAGGTGATTACAGAGTCCGGTGAAATGCTGGGGCGCTTGCGTGATCTGAAGTTTGACGTAACGACGGGAAAGCTAGAGTCTATTGTGATTGCCTCTTTCGGATTGCCGAAGATTCCGGATCAGGTGATCAGTACTTACGAGCTACCCGTAGACGAAATTGTGAGTAGTGGCCCAGATCGCCTCATTGTCTTTGAGGGAGCTGAAGAAAAGTTGGTTCAGCTCAGTGTAGGTCTGCTGGAGCGTTTGGGCATTGGCCGGGCTCCTTGGGAACGGGATGATGATAGTGAGTACATCATGCCGGTGCCTACGGCAAACCAACTGCCTTCCGGTGTACAGGCTCCAGTTGAGCCGATGCGCGATCGCGCTCCAGTTGTTGAAGAACGCTGGACCGATGATGATTGGGGAACGCCTGAACCGATTTCTGCTGAACCGATGCCTCAACCCCTTGAGGAAGTGAACTACCGAGAAGCGCCTCTCGAAGAGGACAACTGGCCGGCTCAGCCCGTCAATCCGCCTTCGATTAGATACGAAGATGATGTCAAAGAGGTGACTGAAGATATCTGGACGGATGATGAGCCAGAGCCTTACAATGCGCCTCCAGTGAATATTCCTCAGAAGAAGAAGGTAACTGAGTACGAGGAAGAGATGGACTATTAAGGCTTTAGGGGGTTGGTCTCTTCTATTAATTAAGGCTTTCCTTGATGACCGATTCTCAAGAGTTGATTGTGGTTTCCACGTTTGCCCTAAGTTTTCCACAGCTTGTGAAAAACTTAGGTGGATTGTGTGATGTAGAATTCACTGCGGCGATCGCAATCTGCGACGAGAACACCGCTATAGTTGACTGGCGGCTGTTGGTTAGTTCCACGGTGTTCTAAGCCCATGTTTGCAGGAATACATTTGCCAAACGGGAGAGTCATGGGAGAACTAGAAACGCTATCGGTCATGGGACTGCCCATTCACTGTGGTGTTTGTTACGAAGACTGGTTACTCGCACGTCATAGTCAAGGATTAGCCTCTCATGTGGTCACCTTGAATGCTGAGATGGCAATGCAGGCTGACCAAAATCCTGCGTTGAAAGAGGTACTCTGCCAGGCAGATTTAGCGATTCCTGATGGTGCTGGCATTGTGCTCTACTTTCGGATTAAGGGCAAACGTATGCGGCGCTATCCAGGGATTGAACTCGCTGAATCGCTGCTGGCGAAGTTGGATTCTACGCAATCGGTTTTCTTTTTAGGGGCGGCGCCAGAGGTTGCAGAAAAAGCTGCCCATAATTGGCAAATAAGACAGCCAGGACTTGCGATCGCAGGCGTACAGCACGGTTACTTTTCCGCTGAAGAACTGCCTGATATTGAAAAGCGCCTTGAACAGCTGCAACCCACCGTTATTTTGGTGGCCTTGGGCGTTCCCAGACAGGAATTTTGGATTAGAGAACGACGACATCTTTGTCCCCAGGCTGTTTGGGTTGGAGTCGGTGGCAGTTTTGATATTTGGGCAGGGTTAAAAGAACGGGCACCCGCTTGGTTTTGCAATAACAATTTGGAATGGCTTTATCGTCTCTATCAAGAGCCATGGCGCTGGCGGAGAATGCTAGCCTTACCTCAGTTTGCGGTTCGTGCTTTAACGTACTCAAGCGGTAGAGAAGGATAAAGGCGGAGTATGAACCCTAGCGCCAATGTTTGGATGGCATCAACTTATATTCGAGGGCGCAGGCCATAATGCCGATATTGCCAATACTCTTGCAGGATGTGGTTATGGTCAAAGCAAAGGTTATTGGGCACTTCCCAAGGATTGAAAACCGCGATCGCTTTAGCATCGTCATCGGCTACAGGAGTTCCCTCTGCAAAGGCCAAAAACACAATACTGATCGTGTGCTTTCGGGGGTCGCGCGTGGGATCGGAATAGACGTGAAACTGTTCGATTAAGGTGACTGCTAGCTGCGTTTCTTCCTGGGCTTCGCGGATGGCTGCCGCTTCGACCGCCTCGCCATAGTCTACAAAGCCACCGGGGATAGCCCAACCCAACGGTTCATTGCGCCGCTCAATCAGAACGATGGGACGATGGGGGCGATCGCGAAGCTCGATGATGATATCGACAGTTGGAGCGGGATTGCGGTATGTCACAGTTTGATTACTCAACGCAGATAAACTTGGGGCCAAAACTAAGTCAGCCTCAGGAAATAGAGCCTTAATGGCCTAAAGTGGACTCCGTTCATTTCAACTTCAAAATTTACGTGAAAACTCTACCAATTGTTAGGCAATTCTCAAGAATCCCCGTGTTAGAGTCTATGGGACGTTATGGGAGAGACGATGCCTTTCCAGAGAGCTAGCGGTATTCTCCTGCACCCAACTTCGTTTCCGGGTCCTTTCGGGATGGGTGATCTGGGTCCAACCGCCTATCAATTTGTCGATTTTCTTGCCGAGACAGGTCAGCAGATTTGGCAAGTTTTGCCGCTAGGCCCCACGGGTCATGGCAACTCCCCCTACATGTCTTACTCTGCGATGGCGGGAAATCACATGCTCATCAGCTTGGAGCAGTTGCGCGATCGCGGTCTGTTATCCCAAGACGATTTAGATAGCTTTCCTCACTTTCCCGAAGATGCTGTCGAATACAGCGATGTTCTACCAGAAAAACTCAAGCTCTTAGAAAAAGCTGCTGAAGCGTTTCACCACTCAACGGATGAGGGTACGCGAGCGGAATACGACCAATTTTGTCAGGAACGAGCTTTCTGGCTAGACGACTATGCCTTCTTTATGGCAGCAAAGCGTGCTCACGAGGGAGCTAGCTGGAATCAGTGGCATGAAGATTTAGCTCGCCGTAAGCCGCAAGCTATGGTTGATTGGCACGACAAGCTGTCGAAGGCGATCGCTTATCACAAGTATTTTCAGTTTGAATTTGACCGCCAATGGGCCAGCCTGAAACAGTACGCGAATGAGCGTCATATTCAGATCGTGGGTGATATGCCTATCTACGTCGCCCATGACAGTGTTGATGTATGGGCGTTCCCTGACAACTTCATGATTGATGAGGAAACGCTGGAGCCCTCTGAAATGGCAGGTGTGCCCCCCGATTATTTCAGTGAGACGGGACAGCTTTGGGGTAATCCAACTTACGACTGGGATGTCCTTAAAAAAAGAGGTTTTGGCTGGTGGCTACAGCGTCTCAAGTCACTGCTCAGCTATGTTGATCTGATTCGGATTGACCACTTTCGGGGATTTCAGGCCTATTGGGCGGTCAAAGAGGGCGAGACAACCGCCATCAATGGTCAGTGGATTGAGGCTCCCGGCGAGGCTTTTTTCACAACGGTCCGAGAAGAATTTGGCAGTTTGCCTATCTTGGCGGAAGATTTAGGGTTGATTACGCCAGAGGTGGAAGCACTGCGTGACAAGTTTGATTTTCCAGGAATGAAAATCTTGCAGTTTGCCTTTGGCGGCGACCATACTAATCCCTATCTGCCATTCAACTACGTGCAAAACTCTCTAGTTTATACGGGCACCCATGACAACGACACGACGGTAGGGTGGTTTGATCGAGCCTCTGAATATGAGCGCGATCGCGTCCTTCAATACATTGGTGGCATGAGTGGTGAAGGTATCCATTGGAGCATGATTCGACTAGCTCTGAGTTCTATTTCCAATCAAGCAATCATTCCACTGCAAGATGTTTTAGGACTCGGCAGCTTTGCCCGTATGAATAGTCCTGGTAAAGCAGAAGGGAATTGGGGTTGGCGCTATCGTTCGGAAATGCTGACGGGCGAACTGCGAGAGCGCTTGCGAGAACTCACGCGGCTGTATGGACGTGCTCCTGCCCATTGGAATTGAGTTCAAGATCAAGAATAGAGCCATAACCTAGACGAGGATGACTGGAAACAGGGATACTCGCTTTGGTACTGGCTGTGGTGGCTTTTGGACGAGTGGATCTCCTATTGCCAACTCGACAGATAGGACTGTAGACGCTCTAGCAGACTTCTTCAAGGATAATCAGCAGCAGCCTCGGATTTTGCCTGTGGATGTTTCGGCGTTCTCAGAGTCATAGGCCTTATCGGCAATGACTAAAAACGCTTTTTCCGAACCTGATGTTATAACAGTCACGGTTTTGGAACTAGCCGACAGCTAGTCTTGTTGGGATAGACGGTGAGTCATCTGATGGCGTACTAGGCACCCAGATACTAATGGGTGCCTAGCTTAGTGGTTTGTCGGTATTGAAATCGTGAAAACGTTGGCTTCACTGCGTTCTACGCCAACCACCTACAAACACTCCTATCTTGAATATTGGAAATGGTGGTTTGCAATAGCCTCTAGAAAACTGGGAAATCAGCTGCTACGTCGCAATCAATCAAGCCCAATGCAACTGCATATTTGTGAATAAATGCACGAACGTAAAAAGGTTCCGGTAGAGTGTCTAAATCGCCAGCCTCAATTGCTTTGAGCGCATACCGCTGGATGAAGGTTTTTTGATGGATATCCTGTAAGGAGAGACCTTGTTTCTGACGGGTTTGATAAAGATAAGCTCCGATTTTTTGAAGACTATCTTTCTGGACTGAAACTAATCTTTCTTTATCAGCATCCATGGGTCGTCTTCGAGAGAAGTCTATGCGACTGCTTCTTCGTCGAGGTGTTACCTGGGGTTGTGCCATTTGCACTTCCGGCAAAGGTTGTGCCATCTGCACTTCCGGCAAGGGTTGCGCCATTTGAATTTCGGGCAGTGGAGAAGCCGTTACTTGTTGTTTCAGTTGCCCAGAGCTGACATCGCGAGTGGACTGTTCCTCAAGTCGTGAATCTTGGGGGTGCCCTTCTTTAATCTGTTGGTCAAGGCGACGACGATTAACCAGTCCAAGCGCAACAAGAGCTGTGACCGGCAGCGAAGCAGCAGCAACTTGTTGAGCAGCCAACGAAGCAGCAGCGCTGACACCAGCTCCAAAAATCAGAGCGTACTCTGAGGCGGAAGACAACTTTGGATCGGACTTTGGTGTCTTCATAAAACTAATACGTAAAGCTATCTCCTAAGGTTTCGGTAGGCATACCTAGCTGTCCGGAGAAAGCATACAAGTTACCGAAACTTACGGATACATAAGTTGTCAATGCAACAATAAAGTTACATGCGCTCTAGCACTTGAATGCCCAGAAGTGATAACCCTAGTTTGAGCGTTCGGGCGGTCAGGTCGCACAGCATCAGGCGAGAGGTCCGTTGTGGTTCTTCAGCCTGAAGGACAGAACAGCGATCATAAAACTGGTTAAACTTTTGACTCAGTTCAAACAGATACTGACATAGGCGGTTTGGATATAAGTCTTCCGCAACAGCAGCAATCACTTCGTCAAGTTGAAGAACGTGCTTTGCTAGGGTTAGTTCACTATCGTCCTCTAGCTGTATTGGAGCATCGTCGTCCAACGTTTGAAAATCAATATTGCCTTTACGACTGATTCCCTGAACTCGAACGTAGGCGTATAGCATGTAGGGTGCAGTGTTTCCTTGAAGTGCCAGCATCTTGTCATAGCTGAAGACATAGTTGCTAGTGCGGTTTTGGCTCAAGTCGGCGTATTTCACCGCGCCAATGCCAACCGTTTGAGCCACTGATTGAATAAAGTCTTCTGTTTCATCTCGATCTTCGTCTTGGATGCGCTTTTCTAAATCAGTTCTTGCTCGGTTAATTCCCTCATCAAGCAAGTCTTTAAGCCGGACCGTCTTACCAGATCGCGTTTTGAGCCTCTTACCATCTTCACCTTGCACCAGCCCGAAGGGAATGTGCGCCATCTCTACGGTGTTGGGCACCCACCCTGCCTTCTCGGCAACTTGAAGTACCTGGTTGAAGTGGTTGGCTTGCCCTGCATCAGCAACAATGAGGATACGCTCTGCGTTGTCTTTCTGAATGCGATAGCGAATGGCGGCCAAGTCAGTTGTTGCGTAGTTGAATCCACCATCGGACTTTTGAATAATAACAGGCTGTGGATCGCCCGCTTTGTTGGTAAAGCCGTCTAGAAAAACGACTTGAGCACCCTGATCTTCTACTAGAAGTTCTTGGTCTCGCAGATCCTCAGTGACGGCAGGCAATAGAGGATTATAGAAGGACTCGCCTCGCTCAATGATGTCAATGTCAAGCAGGTCATAAATCTTCTGAAACTCCTTACGGGACTGGTTACAGAGTACTTGCCACGCTTGTCGAGCATCTTGATCGCCTGATTGCAAATCGACGACGGCTTGGCGCGATCGCTCCTTAAAATCGTCCTCGTCATCAAAGCGTTTCTTAGCCTGTTTGTAGAAGACAACTAGATCACCAATATCGACTGTGTCAGACCCTGTTAGTGCTTCTGGACAGGCATCCCGCAAATGTGTAATCAACATGCCGAACTGAGTTCCCCAGTCACCGACGTGGTTCAACCGCAGAACATCATGTCCGAGGAATTCCAGCACTCGGGCAATAGAATCGCCAATAATAGTTGACCGCAAATGTCCAACATGCATCTCTTTGGCAATGTTGGGACTGGAGAAATCAACAACGACTTTTTGCGGATGCTTGACGATCTCGACGCCAAGCCGCTCGTCTTTTCGGATTATCTGAAGCTGCGCTTCCAAATAAGCCGTCTTCAAGCGTAGGTTGATGAAGCCGGGGCCAGCAATTTCCGGCGGTTCACAGATATCAGCAACCTCTAAGTTGCTAACAATTTTTTCTGCGATCGCCCGAGGTTTGTCCTTCAATCGCTTAGCTAACGGTAGGGCGCAATTTGCTTGGTAATCACCAAACTTAGGATTACTAGCAGGGACCAACAGAGGATCAGCGCCCTCCAGCTCTGAACCAAAAGCATTCACCAGCGCTTGCTCTAGACGAGAGGTAAGCGTTGCGATCGCAGACAACATAAGCAGCCTCTAGGCGCTATCAACAAACCTTTTCAATCCTAGGGCGTGTCGTCAATTAGTGCCATATTCCTGATGGCATGAGCATGGCCACGCCCGCACTAACGACCTAAGCTAGGGGCTGAACCCCTTGCTATCAAAGCATGAGACTTTAAATGATGACAGCCCCAGAGCATTGTGGTCTACTGGCTAGGCATTTCAGCAGCTAGTTTCGAGCCAGCCATTTTTGACCGTTCAGTCGCTGTACGGTGTAGAGCACCATTAAACCGAGCGTAATTCTTCGCTCATCACCCATGAACTGCTCTACCGTACTAGAAGGGCTGTTGCCCTGAGTGTAGTAGAAGAATTTAGGACCTTTGATATCTTCCTTCGAAAAAACGATATTGAATTGCTGATCAATATCGATGGGGCGATCGCCTTGAACTTGCCAATAGTCCTCTTCGGCACTAGCGCCTTTCACTGCTAAAGGTGCCTTTTTGAACGTTAGCTCAACATATTCCCATCCCTCTTCCTTCAGCGCCTTGCTCAGCTCTGGAACAAAATGCTGTTCCATAAATTCGCCAAACGGTTTGTCTTCTATCTTGGGCGGCTTTTCTTTTTTAGCTTTAGCTTTCGGCTCCGCCTTAGCCGCCGGTTTGGTTGTCGAGCTTTCCGTCTGATCAGAGGATTGCGTAGTATTTTCTTCAGCCATAGTTCACTAGTGCCTATCGAGACCTAGATATATCTAACACGTTTATCAAAGGTGCTTGGTTTCTATAGTAAAGGAAACAGCCTCCGTGAAAAGGTTCTTTGGAGAGACACTTTCTACGGAGGCCATAGATTTCTAAGGCAATTATTCAAATGCCGTAGTTCTGTTTATGGCGTTGCTGACTGAACAGGTATGGCAGACAGTTGCCTTTGAGGTATCACCCTCAACGCATGGTGACAAATTCCTCTGCCGCGCTGGGATGAATTCCAACAGTGGCGTCAAAGTTAGCCTTAGTAGCCCCTGTCTTGAGGGCGATCGCAACACCTTGAACAATCTCGGCTGCATCATCACCAACCATATGAGCACCTAAAACGCGATCACTGTCTTGATGCACAATGAGCTTCATCAATGTTTTTTTCTGAATGTCGGGCATGGTGTAGAACATTGGGCGAAATCTAGAACGATAGATTTTAATGCCATCTTCGCCATACTGTTCAATTGCTTCAGCTTCCGTCAATCCGACGGTTGCCGCTTCTGGTGAAGTGAACACTGCTGTAGGAATGTTCTCGTAGCTAACGATGCGAGATTGTCCTCCAAACTGAGTGTCAGCAAACGCTCGCCCTTCAGAAATAGCAACAGGCGTTAGGTTAATCTTGTCTGTGACATCACCTACTGCAAAGATGTTTGATGCCGCAGTGGTGTTGTATTTGTCGACTGCGATCGCTCCCGCAGCTAGCTCAACTTGAGTATTCTCCAGACCCAAGTTGTCGATATTAGGCTTGCGACCTAAAGCAGCTAAGCTGACGACATCTGCCAGAATGTGATCTTCTTCACCATCCGCGATTAAACAAACATCAATGATGCCTGAATCAGTTTTGGTAATCTCCTTGATATTCGTTTCAGACAAAATATCAATGCCATCGGCAATCATTTTGGCCTGAATCTCAGATCGGATGTCGTCATCAAACCCACGCAAGATCTTATCGCCGCGAATGACCTGCGTCACCTTGGTTCCCAGCCCGTTCAAAATACAAGCAAACTCACAACCGATGTAGCCACCACCTAGAATGACCGCGTGGCGAGGCTGCTCTTCTAAATGAAAGATATCGTCTGAGGTGATAGCGTGCTCGATACCCGGAATAGGGGGACGAACAGGTTTGCCACCCACGGCAATTAAAATCTTATCGGCAGTCACTTTTTGCCCACCAACATCCAACGTGTGAGCATTCAAGAAACTGGCATGATGCGGAAAGACTTGAACGGCAGCCCGATCCAGCATGCTTTCATAAATGCCGTTGAGTCGTCCCAATTCCTGATTGACCGCAGTGATCAAGTGCTTCCAGTCAAATTCACTCTTGGGAGCACTCCAGCCATACCCTGTTGAGACCTCAAATTGCTCAGGAAATCGAGAAGCGTACATCATCAGCTTCTTAGGAACACAGCCTCGGTTTACACAGGTTCCTCCTAACGTCCAAGACTCAGCAATGCCGACCTTAGCGCCATACTGAGCAGCTCGTCGAGCTGAGGATATGCCACCTGAGCCACCACCAATGACGAATAAATCAAAATCGTAATCCATATATTTTCCCCTTTTGGTAACTATGAGTCGAAAGGATTGATAGAGAAAGCGGTCCACACCAACTCAACACTTTCTCAAAAGCAGACCGTCACGAAAGGCACCTAAAAAATTAGACAGTCATACAGCTGATTGCGAAGCGAACAATCTGCTTTTATCTTACTGAGCCTTGAAGAGCAGCGCAGTAGGGCTAACTAGACATAACCAGTAGTAATTGCAGCGTAAGCAGTGCCAATATCAGTCACAAGATAAACCACACACCGACTTAAAGGTCCACCTATACAAAGAGGGAAAACCGTAGCGGCCTTCCCTCCTACGCTAGCGTAATGAAATTACTGTCGCTATAACGATGCGTTACTTTGCACCTTTCAGATAAGCCAGCATCGTATCAGCGTCAGAAACCTCGAAGGGATCAGTAGGACAGTTATCGCCGAAGTCAGGCTCAACAAACATCTTCTCGATTTTGCCGTCATCAATCACGGCAGAATAGCGCCAAGACCGCATTCCAAAACCAAGGTTCGACTTGTCTACCAGCATCCCCATCTTACGAGTGAACTCACCGTTGCCATCAGGCAGCAAGAACACCTTATCTGCACCTTGAGCTTTGCCCCACTGGAACATTACGAAGGCATCGTTAACCGAGACGCAAAGGATTTCGTCTACACCCTGAGCTTTGATCTCGTCGTAAAGCTCTTCATAGCGAGGCAGGTGAGTTGAGGAGCAAGTTGGCGTGAAAGCGCCAGGTAGTGAAAAAATAACGACGCGCTTGCCACTAAAGATTTCATCACTGGTGAGATCCTGCCAGCGAAAAGGATTTGGCCCTTCTACAGACTCGTCCCGAACCCGAGTCTTGAATACTACGTTAGGCACACGCTCAAGAACAGCCATACAACCTCTTTTGTCTCAAGAACTACAAATACAAGAGTCAATCGTTTGTTAAATCAATCTTAATAACGATTTACTCTAAAATTAGAATAGTTCTAAAATAGAAAAGTGACAAGTCCTTTTGGCGATTGTTTCGTCTAGGGGATCTGTGTAGAGACTGGCATTCGGCAAAACGATTGGGCAAGATAGATCTAAAGGAAAATGGCACTGACATGAGTATTTCGTCTACTGATGCAATTGTGGACACCCTGAAAGCGCACGGGTTGCGAGTCACGCCTCAGCGGTTTGCTGTCTATGCGAATCTGCTTGAGCGCACGGATCATCCCACAGTAGAGCAGCTGTTGTCGGATCTGAATCAGGCCGGACCAGTTTCCTCTCAGGCAACTATTTATAACTCGCTACAGGCCCTGCGTGAGGTTGGATTAGTGCGGGAAGTGCTGCTTGAAGAGGGCGTTGTTCGTTATGACGCCAATGTTGAGCAGCATCATCATTTTCGGTGTCGTCAGTGTGGTCATATCGAAGATATTCCGTGGAACACATTTCACGAATTGGTGGAATCGCACCTCCGCCCGGGATTACAGCCTGAGCGTTACGAAGTCACTGTGACTGGCTGCTGCGATCGCTGCTCAGAATCTCAGTGATTGTGAGATTGCAGCAGGCCATGGGCAGCGACTTTATTGCTTTTAGCTAGATAGCTCCCTGTTTTGTCCTAAGGGCACTAGCGACGGTTATCCATCGAGTGCTTGAGGTGGTTGAGTTCACAAAAGTTCACAATTACCGTCAATTTGCACACATGTAGTAGGATTTGAGCGCATTGACCCTACATCTAGGGTTGATGTGCTTCTGATTGGATCAAATCGTAAATCGGCAGAGCATTTCCCAAGCGTTGAACTGCTTTTTTGCGATCGCACCTTTATCGATACAATGCGGTGATTCAATCGGTATTCCTTAAGCAGGGTGCTTCTAAGGCTCTGACATGGTGTGGTCATGACAAGCAGGCGAATTCAACAGACGAGGCGAGTCCGACTATGGCGCTGGTGGGTAAGCAGTGTTATTTTGGCGATTGCGATTGTGCTGTGTCATGCCGTGATTGCCAACACTCCTGTCAACGCTGCTGTTGGGCGATCTCAACTGGTGGCTCAATCGCTCGAAGAATTACAGCAGCAGAAAAAAACAGTCGACCAGCAGCGAGAATCGTTGCAGCAGCAAACCGAGCAGCTTGAGCGGCAAACTAATCAGGCGGAGCAAGATCTCGGCAGTCTACAGCAAAGCATTGCCGATACATCGCGCCAGATTGCCGACACTGAATTCCGACTGGCCAAAGCTGAGCAAGAACTGGCGCTGTTAGAAGCTGATCTACTCAAAGCTGAAGCGGCCTATGAAGAGGTGCGACGAGCCGCTGTAGGCCGCCTGCAATTCTTGCAGCGACAGCAGGGGAGTGAAGGCTGGGCTGTTCTCTTGCAGAGCGAAAATTTCAACGAGTTTCTAGAGCGTCGTTATCAGCTGCGGCGAGTGTATGCTGCTGATCGTGGAGTCCTGGCTGATCTGAAAACCAAGGCAGACGAAATCAAAGCTCAGCGAGAAATTGTTGAAGAACAAAAAACTCGTGTTGCTTTGCTTCGGCAAGAGTTGCTCGCGAAAAAACAGCAAGATGAAGCAGAGGCGACGTTGCAAAAGCAGCTAATTGACCGTTTGCAAAACGATCAAGCAGCCCTAAAAGCGGCTCAAACTCAACTGGTACGAGATTCAGAAGAGATTGCAAACTTGATTCGTCAGCGAGTTGCGGCGTCTTCTGGAGCTGTTAGAGGTACTGGGGTTTTCGTTTTTCCAGTCAATGGGCGCATCACTAGTGGGTTCGGCTATCGCCGTCATCCCATTCTAGGGACATCACGCTTACATGCTGGCGTTGATTTTGGTGCTCCTCAAGGAACGACTATCTATGCAGCAGATTCCGGGCGAGTGATTTATGCGGGTTGGCGTGGTGGTTATGGCCGCACTGTCATCGTTGATCACGGGGGTGGAATAACGACTTTGTATGCCCATTCCAGTCGGCTGTTTGTCAGCGTTGGGCAATCGGTTAGTCAAGGCCAGGCGATCGCTGCCGTTGGTTCGACAGGACTCTCGACTGGCCCCCACTTGCACTTTGAGGTGCGTCAAAATGGCACCCCAGTCAACCCAATGGGTTATCTTTGACCCTTACTACGCTGAAGGTGCTCCATAATGCGAGCTTTACGGGCATCTTCAGATTTTTTGTCAGGAGCATTGTTGCTGAGTTTGATGTTGGAGCTTAAAGACAGATGCTTTTGAATTTGTTCTTTGCTAGCCATAGGAACCTAGTTTGATCAGACGGCAAAAAAAGCCAGGACAGGTCACTTGGTTTTAAAGGACTATCCTGGCAATCATCACTATGAAGAGCCTTCTCCAGCGGCAGTGGAGAGGGACCTTTATAGTTCTTAATATACTCTGGTGAGGACAGAATTCGACGGCGGCGCTAGAAAATCTAGCCAAAGAATGTAGGCAAGCGTGAGGCAGAAGACAGGGTTAGTTCCCCTGTCTTGATCGCTTCAGTCTCTTTGCCATAACCGTCGCAGTTCTATCAGGACGATACAGAGAGTCATTAGGCCATGGGTTCAACCTCCGGCGGCTATTGGATACGCCCCCAGATGGCTAAAGCTATCGTTCTCAGACGTTGATCAGCTCTGCAGCAACAGAATGCTTGCTAGACTTCAGAAGCTATGGCCACAGCACGAGTCATTTGCTGCCGCAGGATCTTTTCGTACAGTGCTTCGATAGCACCCAGCAGTTGTGGCTGCTGCCAGTGTTGATAGAGGTTGGCTGCGATCGCACATGCACCTGCCGCAACGCCTTCTTTGACATAGCCCGATTCATACTGGCGCAAAGGTGCATACCGAGATTCGCTGAAGGAAAGCTGTGTTGCAATTAGCGGTACATCGTCAATAAGTTCAGCCAGTTCAACAGTTTTGCAGGTTGGATCTTCAGCTACCCAGCGTGTCGTGCCTACAACGATCTTGTCACACTGCCAGGGAATCCGGCGTTGCTTGGCCAAGGCTCGTGCCAGCGCGTATACTGCCAGCATTTGGGTACCCCCCGCCAGCATGACTCCGCCATAGAAACTAGCTGTGATGGCCATTGCGGCTACCACGATCTGTGTTGGATCCCCAATGGCAGCTACTACGTCAAACAGGTCATTAGAGGGACAAGCCTTTTGACGATCTGACCATCTGCTGAGTCCCTGCTGGACGATCGCCTGCTTTTGCTCATGATTGCAGACGGCATGACTGCTGCCTACTTTTCCTTGTACCGGAAATCCTAGCCCCGTTAACAGGGCTAAAGCTGTTGTTGTTCCTCCAACAACGCATTCGCCCAGAATCACATAGTTGGAATCAGCTTCACTGCCCAAACGGTGACCCCATGCCATCCCTAGTCGAAACAGAGACGCTACCGTACTTTTATCCATCGCCTGCCCTGTACTGACACAGGCAGCAGGTGCTCCTCTGAGATCAATATGAGGAACCGTTGGCGCAATTGGCAAACCGGCATTGAAAAGCAAGAGCGGTATCCGCTGCGTTGAAGCAATAGCCCGAGAAATGATCACTGGAGAAACTCCGTTGATCAAAGGAGGTAACGGATATTTGGGTACCAGAACAGGGCCTCGATAGAGGAATTCAGCGTCTGCGATCGCGGTAGTTTGGCGATCGTGAGGTGTGGCACCTGCGGCAGAAATGCCTGGAATCAGTGCCGTTTCCGTGAATCCCAAAACACAAACCAAACGAGGTCGGTGCCCTAGATAGCGTCGTAACCATCCCTGCCCTCGGGTCGTTTGGGTGTAGACGCGGTTCATAGCAGGATACTGATCAACTCTCCAGTAATTGTTGCACCCAATTGGGAGGAGACGGAATTTTTTCTCCCAACCGTTCCAGTAATAGCCAAGATGCTAGGTGAACCGTAAATAAGTACACTAATGAACTGATCACCACGATGACCAAAGCAACGATTTGGATCAAAGACGTATTGGACTGACTCAGACTGCCCCATCCAACCAAGCCCAGGTTTACTAAGCGTGCCAACATCCAGTTAATGATCTGAGTTGCCTGGTTGATCAGATAAACCCACATATCTTCTCCCAACATTAGGGAGAGAAGCCATAGGCGCACGAAAAAACCGAGTGTACTTAGGAGAGTTCCCAACCCAATCGAGGCATACCACGAAGCTCCCCTACGCCATAGCCAACCCAGCTGAACGCCCAAGAGTCCATAGGGCATGACATATAACAGACTGCGAGGGGGACCCATGAGGACCGCAAGCAGCAACCCTGAAACCAAGGCTCCCATCCAAGCGGCCCGACTTCCCCAGCGAAGATAGACTAGGGCGATCGGCAATGGAAAAACGATGCGCAGTAAGGGCCCCGGTGGAAAATAAGCATTAACCAGCCACATCAAACTCGCTGCGCTGGCTAAAAAAGCCGTTTCCACCATCGCAGCAGGACCTACTTGAGGCCGACGAGCCGTTGATGCTGTAGCACCTGAGGAGTCTGCTGGGCGGTACTCTAAGTAGGTTTCCACCTCAGCCAGTTCGTCAGGATCAGCTATCGGCATGTCTGTGCCCCAAGCGTCAGTAGGGTTATCGCTCAATCCCTTTGAATGAGGCTGTTCCATGCCCAACTAAACCAAAAGTTTTTCAAGCTCTGCGACGTCTGGAATATACATAACATCGCGATCGCGCTCGACCAGTCCCTTCTTTTCTAGCTTATTCAGGACCCTAGTCACCGTTTCACGCGCCAGACCACTTAGGCTACTGAGTTCTCTATGAGGTAGATTAGGAATCTCTAACCCTGTCCTGGCAGGCTTTCCTTGTCCATCCGCCAAGAACAACAAAATGTCAGTAACTCGTGACGTACTGTCGGATTCTCGTAAGCGAAGTCGTCGATTAACCTGACGGAGCCGCCGCGCCATCAGCTTTGACAAGCGGATACCAGCGAGTGGTTCAACTTGAATGAAGCTGACAAAATCTTGCGCAGGCAAGTTGCCAATCATTGTCGGCACTAGCGTAATGACATCCGTGGAGCGAGGAACCTCATCCAGCGGTGCCATCTCTCCAAACAACTCTCCCTTGCCCAAAATGTTCAACGTAATTTCTTTACCATCCAAGTTGTAGGTTCGGATTTTCACCCAACCATCCAAGATGAAGTAAACAGAGCTTCCCCAATCGTTTTCAAGCAAAATGACCTGATTGGCAGGATGCCGTCGAATGACAGCCTGAGCGGTTGCCTTCTGAACAATGTCTTCAGGAAGGCCCTGAAAAAATGGAGTTTCTTGGATAGGCGGCACTCCATCCATTGGATTGTCACGAGATCCATAACGACTATCCATGAACACTCAAGATCCAGAGCTTAACAAAATTTTTCAAAACGTTCGTCGCAACGGCCAGGCTGAGAATAAATCTGCCATTCAGCAGCGCTCTTTTCCAACATCAACCTGCCGATTCAAATTCCGGAAATCCTACATAGAACCATTACGCAAAGATATAGTTGTTTACGATCAAGATTACCCACTCTGCCTTTAACTTTTTAGCATATCACTTACGCGGAACGAGTCCACCACTTAGGTTAACGTGTGAACTTCGCTGTTGGAAAGAGTAAGGCTCATCCATCAACTCGGCTAAGATGATGGCCCACCTAGATCAGTGTCAAGCGCAGTATACCCCATTCATGGCGGGCGTTTTGACGCCTCTCTTGATATCAAGGTCGACCAATGCTTTAAGCCGATTGAGTGGATATCAAATGACTTCATCGCATTTATTCTCCATGACAAATAGAAACTGTCATCAGTGATAACCACATAATGACTAATGACGAATCAGCCGCTATTTTCCTGGTCGAGTTTGTGAAGAGGTTATGGATGATTATGGGTTTCCAAACTCTTTTGGCTTAACTTGATGGACGTGTCTCAACAAAAGTAACCTTTTTTAGTCTGCTGCCTTACACTTTGAGCAAGCTAGATGCGGTTCAAACCACACTGAATGAAGTAGAAAGTATTCTTAAAGGCACATAGCTCGTCTTGCAGACTATCAACACCAAGCTATTTTGATCAGTTATAGGGCACGCTACTCTTTACGGGTTTTGATGCTGTTAGTCGGTTTCTAGGGGATTGCCGTGACTTCGCAACAAGGACAACTTCAAGCACTCATCACCGAAATTGAAGCATTGCTCGGCAGGGCTACTCCGAAGCTTCCTTGGAGTGCAGCCAATGCGGATAGTGAACAGCGTCAGCTGATGGAACTGGCGTTGGCTTATTTGAAAGAATTTCGAGAAGCAAAGACAGTGTTGCTGGATCAGGCTGCTGTCGCTAGCGATCGCACCGCCAGTTCCACTCTACAGGAAACGCCTGATCCCTACGAGAGTGCTGAAGCGACGAGTCACCAAGTCCTACAGGCTTTGCTGCAGGAAATGCAATATCTGCGGGTGCAGATGGTGCAGCCTTTGACCAATGAGGTCATGACCCTGCAGCAGCAGCGCGAAGCATTGCAAAACGAAGTGCGTGAGCTTGAGCTGAACCGTTCAAATAGAGTAGATAACCCAGATACGGATCGGTTGAATCCAGCCTGGATTAGCGAAGTTGTCGATCAGCTACGAGCTTCTCTGCTGGAGCAGCTGATACCTCAAATTAGAGCGTTGCAGGCTCAATCTAACAATCCGCCGTTACTCTATGGCACGGCTCAAGATCCGCGAGAAGCGGCTGCTGATTTGCCTCAACTCACCCCTGAGCAGCGACTGGAACAGCTGCAACAGGTTCAAGCGCAAACAGACTACATGTTGCTCAAGCTGGATGCCAACTTGCGTGCTGTGTTTGAATCGTTGGATCAGAGTATCCAGAGCTACAGCGATACTCTTAATCAAGGGTTAGACGCTATGCACGGCTTGGGGCAGCAAGGTGAATTCATTTTCCGCACTTTTGTGAATCACCTAGCGCAGCAAATGCAGCAGGAAACCGGTAGCTATCTCACCAGCAGTGAAGCAGAGGATGTTGCTCGTTTAGAAGGACGAGAGGAGAGACCTTTTGAAGATTCAGAGGCGTCCCTGTCAATCGATGACGATCAAATGGATGCAGTCGTTAGTCTGGATGAAGTTAATTTGGAAGGCATTTCCCTCGATCCAGAAATCGACGTTGATGAAGAAGTGACTTTGTTTCAGCTGGATGGAGAGTTTGTTGGGCTGCAACTAGACGACAGTGAAGACTTCGACGCGATCGCAGATGTACCAGCGCCAGATGACGACGATGAAGATAAAACCATCATTCAGACAGAGCCAATTGCTTGGAGCGCTTTAACTGGGCAATCGGAAGAGGATTCGACTCCAACAGAGCCAGCGTCAGCTCAGGAGGAAGATGCGGGTTATACAGAAGAGATTGATTCCCTTTATGTCAGTTTGTTTGGCGACACCGAAGTCGTTTCAGATGAGGTGTCCTCTTCAGATAGTGAAGACGCTTTTCTTGTCGATGAAGATTCCACTATCGAGGGCGATCTTGAGGCAGGGCTAGTGCAGTCTTTGCTGGCTGCCAATAGGTCGCCTGACGAGATGGAGCTAGCGCCAACAACTGAGTCTGAAACAGCTGATGAAGAGGTGACTGAGGTCCCTCTAGAGACCTCTCTTGAAACCTTGATAGAGCCAACTGCGCCGCTGTCAGAGGCGGAAACGACTGACGCTTCTGCGGTGTTGCCGGAAGACCCAGATGCTTCATCGTCCCTTGAAACCCTACTCGGGACTGAAATTGCGGATGAGTTGACGACGCCTGCCGAAGAAATCTCATCCCCAAGAGATACCATTGCTTCTTTAGCTGAGCTATTGCCAGATTCAGAGACAGGTGGTTTCCAAGGGGTGACTGATCCATTCGCGACGTTTGATGAATCAGAGGACACGTTCATTCCAGCTCCCCCTAATGAGGATCTATTAGAAGGCGAGGGAGAGGCTGTTGAAACAAACCTAGAGCTAACGCTGGATGACGATACCCTGGAAAAACTGACGTCTGATCTTTCAATGTTGGAAGATCAATCTTCGCCAGGATTAGGCGTGTCCTCGTCTCTGCCATTCGATACTATCGATCAGGGTGATGTCACTTCTTCAATTGTCGAAACACCTGAGTCCTCTGATCAGCCAGTGGACGAATCGTTTTCGCTGGCGCTTGATAATCTGTCGCTTGATCTAGAGCTACCTGATTTTTCTGAAGCCTCAGCTGAGAGTGAGGCCCCTTCTGAGGAAAGCCTCACGGTAGAAGACGAGGGAGAGGGGTCGCTGAATGAGGGTGCGATCGCGGATGATCTAGCTATCAACATTGGAGAAGACTCGAATTCAGTTTCTAATCCAACACCCTCTGAAGATGCCGTATTAGAGGACACTGTCCCCTCGTTTGAGGACGTTATTCATAGCGAACGTCTCGCTGAGCAGCCAGACAATATCTTTTCTCTAGGAGACCTTGACCTCGATTTATCGTTAGACGTCGAGACGGACACAGACCCTTCCCCGGCGTTAGCAGATGATTTTAGCCTTGATAGCTCTGAAGCTCCATTGCTTCAAGACGTTGAATCTGACACGCCGGAAAGCGATACTGCCTCTGATATATCAGATACAACTGGCGTAGACGATCGCTCATCATCCATAGCCGACTCCCGTTTGCCTTTGACGGGCAGTATTGCTGAAGGGTTTTCGGTTGCCTCCCCTGAAGGTAGGCTGGATCAACAGCTGGTTAATTGGAGCACAGATATTCCTGATTATGCCAGCGTTGATGATGATGCTGACTTCTTGGCCGACAGACCAGCGGAGGACACTGTCGTTGAAGCTGAATTGTTGGCATTACAGGAGACGACAGCAGCAGAAGAGGTGCGATCGCCTCAATCTGAGTTAAATCCTGCTTTCCAATTGACCGGTTCCTTGGACGACGGTTTTCAGCTGGTTTCCTCTGAGCAAAGTTCCGAAGCTGACCTCGCGGATACGCTAGATGTTCCTCCTGCGGTCTCAGCAGAAGACGATAGTTCCAGCGAATGGCAAGACGACTTTGCCAGCGACTCGCCCTATCGGCTGTATGGCCAAGGTCTTTCTTCAGACGAGGATCAGCTGATTTCAGTCACTGCGCTTTCTTTCCCGGTTGCCGAGCTATCCCTGGCAGAGATTCCTGAGTACGATCCTGATGAGCCAGTAGCTTCATCGGAGCCTGAACCATCTGCTGCTGACAATGAAGCGTTCGAGGAAATCTCGACTGCCCCAATCGATGCCGATGCTGGGCTGACGCTGACTGGATCACCCTCTGAGGGATATGCGGTTGCCTTGTTGGAACAGCCGGAGGTGGAGTCCTTCACCTCATCTCTTGATAATCTCCCCAATTACGACGAACTTGATCCGAATGCAGCACCAGCACCCGAGCGTGACGCCTCTTCCGTCTCTTTGGACGATTCGTCTGAAGCGGATGTTGCTGCAGCCAGTGGCGATATTAGTGAATCGACGCTGCAATCTTTTCAGGAGAGCGAACTGGAATTTTCAGCAGCGGAGGCGGAGGACAGTTCTCAGGAGGACGCTTTTCAGACAGATTTAGCCAATGCAGAACCTCTTGAAACCTCACTTGAAACCTCATCAGAGTCCTTTGACAGTGACTTAAGCGCTGACGACCTGTCTATCCAAGCCGATGCTGATGACCTGTTTGATTTGGCTGGGGAAGAAAGTGACTGGATAACTCTGGAATCGGGCCAGTCCGATGAGGCGGCTGTGGACATTGCGGAAGCGCAGGAAACACCGCTTGAGAATGCACCAGCGGAAGCAGCCGGTCCTCTGTCAGATGACGAATTTGCAGACTTCTTTCCTCCTCAGGTACCTGTAAGTAACGATCGCGAACAGGATACTCCCGCTAGTGAAGATGGCCTGGATTTTCTCTTTGATGATGTTGCTCCTGCTGATTCAACTGTTAATCCAGAAGCCTCAGAATCAGACGCATCGAATCTGGAAGGTCCAGAACTGGAAGTCCCAGATGTGGAACTAGAAGTCCCGGATTTGGCAAGTTCGGCGATCGCTCCGGCAGAAGAGGTGACTGACTCAACACTGGAGTTGACATCAGCAGACGTCGACTCCGAAACTGACTTCACTGAGCTGTTTCCCCCGGTTGATAGTGTTTCTTCCCTAGACGAAGTTCTAACTGAAGCACCAGGAGAGGATGCGGCGATCTCTGCATCCTCGTCAATGTCGCTTGATGCCGCGCTTAACTTAGACAGCATCGGCTTTGGCACGACAGACGATGTCGACATGGATTTGGAGGAGATAGCGGCAACGCCTTCTGAAACAGAGGACTCTGCCCAGCAACTATTTGAGGAGTCGTCTGATCGTTCCGATGAGGTGACATCACCCAACCCAACACCCGTTTCAGAAGATTGGGATCCTCTAACCCTCGATTTTGAGATTACCGATGAAATTGACAATAAGTTAGAACTATCGTCTGGACCCGACTCTGGGTCTTCTGAAGCAGCAGAAACAAGGGACCCAGAAGCCATAACCTCTGATCCTTCTTTGTTTGCAGCAGGTCTTGACTTGTCTTTTGAAGAGATGAGTGAGGCTGAGCTTGAAAATGATGATGCTTTTCGATCCGCTTTTGATGACGATTTTTCCGCCAGCGTTACTGATTCTGAGTCTGCCAGCAAGGCTGATACGGATACAGCAGCTGAGTTTTCAGTCATTTTTGATGAGGCAGACTCAACAGATGACGTCAGCGAATCAGTTTCCTTCGAAGATGCTTTGTCGTTTGAAGCCTCCCCGACGATCGCAGACGATCCTTCAATAGACAGCACGCTGACAGAAGACCTTCCGGCAACTGATGAAGAATTATCGGCAACCGATGATGTGTCGCCTGTAGTGGAAGAGGACACCATAACTGATGAAGACTTGTCGGCAACCGATGATGTGTCGCCTGCAATGGAAGAGGACACCATTGCCGATTTAAATGATCTCTTTAACCAGCAAGAAAGCACAGAAGTTGCGTCTACTGAACTGCCGTCAGTGGAGGATTTTGAAGAATCGTCGTCAGATGATGACGTTGAAGAACCGTTGATTACCGATGAGGACCTTTTCGTCACCGACGCGATCGCAGCAGTTGATCTGGATGTTCCGGTTGATCGGGAAGACGAGATTGGAACTGCCCCTGTTGAATTGCCATCTGTTGAGGAAGAGGATAGCAGCGAAGAGACCTTGGCTGATGAGGCCGTGTTTGCCTCGTCTAGTGTCTTAGCCACCATTCCAACGGAAGAGCCTGGAGATGAAGACCCAGAGTCTACAAGTGAATCCGATAGTCCTGAAGAAGAATGGTTCTTGGGCCTGGATTTTGGTAGCAACGGATTATCGGCAGTCCTGATGGAACATGTGAGCGGTTCGGCTCATCCACTCTGTTGGTTCCCTCTGTCCAATGACGACTCGACCCAACCAACCTATCGGATGCCTGCGGTTGCCTCCATGCGAACTAATCCTGAAGCCGCCACTGAGCTGCACTTGAACGCTGTGGGATTGGCAGCTCTATCTGAAACTTCCGAAAATGCCGATGTCCTGATCAACACTCTCAAACCTTTACTCAAGATCGGAATTCCGCACCAAACCACTTCGGGTCGTTGGGAACCGACTATCCAATGGACGACTGATCAGGCGGTCTCACTACAGCAGGTACTGATGAGTACGCAAGCTCTGCTGGAGTTGATTACACAGGCCCATGCAGTCTCTTTGCGCCTTGAGGCAGTGGGGTTGGAAACCAGTTTGCTATACGACGTTTTGGACAATCTTCAAGGCGTTGTTGTTGGCATTCCGAGCAATTGGCCGGATACCTACTGCATCAATCTGCGTGAGGCCGTTTTGTCAGCAGGTTTGGTGGCATCTCCAGGACAGATTTTCTTTTTGGAAGAGGCGATCGCTGCCGTTTTGTCAGGATTGCCTGATCCCCACGAACCATTGCCAGAGCAAAATCGTCAGGCTCAAACCCTGTATCAATGCAACTGGCAAGGTGGCACGGTGGTCATCAGTAGCGGTTCTATCTGTACAGAGGTCGGTACTGTTGATTTGCCTCGTCCCCTTGATGCCCTCAGCCATGAGGATTTCAAGTTGCGAAATCTTGCCTATGGTGGAGATGCGCTCGATCTGGATATCATTTGTCAGCTCTTAGTTCCGGCTGAGCGGAGGCAATCGGTTACCGCGAGCGATCGCCGGGCATCCAGAGATGGCTGGGGCTGGCAGGCTACTTCTCCAGATGTGGCCAATGCTCGCTGGGAAGAACTTCAGATCGAGGCCCTGGATTTGCCGCAGCTAGCAGAACCTGATTTAGGGGAACGCATTCGTTTGCGCCGTCACTTAGAGTCTTCAAAATTGGGCCAAAGTCTATTGGAAGCTGCCCGATATTTGAAGCTGATCCTGCAGCATCAAAACCAGTATCAGTTACAGCTGGCCGATCAGTCCTGGAAAGTCCTGCGCCGAGATTTGGAAAGTCGAGTTCTGGTGCCTTATATCCAGAGGCTTAATCAACAAGTCAATTCGCTGCTCAGCCAAACGGGTCTCTCGGCTCAGGGGATTAACCAAGTGATTTGTACAGGGGGAAATGCATCGTTTAGTACCATTGCCAAATGGCTACGACAGAAATTCCCGAATGCCACCATCATTCAAGATACGTATCCCAGCAATCGACCGCAGACCTGTAGTCGTGTTGCTTATGGTCTGGCAAATCTGTGTCGTTATCCCCAAGTACTCGATATCTCAAGACATCAATACAGCGACTATTTTTTGCTGCACGAGATTGTCCGAGTCGTGCCTGGAACACCGATGCCCTTTGAAGGCATTCTGCACCTATTGACTGAGCAAGGAATCAATACGGATGCCTGTCGCTCTCGTATTGAGGCTATTTTGGAAGGCCATTTGCCTCCTGGTTTTGTCCCGGATGCGTCCACTCAAGACTACTTTGCTGAGGCGAGTCTTATGAGTGAGTTATCTCAAGCGCTAACCTCTAGACCCTTATTAACTCAGCAGACTCGCCAGATTTACATGCTGAATGAACAACAGCGCGATCGCATCCAAAATTATCTGGCTGCTTTGATGTTGAATAAGCATCAAACGCTGACAGAACCCATGATTGCTGAACTCGTGACGCTGTGAGATGCATTGTTCTGAATAATGGCGTAGTCAAAATCACAAATTGCAATCTCCGAGTGCCTCATTTGATCCGCGCAACCTTTGCTAGTAGGATGCAATGATGCATGTCTCTGTAAACCCATTTAGCTGAACGACCGTGCGTAAGATTGTTATTGCTGGAAACTGGAAAATGCACAAAACCCAAGGAGAAGCGCTGACGTTTCTTCAGGGCTTTTTGGGGCAGCTCTCGGAGACACCGCAAGATCGAGAAGTTGTACTCTGTGTCCCCTTCACCGCTCTGAGTGCGCTTTCTAAGAATTTGCACGGTAGTCGGGTTATGTTGGGTGCTCAAAATATTCACTGGGAAGACAGTGGCGCTTATACCGGTGAAGTCTCCGGCAGTATGTTGGAAGAATTCGGCATTCGCTACGTCGTTGTTGGCCATAGTGAACGTCGTCAGCTTTTTGGTGAAACGGACCAGACCGTCAACAAGCGCCTAATGGCTGCTCAACGACATGCCCTAACGCCTATTCTGTGCGTGGGTGAAACTAAGGAACAGCGAGATCGTGGTGAAGCGGAAGACATCATCAGCAAGCAGTTGATGCAGGCTTTGGTCAATATTGATCAAAGCAACCTGGTGATTGCCTACGAACCTATCTGGGCGATCGGCACAGGGGATACCTGTGAGACAACCGAAGCCAACCGAATCATCGGAGTCATCCGTCAGCAATTAGACAATCAGAGCGTTTCCATTCAGTATGGCGGCTCGGTTAAACCCGGCAACATTGACGAAATCATGGCCCAATCTGATATTGATGGTGTGTTGGTCGGTGGAGCAAGCCTGGAACCCGATAGCTTCAGCCGAATCGCCAACTTTGTGCAGTGACCCTAACCTAAGTCGATCCGGCTTAAACCGCTCCGCATCAAAATCGAGAAGCTCTTAACTCGATAGAAAATCTATTCTTCTTCGTTCTCGCTGCTTCCGCCTGTGGCCCTATTACCCTCTCGGATCTCAAAGGAAATGGAAATTGGTTTTTGGGCTGCTGAGGTGACTAATAACGGTGGCTCTTCGCTAATAATCTGAGGTGGCTTGTCAGGCTTCTGAGATGAACGTGACGGAGGGGGGGACAGCGTCGCTTTCGGCTTTGCGGTGGGTGATAAGGTGCTGTAGTTAGACGCGATCGCCAAACCAACGCCGCCTAGCATGACCCAAGGCAATCCCAACTCATGAATTGCAAACCAGGATTGATGACTTAGCCAACCATACCCCTGCGAGACAATGAAGAGTAAAAAACAGCACAAGAACCAGAAATGCATTCGGGCAAAATGTGAAGCGACCTCTGTAGGGTAACCAATTTCTTTAGCCTGTCAAGATGAATAGATGACCAATTCATCCGTCCAGGGTTACAGTATTAAAGAGAACCGTTACAAACAGATAACAACTTGAGCACTGTGGAACAGCAAGAGGTCATTACACTCCTATCGCGCCGAGAAATAGAGAAAATGCGTCAGGCTGGACGCCTCGCCGCTCAACTACTGGACTATCTCGAACCAAGGGTACAACCCGGCATTAGTACTTTGGAGCTGAACGATGCCGCAGAGGAATGGACACAACAGCACGGTGCTAAAAGCGCACCCTTAGGTTATCCAGGTGCAGTCGATCCGTTCCCCAAATCGATTTGTACCAGTGTTAATGAAGTTGTCTGTCACGGCATTCCCAGTGCTGACCAGATTTTGAGGGATGGTGACATCATGAACATTGATGTCACGCCAATTCTGGGTGGATTTCACGGCGATACATCGCGGACCTTTTTCGTCGGGGATCCTTCTCCCTTAGCTAGGAAACTGGTCAAAGTCACTGAAGAATGTATGTGGCTGGGTATTCGTGCTGTTAAGCCCGGTGCTCGAATTGGCGATATTGGTGCTGCTATCCAAGCTTACGCAGAAGCCGAAGGGTTCTCAGTCGTCCGCGATTTCGTTGGACATGGTGTTCACCGCATCTTTCATACCGCCCCCCAGATTCCTCATTATGGAACTGCTGGCAAGGGTAAGAAATTACGAAAAGGCATGGTCTTCACAATCGAACCCATGATTAATGTGGGTTCTCATGAGGTTGAAGTTCTGGCGGATGGTTGGACTGCCTTGACAGCCGATCGCAAATTATCAGCTCAGTTTGAACACACCATTGCAGTCACAGAGGACGGAGCAGATGTTCTAACTCTGGCAGAAAGTAAGGTGCCTGCCTAAGAGAATATCTGGAGTTTCCGGGTATCTTTGACTACGGGTGAAAGATATCAATAACTTCGGCTACTGAGACACACGATCCTAAATTTCTCGCTTATCATTAGGAGAGGACTTGACATCTAAGTTTGTTTGTGCATTCGAAGGTGAGTCAAGTTTACAGCCGTCGTCAGTTTCGTTAGAACAAGGCGACGAGCCATCTGGCGCTGCTCTCAGCACTTGGATGCTATTGGGTACACAAGCCTAGATGGCTAAAGCTTTACTCAGGGACTTCTACTAGCTCTTGTGTCATCAGTAATTACCGTCAGGGACTAGGTTAGTGCTGCCTTTCGATTTTGTTATTATCGGCAAGCCTGTGCCTCACCGAGCTAAAGACAAGAAAGCCCTAAGAGCTTGGCGAGACCATGTGAGAACAACTGCCCAGTATTGCTGGGGAGATCATCCACCATTGACAGATAAACTTCACGTAAAGATAACCCATTTTTACGATGCGCTTTTGGGAAATATGGGAGAAAATTTGGACAGTGAAAGAATCATCAAACCCGTTTTGGACGAGTTGAACGGGGTGATTTACCAAGACGACTATCAGATTGCTGAACTCGACAATCGTCGTCGTAATCTCAACGGTTCTTTCCAAGTCAAAGGGATGTCTGTAGCTTTAGCAGAAGGTTTCTGCAAGGGCGAAGAGTTTTTGCATGTTAAAGTAGACATTCTGAAAAATCCTGAAAGTGTCATCTGAGGCAAATAGAGTCGTCATGAAGAGTCGACCCTTTGAAACTCCCCTTGAACGTCGTCGCTTGTCACGTCTTGCCCGTGAGTATAAACGTGCTGGCTAT
Source organism: Oscillatoria sp. CS-180 (assembly GCF_028330965.1). Lineage (GTDB taxonomy): Bacteria > Cyanobacteriota > Cyanobacteriia > Phormidesmidales > Phormidesmidaceae > Halomicronema. The sequence goes on along the minus strand of NZ_JAQMUB010000081.1, from coordinate 4,284 downwards.
GATGTGATGCTTTATCCTGAGGACGAGGCTTTGCCAGACGTCCTGCAGGGCTGTTCGATCGCGTTAATTGCTCACGGTGAAAACGAGACAGTCGTTGCTGATGTGCGTTCTCGTCCCAATCTAACGTTGAATGGTTCTGCGGACTTAAGGCGTCTTGTTGAAAAAGTGGAATCTATTCCAGGATGGCAATTTAATCTAGTGGTTACTAATCCTCGACATCATCAAGCAAGCTGATTTCATCAGACTGGTTCAAACACTTCAATTAAAAATTCACTCCTTTTCCTAATAGACGCGAAGGATAGCTTTTTGAAATATGCTTTCTAGAGATATCGCTGTCTAGAAATGAAGAGGCTGTTGAGGCAATCATGACTGTGTCTTTGAGAGCATTTCGCGATCGCTGTCCTGATGCGACTCTTCAGAGTGAGATACTCATGGTCAAAGACGACCAGTTTGTGGTGAAGGTCACGATCACAACGACCTCGTCAGGGCAAGCGGCGGGGCTTGCGGCTGATTTGGTGATTGAAGCGGCTGAAGATCGGGCTCGACAGCGAGCATTGGCAGGTCTGGGATTATATGACGTCAGCGATTTGTCTCCGAAAGCGTCGCAGTCATCATCTGAGGTGGACGCAACCGATACTTTGCCCCCAGAAATTGCCTTGCCTGTTTCTACTAAGGCAACGGCTGTACCCTCGTCTGCGCTGGATTCAGATAGTGGTCCTCCGAAGTTGTTAGAAACGACTGTTTTGACCCCAGTTCGTTCCGCTACTCAAAAAATTGAGAAAGCAGAGCCACAGGTCTCTTCCACACCTCAAGCTGTGGCTAAAACGTCGGACGCACCCGTGCAGTTAAGTGAGCCAGTCAAGACAGATGAGCCAATCAAGACAGATGAGCTAGTCAAGACAGATGAGCCAGTGAAAACTGTCGTCGCAACTATCGATGCAACTATTGATTCCGAATCTGCACAACAGGACCCTGGTTCAGCTGCTCCCCTGCCTGCACCGATCAATTTATCTGATGTCATTGCTCAAACTGATATTGAACTGCGTCGCCTGGGATGGTCTGTCGAAACGGGACGCGAGTATCTAGAACGAAATTACAACAAGCGATCGCGTCACGAGCTTTCAGAAGAAGAGTTGATTCAGTTCCTCTGCTATTTAGAATCCCTTTCAGAAAGTCAGGTTTCGAATTAGCTCGAACTGGCGGCTAGGATTATTCCTGCGAGTATTAAGACCGGCATGCATTGCTCTGACATCTTGCCTCCAACCTAGTGCTCAGTCAAATAGATAATGACGGGTAGAGGAGGTAGGATTAAAGCAGTCTTCTTAATGGCATGGGTATGGTGAAAAAATACGTTGTGAGTTTAACGGCAGACGAGCGCCAGTCGCTCGAAGCGATTGTCAGCACAGGTAAACGAGCCGCCGCCACCATCAATCTGCGCGCATTCTCCTGAAAGCGGATACGGAGCACGCTCAGGGCAGTTGGTGAGGCCAGGACATCAAAGCGGCGCTGGATATGCATCAGAACGATTGAGCGGGTGCGCCAACGGTTTGTCGAAGAGGGATTAGAGGCCGCCCTCAAGCCTCGTTCTGGTCGGGGTCGCAAACGGAAGCTCGATGGTGAAGCCGAAGCTCACTTGGTGGCACTGCGCTGTAGTGAACCGCCTGAGGGTCGAGGCCGATGGACCTTACGTCTGCTGACAGAGCGGATGGTGGAACTAGAGTATCTCGATGGGTTGAGTCACGAAAGCGTACGCCAAGTGCTAAAAAAACAAACTGCAGCCTTGGCGATAATCCTGCTGGGTGATTCCACCCGCTGAGAATGCTGAGTTTGTCTGGCGCATGGAAGCGGTCTTAGATGTTTACCAAACGGCTTACAATCCCGATATCTCCGTCTATTAAATGACAGCTATTTTTAGGTGTTGCGACAACTAGAACAAATGCTCAAAGCTATATAGGAGGCTTCGATCGGTTCTACGTATAGCTGTCGCGATCGCAGTTTTTAGCTCTCGTCTAATACCCGTCATTTGCATTGATGAAGCCACCAAGCAGTTAGTGCACGAAACTCAGCCCCCCATAGCAGCCCAGCCCGAACACCCCGAACGGATTGATTACGAATATGAGCGCAACGGCACCGCCAACCTGTTTATGGTGTGTGAACCGATGGTGGGATGGCGGCGAGTTGAAGTGACTGAGCAGCGCACCGCGCTCGATTATGTCCACTTACTCAAAGCCATCGTGGATAAAGACTATCCTCAAGCCGATAAACTCATCGTCATTCAGGATAATCTCAACACCCATTCGCCCGCTTCACTTTACAAAGCATTTGCACCGAGTGAAGCGCATCGTATTTTGAGTCGCTTGGAATTTTGTCATACTCCCAAACACGTTAGTTGGTTGAATATGGCCGAAATTGAACTGAGTATTCTGGGGCGTCAGTGTCTCAACCATCGCATTCCCGATATCGACACCCTTAAGCATGAGGTCGCGGCTTGGCAGGATGAGCGCAATCATGAGGAGACCTGGATCGATTGGCGATTTACTACCGCCGATGCCAGAGTGAAACTACAGCGCCTTTACCCGTCAATAAATAATTGACTCACCACTAGTACACTGCGGCAGAAATAGGCTCACCATTCAAAACACTGAGAAAGCTTATCTGCCTTAGTTTTGAATTTTGAATTCCGGGTAGCGTTACTAGTGCTCAGTCAAATAGAGAATGACGGGTAAAGGAGGTAGAATTGAGGGCATCTCCTTCATGGCATGGGTATGGTGAAAAAGTACGTTGTGAGCTTAAGTGCAGAAGAGCGCCAGTCTCTCGAAGAGATTGTCCACACGGGCAAACGAGCCGCCGCCACGATCAATCATGCTCGCATTCTTCTGAAAGCGGATACTGAACAAGCTCAGGGGAGTTGGCGTGACCAGGATATCAAAGCAGCGCTAGATATCAGCATCAGAACAATTGAGCGGGTGCGACAACGGTTTGTCGAGGAAGGGTTAGAAGCTGTCCTGAAGCCTCGTGCGGGTCGAGGTCGCAAACGGAAACTCGATGGTGAAGCCGAAGCTCACTTGATAGCCTTGCGCTGTGGTGCCCCTCCTGAGGGTCGAGGTCGATGGACCTTACGTCTGTTGGCAGAGCGGATGGTGGAACTGGACTCTCTCGATGAGTTGAGTCACGAAAGCGTGCGGCAAGTACTCAAAAAAACAAACTACAGCCTTGGCGGCAATCCTGCTGGGTGATTCCGCCCAGCAGGATTGCCGAATTTGTCTGGCGGATGGAGACAGTTTTAGACGTTTATCAAACGGCATACAATCCAGATATCCCCGTCATTTGCATTGATGAAGCGACCAAGCAGTTAGTGAAAGAAACCCATCGGCCTATGGCTGCCCAACCCCGGCACCCGGAACGGATTGACTACGAATATGAGCGCAACGGCACCGCCAACCTGTTTATGGTGTGTGAGCCGATGATGGGGTGGCGACGAGTCGCGGTGACACAGCAGCACACAGCGCTCGATTATGCCCACTTACTCAAAACCCTCGTGAATTGTGATTATCCCCATGCCGACAAACTCATCATCATTCAGGACAATCTCAACACCCATTCGCCCGCTTCACTCTACAAAGCGTTTGTGCCGAGTGAAGCGCACCGAATTCTGAGTCGTTTGGAATTTTGCCATACCCCCAAACACGGCAGTTGGTTGAACATGGCCGAAATTGAACTCAGTATTTTGGGGCGTCAATGTCTGGACCGACGCATCGCTGATATAGACACCCTGAGGGGTGAGGTGGCTGCTTGGCAAGACAATCGTAATCACGAGGAGACCTGGATAGATTGGCGATTTACAGCCGCTGATGCCAGGGTGAAATTACAACGCCTTTACCCGTCAATAAATAATTGACTGGCCACTAGGACATCTTAACATTTTGAGGTTGAACTCGATGGGTTGCAAAAGTAGTAACCATGAGGCAAGAGATGCCTTCTGTACAATTATGTGAGCCGCAATGGCAAAAAGTCCTCTCAAACCTGCGAGCAATGCCGGAGGTTTATGTGGGAAAAGAGAGCGAGTGTCGCCGTTTTGTTGAAGCGGTCTTGTGGATCAACAAAACAGGGGCGCAGTGGCGCGAATTGCCGGCGCACTGTGGGAAGTGGAACAGCGTCTTCAAGCGGTTCAACCGTTGGAGCCAGAAAGGAGTCTGGCGGCAGCTAAGCTGGGCCGTTGCGGACCTCTTTGATTTTGAAAACCCTCTCAATTGAGAGTACTGTCATCCGCGCTCATCCGAGCGC